>CALOBV010000001.1:0-16489 GCA_942491535.1 uncultured Marinilabiliaceae bacterium
TGTATTGCTTAGAACTACCGCCAGAAGGTTCTTTTAATGTGATAAGTACAACTGTGTCATCTTATATTGAACCTGAACCCGTTTGGGTCCGTACTATGCCTATGACCTGTTGGCAGGTATGGGTAAATAATGAGGGCAACTTCCAGCTTATATTTTGGTACCCATATAAAGACAAGAACTGGGCGATATACGATATGGAAGATAATATGGTATATGAGGTGAATGTACCATTAGATGATCCAAACTTAATAGTAGATCTACCTGATGGTATATATACAGCAAAGACTTACCATGATCAAGAACTTCTACAGGAATTTTGTTAGGTAAACCATAGGTTGTAATAAGACAATTTTTTTAGAATAATAATGAGGCCTCGTTTTAGGGGCCTCATTATTATAAACAGGAAAGACAATATTCTGGCAACCCCAAGTATTGAAATTTCGAACCAGGAAAAAAATAGCAGATATCCAGCAAAAAAGACCCTCTATCCAAAGATCGAGCGATCAATTCCATAAAGCCCTTCAGCTTTTATATAGCGGAGATATGTGTCTGAGGTCAGAGATAATACCTGGGAGCACGTCCAGGAAATAATCAACTTCATCCAGAGTGTTCTCAAATCCAAGCGTTATCCTAAGGGACCCGTGGGCTTCTTCTGCGGAAAGACCCATAGCTACAAGGACATGCGAGGGCTTCATGGAAGAAGACGAACAGGCAGAGCCGCTTGAGACAGCTATGCCAGCGGAATCCAGGCGAAGGACTATCGCCTCTCCCTCTATATATGAAAAAGAGATATTGCAATTTCCTGGAAGACGCTTTACTGGATGACCATTGAACCTGACACCTTTGAAATTATCAAGCACATAGTCTTTTATCCTGTCCCTTAAGCCTGATATTCTAGTACTTTTCTCTTCCAGGTCTTTCTGGCCCAGTGAAGCAGCTTTTGCAAGTCCGGCTATGCCCGGTATGTTTTCGGTAGAGGACCTGACACCATGCTCATGCCCCCCGCCAAGTATCTGGGGGTTGACCTTTATTCCCTTCCTTATATAAAGGGCACCCACTCCCTTGGGGCCATAGAACTTATGACCCGAGATGGAAAGGAGGTCTACTTCGATCTCATCCACCCTGGTAGCAATGCTGCAAAATGACTGAACAGCATCCGTATGGAATACTATGCCTTTCTCTCTTAGAAAGAGCCCTATTTCTTTTAAGGGCTGGATCGTGCCTACTATGTTATTAGCATGCATTATGGAGACGAGAATCGTCTTTTCTGTTACTGCCTTTTTTATATCACAGGGATCGACCATACCATATTTATCTACACCTACCCTGGTCACTTTAAATCCCTTTCTTGCAAGACGCTTTGCGGCCATATGAACGGCAGGATGCTCTATTTCCGAGATTATTATATGATCACCTTTTTTAATATATGCTTCAGCGACACCAATAATAGCCAGATTATCACTTTCGGTACCCCGCTGGTAAATACAATCTCACGGGGCCTGGCACCGAGTATATCAGCGACTGTCTGCCGCGATCTCTCCAGTATGTCAGCAGCCTCCCTTCCGGGTCTATGAAGTTCTGAAGCATTGCCGTAATACCGGGTAAAACAGCTGTTTATTTCCTCTGCCACTTCGGGCATTACAGGGTGGTAGCGGCATGGTCAAAATATATATATTTATCCATTCTTATCAAAATACCCTGTTTTAACAAACAGAATAAAAACTATCACTGAAGACCCTGACTGTCAATGGAAAATCAGATGTCGCAACAAAAAACAATAGTCCGGGAGGATAAGCGGAAACAGCAAAGACATAATAAGATATAGATTAATATTTGTCTTTAAAATATAATGTATGAGGATCTTTTCCGGGTGTGTGATTTTTAGGCAATTTTCTTATAAAATATTATTATGACAAAGCAATATATAAAGACAGAAAACCTGAGCCAGTCAGAGAAATGGGCTAAGATAATATCATTTGTATTTGATGGTTCTTTCATATCAATACCAATATTCATAATAATATGTATGATAGTGGTAGATGATGTAATGGCGGCTCTAAGCTGGGCACTTCTGTGCCTGCTTTTTGGTATGATCCTGCCATTCCTGTATATATTCTTTCTTTACAGGAAAAAACAAGATATACGGGATATACATATACCTGAAAAGAGCAACAGGATGAAGCCGCTCCTATTCACGCTTCTCAGCTATATATCAGGATTAATAGTCCTTTATATGTTGAAAGCGCCTATATTCTTGAAGGTAATATTCATCCTTACAATAATATCTACTTCAATACTTACCGCAATAACCTATTATTGGAAGATAAGCCTGCATGCGAGCTGGATAACATTTGTAGTTATAACTTTTAATGTCCTGCTTGGCCCCTGGATGCTTCTTCTCCTGCCCCTTATACCTATAATAGGCTGGGCCAGGGTCAAGGCCAGGAGACACACTACCCCCCAGGTCTTGATGGGTGCGGGGATATCATCTATCATATGTTTTGTGGGTTATCACCTCTATGGATTTATTAATCTTTTAAGGTGGTAAAACAATAACAGTCTAGTCCACACAAAATATAATAATGTAAATATATGATAAAAATCATTATATTGTGAGGGACTTTTACTCAAGAGCCAGCTTATAGATCTCCAGGACGTCGTTTTCATTAAGCTTTTTAAAATTACCTATAGCGCCTCTTTCAGTGCATTTTGCCGCCATTTCTTCCAGCCGGTCGTCTTTGATACCGATATCCTTAAGCCGTACAGGAAGATCTACCTCCCTGTAGTATGCCTCCATACGGGCTATACCTTCCAGGGCCGTGCTTTCCATCCCGTCCGAACCAGTATCCACATCCCAGACCCTTTCTGCAAACTGTGCAAATTTACCCATGTTTTCCTGGTAGACATACTTCATCCAGGCAGGAAATACTATAGCAAGCCCCTCTCCATGGGGGATATCATAGATAGCTGAAAGCTCATGCTCTATCATATGTGAAGCCCAGTCGCCAGTCTTTCCGGTTGCCAGGAGGTTATTATGTGCAATGCTTCCTGCCCACATCACCTCAGCCCTGGCGTCATAATCTTTAAGGTCTTTGAGGACAAGCCTGGTATTGTTTATAACAGTCTTCATGGCAGCTTCTGCCAGCCTGTCCACAAGTTCGGTGTTTGTGACCTGTGAGAAATATCTTTCGTATATATGAGCAAGAATATCCGAGACCCCTGTCACCGTCTGCTTTGGAGAAAGGGTGAACGTAAGCTCAGGATTCATTATGGAGAACCTTGAACGAAGGGGATCCCCACTTCCTGCTCTTTTAAGCAAGCCTTCTTCTTTGGTAATAACCATATCCGGGCTGACCTCGCTTCCGGCTGCAGGGATGGTAAGCACCACCCCCAGGGGGAGAGCCTTTTCTATCTTTGGCTTATTATCTGAAAAGAAATCCCATACATCGCCATCATAAGATGCGCCTGCAGCTATAGCCTTGGCCGAATCAATAGCGCTTCCTCCGCCGGCTATAAGGATGAAATCAATATTTTTCTTCCTGCATATATCTATGCCTTCCCTTACCAGGCTTAGCCTGGGATTGGGCTGTACACCGCCCAGTTCAAAGACCTCGATATCTTCCTTCTTAAGGGATCTCATGATCCTATCATAGAGACCGGTCCCTTTTATGCTTCCACCACCATAATGGAGAAGGACCTTCTTTGCATATTTCCTGGTCTCTTTTCCTACTCTGTCTTCTGTGTCCCTGCCAAATATTATCCTGGTAGGACTATAAAAGTTAAAATTTTCCATTTTTCTCCCCGGTTAAAAAATATTTTATTTTTATTATATCAGACTGGCGAGAGGTTTCATGCAGCAAAACGTTCCATCAAGTTGTGCATCCCATAAGCTATAAATAGTTCCAAAGCTGTAAGAAGTACTGCCAGCAAGGAAGGAAGTACCAGATGTCTGGTAAAAATCCGTCAGCCCTCTGGGAAAAACCAGGTATTAAAAACATCATGACAAGGCTAACAAAAAAGAAAGTAAGGATAACCGATATTCCGGAAAAGTAGTAATAGAAACCACCCAGAATAGCAGGTTGGAAAAGTGACAGCACTATAAACACTACCAGGACCAGGAAGAAAACAGTGAAGGTAAGGGGCTTCCTGAATATTCTCTCCTTTGACGGTTCCCGGTAATACTGGAAATTAAATACGGGATAAAGGACTGTCATTATGGCAGACCCGCAAAATACTCCGCTTGAAAACCTTATTATATTATTTGTAGCATAAAGTCCCAGATAGGAGGAAAGTCCGTCTATAATGGTAGATAGAAAGAATATGGCAAGTATTATCATCACATATAAGGGAGGCAGTTCACTCTGTTTTCTCCTGAACAGGATAAAAAGTATCACTGCAGCAATCACAAAACCCATATAGATGCCTGCACAGCGCGAGCACAGGGAGTTACCCTCTCCCCGAATATAAGGCTTCTTGAATCCATCTGGTGGCATACCGAAAAGCCAACTGTTTCCATTAATCTTTCAAACAATATAGTATTTACCTTTCCCAATTACTTTCCGGGCTGGATAAGACCGGAATATGTCCATGTTTATTAAACAGTATTGTATCAGCTATTTAGGATTTTTTTATAATAAAAGGTGCAAAAATAGGTAAAAATCATAGTCTTATATAATCAATACTGGTAGAATTGGCATATATTTTATGGGCATTAATAATACTTTTTGAAATAAACTATGATATATGATTTTCATACGCACACCTTCTTTTCAGACGGAGCGAACAGCCCTATTGAGCTTATAAGGTTTGCCTATTCTTATGGCTACGGATGCATAGGCATATCCGACCACGTAAGCTATTCCAACATGGATCAGCTGATAGGGTCAATTAGAAGGGACTGTGAGCTGGCAGAAAAATACTGGGATATCAAGGCTGTTCCAGGAGTGGAGCTTACCAATGTTCCTGTTGGCAGCATTGATGAGATGGCAAAAAAAGCAAAAGAAGCAGGCGCGGTGATGGTGTTAGTGCATGGCGAGACTATAGTAGAAGAAGTCGAAGAAGGCACCAATATGGCTGCAGTGAGTTCAAAGTATGTGGATCTCCTGGCCCATCCCGGTCTCTTCACCCCTGAAGAAGCAAAGCTGGCAGCAGAAAATAATATCTATATAGAGATAACCTCTAGAACAGGCCACAGCCTTTGCAATGGAAGAGTGGTAAAAGTAGGAAGGGATGCCGGCGTAAAATTCCTTATAAACAGTGATTCGCACAGCCATAATGACCTCTACAGGAGAGATTTTAAGAGGGAAGTTGCTTTTGGTAGCGGACTCACCGAAAAGGAATACGAAGAGATAATAAAGATAAACCAGCAAGGATTCCTGGAAAAAATTGGATACAGATAGATTTATCATCGATTTATATTAAAATGACAAAAAGAGTTCATGGAGGTAGTAAATGAACGACAAGGCTGAAGAAGTAAAGGCTGAGGTAGTAGGCTCAGAAGACAGGCCCGGAACGATGGCAATAATAGCGCTCATATGTGGTATTTTAAGCCTGTTGTGCCATTGCATCCCGGTAGTAGGATCATTTATAGGATTTATCCTTAGCATAGTTGCTATTGTGCTGGGGATCATCGAGGTAAAAAAGATCGGAAGAGGTGAAAGCAAGCCCAAAGGAAGAGGAATGGCTATTGCCGGTATAATACTGGGAGCAGTAGGAATAATATTTGGTATTATCTTAATAATTATAGTAGCTTTTGGTGTTTTTGCTGGTGCTTTCGGAGAATGGTTCAATTATTACAATTAAGACCTGGATAGTTTGAATATATTATTGGAAATACTTTCTTTTCTGGGTGGAGGGTTATGCCACCAGAGGGCAGAGAGGTCGTTTTCAGTGAACAGTCTTAATATGCCTGTGTGCTCAAGGTGCACAGGCATATACTTAGGCATATTCCTATCGCTGTTAACTCTAGTCATCCTGGAAAGAAAGATAAAGGGGGAGCTGCCTTCGCTCAAAATGGTGCTTGTATCAGTGGGAATCTTTCTTCTTATGGGTGTGGATGTAGTCCTATCTACCCTGGATCTAATACAGTCCAATAATATTATCAGGCTTTCTACCGGCTTTATGACGGGATGGTTTTTGGTTCTCCTGCTTTTTCCTCTTGCCAATAATGCCATGTTTAAGAGATTTGTAAAAAGGCCTTATCTGGAAAGCTGGAAGAAATTTTTGATATGGATAGCTGCAGGAATCGCTGGAGCGGTACTCTTTATCTTTACATATCAATACTTCATCATATTTTGGGCTGTAATCTCTATTCTTGGGATTATCACATTTGTGATGCTAATACTTTTTATTCTTTTCTTTTCACTTAACAGGAAGCTTTTAGGTTCAATAGATTCCTGGGGCAAATATCTGGCGTCCACTGCCGTTGGAGTCATATCTTCAGCTGCCTTGCTCTCACTTTTTTCTTATCTTCGCAGGTTTTTGATATGATCAGGCCTATACAGGTCTTGATAAAACATTTTGCGGTTTTAAGGCAGCATAGGTATACTTAACTAAACTACAGTATTAATAATATTATAACCATAAGGGAGGAAAACATGGCAAAGAGATCCAGATCAATATTTTTAGCATTCCTGAACCTTGTGGCTTTTATAGCCACGGTAACCGTTAATGCCCTATCTGCTATTTTGCCCATAAACGGCAAGGATCCGGGAGCTATATCAGATCAGTATCCCAACCTGTTCGTACCCTCGGGACTCACCTTTTCTGTATGGGGTGTGATCTATGTGCTCCTGGGTATATTTGTTATCTATGGGCTGGTAACTGCCTTCAGGAAACCTTCAGGCCAGGAAGGTATTGTGGGAAGGATAGGCATACTGTTTTTTCTATCATCTCTTTTTAACATAGGGTGGATATTCTTCTGGCATTATGGTTTTGTATGGGTCTGTCTCATTATGATGGTGGCTCTATTTATAACCCTTCTTACAATATATCTCAAGCTGGTAATAGGAAAATCCCAGGCGCCAGTTGCCGATAGAGGAATGGTGCATATACCGTTCAGTGTCTATCTAGGCTGGATAACTATAGCTACAATAGCCAATGTAACCGCACTCCTTGTAGATCTTGGCTGGAACGGTTTTGGACTAAGCGAACAGTTCTGGGCAGTGCTTGTAATAGCCGTAGGAATAATAATAGCACTGGCAGTACTTTTTTCCAGGAATGATATCTATTTCAATCTGGTTGTGGATTGGGCTATCCTGGGAATACTACTAAAAAGACTGGCCGATACCTCCATGGATGACCAGGCAGTCGTTATAACCACAATAGTGGGAATTTCCCTGATAACCCTGGGGATCCTGGTGCAGCTTATAAGGAAAAAATATTATATTAAAATAAGGGAAAGAAATTATGGATAGACTTGAACTTAGACCAGAGAAAGATCAGAGGACGCTCTGGTTTATTACCTGGGCTATAGTATTTGTCCTGGGAACTCCCTCCTGGGTTATACCTATTTTCTTTATTAGGGATGAAGGAATCTTCTTCTTTATCTTTTTTCTGGCAATATGGCTTATTGCAATGATAATTGTACCAATCTGGATACCTGCTGCTTTCAGAGTTCTTGAATATACCATAGATGATGATGGGGTAAAGATGAGCGGCGGAGTAGTGTGGAAAAAGCACGTCACTGTCCCTTATTCAAAGATAACAAATGTAGATATAACCCGGGGACCGCTCCAACGATATTATAATATCGGCACCATACATGTACAGACAGCAGGAGCCGGGGGGGAAGCAGGGGGAAAAAGCGGAACTTAAGCTTACCGGCATCAGGGATTTGGAAAAGGTAAGAGAAATAATAGTAGAAAATATAAAGGATCTTAATTACCCTGGTCCAGTACAAAGAAAGAAAATCGAGGAAGCTTCCGGAGAAGGAAAAGTCTTTGAAGATATACTGAGTGAGTTAAAAGATATAAAGGACCTGCTGGGAAGAGGCAGATGAAAAGATCCGGGATAAAAAACAGGTCATTATCATTTTTTGTAGTCTTGATAATATATGTACTTGCATGTGCAGCAGGATTCCTGACTTATAGCCTTACTTCCAGCATGCATCTTCTTATATCTACACTTCTGGCAGACATTGCGGCAACCATAATAGTATGGCTGGCAGGAATTGTGTTTAAGAATTCAAGTATCTATGATCCCTACTGGAGCGTGGCTCCTATAGTTATTATTATCTTCTGGCTATTTGCAGGGAATATTTCCCTCTCAGCAACAGACATATTATTCATGGCAGCCATCTTTATATGGGGAACAAGACTCACTACAAACTGGGCCCTGCGCTGGAAGGGCATAGATGACCAGGACTGGCGCTATACCATGTTTAAGAAACGTTCTCCAAAGATGTGGTTCCTGACTAATCTTTTCGGCATCAACCTCATGCCCACAATTATTGTATTTATAGCTCTGACTCCATTATATTTTGGGCTGGTAAATAGTTCACGACCGGCCTACTATGCCATCCCGGGGTTTGTGATATGTATTGCAGCGGTTGCTATTCAGGCGATATCAGACAGACAGATGGACCTTTTCAGGAAAGATGCTTCAAATAATGGAAAGAATATAGACAGGGGACTCTGGAAATATTCCCGCCACCCCAATTATCTGGGAGAGATCTCATTCTGGTGGGGGATATGGCTTATGCAGGCATGGAGCTCACCGGGGAATTGGTGGTCAGCGGCAGGACCTGTGTTTATGACAATGCTTTTTGTATTTATAAGCATACCAATGATGGAGAGGCATATTCTGGAGACCAGGCCGGATTACAGGGAATACCAGATGAAGGTTTCTGTCCTTAAATTTTTTCCTCGAAAGATCTCAGGCAATTCATAATAGAGGATTTCCCTGATATAATAATAGTATTTAAGTAAATCTTTATAATGGAGGGTTATGATGGGGGAAAAGATAAATGGCAATGTGACCTGGGTGGGAAAGGTTGACTGGAATATCAGGAAATTCCATGGAAATGAATATTCTACCTCAAAAGGAACCACATATAATTCATATCTTGTAAGGGATAAAAAAACTGCCCTTATTGATACTGTATAGGACATATTCCGGAGAGTTTATAAAAAATCTAAAAAAAGAGATAGATCTTGATGATATTGACTATATAATTGCTAATCATGCAGAGACGGACCACAGCGGCACCCTTCCAGAGCTTATGGAACTCATCCCTGATAAACCAATATACTGCACCCAGAGCGGGATAGCATCCCTGAAAGGGCACTACCACAGAGATTGGAATTTTGTACCGGTAGAGACAGGACAGAAACTGTCACTGGGTGAAAAGGATATCATATTCATAGAAGCTATGATGCTCCATTGGCCTGACAGCATGTTCTGCTACCTGACTGGAGATAATATCCTTTTTAGCAATGATGCATTCGGTCAGCATTATGCTACAGAAAAGCTTTTTAATGATCTTGTAGACCAGTGCGAGCTTTTTATAGAAGCTATAAAATACTATGCAAATATCCTGACTCCTTTCAGCAGGCTGGTAAAGCAGAAGATAGAGGAGCTTAAGGACTTTAACCTGCCTGTGGATATGATATGCCCCAGCCATGGAGTTATCTGGAGGGATGATCCAATTCAGATAGTAAATAAATACCTGGAATGGTCAGAAGATTATCAGGAAGACCAGATACTCATACTGTATGATACCATGTGGAATGGTACAGCACTTCTGGCAGATGCCATAAAGGACGGCCTTAAAGTTGGAGGGCAGGTCAAGGTACTCCGGGCCTCGACCACTGATAAGACTGAAATAGTGACAGAAATATTCAAGTCAAAGATCGTGCTTTTCGGCTCACCTACGGTGAATGCCGGCATACTTTCTTCTATGGCAGCAATTTTTGAGATTGTAAAGGGACTTAATTTTAAAAAGAAAAAAGCTGCTTCATTCGGCTGCTTCGGCTGGAGCGGGGAATCGATAGAAGTGATGAACACTCTTATAAAGGAAGCGGGTCTAGGACTTATCAATAATGGCTATAGCTGCCTGTGGGAGCCGGATGACGGTGCCCTTCAGCGCGTTCACAAGTATGCAGAAGTAATCATAAAAGACATAAATGAAAATTGAAATAATTCCTGGTACTCCTATATCTTTTAAACACTATCTTCAATAATACCTGATATATCCTAATACTCATTATTATCAATATATATATATTAACTAAATTATTAATATATATATGGATATATATATTTATTTATGTTAGTATATTAAAGTATATATAATAATCAAAGGATTTTTATTTGTTAACTAGTATTAATAGCAATAAACACGCAAGCACAATATCAGAAGGCGTAGTAATAGAAGGAAAAATACATTTCTCAGGACCTGTAAAAATAGACGGAACTGTAATAGGAGAAATTATCTCAGAAGAGAAACTTATTATTGGAAGATCGGGAAATGTAGAGTCAAACATAAAGACTAAAAATGTTGTTATTTCCGGAAGGCTGAAAGGGGACGTGGAAGCTTCAGGCCTGGTAGAAATTACCTCTACTGGAAATTTTACAGGCAATCTTATCCAGGAAAACGCAATGTTAAAGATCGAAAAAGGTGGAGTATTCAGTGGAAACAGCATATTAAGTGGAAAAGAAGTTATTTCACTGGACAATTTCAACAATATAGATAATGAATTCGTAGAAATAGCTACAGCCCGATAACTCATGCATTGTCTGTCAATAATATCCAAAATCTTTCTGTGATCCAGATCGTCCAGAAAAAATTTTGTCATGGGAGATAATAAATACATCACTTTAAGGGAAGAAGAAAAATTATCCCGCCCAGTGCATCCTTTGCCGGATTTTATTGATGATGCACTAAAGGAAAGCAATCTGGATAAAAGCTATAAAAGGCGCCCGGCATACCAGAAAAATGACTATATAGGCTGGATAGCCAGGGCAAAGACCGAAAAGATACTTTATAAAAGGCTCCATCAGATGCTGGATGAATTAAAGGATGAAGATAAATATATGAAGATGAAACACCATCCTAAAACACTATGATATCGCAAGAATATCTTCATGATCCCTGCAGATATTCCAGCATCCTTTCCGTGATCAGCTCCAGTTGCTCTTCAAGAGATATATCAGCAATATTATCACCTTTCTGAAAGCCATAATCTCCAAACTGTGAATGATTACCGCCTTCTATCATGTAGAATTCAGTATCCTCCGGAAGATTTACACTGGTTTCATTTAGAAGTTTTCCCTCATCAATACCCATATCTTTTGTCCCTATAATGGATATTACTCTTCCCTGGTATTCGGTCAGGTCATCAACAATAATAGGAAGCCAGCAGTAGGAGCCCACTAATCATATCCTGGTTTTTACTTGTAGAGGCTTTGCAGCCATAGAGCCTGCCAAGGGAGTGGCCCGCCATATACCATTCGGAGATGTCCGGATTGTTTTCTATGATCTTATCCGCCTTGTTTATGCCGAAAAAAGCCATATCAAAAGGCATCTTAGGTATAAATACCGCATAACCATTATCAGCAAGGATCCTGGCTTCAATACTATATGCTAAAGTTTCTACTTTCGCGCCCTGGTAGATTATAACACCCGTCCTATTGGGAATTGAGGGGATAAATGAGATGCCATCATCGATTAGAACAGTAACATTCTTATCGGAAACCATATAAGCTTTTGCCAGATCCTTGGCAGCATATGTCCCTGTAAATAAATAGACCATACTTATAGCTATTCATAGCATACAAGCACTATTAAAAAGGCTATAAGGATCTTTTTTGTCTTTTTCATACAAAACCTTTCTGAAGCTGTTACTAAAGAGTAGTTCAAAATTATAAATATTCTAAACAGATTATTAAACTGGCTAATAAAAAATGCAATATAAGAAATTTTGAAACGAAAATAATATATTTTGACAGCCAAGTACTAAAACTTCGAATCATATTATTAAAAAGCTGACTAAAAATGGTAAATTCCTTAAATGATTTAAAACTCGATTAAAAAGTGAGCAGTACTGCCTTTAACTACCCACAATAATTTAGATAGTAGTTCTTTTTTGTTAATATTCAGATATTCGGAAATATCATTTACTATATTATTTAAAGAAATTACCGATTTTTAGAGATTTTTGTAATGGTATAGTGATGTGGTGTTCCTTTTCTTTTAGAGAAGAAGTTAATCTTATATGGCTACCTGCCTGTTGGGTAATACAATAGCCAAACTTACCCAGAAGCTTAATTAAATCATCACTGCTTAAATCTCTTGGAATTCTCATACTGCCAGTACTTCATCTTTCACTAAATGAAGCCTTATTATTTTTGGCATGTTTTCTTTATTAAAATGGCAAAAAACAGCGTCTTTTATTTCCTTTTTTCAACAAGACCATATCTTCTGCTTCAGTGAATATAGAATGTCCTAAAGCTCTGGCCTCAAAGCCACCTTCATTAGATTCTTCAATAACTAATGATACCTCAATGTCCTTATATACTCCTTAAAATCTATTTTATTAAGTTCATATTTTAAACTAATTCAAATCGATTTTACATGATTAATATCAAAGCAATGGTAGTTCATAGGAGACTCGAACAGCATGATTTATCAATAGGTCTATAGTGGCTTTCCCTGGTCTCCCCTGCTTATGATCCTGAATAATATTGATACAAAGATGAAACCCACCAATGTCGCGCCAAGAGCAATATATGCAATATATTCTTTACCCAGGTATTCAGCTATATATCCGTAGATGGGCTGGAATATAAGGGAGCCTGCAAAAGCAAATGCTATGGTAAATCCAAGTATGGTCCCGGAATTCTCGGGATCCCTATTTGTCGATATTGCGGTGGTGAGGGGAAATACTGCAGCAAAACATACAGCTTGCAGGGCAAGTGCGGTGATCTTAATATAGATCATTGAGGAAAAACCAAATACAGCCAGGAAAGCTATACCTGCAAGGCAGCTGTAGAAAAGTATATTTATTTCTTTAAATCTCTTAAGCAGCCTGGTGGTCAAAACCATACCGATAATCGAGAAAAGCCAGTAAAGGGAAAGAATAGCAGAACCATAAGCTACATTTATACCAAGACTTAAAAAATAAGTTGTCATCCAGGTGGAAAGGCCCATCAGGGAACCCAGCAGGACAAGAAGGATCATGCTTCCTGTCAGTATTCCAGGCTCTTTTATAATTTTTTTATTAATTTTTTTACTGGAAACAGATGAGAGCTTTTCTATCTGAGAAATGGTCAGTCTCAATTTTCTTTTGGACATATCCCGTAGAAATCAAGAATAAAGACGATATAAAGAAATGACAGGACAAGGAAAGATATCTGGTCTGAAGCTTGAAATAGAGGATCAACCTTGCAATGAGTCCAAAGCAACTGCCCCGGAATACCATGCAATGTCAAGTTTCAGAAAAATCCTGCTTAGTGTCTTTTTTTAAACAGCTTTGAGGAAAAATGCATGTACTGAGGGTATCTGTGTAGTACTAAAGCCTGATCGTAATAATATAGGAGAGAATAATAAAAGTAACAAACTTAAATAAGCGCCAAATAATGCAAAACCCAGAAAAAGAAAAGAGAAGCCCAAGAAGAACATGCTTCTTTATATCATCCTGTCAGAAAGCCTGCCTTCAAGCACATTTGTAATAAGTGCAGCAAGGGAGCTAGATAGACATTACCTTATGCTGTCAAAACCTATTCCTATCTCCTCAGCGATGATTGGTATAAGAGGATCTACTATAACCATCGATAGACCGAAGAGGGCAAAAATAAAATAAAATGTGATCAGTGTCTGTCTCTTATTCTTTAAGTCCATCCATACTTCCCGTTCTGTATCCCTCAAGGTCTATGACCACATGATCTAAACCAATTGATTTAAGCCCTTCAACAACTCTTGTATTTACATTTGGCTCCAATAAGGCTGGTATCTCACCGACGGCCAGCTCTATACGGGCTGTGGGATAATGATATCTTACCCTTAGATGCTTGAATCCAAGGCTTCTGATGGGAACTCCTCGGACTGTTCTATCATTTTTAGCTTGGCCTCTGTTATTTCCTCATTATAAGGGATCCTGGTAGCAAGACATGCAAGGGCAGGGGCGTCCCAGTTAGGAAGACCCATCTCTTTTGAATATTTCCTGATATCATCCTTTGTCAGTCCTGCCTCAGCAAGAGGGCTTCTGATCCCAAGCTCTTTAAGCGCCTTAAGACCAGGCCGGTATGCCTCGAGATCGTCATAATTAGTACCGTCTGCCACATGGCGGAAACCCATTTCCTGTGCCAGGCTAAGGAACTTGATAAATATATTTTTTTGCATATATAACACCGGTCTCTGGGATTCCCTTTAAGGGAAGGATTACTTAAAGGATCTGTTTTTACTATTCTATGCCTTTTTCCTTCAAGTCCCTGGCTATCTTTTTAGCCCTTCCTATCTCCCAATCCGGCATCATCGGGTTTTAGGCAGTCACTGCCATCACACCGATATCAGGCATATGGGCGGCAATAGCAAGAAGGAATGTACTATCCACGCCGCCTGAGTAGGCGACCATGACAGATTCCAGCTCTCCCAACCTGCCCTTTAAGGCTTTTATCTTTTCTTCCAGCATCTTATATGGATCTATTTAATAATATAGTCACAGGTTAAACTAAAAGAACTGATATTTCAAAATATAAAAAGGTAATTTTTTACATATAGTTCTGATAGAATTATAGAAAGGATCACAGACAGGAGAAAAAAGTGGAAAGAGTGTTATATATAGATTGCTTCTCCGGGATCAGCGGGGATATGTTTACGGGAGCACTGCTTGATGCCGGGCTTAGTATTGAGCAAACTTTAAGAAAGAGCTGGGAAAGCTTGACCTTGGTGGGTATACGATAAAAAAGAGCAGTGTAATGGCGGGAGCCATAAGCGCTACAAAATTTGACGTGGAAGTCAAGGGTAAGCAGGGATCCAGGGATTACTCTGACATAAAGATAATTATTGAAAGCAGCAGCCTTACAGATCCTGTTAAGAAGACCATGTTCGAAATATTTGAAAATATTGCTGCAGCAGAAGCAAAGATACACGGAAAAGAAATATCAGATATCCATTTCCACGAGGTCGGCGCAGTAGATTCCATTATAGATATAGCATCCGCTGCCATAGGTCTTGAAAGACTTAAGATAGACAGGGTACTAAGCAGCCCTATACCCCTGGGAAGCGGAGAGATAGATACTTCCCATGGCAGACTACCAATACCTGCTCCAGCTACCCTGGAGATACTTAAAGGCCTGCCTGTCTATCAAGGGGATTTTGACTTTGAAGTGACTACCCCTACAGGCGCCGGGATAGTAAAGACAATTGCTACAGGATTTGAGAAGCCTTTATCCATGACAATAAAAGCAATCGGGTACGGAGCCGGTTTAAAAGCCGCTTCAGGTAATTCATCATCGCAATCGAAATGCCCAATGTGCTCAGGATCCTGATAGGAGAAGAGGCATCTAAAATCAGCAGAAATATTCCCTTTTATTCAGGAGATACAGTTATGCTCTCCGCCAATATTGACGACAGCACACCCGAAGTGATGGGACATGTAATGGACATACTGCACAGGCAGAAGCCGGTAAGGGACGCATGGTTGGAAAATATCTATATGAAAAAAAACAGGCCGGCATTTAAATTATGTGTTATCTGTGGTCTGGAAGAAGAAGAAACCGTAGCCCGTATCATATTTAAAGAGACCAGCACCATTGGTATAAGAAGGGAAGAACTAAGCAGGTACTGCCTGGACAGGAAGATAGAAACCATCAAACTTCCCTATGGAGAGGTGAAAGTAAAGAATGCAAGCATCAGTGGAAAGATAATAAACTCCGCTCCGGAATATGAGTCATGCAGGAAACTGGCTGAAAAGACGGGAAAAGCTATTAAAGTTATCTACCATGATGTGGAGGCCTGTTTTTTTATCAGTAAATAATATCTTAAAGTCTCCTGGATTATTGCAACAGCGGGTACGGCTATGAGAAGACCCCAAAATCCAAAAAGTGCACCTCCTGCTATAAGGGAAAATATTATAAGTCCCGGATGCACGCCTACCTGGTATTTCATCACATTGGGAGATATTACATAATTATCGATCTGTTGCACCGCAATGAAAAGAATTATTACCAGCAGCGCTTTAAGAGGAGATATGAAGGGGGCTGCCAGGGCGGCTGGTATGCCGCCGATAGTTAGTCCCAGAAAGAAGGTATAGATTAATGTTCCGGCGGTGGCTCCTAGGAGTATGGCAGAGTCAGCCTTCAAGACCACCAGGATTATTGTGCAAAGGATGCCTACTATTATTGATATAAAAAGCTGTCCCCTTATATATCTTCCTGCTACCCTGTTTATCCTGTCCATCGTATTTCCGATATCTTTCCGGTATCTTTTTGGCAGCACCCTTATAAAAGCATCCCTGAGTCTGTCGATGTCCATCACTATATAGATACT
>CALOBV010000002.1:0-13784 GCA_942491535.1 uncultured Marinilabiliaceae bacterium
AAGCGGGATTATATGTACTACCACTTAGTACCGTGACACTCAAAGCAGGAGACTCCTGTAGTACCACCCGTCAGGTCAGCTCCATGACAGGTAACGCAATTGTTCATGTGTCTGTTCAGACCTGTTTCATGCATATACCCATCCATACTTATGGCATGATCTGCCGGCGGATCGTATGTTGGTTCATTCTTTTCTTTTGTGCATGTAAATGTCAGAGCTAAACCAGTATGGCTGTCGATATAAGAATAGATTCTTTCATAATATTCAATGATTAGTTTAGGTATTAACGATAAAACTATCAATTATTAGAGATATAAGCTTGTATATATCATAAAAGAAGTGCCTAAAGTGCCTAAAGTGCCTAAAGTGCCTAGTGCCTAGAGTGACTAGAGCCTAGACTAGAGTGACTAGAGTGACTAGAGTGACTAAAGTTAGACTTACACCTTTGCCCTATGCTCTTAGCCCTTTGCTCTTAGCCCTTTGCTCCTTTTTAGCATCTTCCCCTGGCACAGGGACTATTAGTTATAAAGAACCCGAAGAAATCCCCGATCAGAAGGCTTTTTACGATATCACCAGCTATCAAAACATCAAGGTGCTTGCCTTCTGTAAAATAATAGTATAGAAATCCGATAGCAGCACCAATAATAATAGCTATAATAGTACGTTTTGCCTGCTTTGCCGTGAATAATCTCTTTATTAAACCCCTCTCCTGCTCTACTTCAAGTTTCTTAAATTCCATTTGATATATCTATATATTTAGATGCAAAGATATATAAAATTTTTTATTAAAATATATACCATGCTATAGGTTTCTCTTATGTGCATTAATATGTATATTTGCACAACAATATTCAAATGAAGAAAGCAAAACATGAACATAGAAGAATCAAAGTATAATAAGTTCGCCTTGGTAAGGGAAATGATTGAAGTGTCTGCCTTAATCAGACGGTTTAACGAGTCTGATGCTTCACCAATTCGGAATGAAGGTAAGGTCCAAAGATGGACTTTTCTGACAGGAGAAGGTAGTAGCAGAATATTTCCGGCTAAAAGAATGATATTTGACCTTGCAGAGAAGGGGATTAGATCATAATATCTTTACAGATGGTTCTACCCAGGCTATGGAATATAACCTTAAAGATTCTGCGGTTATTGGGGCATCAAACTCCGGACAGACTAAGGAATTAATAAGACTATTTGAAAAGCTGAAAAGTAAAGGAAGGAATACAATGATTGCTACGGGCTTACTGCCAATATTTCTACCAGCCTTTGAGCTAATTGCCAATAACACCCATGTACTTAATAGTGGCAAGGAAGATGCAGTGGCAGCAACAAAATCAGTATTTGAACAAGCACTTTTCTATGATGCTCTTTTGCACTATCTGGCAGGAGAAAAAATGACAGGTCTTGATGAGCTGGCAGTTCAGGTTGGCCAGGCCCTGACAATGAATGTAGATAATGAAATCAGCGATATAATCAGTAAGGCGAGCATAATATATTTTGCGGGGAGAAATACCGGCGTTGCAGAAGAATTAACTCTTAAGACAAATGAAATTACCAGGAAGAAGTCAATGTATCTTGAAGGTACATACAGCCTTCATGGTATTGAAGAAATAATGGATAGTTCTGAGGTGATTATATGGATAAGCCCTTTCCCTGAGGAAATAGATGAGTTTAACAAACGCCTGGTAAAAGGAGTCGGATTAAATGTAATTGCAATTTCCAATCAGCCTACCCCATTTCCGACAGTAATTATTCCTGAGAGTAAGAAATACAGGGAATATACTGAGCTTGCAGCAGGGTGGAATTTACTTGTTGAAACAGGTATTATGCTGGGTGCTGATCTTGATAAGCCTGTTAGAGCACGTAAAATTGGGAATGAGTTTACAGATTAACCACCGCCATCAAAGTCAAACATATCTAAAGCGCCCAGTCAGGTAGGATACCTATTTCAACTCCGAATACACCTGCAAAAATTAGATATACTCCTAAGGTTAAAACTATTGTGAAAATCAGATTTAGCCACAAACCAGCTCTGGCCATCTGTGGTATGCTTATTTTTCCACTGCTAAAAACTATTGCATTGGGAGGTGTTGCCACTGGCAGCATAAAGGTGCAGCTGGCAGCCAGAGTTGCCGGAAGCGCGAATAGAATAGGGTTCTGTCCCATAATAATGGCAAGTGAGGCCAGAATAGGCAGGAAGTCGGATGTAGCGGCAGTGTTGCACTGGTAACCCCAGTCAGGAAAATAATAATTAGTACGATCATAACGATCAGGATAATCACATGCAGGTGACTTAATCCTTCAAGTGCTTTACCTAAATAAACAGCCAGTCCCGAATCATTTATTAAGCCATAGCAAGACTTAGTCCTCCACCAAAAAGTGGCGAGTATTCCCCATGGCAAATCAATCAGATTGTTCCAATTGAGAAGCCTCTTCCTTTTTCAGTTCCTGAGGGCAGAACGAACAGTAAAACTCCGGCAGCCATAGCTATACCTGCATCTGATAAGCCATGTAATATTCCGGCTAAAAGTGGTCTGAAAACCCATGACAGTGCAGTGAGGCAAAATACGATAGCAACTCTAAATTCCGGCTTTGTTATTTTGCCAATCTCCTCTAACTGTTGCTCAATAAGTTCCTTTCCGCCGGGTAATTCTTTTTAGCCATCAACACGATAGATTAAACGTGTTACGACAAAATACATCATGGGAAGCAAGATAAGTACCATAAGTACACCAACGGTCATCCATCCGGCGAAGCTAACCTCAAAACCATGGGCTCTTCGAGGAGATATACGGCAAATAGTGAGTTTGGAGGAGTTCCTATAAGAGTACCCATTCCTCCAATATTACAGGCATAGGCAATAGAGAGCAGGAGTGCAACGGAGAATCTTTTCACGGAAAGATCCTGATTGCTGCTTTTGCCTGCAATATTAATTACTGATGAAGCTATTGGAAGCATCATAACGGCAGTTGCTGTATTGCTTACCCACATGCTTAAAAAAGCTGATGCAATTATAAATCCTAAAATAATTGATGAGGGTTTAGTTCCGACTAAATATATTATTCGCAGGGCTATTCGCCTGTGAAGGTTTGAAGTTTGCATGGCTATAGCAATTATAAAGCCACCCAAAAAGAGGAAAATTATAGAATTAGCATATGGAGCAGCAGAATTGGCTATTGGAGCTACTCCCAGTACCGGGAACAAGACTACTGGTAAGAGTGCAGTCGCCGGGATGGGTATCGCTTCGCTTATCCACCATGTTGCCATAAGAAGAGCTACTGCAGTGGTCTTCCATGCCTCCGGTCCCATTCCTTCAGGTGCCGGCAAGAGTAAAACAAGGATAAAAAGTAATGGTCCTGCATAGAGACCAGCCCGGGTAAAATCTATCTTTGGTAACAAATAATATCTATTTTAAAGAATCAAAATATCCATGATATAATGTTTGAGAAAAACATCCAGTGTAAGTAATTTCACTGGATGCTATCTCAATACATCATTAATAACTTATTATCTTTTCTCCATTCTATCGATAAGATACGGAACGCCAAAAGCGTGGGTCCAACCAAAAATCCTCATTCCGTTTGAAACTTTCCAGATGGGTTCACGTCCTCTGAATGACGGACCTTCTCCTGCTGATGGCATATGACTTGCCTTTTCCATTTCATCAGCCAGTACCTTCTGATTTGAAAACTTGTTAAAAGGTTTCTTAATCTCATCAATATAGAGAAATTGTCCTCTCTTAATAGCTTCGTCCAGATAACGATCCTCCCCGGTAAAATCATACGCCAATATCAAGGTATATACAGTTGACAGATATGATTCGTAGTCATGATCCATTGGGGGCACATTAAGTAAACTTCTGGCATGTGTAACCAATGCTCGTTCTATATCAGGCCTGTCGAACATCTGCAGATATTTTGCTAAACCATGCGAGAGATAATTCTGTGAGTAGCCATAGCGGTCGATATTCATTCGGCCTCCCTGCCTTTCTTGCAGAACCAGCAGGCGATCAATCCTATCATTAAGCTCATCAAGGTATTTAGGCTCTTTGCTGGCATCATATAGTTCAGTCAGGTTTTCAATCGACAGATATAGTCTTCTTCCTGTCAGGCCATGTTCACCAAAAATCCTCTTAATATAATAATCTCCTGTAAGCCTTGCTACATCGAGTCCCCTGTGGTAACCGTCGAGGTAATAAGAAGCCAGCCAGCCTTTAATCCAAACGTGTGCAGAAAGGGCTGCAATAAATTGTTCTTCTGCATGCCTGGTACCTATGCCAATATATGGAGATCCCTCATCTTGCATCTCTGCTTCATAAGCGTGGATTGGATCATTTGTGTCGCCGAGATATACTTTAGGTCTTGGCCAGTGCTTATTGTCAACATCCATGGTATGTCTGCTCATGGCGACTGCCATTTTATAAGACTCAGGATCGCCTGTACGAATAAAATTCATCCACCACATATAATCTATTTCTGGCTCATTACCAGACCATGTTCTCCATTCATAATTCATGAAATAGTTTCTGATATCACCATAATCCCACATACCGTACCATGGTTCCCAGTTCTGGTTGAAAAGCATCCAGTCAAACTTATACTGCATGCTTCGCTCCAACTCGGGTAAGCTATTGTCAGCTGTTGCATAAGTTCCATATACTCCTGATTTGCTATACCATTCCGGATCGGCATAGACTACAGGTGGATCCAGAACCAGGTCCATAACATTTTCAATCTCTTCGCGAGACTCTGCACCCTGATGGGCATATAATATCATTTCTGTAGTCTTGGTAATTCCCTGGGCAAAATTCCCTACCATTCCCTGGTCCATCCTGTTTGATGTCCTTGAAAAGTTCATTGGTTGTTCCTTGGGAGACCAAGTATAGGCGAACATCTGTTCATCCTCCATATTAAGCTTTAGCTCGTTTGGATATTCTTCAAACATATTCTTTAAACCCATGCTGATGCCTCTTTCAGAATCAGAAATGCTTATCCATCCTTCAGCTTTCTGAGTTTCTTTAATTACCTTATCAGTTTGGAGTCTGGCAACGAATCCACCAATACGCTTATCTGGTGATGATGTTATATATTCATCAGTGGTTTTTGTTGGGTGTGGTCCAGTCTGAAACACTGAAAACTCCTTCTGCTTACCTACTTCTGTTTTATAATACCATGGTTTACCTTCTTCCCACCAATCGCCTTCACGAAGCGAAGTCTGGAATATTTTGTCACCTTTAATAATAAAGTTAAGGCCAAAGCCTGCACTTTGTATCCTGTCATTAGGCTCCAATAATCCCTTATCGTTAGCTCTCTCATCTTCATCAACAATCAGTTCAGTCTGAGTAGCCATAAGGATATGCTCCTTCCCATTGAGTGGCTCGCTTTTATCAGGAACTCCTGTATAGGTAATTGTATGCTGAACCTTAACATATGACTTACCGGCATAGGCATGTATATAAGTAACAAAAGGAGCGTTTTCATGACCTGGCTGATCAAATTCATAATCCCCCTCAATGCGAAGTATTGAATGGAGCGGACCAGATCCTCTTTCAATAAAGTACTGGTCTATAACTGCTTTTGATCCATCAAGGCCTTCATCATTCAGATAATCCATAAAAGTACCCCTGTCAGGCATCCCGGTAAGGATCATATCTTCTTCGTCAAATCCATCCATATCGCTATTATACTGCAGTCTATCGATAAAACCTGAGCCTCCTTTTTGAATACGCAAAAGCATATTGCCGGTATTTATCTCTGCAAAACCACCTGGGCGCTGGTTGCATTTAAATATTATTGGCTGTTCCGTAAATACAGTCATTCTCACATCTTCACCATACTCAAGGAAATACTGATCTGACTTGTCTGTAAAGAAAAATACCCATAGCCATTTGATGCTATGATCAGCTGGTTCCCATGTTGTTACCACGTCCATCTGTGCGATAATCTCAACTCCGTCCTTATTCAATAACCTTACATGGTCTGGTGAATAAAGGGCATTTTTTGGAAATGGGACTCCAAGTAATACCGGAGAACCTGGCTCATAATTTTTTACATTAATAGCCAACTTCTCAGAAGCAAAAGTACTAAGTACAGTGCTTAAAAGAATAAAGGCCATCAATATGCTGGTAATAAAAGCTTTTTTCATTAGTAATTCTATGTTAAAATTTGCATTATTCTGTCAATTTCAATATAAAATAAAGCAATTGGCACGGGTCAACTGGATTATCCAGTAATCCGGTATTTTATTTTTTCAGCATTGGAAAGATCAACCTTATCTCTTCATCTGTTGGTTGCTTGCCATATTCCGCAATCTCAAAGGATTCAGCGTAATTAAATTTGGCTGCTTTTTCCTTACCATACCATTTTACCAGGGCCTCTCTCTGGATATCTGACATCTTACGATTCAGATGACCCTGCCTGAACATTTCAAATCTCTTCTTGGGATCTTTCGGAACCTCATCCAGCCTATGGCCTGTCCATGGTCCCCATTCGTACATCTGAGAAACCTGGGCGGAGAGTCCAAGGATCTTAGTCTCGATCACTTCGTCTACTCCAACAACTATATCATGAGATAAAGGATTAGGCTTGGTAAAGCCGTCCTGCATATACAGGAAAATAGGATTATTACTTACAGGTGGAGTATCTGCAGCAACATTAGGAACGATAACAAGATATGAAGCGTCTATTACCAGTTGACCTGCATTTCTGTGATCCGGGTGATAGTCATTAGGACGTAATCCAATTACTACATCGGCATTCCATTCTCTGATTGCCCTGATGATATCTTTCCTGATATGCAGCTCAGGTAATAACTCAGCATCGTGGTTATCCCATACCTCATACTCTGCAATACCAAGTATTTTCATTGATTCCTGAGCTTCAGCCCTACGCCTTACACCCAGCTTACCTCCACCCATTTCCTGGTGTCCGGCGTCTCCATTGGTAAGGGAGATAAACTTTACCTGCATACCGGCCTGAGCCATAAGTATAGCAGTACCGCCCATTTTTGTTTCTGCATCGTCAGGGTGGGCAAATATAGCCAGTACCCTTATAGGATCATCTGCTGATGAATTTATCTGAGACTTGGCAAGATTAGCTGTACCTAATAGTATCAGGCATATTGCCAGTATATTTTTTATTTTCATATCTAAAATTTATTCGATTATTATATAGAGGTATTACTTAGAAGATAATATAAACCGGCAGTAAAAATTACCACCGGATATTATCTTTTACAATTTATTTTTTCAACATCGGAAATAGCATTCTTATTTCTTCTTCATTTGGCCTTTTGCCGTATTCAGCTATCTCAAAAGCTTCAGAATATTTAAACTTTGCTGCACGTTTCTCGCCATACCATTTTACCAATCCGGCTCTTGCCTCTTCAGACATCTTTCTGCTTTCATGACGCTTTCTAAGCCATTCGAACCTTTCCTCAGGGCTCTCAGGAACCTGGTCGAGAGTGTGAGAAGTCCATGGCAGCCATTCGTACATCTGCGACTCGTATGCATTTGTTGCAGCCAGCTTAGCTTCAAAACCTTCATCTGTTCCAATAACAATATCGTAGCTAAATGGGTTTGGTTTTGAGAACCTGTCCTGCAGATACAGGAAAACAGGATTATTCTTTACCGGTGGTGTGTCGGCCGCTACATTAGGAACAATAACAAGATATGAGGCATCAATTACCAGTTGACCTGCATTTCTGTGGTCAGGATGATAATCATTAGGCCTGTGTCCTATTACAACGTCAGCGTTCCATTCCCTGATTGCTCTAATAACATCCTTACGAATATGTAGCTCTGGTAATAACTCACCATCATGGTTGTCCCACACCTCATATTCAGCTATTCCAAGTTTTTCCTTTGCTACCATAGCTTCTGCCCTACGCCTTACTCCCAGTGCTCCGCCACCCATTTCCTGGTGACCGGCATCTCCGTTTGTTAAACAAACAAATTTAACCTGTATCCCGGCCTTAGCCATCATTGCTGCAGTACCTCCCATTTTCTCACCATCATCGGGGTGAGCAAAAAACACGATTACCCTCAGTGGAGTGTCTGCGGGTGAGTTAATTTGTGATATACCTAGCCTGGTAAATAAAGTAAATATCAATGCTAGCAAAAATAGTTTCTTCATAATTTGATATTTTTATTTTAGTAAGACTTAATGTTATTTGATATAAATAATTTTATTAATGTATTCTTATAAATATTACGTAATTAGAGATTCTGCTGACTGGCTACATAATAACCAGTCAGCTAGAATCTATATCTAATTTTCAACTAAATCTCTTACAAATCGTTTTGTACCAGTTCATCAGGAGCTGAATCTATTTCCTGCTGAGGTATAGGATATAATAACCTGATATCATTCTCTGTATAACCCAATCCTGAATGAAAAGCAGCCATTACTTCTTTGGCTTTACCAAAGCGTAAAAGATCAGGCCACCTCTTGTTTTCAGCAATAAATTCCCGGCGACGTTCCAATAAAAGGTTATCTTCAAATGTACCTGGTAAATCCTCAAAGGCGACAGTTAATCCTGCCCTATTCCTTACCTGATCAATCAGTCCATTTGCTTCAGTTCCTTCTCCAAGGGCCTCTGCAAGCATTAGTAAAACATCAGCATACCTGAAGACAACAAAATTATTATCGCTATCAAAAACCAGCGATTGTGTGCCATCGTACTTACTGATATATTCGGCAAGATCAACAGTTGTTCCAAAAGTACCATCGTATCTTTCATCAAGAGGATCGAAAATAAGCAAGGCATTATCTTCAATACCCTGGGGAACATTACCATCACCAATACCACCGGTTAAACGTAGGTCAGTTGAGTAATATTCTGTAAAAGAACCTCCCGTATCTGTTCCTCCTGACTTATACTGGATCTCAAATATAGACTCAATATTATTCTCATTTGATACACCCCATAAATCGGCATAGACAGGAACAAGGTCATAGCCCCTGGTCATCACTCTTCTCAAGGCAGCTTCAGCTTCTGTATTATTACCATTTGTAAGCTGAACAAGTCCAAGTAATGTACCAGCAGCGCCACTTGTTACGCGACCAATATCTGCGGCATCGTATGAGTCTGGCAACAATGTTTCTGCCAGAGCAAGGTCGATAGCAATCTTATCATATATTTCGCTTGCAGTGACTTGATTAATAGTAATATCCGGGCTGGTAACCTCCTCAAACTGATATGCAATATTGCCAAAGGTAACAGCAAGGTTATAATAGGCTAATGCCCTGATAAAGAGTGCTTCACCCTTAATCCGATCTTTCAGGTCGGAATCAGTAAAATCTATCGGACCCAGTCTACCCAGAATAGTATTTGTCATAGCTATGGTTTCATATCCACCAGACCATGTGCTATATAATTCGGAAGCGGTAGTTATTTCAGTAAATAGAGTAATACGTTCGAGTGATTCTGATAAACCGGTTGCCCCGGCATCATTTGAAGTATTATCGGTTCTCATCTCATGCAATAGCATTAAATTTCTGCCAAATAAACTATTCCCGGCAAGACCTGCATAAGCGCCATTTATGGCTACTACAAAGTCATTTTGGGTTTGATAGAAACTGTCAACATTGCGTTCTGAGTAGGGAGCGAGATTAGTAAAATCTTCGCACGACCACATTGTAAGTAATGCGGCTATAATAAATAATAATGCTTTTAACTTTTTCATGTTATTTCTGCTTTATTAATGATTTTCAATTAAAAGGTAACGTCTACACCAACCTGAAACGCCCTTGACAGTGGATATGCACCATAGTCTTCACCTGGAGTAAGACTTGCACCCTGAGAGAGGTTTACCTCAGGATTAAATCCAATGTATTTAGTCCAGATAGCCACATTAGTAACAGAGGCGTAAACACGTAGATTCTGTATCGGCAATTTACCTTTTGGCATAGAATAGCCCACAGTTATACTCTTCAGTTTAACATAAGATGCATCCTCAACCTGGTAAGAAGATTCTCTGTTATTGTTTCCATCAGAAACGCGATCTGCTTTAGGGTCAATTCCATTACCTGGCTCAGATTCTGAGATCCATCGATCATTCAATATGGCATAACTGTTAAAGTTTGCTTCGCCATTGGCAAGGTGTCGTCTGGTAAGGTTCAGTACTTCACGTCCTTCAACGCCATTGAAAAATATTGTGAAATCAAAATTCTTATAGCCGAAGTTATTATTAATACCCCAGGTAAAAGCAGGATGGTAACTACCAATCACTGTTCTGTCGTCGGGAGTAATAAATCCATCCCCATCAACATCCTCGAACTGGAAGTCTCCTGGTGTAGGGCTGCCCTGGGTGTCGATAGGTGCATTATCAATTTCAGTCTGATTCTGGAATATTCCAATAACGTTGTATCCATAATAGCTTCCTACAGGATCACCTATTCTGGTAATATGCCTCACTCCTGCTCCTCCTGCTACAAGTATAGGGTCACCTTCTGGTCCAAGTTTCAAGACTTCATTTTTATTGGTACTGAAGTTAAAGTCAGTCGACCATCTGAAATCTCCCACAAGGTTACGTGAAGTTATCTGTACCTCAAATCCTTTATTCTCAACTTCTCCAATATTAGAAAGCGCTGAGGTAAAGCCTGATACAGAAGGAATATTAACAGCCAGCAGAAGATCTGTTGTATGACTGTTATAATAATCGAAGGTACCATAGATACGGTTCTCCAATAAAGCAAAGTCTAAACCAACATTAAACTGCGTGGTTGTTTCCCAGGTAAGCTCACGGTTACTAAAACTAATAGGTAGAGCACCTGGCACAACAGCTCCTCCAATAACATAGTTGGAAGATGTTAGCAGGCCAATAGAGCCATAGTTAGGTATCATAAAGTTACCTGTAACACCATAACTCACTCTGGGTTTCAAGGAATTAATCACAGATAGATTATCCATGAAAGATTCTTCGTGCATTAACCAACCAACTGAAAAAGAAGGAAATACACCAGTCTGGTGATCTGCTCCAAAACGAGACGACCTGTCAGAACGAACGGTAGCTGTAAGAAGATACTTATTCTTAAATACGTAGTTAACTCTTGCAAGCATTGATACAAGCGACCACTCTTCTATAGCTTGTGAGCCTCCTGTTACGATCCCGCCTCCAATTGTTTGAACCTGATCATCCGGAAACTGCTCAGCAACGACATGGTTTCTCTCGTCTCTTTGCTTTTGAGCTGTATATCCAAGTACGGCATTAATCCTGTGATCTGCGTTGAATTCTTTTTGATATTCGAGGGTATTTTCCCATAACCAGTTAAAACTGAGACCACCATCTGCCTGAGCAATTGGTCTTGGTGCCCCGCCTCTGTAATAGAGTTGTGTTCCCTGGTAGAACGATCTCTGGAAATTATCCAGGTCGTAACCAATAAGGGTTTTAAATTTAAGATTATCTATTAACTCATAGCTGGCATTAAGGTTACCAAATATCCTGTTATTCATTACATGGTCGTTAATATAATCCATAACGGCCAGGGGATGGTTTGTAGTGGTTGTTGCTCCACCCAGCTGGTTATGGCTATTAACGGTCTGGTCATAAGTAACTCCATCCTCGAGATAAGGACTAACAACCGGCGACTGGGTCATAGCTGAATAAATAATTCCTGGAGGGTCTGCAAAGTATGGCGCACTGGCTGCCTTACGATCATGTTCAGTTAAAGCAGCATTAAGTGACATATTAATCTGCAGACGATCGGTAACTTTAGCATTCAGATTTGAATTTAAAGAATACCTTTTAAATCCTGAGCCTTCAATAATTCCGGTCTGGTTCATATGACCTGCTCCAAGGAAGTAGGTAACATTTTGTTAACCACCACTAACAGTAAGAGTGTAATTCTGAATAACAGATTGTGATAAAACAAGGTCAAGCCAGTCTGTATCAGTTCCGTTCCAGTTAACATAGGCCTCAGGAATAAGGTGGTTTGCAGTAGCTCCGCTAGCCTCTCGTCCGTCGTTATTATTAGGATTATAGGAAGGATTATAATAGGTACTTGCAGGGTTAGTCGGGTCTTGCTGACGAAGATAAGTGTTATTCCTGGAGTCTTTTGTATAAGCAATAAGCTCCTCAGCATTCATAAGATCAGGTACATTAAATGCTGACTGAACACCAATATTTGAGTTAAAATTAATCTGCGGAGCTGAATCATTTGTGCCTCTTATGGTAGTTATTAATATAACGCCGTTAGAACCACGTGATCCATAAATTGCAGCTGCAGATGCATCCTTTAGAACTTCAATAGACTCAATATCACTTGAATTTATTGTTGACAGGGGATTAATTTTCGTAGTGGGAAAGGCTGATCTCTGTCTGCCAGCCTGAAGTTGCTGATTATAGTTCTGAGAGATGGGCATGCCATCAATAACATACAGAGGGTCATTCCCTGCAGATATTGAACCTGTTCCCCTGATACGTATCTGGGCCGCTGAACCAGGATCTCCATTCGATTCAGCAACGTTCACTCCTGCCATACGCCCCTGCAATGCTGTTTCAAAGCTGGAACTTGGCATACTCTCCATATTAAATGCTTTTGGGCTAATCGATACTATAGCCCCTGATATTTCTGTCCTTAGCTGTGAACCATATCCAACTACCACAACTTCCTCCAACATTGCTACATCAGGTATCAGGGCAATATTAATTAACCTCTGATCACCAACAGTAACTCTTTGTTTTAGATATCCAATAAATGATAACTCTAACACGTCGGCGTGACCGGTAACAGCAAAAGAGTATTTCCCGTCTGTATCTGTTACAAAGCCTGAGGTGGTGCCGGCAATAACAATGTTAACACCCGGCAGTGTCTCATTAGTACTGGCATCTGTCACAACACCTGTGACAACTAATTGCTGCAGGTTTGTGCTTTCAGACGTGATGCTATTGTTTCCGTCTGACGCATTTACACCTGTAGTCGATATGCTTAGAACCACCAGGGATAACAATAATGTCATTACTGGCTTAATCTTTAGCATCCTGGACAAGAAGGTAAAACTCTTGTTCTTGGGTTTTCTTTTCATAATTAAAGATTTAGGTTAATCAATGTAAGTAAATGAATGAGTGTAATTATATGTTAATTAATTAAGTATAATATTATAAGTCGTTTAGGTCTTTTGATTAATGTATTTTACAAAAATACTTCATATTCTAAATAATTATAAATTTATTGCATATAAAAATTAATAATATATACAACAGTAATCTGAGTCATATAACAATTTACCTACTGACTCTTCTGTCAGTTTTTCTTAAACTAAGCGTCTTATTACTTACCAGCGGGTCGGACCAAAAACCGATACTAAAAATATAACCGAGAGTTATGTAAATAAAGGTCATTCCCCATTTCAATCCAATAATGATCTCCCAGACCACCTATAATTAGTGGCACCACAGCTCCACCTATAATACCTGAGCAGAGAATCCCTGAAAATGCACCATGATTATCCTTTACAGAATTTAGGGCCAGTGAAAGAAAAATTACTGACCACATAATAGATGCAAAAAAACCAATCAAAGGAAATGCCCACAGGGATACATTAGCCGGTCCGAATAAGGCTGCTGTTAAACCAATAATTGCAGCGGCTAGAAAATCGCTTAAGCAGAAGCTTACTATCAAGAAATTTTAATAATATTAATCCCAGACCACATCCAACAGTTAATAAGCCCCAGAAAAGAGAAATCGCGTTGGCTCCTTCAATTCTAGGACTAAATTCATGGTACTCATATAGAAACTGTGAAATCCAGTTGGCTATTCCCTGCTCTGTTCCAACATAGGCAA
>CALOBV010000003.1:0-8129 GCA_942491535.1 uncultured Marinilabiliaceae bacterium
CTAATTCCTTGATATTTTGAACAAATAGCAAGACAAGCTGTTCTAAACTTGTCGAGATATTATCAATAATGATAAAAAAGATCAGTCATATAATTTTAGCTCTCCTTATTCTTGCTACAACAGTAGGGATGACTATTTCTGAGCACTATTGTGGCGATACCCTTCGCGAGGTATCATTCATGGTTGAGGCTGATCCTTGCTGTGATATTCCTGATGGCTGCTGCCATAATGAATCAAACACATATGTTATAGATGATAGCTTTTCAGTAAGTAACTTCAATTTTGAATTTACATCTCTTGTTGTTACAGTTCCGGTCAGCTTCGAACTATTTAATCTATCTATCCCAGAACAGCATACTTCACTGGCATGGATAGACACACCCCCACCCCCAAATATCAGCACTTTGCTAGCCAGGGTGCAGTCTTTTCTTTTATAGTTTAACTCATTGAATATTATCATGCTCAGATGGATCTATCCACCTGCCGCATTATTATAATCAATTCATTGAGTAGACATATAAAAGAATTACAATGCTAAATAAAACTATAAAGTTTTTCCTTGAAAACAGGCTGGTTACCCTTCTTGCTCTGGTAATATTTATATGCTGGGGTATTATAAACTCTCCATTTGGCTGGAATACAGGTATTTTACCTTCTGACCCCGTCCCGGTGGATGCTATCCCTGATATTGGAGAAAATCAGCAAATAGTTTATACAGAATGGGAGGGTCGCTCTCCTCAGGATATTGAGGATCAGATCTCCTATCCTTTAACCACTGCTTTGCTGGGCATTCCTGGTATAAAAACTATCAGGAGCAACTCCATATTCGGAATATCAAGCATTTATCTCATTTTTGATGATAATGTGGAGTTCTACTGGAGCCGCACCCGTATACTTGAAAAATTAAGCTCACTGCCTGCAGGGACCCTTCCGGATGATGTAAACCCCACATTGGGTCCTGATGCAACTGCCCTGGGACAGATCTACTGGTACACCCTTGAAGGACGCGATAAAGCCGGAAAACCGGCCGGTGGATGGGACCCCCATGAATTGCGCACCATACAGGATTTCTATGTACGTTACTCATTAACTGCTGCTGAAGGAGTTTCAGAAGTGGCCTCTATTGGTGGGTTTGTGAAGGAGTACCAGGTGGATATCGACCCCAATGCCATGAAGGCACATGGCGTTAATTTAGCACAGATCATGGCTGCCATAAAAAACAGCAACCTTGATATTGGAGCACGGACAATAGAATTTAACCGGGTTGAATATTTGGTTAGGGCGCTTGGGTACATAACCAGCCTGGAAGATCTGGAGAAAAGTGTGGTAGCCATTAACAATAATGTACCCATCAGGCTGAAAGATGTCGCCAGGGTAAATTTCGGACCAGCTACACGAAGAGGGGGCCTGGATAAAGGAGGTGTTGAAGCCGTAGGAGGTGTTGTGGTGGCCCGTTATGGAGCAAATCCACTTCAAACAATCGATAATGTCAAAGCCAGGATTGCAGAGATTGCTCCCGGACTTCCTTCCAAGACTCTTGAGGATGGCACCGAATCACGAGTAACAATTATTCCATTTTACGATAGAACAGGATTGATAAAGGAAACACTGGGGACCCTGGAGGAAGCAATTTCTTTGGAGCTACTGATTAGCATCCTTGTGGTTATTGTCTTGATGCTTAACCTGAGAGCCTCCTTCCTTATATCCAGCCTGCTTCCACTTGGTGTGCTAATTGCCTTTATTACGATGCGGCAATTTGGAGTTGATGCTAATATTGTTGCACTGTCGGGAATAGCAATCTCTATTGGGGTAATGGTAGATGTAGGGGTGGTTTTTACAGAAAACATTGTACGGCATCTGGAAATGCCGGATAATCTGGCTGTTCGCGGAAAGAGGCTGCTAAATGTAATATACGAAGCAACAACTGAGGTGGCCGGTGCAGTAATAACGGCCCTCACAACAACAATAGTGAGCTTTCTGCCCGTTTTCGCCATGCAGGCAGCTGAAGGAAAATTATTTAAACCTCTTGCTTTTACAAAGACCTTTACAATGCTTGCTGCTTTGCTTATCGGGCTGGTTATAATACCTACCCTTGCCCATATGATATTTTCAATCCGCTTTGATAAGAACAAGTATAAAAAGATTTTAAATATAGCCCTTGTAATATCCGGCCTTGCTATTTCCATTAGTACAGGTTACTATGTGGCTCTTGCACTTAGCTTTTACGGACTTAACGGTTACTTTAGCGACAGGTGGCCAGAAACTAAGAAATCATGGGCCAACATTCTTAATATAGCCATTACCGGTGTCATTATTGTGTTCTTTCTTACCAGGGCATGGTTGCCCCTGGGAGCACAAAACTCACTTTTTGTCAATTTCCTGTTTGTTGTGGCAATTGTAGGAGTAGTATTGGGAGCGCTATCCACAGTAGTGGCCTTTTACCCCAGGATTCTAAACTGGGCTTTGAACAATAAATGGAAATTCTTAGCCACACCAATTCTTATTGTTCTGTTTGGAATCTCTGCATGGCAAGGATTTAATACGATATTTGGATTTTTGCCCGGGTTTGTCAAAAACACTTCGGTATACCAGAAGTTAGACACCCTTATCCCCGGCATGGGAAAAGAGTTTATGCCCTCATTGGATGAAGGCTCTTTTTTACTTATGCCCACTACTATGCCGCATTCGGGGATCCAGGAAAATCTGGAAGTGATTAAGATCATCGATAAAAGGGTAAATGCCATTCCTGAAGTGGAAAGTGTTGTTGGGAAATGGGGCCGGGTAAATTCAGCACTTGACCCCGCTCCAACTTCGATGTACGAAAACATAATTAATTACAGATCTGAATATATCCTTGACGATAAAGGGCACCGTTTGCGCTTTAAGGTAAATAAAAATGGAGCTTTTGAGATAAAAGATGGAAGCACCTACAAGCCTGGTGAAGATGGGTTTAGGTTAATTGAAAAAGAAAACCTGATTGAGAACAAGAAAGGAAAATACTTCCGCCAATGGAGAGATGAGATCCATTCTCCCAATGATATCTGGGAAGAAATAATCAGGCAGGCTTCTGTTCCGGGTTTGACTTCAGCCCCAAAACTACAACCTATTGCCACCAGGCTGGTAATGCTTCAAACAGGTATGCGGGCTCCTATGGGTATTAAAGTGTTTGGACCCGACCTTGAGACCATTGAAAAAGTAGGGCTGGAAATAGAACAGCATCTTAAGCGAGTAGAGGGTGTTTCTCCTATGTCGGTATTTGCTGACCGGGTTGTAGGCAAGCCCTATCTTGAAATGGATATTGACAGAGATGCAATAGCTCGATATGGCTTGACTATTCAAAGTCTTCAAAATACTCTAGGCAGTGCCGTTGGTGGAATGAAACTCACAACAACTGTCGAAGGACGGGAGAGGTTTCCTGTTCGTATGCGATATGCACGTGAATTGAGGGATAACCCCGGGGATTTGAAGAAAATTCTTATCCCAACCCCTTCCGGTGCTCAGATACCACTTGGTGAGTTAGTAACCTTAAATTATGTACGTGGACCACAATTAATCAAGAGTGAGAATACCTTTCTGGTAGGATATGTGATCTTCGATAAAAGAGAAGGATATGCTGAAGTAGATGTAGTTGAAAATGCCCAGAAATATTTTAATGGACTGCTTGATTCAGGTGATTTTAAGTTACCGGGAGGTGTGAGTTATACATTCACTGGTAACTATGAAAACCAGACCAGGGCCGCAAAGCGCTTAATGCTTGTTATACCCATATCATTACTCCTGATCTTCCTGATTCTATATTTCCAATTCAGGTCTGTAATATCTACTTCATTAATATTTACCGGCATCATTGTCGCCATCTCAGGTGGATTTATTATGCTCTGGCTGTACGGACAACCATGGTTTCTGAATGCAAATATTGGAGGTATTGGCCTGAGAGAGCTTTTCCAGGTGCATACAATTAATTTGAGCGTGGCTGTCTGGGTTGGATTCATAGCATTGTTCGGGGTTGCTACAGATGATGGGGTGCTTATCAGCACATACATAAAGCAGTTAATGGAAAAGAATAAACCAAAATCGGTAAAAGAGTTACGTGCAGTTATTCTGGAGGCTGGTTCAAAAAGAGTAAGACCTGCGATGATGACCACTGCAACCACAATAATTGCTCTCTTACCAGTGCTTACTTCAACAGGGAAGGGCGCAGATATTATGGTTCCAATGGCTATTCCACTGTTTGGAGGCATGACAATAGAAGTGCTGACTATGTTCGTTGTTCCGGTGCTGTACAGCATGTCACAGGAGAGAAAAATTAAACGTGAATTCATAAAACTCAAGGCATAAGATCATGAAGAAATACAAATATATTATTGGAATGTTTCTCCTGATGCTTTCGGCAATGCTTTCGGCTCAACAGGAATTAGTAAGCTATTTGCAGGTGGCAGCAGAAAACAATCCGGGATTAAAAGCAAAGTTCAATACTTACATGGCAGCCCTGGAGATAGCTCCACAGGTAAGAGCATTGCCTGACCCGAGTGTAGCCTTTGGCTATTTCATTGCCCCGGTAGAAACCAGGGTGGGACCCCAACAATTCAAGGTTTCAGCATCGCAGATGTTTCCATGGTTTGGAACATTGAAAGCGCAAGAGAATGTGTCAATACAAAACGCTAAAGCCAGATATGAGATATTCCTGGAAGCAAAATCAAAGTTATTTAATGAAGTTCGGTCGACCTACTTCGACGTATATTTTAACCATAGAGCTATTGAAATTACCAGGGAAAATCTAATCATCCTGGATATTTTCAGAAACCTGGCTAACATCAAAGTTAAAGCCGGAAAGGTTAGTGCAGTTGACGAGTACAGAATTGAGATGGAAATCGGCGACATTGAAAATCAGCTGGCACTGTTGCTTGATAAGCAATATGCTCTTAATGTCATGTTTAATAATCTGCTTAATGTTGATAAAGAAAGTGAGATTATTACACCGGCCATCCTCTGGACCAATAACTTATTACTTGATAAACAACAGGTATTGGATTCAATTGAGTCAAATAATCACCAATTGCTGGGCCTGTCTATTCAACAAGAGGCGCTGAACTACAGGAAGGAAGTAGCCATCAAGCTAGGCAAACCAGACTTCTCTATAGGATTAGACTATACATTTATTGGTCGGGGAAACAATAATCTCCCGGGCACAGACGCCTTTGTTTTCCCCAGGGTGGGAATAACTATTCCTCTCTATAGGAATAAGTATAAGGCCATGGTTTATGAAGTGGTTTTACTTCAGAGTGCTAAAGATGAAGAGGTGGTAAGCAAGGGCAATATACTCGAAACTATACTTGAGAATACCTGGAAAGAATATACGGATTCCGATAGGAGGATAGACCTGTTTATCAAGCAACAAGTACTTGCCCGACAATCATTGAATTTACTTGAAACAGAATATGCCACAGACAATATTAATTTCGAAGAGATGCTCAGAATGGAGCGAAAATTATTAAGCTACAAACTTAAGCTGGAAAGAGCCAGGACAGATAAACAAGCAGCGATTTCATTTATTAACTATTTAATGGGAGAGTAATCATGAAAAACATAATAAACAATATAAAACATAATTATCTATTGGTTGTGATTATGCTAATTTCCGGACTACTATTGGGTTGGCTGTTTTTTCACCCTTCAAAGCCTGGAATAACTTCAGAAACACAGACTGAGAGTCATGAAGGGCACGATCATTCTGCCGATGATCCTACAATATGGACATGTTCAATGCATCCCCAGATCAAACAGGATAAACCCGGGCAATGTCCCATTTGTGCTATGGATCTGATTCCTTTAACTATGAATCAGTCATCGGGTGATGATATTGATCCAGACGAAATTGTTCTATCGGAGTCTGCTGCTAAGCTTGCCGATATCCAAACAATTATCGTCTCAAAAGGGACGCCCATGAAGTCAATATATCTCCAGGGGAAAGTTCAGGCTGATGAGAGAAACATAAAGGAGCTAAGGTCCAGGTATGGTGGCAGGATAGACAAACTGTACGTAAATTACACCGGCCAGGCAGTAAGGAAAGGAGAAAGGTTGGCAACAATATATTCACCAGATCTCGTCACTGCTCAAAAAGAACTTCTTGAGGCAATTTCATACAAAGAAAGCAGACCCTCTTTTTATTCTGCTTCCAGGGCAAAACTGAAGCTATGGGATCTGACAGATAGTCAAATAGATGAAATTGAGGAGAAAGGAGAGCCCAGGCTATTCTTTGATGTATTGTCACCAATATCAGGAACAGTTATGATACGTCATATATCTACCGGAGACTATGTAAAGGAGGGATCAGCCTTGTTCCAGGTAACAGATCTTTCAAAGATATGGGTAATGTTTGATGCATATGAAAGTGATATTCCCTGGATCAGGAAGGGAGACCATGTAGACCTCACTATACAGTCACTTCCGGGCTCCAGGTTTGAAGGGAAAGTTACATTTATTGATCCTTTCATTAACCCCTCCACAAGGGTAGCCAGGGTTAGAATAGAACTACCAAATAAAGAGTTCAATCTTAAGCCAGAGATGTTTGCAAGTGGTATTCTTCAATCAAAGATTGCAGAATCAGAGAAACTTCTCCTTATACCAAAGTCTTCTATACTCTGGACCGGAAAAAGAGCTGTTGTATATGTACGTATACCGGAAAGAGAATCTCCTTCATTTCTTTACAGAGAAATTACCCTGGGTCCTGAGGCAGGTAACTCCTATGTAGTCTCAGATGGGCTTACGGAAGGAGAGATAATAGCTGTAAATGGTGTGTTCAAGATTGATGCGGCCGCACAGCTTGAAGGTAAACCAAGCATGATGAACCCCTCCGGTGGAAGATTATCTACCGGGCACAATCACGGTGACGCGACAGAAATAAAGCCAGCCCCGGATCATGAAGGTCATCAAGACAATAGTTCAATGATAATAGAAAAGACAGTTCCCCAGGAATTTAAGGATCAGCTTACGAAAGTTTATACTTCATATCTATTGATGAAAGATGCTTTTGTCGACTCAGATGCTAAAAAGGTAAGTAATGAATCAGTAAACTTATCTAATCATCTTGAATCAGTAGACATGAGTTTACTCGAAGGAGAAGATCATATGGAATGGATGAGACAGCTTAAATCTCTTAAAGAATCACTCAATTCCATTCAAAAGGAATCGGATATAAGCATTCAACGTGAGATGTTCGCAATGTTCAATGAATCCTATTACAATAGTATAAAGGTTTTTGGATTAAGTAAGCTGACATCATATTATCAGTTTTGCCCTATGGCTTTTGATAATACCGGTGCTTACTGGTTTAGCGAATCAGAAGAGATCTTCAATCCATACTTTGGTGATGAGATGCTTAAGTGTGGAGAAACAAGGGAAGTAATAAAACAACAATGAATACAGAAGCAATAGATTACATTAATTAATAATTAAAACAACTATTATGAGAACAAGAATTTTAAGTTTAGTTAGTTTATTTCTGTTAGGTTCAGTTGCGTTATTTGCGCAGGAGAAGACAGAAAAGGTAAAGGTTTATGGAAACTGTGGTATGTGTGAAACCCGTATCGAGAAAGCTGTCAACGGAGTTGACGGAGTAACTTCAGCAGAATGGGACAAAGAGACCAAAATGCTGGAGGTAAAGTTCAATAGCTCTGATGGAGACATGCATAAGGTTCATTTGGCTGTTGCGAAGGTTGGTCACGATACTGATATGCACAAAGCGAAAGATGAAGTATATGATGCACTACCCGCATGTTGCAAATATGAGCGACCAAAAAAGAAGGATAAATAGGCGTTCGGCTCATTTCCCCATAATATGCGGATAAAAAGTGAAAATATTTGGGTTCTATTACAATGATTACAATAATTTGATCAGAATAGAAAATTACCTTATTTTTGCGCCATATTCCCGGCCCTATAGTTCAAGGGATAGAACAGAAGTTTCCTAAACTTCAGATTCAGGTTCGAGTCCTGGTGGGGCTACATGATTAAAGCCTGATCTGCAAAAGCAGATCGGGCTTTTTCGTTTTTACGAAAAGAGCTGGCTCAGTTGAAGTATAAAACGAAAAAGTCCGAATTTTGCCAGAGCAAAATCAGGCTTTAATCAT
>CALOBV010000004.1:0-12344 GCA_942491535.1 uncultured Marinilabiliaceae bacterium
ATTTTACCCTGGCATAGTTCCCTGATTATTTGCAGAAGCTCTTTGGTATTAATAGGTTTTGATATGTATGCATCACAACCTGCATCAAGGGCTTTTTGCTCATCTCCTTCGATGGCAAATGCCGTCTGGGCAACAATATAAATATCTCTGTTAAATTCTCTGATACTCCTTGTGGCATCATAACCGTCCATATCTGCCATTTTGATATCCATCATAACCAGGTCAATGTCTGGATGCTCTTTTACAAGATTAACGGCCTCATGCCCGGTAGAAGCACATATAATCTCACGGGCTTCATTTTTAAGAATAATAGTAAGATGCTCGAGGCTGGCTTTGTCGTCCTCTGCAATCAGTATGAAGAGCTTCCCGTTTGAAGGGGTAGGTTTATTTCGCACCCCTGCTTTCATATCTTCTGTTACTTTGCTTTCAAGCCACGGTATTACAAAATAGAATGAAGAGCCATGGCCCTCTGTTGACTCACACCAGACCTTGCCTCCCATCATTTCTGCGTAAGAGCGGGCAATAGAAAGCCCTAGACCTGAGCCCTGCAGAGCTCCGGTATCTGATACATCTGCCTGTTCAAATCTATTGAAGATAGCCTCTTTCTTGTTTTCCGGGACACCTATTCCTGTATCTGCTACCCTGCAACAGAATGATGATCCCTTTCGGTCAAGCTCCAGCCTGACCGAGCCTTTTTCAGTAAATTTTATCGCATTCTTTAAAAGGTTGGTTATAATAGAAGAAAACTTTGTTTTATCAGTCTGAATCTTTGTTTTCATTGTAAGCGACCCGTATTCAAGCTCAAGCCTTAGTCCCTTCGATTTTGCTTCAGGCAGAAAGAATGAGTAGATACCATTTATTTCCTCTACAATAGGGACATCGGAGTTATTAACTGTTACCTGCCGGGCATCAATTTTGGAAATATCGATAATATCATTGAGGGTATTGAGCATTCTTTTACCACTTTTGTTGATTATATCGATGTACCTCTTCATTTCATCGGTACCGGGATCTGTATTTATAAGCAGGTCGGCAAAGCCCATTATTCCATTCATCGGGGTTCGTATCTCATGGCTCATATTTGCCAGGAACGCTGATTTTAAACGATCACTTTCTTCGGCCTTTTCTTTTGCCTCCAACAGTTCCTCTACGTACTTCTTCCTTGCCGTAATATCGGTTAAGGATCCTACTATCAAAATGGTTTTTCCATCCTTTACCACAGGAGATTCATTTACCTGCACCCAAATAATATCGCCGTTTATCTTGCGGAGTTGAAGTTCGTAAGGCTTTTGTACCTGTCCCGTTTCTATAGCCTTCATGGTAAGCTTAACACCCTCCTGGTTTATTGGATGATCGGTCGCAAAGTCTGTCCAGCGGATCATAGCCTCTTTAGGTTTGCACCCGAGGAATTCAACTGATTGAGGACTTAGATAGGTTAGCTCGTGGTCGGTCGTATGAGTATAGAAAAGTATGGTGCTGTGTTCTACTATCTCCTTATGTCTTTCTTCACTTTCCCTTAAGGCTTCAATATAAATTTCTTTTTCTCTTCGTGCAGATAGTATGGGGGCAATATGGTCTGCAATTTCTTCCATTACCCTCAGGTCGGCATCTGTATAATCTTCGTGTTTATTTCCTACAGAAAGAAGGCCTATTGATTTTTTTCGGTATAAGATGGGTGCTGCCAGAAAGCGATTTACCGGCAGGTGACCTTCAGGAACCTTAAATGAGCGGTTGGCATATGCCCCTTTCTGGTTTCGCAGGGCATTGCCCCACATACTGGACCCCCATGTCTCAGTGGGAAATACTATTGATTTACTATCAACATTACATTCCTTCCAGATATCCCGGGTCATGGAGGGACATACCAGGGCCCCGCTGTCATTGTCTATATAGCCGAAAACACCATATCGGCTTTCCATCACATTCAACACCAGCTTAAGGGCTTCGGCATACATATCTTCGTCATCCACAGAAAGGAAAATGTCGGAAAGCCTTCTCCTCAGATCAAGAAGGAGCTCTTTTTCACTTGCCATTAGTTGTTTCTCATTAACCTTTAGTTGCTTTTCCACAGAGCGAAGCTCCTGTATACCTGCCTGGTGTTGCAGCTTTTCGGCCCCTGGTTCTTGTTCGCCCGATCCTGGCTTGTTTTTATCAGGCTCTTTTTCAGACTGTTTTTTCATAATAGGATATTTTGCCCTGTAGAGCTTATCTAATTTATCAGAGCATTTACCCCAATGGTTTCCTGGCTTCATAGGCTTTGCTCTGTGCCTATAAGATAAACAATTTATAGCACTTCCTTATTCAGAACAATTCTTATGATGCTCCCTCTTCCAGGTTCAGATGCCTTAACAAAGATCTTTCCTTTATGGTATAATTCAATAATTCTCTTGCTTAAGGACAGTCCGAGACCCCATCCTCTTTCCTTGGTACTGAAGCCAGGCTTAAAGATGCTCTTATATATAGCTTTATGCATCCCCTTGCCACTATCCTGTATATCAATTAATACATTAGAGGGATTTTCTGTAAGTTCAACCTTGATATTTCCGACACCATTCATCGCATCTATCGCGTTTTTAAAGACATTCTCAAGAACCCATTCGAAAAGGGAGGAATTAAGCGGAACCTCTGTTTTTTTATCTATGCTGACATCCAGGGTGAATGCTACCTTTGAGCTGCTTCTTTTTTTGAGATAGTCAATACTGTTTTCAATTATTATAAGGATATTTTCAGGCAGTAATTCGGGCCTTGAACCGATACTTGAAAACCTCTCCGTTATCTTCTCCAGCCTTTCCACATCCCTTGATAATTCATGGGGTATATTATCTTCAGGGTATTTCTCTTTTAATATTTCAACCCAGCCCTCAAGTGATGAGGTCGGAGTACCAAGCTGATGCGCGGTCTCTTTAGACATGCCCACCCAAACCTGGTTCTGTTCAGACCTTCTTGATATACTGAATGCGAAATATGCTATGGCAATAAAGAAAATAATTATGCTGAGCTGGATATATGGATAGAGTCGTAGCTTGGTAAGAATAATGCTCTCATTATAATATATAAAGCTCTTCATGCTTTCTCCGAAAGAAATAATTATCGGCTCTGACTTATCTCTTAACCTTTGTAACTGTTCCTGCATATATTCAGGATTTTCAGACTTAACAGGATCGAAATTGCGAAAACCGTGTATTACTCCATTTTCGTCGCACAGAATTACAGGGACAGAATTGTTAGATTCGATTATCGAGGAAAGAAGGTTAAGCACATTTACATCATCAGTGGTTTCGACAAGTTGTATGGATTCTGCCCAGTGTTTAACCTTGTTCCTTTCTTCCTCCTTAAGTCGCTGAACAAGCTTGTTTGTATAGATAAGCGATGATACGCCTATAATTATTGCAGCCAGGAGCAATAAGAATTTCCATAATATTTTTCTCCTGTATATATTCAAAATTTCTTTTTAATAGTGTCTGCTTTAAATATTTTCCTGAATATGCCACCCGGCTTAGTGTTCTGTGGGTATTTTTGAACTGTTTTAATAGAGTCTGCTTCCTCCCAGCTTATCCTGAAACGCTTACTATTATTTTCTTTTGTTGCCAGCGAATCTTCTTTATACCAACCATATTCCTCGTTTAATATTGTTTTAAGACTTTGTTTTTCTTTCTTCAGGCTGACCTTTATTTCTTCAGAGAGCTTTTTAACGTCATAGCTTACCTTTGTCTCTCCTCCATCCTTTTCGAGCTTCAGGAAGAGCGTGGTGCGACCCAGACCGTCGTCCTGTACAGGTCCGAATTCACTTATATAGGATCCGGAATTCCTGGCTTTCCGACTTAAAACATCGGAGAGTAAAACACTAAGGTGATATTCAAAGGAGCCGGAAAAATCCTGCTCCCCTGATAAAGATATATTAAATGCAGACGAGTTAATTTCCATCAGGGGGATTAATAACCTCCTGTCTGCAATAATAAGATCGTTTTTAAGGTTCTGGAATTTAATGTTTTCGAGTTCTGAGACCTCGGTAAAGCGTGACAGTTTTAGTGCCGGTTCAAAATTTAACAATTCCCCTTTGCCGATAGAGTAATTTCCTGATACTGAAAGAGAAGAGGGGGGGTTGGCTTAAAGTTCATATCAGTTAAGGTGCTAATGCTGAATGTGCCCGAAAGATCACCTCCAATATTTTCGGCTACTATTTGGTCCTGGCCAAAATTATTAAACACGATAAATGCCTTTTTAATATCTGCTGACTCGATATCAAACCAGGCTCTAGCTGCATATGATCCGTCAGATTTTCTTGCCATTGATGTATTTCCGGAGAAAGAACCATCCAGTGCCATCAGGTCGAAAGAGCTAATATTCAGAAAACCTGGCTTATAGTTAAGAACTCCATAGAACTGTGAGCTGCGAAAAGTGCCTATTATCAGACTGTCGACATTAAGGGTTATACTGGCACTGACCCTGTCCATAATCGCTCGTCTCCCGTTTCCGGTTTCCAATACTCTCTTCTCACCTTTCAGGAATAAATTCGTATTTATTTTATCTGCCCATATTCCTGCTGTAATATCAATTATTTCTCCATTCTTTTTGAAGATTTTTGCAGCATTATCAATCTTACAGTTCATAACCATATTCTGCCCCGCTATCAGGAATGATAATTCATCGGCCCAGAGATTATCTGCAATCATAATATTACCGGTAATATTATTGATGGGAATATCATATCCTATATGCTGGAAGTCGACATTATTAAGGTGAATATTAATACTTCTGTCCATCTCAAGAAGCCTGTTCAGATCGAATGATTTTAGTTTGCCCGCCCTTCCCTTAAATCTTGCATTTAGGTGTGCTTTTCCCGTAATAGTCTTTATATCCTTTACGGGGTGCACCCTGAATAGCCGGCCAAGATCAAGAGCTGCATTAATCATTAGGTCAATATCAGGATTTTGAAGGTTATTGATAGAAAATGAGCCTGAGAAATCGGATTCAGCATAAGTTGTCCGGAAAGAATGCATTCTTGCTTTAAAGCTTCTGGCTGGCTCGTCAAAATCGATGCTGAGGTCTGTATTTTGACTTTTAAGAATTATATCAAATCTGAAGTCTTTATTGAGACTGAAACTACTAATTATAGCATCCGGATCAGTATTGTTGGAGACTAAATTCAGCTTTAATAAATTTTCAGCACGTTCAAGATAACCCTCTGACGTTAAACTTCTGGTTATTAGCAACTAATTCGATTTGTCTAAAGTTAATTGAGTCGCGTGAGATTAGAACGCTGCCTTTAATATCGCCATGTAAAGCCTGTTTAAGCAGAGCTTTGTTTTTTGATGTAAGATTATTGATATTAAAGCTGCTTTTTAGCTCCAGGCTTGACCTAGCATCAGTAAGGGATAATTTCCCGGCTGCATTCAGGAAATATGTATCAAATATAAATCCCCGGTCGACGTCCAGGTAGATAAATTTTGTATTCTCAAGCCTGATATCTTCCAGATCGAAGGATATTTTCGCCGAATCATTCCTGTATTCTTCTTTAATCAGTCGTTTGCTGCTGATCCCCAGGCTGTCTTTGACAAGCATAAAACTACCATTCTTAACGCTTAGTTTTTCAATCGAATACTTTTTATCTATAATATCTCTTATATTGAAGGAGGCATAAATATTCTCAGCTTCAAGAAAATAAGTTTCAGAAGATATGCTATCTAAACTGATATAGCCTTTTGCGGGCGATTCGATCCGAATATTTTTAAATTCTACAGTTGCCTTTGGAAAGCCCTTCAGTAATGAAAAGCTGACTTTTTCAAGGTCAACAGCTGTTGCACTATATCTTTTAACCTCGTTGCGGAAGATTTGTGTAATACGCCCCTGGAGCAGAACAGACAACCCGACAAGAAGAGTCAGTACTACCACTATGGCAATAAGCAGGTACCTGGATATTTTCAGGATTGTTTTCATATAAGCCTATAGCATAAGAACAGTTTAAAGACTCTGATATGCCTCCATATTTTTCAGAGGAGGAACGACAGGTCATCACCCGCATTTACCTCATAAGGAGAGTCGCCTTTTCGGAATATTCTCATTCCCCTTGTCCCGATAAGCTCAAGCTTATTATCTTCAAGATGGAGCATACATCCCTCCCTTAGTCCGACTACGTGAATATTGGGATTTATTTCCAGAAACTCCATTATCCTTTGCTCTCTGGTTTCTCCTGCATGTCCATCGGGATTAGCATCCAGGTAATGGGGATTAATCTGGAAGGAGATCAGACTAAAGGCATTGAAGCTATCAGGTTCAATTATTGGCATATCATTGGTAGTTCGGAGTGTAGGGCAGGCCATATTAGATCCAGCGCTCCATCCAATATAGGGAGTACCGTTTATCACCTTCTTCCTGATGGGTTCTATAAGGCCATTATCCTGCGTCATTTTTAATAGCTGCCATGTATTTCCACCTCCAACAACTATTGCTTCAGCTTCTTCAACAGCCTTTACCGGATCGCTGCTTTGGTGGATTGAAACCACTTCATGCCCGATTTCCTTAAAACGGTTAGCAACTTTGGCCTCGTAATAATTGAAAGAAAATGTTACCCCTGCGTATGGTATAAATAGTGCTTTAAGCGGTTTCTCTCCCAGAAAATCCTTTATATTATGCTTTGGATAATCAAGATATTCCTCTCCGGCATTTGTTGAATTGCTTATCAGTAGTAGTCTCATTTTGTTCTGTTTAAGTTAGAAATCTTTATAAAAAGGTAATAGTTTGTCAATATTTTTATTTGAAGGATCTGCAGAGATATTTGTTGTGTAAAACAGGTTATTAATAATATTAAATATCAGTATCTTTCCGGAAAGGATCCCTTCGAGATTAATAATAATTTTAATTACCTCGGTTGCCATCAGTGTGCCTGTTATGCCGGGCAATACTCCCAGAAGACCTGTTTCTGCAGCCATAGGATCTTTTTTCCCGGCTTTATTTTCCGGATTATAGCATCTGTATGTAGGACCATCTTTATAGTTAAAAACAGAAACCTGTCCTTCGAACTTATAGATCGCGCCATGTACCATTGGTTTGTTTAATATCTGGCTGCAATCACTAACAATATACCTGCTTTCATAATTGTCGGTAGCATCAACTACCAGGTCAAACTGTTCGATAATAGACAGGGCGTTTTTGGCTATCAACCTTATATTGAATATGTCAATTTTTACATTATTGTTTTGCTTGTTTAAGCGGTCTCTTGTTATTATTGATTTTAACTTACCCACATCACTCGATCCGTAAAGTATTTGTCGCTGCAGGTTGCTATCATTAACGACGTCATATTCTACTATACCAATATTTCCAATACCGGCAGCACAAAGGTATTGCAATACAGGGCAACCCAGGCCTCCGGCTCCTACTACAAGCACCCGGGCATTTTTTAGTTTAAGCTGCCCTCTTTCAGAAATCTCGGGCAGCATAATATGCTTGCTGTAACGCCTTATCTCAAGATCACTTAATTGATGTGAGTTCATAGAGTTTTTGGTGGTGAATGATTAACAAAGATAAATAAAAAACCCCGCCTTAGCGAGGTTTAAAATAAGATGATGGGTGGTCTATGGTGTTTTTAGTCAAATGTAAAAGCTATACCAACCTGAAGCGGATACAGTTCAGGTCCTTTGTTTTCCTGGAAAAGACCGTTCATATAATAAGTGGCATAGAGCTGAAAGCTTTCGTATCCCAGTCTTACTGTTGGTCCGTATCTGAATACATTCAGACTGTAGTCGTCCTTTTCCTTAATTTTTTCCTTCCCTCCGTCAAAATAGACAAGTTTTGTTTTAGAACCCAGTTTAGCGCCTCCTATCATTCCACCGGCAATATTAATAGTATTACCTCTGCTTACTGGAATTTGCAATTCAACAAGCACTGGAACTACAAAATATGTTGTTGTGAATTTTGATTTTTCGAGGCTAATGCCATCAATGGAAGCGTCATATTCAATAATAACACCATCATCGTCTTTCATTATATTATTATTGCCGTCGAAGGAATAGGAGTTAAATTCAAAACCAAGACCTGTAACAAGGCCAAAATGTCTGGTTAGTCCAATTCCCAGCTGTGCGAAATTGATATTAAAGTTGTACGATTTACCGGTGTTCAGGTCCATGAAATTATCCTGAGCAGGAAGAGTAAACGAATAGTCTGAAGTAACATAATTATTCAGTCCGAACTCAACCCCCGACCAGTGAGGAGTAAACCTGCGACGGGACCTTCTTCTTTTTTCGCCATTGTCTTCGTCATCCTGGTAAAATTCTACATAATCATTATTATAACGGTCGATCTTTAATACTGGCATTTTACCGTTTTCAGAAAGAGTTAGTCCCCTGTCTCCCAGTCTGATTTTTATTTCGTCGCCATCGTTTACAATTTTGAGGCCTGAGTTGCTGTTATTTACAATAGTTTCTGGCTCCTGTTCTGAATTATAGTAATTTAAGACGAGTGGTTCCTGTGCGGATATGCTTAAAATAAAAGCAGAAATAGCAAATAGTGATATAATTCTTTTCATGTCTAAAATATTTTCCGATTACTAATTTTTATCCTGAGACGGATAACAGAAGTAAAAGTTACAGCTCATCTGTAATATTTTTGTTTTTATGGTCGAGCTTAAGCAATTGTGAAGTGAATTTGAAGGATGCCAGCCTGCCATCGTCGGTCTTTCCTTTTCGAATTCCATCTCCCAGCCCAGGAGCTTATTAAGTCCATTTATTCCTGCATCGGCAACTTCGTAAACCTTTAGTTTGTCTGTGCTGATGTCTTCCTCTTTAAGAAGAAGTTTTCTGAAGTTCATAGCAACAAACTGTCTTGGACTGAGATTTTCGTTATAGGGATCATTCTCCATCAGGGGTTCTTCTGATGTGCCCATTGCCATGAGGGCAGGAGCATTTGCAGCATCGACTATTCTGACATCAGCAAGGAAGTTTTTGCTGACGGGTGCAGAAATAAGGTGTTTTGGCTCGGCCTCCAAAGAAATATCTTCGTTTTTCCGTTCATTTATATTAATGGTCTTCACGGAGGGCCTTTGTGAGATTAATACCGATGCAATAGCCGGAGCATCTGTTTCAGAAAGCTCTGTAGTGTTATTAAATGGAAGCAGGTAGGCAGAATTATATGTGTAGGTATTTTCCTGCTGATCACTAAGGATAAAATATAGAGATATTACAAGGGCAATGCTTGCCGCGGATGCAATTATTCGGAGAGCATTCCTGGCAACTGCAGCCCTGAAAGGTATTCTTTTCAGACTTATTTTACCCGGATAGACAGCAGCTTCGGGTTTAAGCCTCAGAGCCTTATATATTTCAAGTTCTTTTTTTGCCGTCGCGGAGCGACTGAGCAGTTCTGTAAATTCTTTTTCCAGTTCGGGGCTTAAATCATTTTCTGAAAGAGCAAGAGCGCAATGTTCAATTGCATCAGGGTCTTCATTCTTGAGTTCCTTTTTAAGAGAAGTTTTATCTATACGAATAGAAATATCAGGAAAAAGGACAAGATCCCTATAGCTGTTAAATTCAGCCATAAGCTCAGGATTCATCTCGAGAAAATCAAATAGTATTTTCTCTTCGTCCTCTCCCAGAGCACCGTCATGGTAGTCTGAGACCCAAACCTGATAGTTATTTCTATTAATTTCCATATTATACAACCAGAGCTTTATTTCCTATCATTTTTCTCATCGCCATTCTGCCGCGATAAATATTTGTTTTTACCTGGGCCTCTGTTTGCCCGGTTATTTTTGATATTTCTATATATGAGTATCCTTCATAATCCCTGAGTAATAATACTGATTTGTAATTATCAGGAAGTTTCTCAAGACAGCGATGTAATACTTCGTTCAGATCTGAATATCCTTCAGACTCAAACTCCGGCTCATAGTAATCGTCGCTACGTACCATTCTCTTTTCTTTCCTGATAATATCAATCATTGTATTATATGAGGTTGAGAATAACCATGCTTTAACTTTCTTATATTCCAGTCCTGTAACATTTCTCCACAACTTTTCATAAGAATCCTGAACAATATCTTTTGCTCTTTCCTCATCGTTAACGCTTTTCAGAATAAAGCGATAAATCCTGTCGGAAAATTCATCTACGGCCCTGTTGTATTCTTGAAGTGTCATACTGTACGTTACAATCTATAGACGGATAAAGTTCGGAAAAGTTACTCGGAAAAGGTTGAAAAAGGTTGAAAAAGATTTAAATGGTTGAAGTGGTTTGAGTGGGTTGAGAGTTTATGATCCCTGATTTTTTGCTACAGGATTCCCGGTATTACAGCTTTCCTGTTTTTAGGTAATCTTTAAAATTTAAGAGGTACCATCTATGATGGTGCAGTGCCCTGGGTATAAGATTTGCAGCCGTCCAGATTGCAAACGAAAGGCCGGGTAGTGACCAGGTCATTATTGCAAATCCTGTCCATTCAACTATTTCTCCGGTAAAATTCGGACAGGAGACTCTTTAGATAGAGCCAGTGAGTTGGAATAAAATATCCTTTACCTCTTTTTTCTCTTAGTTTTATAAGATGATTGTCGGCCACCTGATTTATAATAAACTCCTGTTATAAACAAAGACACACCAATTATAAACCTGGGATCGCTTATCCAATGAGCATCATAAGCTACCGGCCCAATAATCCCTGCCCCTTGCACTTTGTCCAATGCCTGACCACCAAAGCTTTGCTGAAGGCGGTCAGTATATCCCAGCCAGTATCCGTTAATAAAAGCATTTACAAGTTTAAAAACCATAGCCAGCAGCATTATTAGAGCAGGCATCTTTTTACCCTTTGTGCGTGTCCTTAATGGAAATACAAATACCCTGTTAAGATAGTGAATGACCCATAGTCCAAAGAAAACCCACCTGATATCATATATGGGAATGTTTCCACTAAGGCAAAGTACTGAAAAGAGGACCAGGGAAGGCAGTTCCATCAGGATCCAGGCTGTACGGTTATCAATCATAGGTCCCCAACCAGCTGTTGAATGACGGCCATATGGTGCTTTTACTTTTATTAGAAAAGGGAAAGAGTCATGATTGCTGTAATATCCAGATACTTACTATTATTTGAAAATTAGCTGGTGTCATTTCAGATTATAATCAGCATTATTAGCAGGGAACAAAGCTCCGCTCTCCTTTTTGGAATTTAGCTAAAAGGGTATGAAGTTCATGAGCTATTTCAGGATACAGCTTTGATAGATCAAGGGTTTCTCCTATATCTTCTTCCAGATTATACAGCTCCAAGTATTGTATTCGTAAAACTCGATCAATTTCCATTGGCCCTTTCTTATTGCCGCACCAGGTGTCCAGCCGCTTGAATGGTAATGAGGATAATGCCAGAAAAGAATATCTCTATCTGGTTCTTTGTCTTCGAAGACAGAGATCAGACTAATCCCGTCAATGTGTTGTTCGGGCATAGGCGACAAGCCTGCAAGGTCCAGGATGGTAGGATAATAATCAGTACTTGCCATAGGAAACCTGAAATGCCTTTTTTAATACCAGGCCCATAAATAATAAGAGGCTACACGAATTCCTCCTTCGTAGCTACCATCCTTTACCGGCCCTAAGTGGTTTTACCGATGTGGGAGAGACCCTGTTTCCTGTCTGCGTACTCAGTCCTCCGTTATCAGAAGTAAAAATAATATAGGTGTTTTCAGCGAGCCCCGATTTATTAAGGTAGTTAATAATTTTGCCAACGTTTTTATCCATTGCACTTACCATTGAAGCATAATCGGGGTTTGCCTGGTTAAGAACACTTACGCTATTATGATCGTTTGATAAAATAATACGGCCCTTATCTTCAAGTGACTCAAGTTTCTGTTTATAATGATCTATTAGCTCTAAATTTGGCTGAATTGGTGTATGCACTGTGTAGAAGGACAGATATAAAAAAAATGGACGATCTCCACTTGCCTTAAGGAAGTTAATCGACTCCTGTGTTAATCTGTCGGTAAGATATTCACCTTGAGGTCCATCGCTCAACCGGGGTTCGTATATAGAGTAGTATCCACCGGGAGGGAGCCCCTGTGGTGACCGCCAATGTTTATATCAAAGCCCTGGTTGTCAGGATAGAAGCCAACGTCACCTAAATGCCACTTACCAGCAAAAAAGGTTTGATAGCCATTCATTTTCATTGTTTCGGCAAGTGATATCTCATCTAGTGCCAGCTGGTTGCTGTCTAATGTTCCGATTAATTTTCTATTTTGAGGGTCGTCACCGGGAATCCAATCGGTTATATTGGTCCTGGTGGGGTATTTGCCTGTCATAATACTGGACCTGGTAGGGAATCAAACAGAGGCAGGATGCATAAGCATCACTGAACATTGTCCCCTTTGCCGCCAGATTAT
>CALOBV010000005.1:0-370755 GCA_942491535.1 uncultured Marinilabiliaceae bacterium
ATCTTTGTTCGGTATTTAACGAACAGATGAATGAATAAAGAAGTTTTAACCGAAAAGCAAAAGAAAATTGCCCGATATGCAAAAGCCATGGGACATCCAATACGCATGTATGTATTGGAATTGCTTTCTACGCAAAGTTGTTGTTATAGCGGAGACCTGACTGAAGAGCTTCCAATTGTAAAATCAACACTTTCAGGGCATTTAAAAGAATTAAAAGATGCAGGATTAATTCAGGGTGAAATAGAAGCCCCCAAAATCAAATACTGTATAAACAAGGAAAACTGGAAAGAAGCTCAGGATTTATTCAAAGAGTTCATGCAGTTATAAAAAATTTGAAATTACAGTTCGTTATTTTACGAACACTGAACAAGTAATGCTTTTTTCAAATATTATATGAGTCATAAAAATACTAAGAATTTTAAAATCAAAATTATGGAAAACAAAATGGTAGAAATCCCTGAGTGGGCATTCGAGTTTCACGGACACAAATGTCCGGCAATGCCAATGGGTTACAGAGCAGGATTAACTGCAATGAAAAAATTAGGTGTCGAAAAAGCCAGTAATAAAGAGTTATATCTCTATTGTGAAAATGGACCTGCGCATGCAGCAGCTTGCTTTTTAGATGGTGTAATGGCTGCAACTGGTTGCACCTATGGAAAGGGAATTGTTGAAAAACTAAATTATGCAAAAAATGCAATTGTTTTGGTTGATTTAAAAACCAACAGGGCTGTAAGAGTTTCTATTCGTCCTGAGTTTTTTGAAAAAGCTTTAAATTCTGAGTTTGTACAGTTACGAAAACAAAAAATAGAGCCTAAAGACATCAAACCCGAATTAGTAATGCCTCTTATTGAAAATGTAAAAAAAATAGATGAGAATGTACTTTTTTCTGTAAGTGGAATCTTCGAGAAAAAAGTAGAACTACCTAAAGGAACATTTGATTGGCATAACTGCTCAAAATGTGGTGAAATTGTTTTCGACAATCAATCTAAGGTTATTGATGGAGAAAGAGTATGTATACCATGTTCGGAAAATATTTAATCTAGTATGATAGAATATTATTTAGCACCTATTTCATTTATAGCAGCCTTTATATTCTCCCTCGGAGGTGTTGGGGCTGCTATTATTCTGATACCTATTTTAATTTCATTTGGTATCCCAATTGGAATTGCAAAACCCGTCGGACTTTTCTATAATACAGTAAGTTTAACGGGCGCAAGTATTTCTAACATTAGAAATAAACGTCTCGATTTTAAAGTTGGAATACCTATAATTATTTTTTCCTTTTTATTTGCCATTGCAGGTGCCTGGATATCTCAATTTATCCCTAAAAAAATCATTTTGATTCTTTTTATCGGATTTCTGATTTTCTCAGGATTTATGTTTTTGTTTCACAAAAAAAATGTACAGGACAGCTATAGGGAAGACAAACCTTATGTGGCTCTTTCGGCTATTGGAGCATTTGCCGGACTTTTATCCGGAATGCTCGGAATTGGTGGCGGGGGTATAATTTCACCACTTATGCTAATGTTAGGTTTCAATCCTAAAAAAATTGCTGCCATTACAGCTTTTGTCGTTCCATTTTCATCCTTTTCAGGATTTCTCACCTACTGGGCAATGGGAAATATCAATTGGAAATTGCTGGTTATTGCATCTGTAGCCGGAATTGCCGGGGCTACACTCGGAACCATGTTTATGCACAAAAGATTAAACCCTAAAACAGTAAAAAAAATTCTGGCAGTCATTTTATTGTTGATGGCAATAAAACTTTTATCTTATATGCATTTACTCAAAATTGAAATGGCTTGATAAGTTGGAGCTTCGAAATCCCAACCTACGCAGTTGATAGTCTAGGAAACACACTAAATTATCAATTGGACCGAAGTAGTTATCAGAGTATGGCTGTATGACATCTGTTTTAGTTGCTTCTGATAACCTACCTGCATTAAAAAGTTACCGATGTACATGAGCATTTTCATTTCTATATTATTTAATTAGATAATTATTAGTAACTTATACAAGCAGTAGCCGGTGGCATGGCTGTTAACTTCAGGGTAATTCAAAAGAAGAAGTTTTACTATTTCTCACCAATAATAAAGGAGATTAATATGAATAGAATCAAATTAGTTCGGAACTTAGGTTTTATTTTACCTGTCACATTCATTTGCAGTTGTACAAGTGAACCTTTTAATGAAACCATTTCTTCAGATGGTGTTAAGATCGCCTTTGATCAGAAAGGAGTTGGAGATCCCGCAATAGTGTTTGTTCATGGATGGACAAATCAGAGAATTATCTGGGATGATCAGATGAATCACTTCTCACAAAAGTATAAAACCATATCGATCGATCTTGCAGGCTCCGGTGAATCGGGCAATAACAGGTATGACTGGACAATGAAAAAATTTGTATAAATGAAAATTAAACGATTAAACCCGAAATAGAATGGATGGAAAAGGTAATACCTGAGGGATTACCATTAAAACCTACAACAGTGAAACAAAAGAAACAGATGCCAGCGTCAATCCCGGGTATAATGATATTCATTCAGAATAAAAAATTTTAACTCAATAACTGCAATTTTATTAATCATTTAAAAAAGCAATATGATATGGAAAATTTAATGAATTTATACGACAATCTGGGCTGGGAAAATGCTGATGAGTACTTCTCAGGAACAAAAAGAAAAGTATTAAGGGATGAAAATGGGGCAAGAACTGTTTTGCTAAAATTGCCAAAAGGTTTTTATATGTCTCCTCATTCGCATATTACTACTGAACAAGATTTTGTTCTTGATGGTGAATATTCAAGTAATGGGAAAAGTTATACCAAGGGTTCTTATCAAATTTTTTCACCACACGACGAACATGGACCTTTTGAGTCGAAAGAGGGAGCTTTAGTTTTGATAATATGGGATCCTAAAACGATTTAAGAAACCTAGAGCTTAAAATAAGAAAATCATGATAAAATCAAACAGTGGCAATGGTTCCGGTCAGGGTAAAGGTCTTGGATCGGGAGGTGGCAGAGGAAGGAACAAAGGAGGCGGTTATAGTGTTGGCGGATACTGTGTATGCACTAAATGTAGCACCAAAATTCAACATCAACAGGGTGTTAAATGCACTACACTTAAATGCCCTGATTGCGGAAATACTATGATCAGGGAAGAATTGTTGAATGAAAAACGTAACAAAGATTAAAGAATTATTGTCTTCTATTCTTGATGCTTTTAATTACTTTCCCCAATATTATTAATATAAGGGATTGTTACCGTATTATAAATAGATTAAGCAAAAACAGAAATGAAATTAAATCATGTGGCACTAAATATAGAAAGCGAAGGGGAATTAGTTAATTTTTATCAAAATATTCTAGGCTTTCATTCTGCCTACCAATTTAATATGCCTGCTGAATTAGCAGCCACTCTTTTTGAAGTAAGAAAACAAGTGAATGTTTTTTTGTATAAAAAAGATGACATCCTTCTTGAATTATTTGTTCATTCTGTAAATACGAACCAGAATTTTGCCCATCTCTGTTTTGAAGTAAAAAACCGTGAAAGTATTACTGCCAGGTGTGAGCAAAGCGGATATCCGGTAATAAGAATTAAGCGTAAAGATAAAAACGACCTCCTGTTTATTAAAGACCAGGAAGGGAATATTTTTGAATTAAAAGAGGGCGAATAAAGGAAAAGATATACGCCAATATGCGTTATCTCCGAGAAATCGGGGCGGGCGGGGCAGGTAATTTAATCACGAGAACTCGTGACTCAGCCTTTGTTAAGTCTTCGGCTGATATTGTCGGTTCCGATGGCCGTTATGGGCAACTTTAAAGCAAGATTATTTAAATTAGCAAACCGAAACATATGAGAACTTTTTTCACCCTTCTATTAGTACTGAGTTTTTTTTCCTGTGATTCCCCTAACCACAATAAAGTGTACATTGACGGTTTGTACAAACCTGTTGAGATACTCAGAGATGAATGGGGAATCAATCATATCTATGCCAAAAATCAGCATGATCTATTTTTTGCACAAGGATATGCTGCAGCAAAAGACCGGCTTTTTCAATTTGAAATATGGAGACGACAGGCTACAGGCACAGTTGCTGAAATTCTTGGTGAAAGAGAGTTGAAACGCGACATAGGTACCCGTCTATTTAAATTTCGAGGCAATATGACGGAAGAAATGAAACACTATCATGATGACGGTGTAGAAATTATTACTGCATATACAAATGGTGTTAATGCTTATATAGAAGAAATTATGGCCAGCCCTGATCAGCTTCCTATTGAATTCAAATTACTCAATATCGTTCCGGAAAAGTGGACTCCTGAAGTTGTTATTTCCAGACACCAGGGTCTTTTAGGAAATATTGGAGCAGAATTAAGGATTGGCCGGGCTGTAGCAAAATTAGGTGTAGAGACAGTAAAAGACCTCTATTGGTTTCATCCAAAAGATCCAGACATTGAGCTTGATCCCGGCATAAACAAGGACTTATTATTTGATAACATTTTAGAATTGTATAATGCGTATCGAAGGCCGGTTCGTTTTGAATCCAGTGATGTTCAACCTGAATACCGTGCTTCAGGGAATGTGAGCGCACTTTTAAATTCAATTGTTGAAAGGACCGACTCCCTTTCTATTGGCAGTAATAATTGGGTGGTGAGTGGAGCACTAATGGAAGATGGATACACGGTCATGGCCAATGATCCTCACAGAAGTATTTCGGTTCCTTCACTCAGGTACATGTCCCATCTGGTAGCTCCCGGATGGAACGTGATAGGCGGAGGTGAACCAGAAATCCCCGGAATTTCTATCGGGCACAATGAATATGGTTCATGGGGGCTTACTATCTTCAGCACCGATGGCGAAGATTTGTATGTTTATGACTTAAATCCGAGTAATGTAAACCAATATATGTACAATGGTCAATGGGAAGATGTAAATGTAATTACTGAAACCATCAAAGTCAAAGGCAAGGATGATGTCAACGTTGACCTATTATACACCCGACATGGCCCTATTGTTTATGTTGATTTAGAACATAGCAAAGCATATGGAATTCGTTGCGCATGGCTTGAACCTGGTGGGGCACCCTACCTGGCGTCTTTGCGTATGAATCAGGCTAAAACCTGGGAAGAATTCCGGGAGGCATGTAACTATAGCCATATCCCAGGGGAAAATATGATATGGGCGGACAAAGAAGGGAATATTGGATGGCAATCTGTAGGTATCGCACCTATTCGTACAAATTTCAGTGGCCTGGTTCCGGTTCCAGGTGATGGCAGATATGAGTGGGACGGTTATTTGCCAATTATTAAAAAACCTAATGCTCTCAACCCGTCAAAAGGTTTTTTTGGAACCGCCAATCAAAATGTAACACCAGATGATTATGAGCATTGGGATGCTATCGGGTTTTCATGGGCAGATCCATATCGGGGAGACCGTGTAAATGAAGTCCTTGGGGCTGGTGAAAAACTAACAATGGATGACATGAAAGCATTGCAGGTTGACTACCTGTCAATACCTGCCAGAACTTTAACGCCATTACTTGCAAATATATCTTTTACTGGCAAACCGGATGAGGCAAAGAAAAAGCTCAACGGTTGGGATTTTAAATTGAAACAAAATTCTATTGAAGCAGCTATTTACGTGGCGTGGGAAAACCAAATAATATTACTTGCAAATGAAAAGTTTATTCCTGCAGATGGAAAAGAGCTGATTTCAGGCATCCAAATGAAAAAGCTAATTGATTGGATTGTTATGCCAGATCGCAGATTTGGTTCAAATCCTATTCAGGGCAGGGATCTATTTCTATATGAAGCATTTAATAATGGAGTAAAATACCTTGAAGAAACACTAGGCGATGATATGAATGCATGGAAATACGGGCAAGAAAAATTCAAACATACCTATATGGCTCATGCATTGGGGGAGTCTGTAAATGAAGAGACAAAAACTAAATTAAACCTAGGTCCGCTACCTAGAGGGGGCAATAGTTACACACCAGGTTCAACAGGGCGAAATAATAGACAAAGCAGTGGTGCTTCATTTAGGATGATTGTGAATACAGGCAATTGGGATTCGGCTGTCAGTACCAATGGACCAGGGCAGTCTGGTAATCCAGATAGTTATTTTTACAGTAATTTGTTTGAACCCTGGGCTAAGGATCAATACTTTCCAGTTTATTATTCGCGGAGTAAAGTAGATTCCGTTACTGTCAATAAAACGCTATTGAGACCTAAAAAACTAATCAATTCAGGCTCTAAATGATAAGCCATTATCAAATTTTGGTTATATAGAAAACTAATTAACGGGGTGGCTAGCAGTACGCTGAAGTTAAATGTTTTATCCTCACTATGAGAAAAAACAATTTCCTGACCAGGTAATAGAATATATCAGGTGCCAGTAATAGAACAGTGTATAGAAAGGTTGGACATAAGAACAAGTTATACCTTATATTACAAAGACAGAATAATACTTATAAAACAGATTATGATGAAACTAAAAATCTTAAAAATACTTTTTTTCATACCTGTTTTATGTATGCTTGGATGTACTTCGAGTTCTCAAATCTTGTCAAAGGATAAATTAATTGAAGACTTGATATATCTCAATAATGCAATAATAGAAGGACATCCAGTAACTTCAAACAAAGCATGGACCAATGAATTGGATTCCTATATAAGCCATGTACAGAATCAATCGCTCGGAAAGCTCACTGCTTTTGAATATGAAAATAGTGTTCGTGAGGCCCTATGCAAAGTAGGATGTTCTCACACCAAAATAGAAGAATCACCAATAGCTGAAATATATCTAAAACAAATGGGAGAGAACAAATACTTGCCTATTCGCTGTTTTGCTGATTCTTCGGGACTGTACATCCTGGACGCAGAATTTAAAGATAACAACCCACAAATATACTTTCCTATTAAAGTTATCTCAATTAACGACTTGCCCGCTATGGAGATAATAAATAAACTTATTATTTATCAACCGGTCGACGGACATCAAAAAACATTGGGCTACTCCATTATAAATGATTTTTCTGAAATACTAATCAGAAGGTGTTTTATTGGTACCGATGATTTTAGAATTAAATATATAAACCCCAATGATGAGATAGCTGAAATTAATATAAAAGCTGTAAAAAATTATTCGCCAAATAAATTTCAATATTTTCAACCAAAATCAAAATCGTTAATTAGTGAGAAATCTGTCGAGTTATTCAATCTAACTCAAAACACCATGTATTTAAAGATTAAATCGATGGACTATGGTAGCTATAAGAAAATAAACGGGAAAATATTTCAGCAAATAGATGACAGGCCAATCGAGAATCTGGTAATAGATTTAAGAGGCAATGGTGGGGGCTCCACGAGGAGTACCCTTGATTTTTTATCATACATTCTATCCGATACACTATCTCAAATTGACTTCAGGCCCAAAGGAAATGTAGAAAAATATTTGAGCTCTAAGTTGAAACTGGCAGGAGTCTGGTTCTGGGAGAAAACAACCCGGCATAAGGTAACAGATTCAGGAATAAAGTATATCACCAACCTTACTTATCCTAAGAAAAAGCTATTTAAAGGGAATATTTTCGTCCTGACAGATGGATACACAGCATCATCTTCATGTACATTAACGGCTTATCTCAAATACAAAGCTTCTGCTATTTGTATTGGCCAGGAGACGGCGGGTGGCGAAACAGGATGCAATGCGAATAGCTTCCAGAAGCTTGAACTTCCAAATTCAAAAATTATAATTAATTTCCCACTTTTCCGGTTTAATAATGAAATATTAATTCCCGATAATCATCACGGAATTATACCTGACTATAGAATAAATTACACAGCTAATTCATACCTATCAAACACAGATTTGGAAATGGAAAAGGTATTTATTCTGATAAATTAATAGCTATGAAAAAATGTATTTCCCTTTCATTTCTTATTTGTCTGGGATTTTCTGTGAGAGCACAGAAATTAAATCTTCAGGAGTCCATTGATTTAAACTCAGACGGTAAAATTGAGCTTATTAGTCTTGAAAATATGCAAAAAATATGACACAAAAAACTGAAGGATTAGACAATTATTTAGACAATCATTTCATACACAGAAGTAATTGGCTAAGAGCAACTGTACTTGGTGCTAATGACGGAATATTATCAACTGCAAGTCTTGCAATCGGAGTTGCTGCTGCAAGTGACATTAGAGAACCCGTTATATTGGCAACATTGGCCGGATTGGTCGCGGGTGCCTTATCAATGGCAGCTGGTGAGTACGTTTCTGTAAGTTCTCAGACAGATGTGGAAAAAGCTGACATCGAACGTGAAAAACAGGAACTGAATGAAATGCCCGAAATTGAATTACAACGATTAGCCGAAATATATGAAAAAAGAGGTTTGCAAAAAGAAACTGCATTAATAGTCGCAAAAGAATTATCAGAGCACGATGTATTAGGGGCACACATCAGAGATGAATTAGGAATTAATGAAATTAGTCAGGCAAAACCTGTTCAGGCTGCTTTTGCTTCCGGAGCTTCGTTTACAGTAGGAGGAATACTTCCACTAATAGTAACTCTTTTTATGCCTTTAGAAAGTATGGAGTATTCTCTATACGGTTTTGCTCTTTTCTTCCTAATTATTTTGGGAGCTTTAGCAGCTAAAACTGGAGGTTCAAGTATAAGGAGAGCAATTATTAGAATTACATTCTGGGGAACTGTCGCAATGGGACTTACTGCTTTAGTTGGGTATTTATTTAATGTGAATATCGGATAATAAAACAACATACTACCTTCGGTCATACTTACCTGGCTTAGTAAGCACATACCGAGTACTCGGGACTAAGCCTTAATCAGGGCTTTGGCTGGCTTAAAGGATTGAATTTCGGGAAAGAAGCCCACTCTGCTTAGAGTTTATTGATTAATGGGAAGTGGGTTAAAATATAGGACATTGAATTATATTTGTTTCTCAAGGCAAACAAAGCAAACATGAAAATAACAAAAACTAAAAAGAGGTGGGGCATCATTTTGTTGTTGCTTGCAATAATTATCAGCCTGGCCTCTTTTATCCACTAGGGCCTCAAGATCCCATTCAATATTATGAAAGAGAAAGTGGGCAAATAAAAACCGAAAAGGTGGCCGGAGAAAAGTGGTTAGTATGGTTATATTATAATCCAATTGGAGAAGCAACCCTGTGGGCGTTGGCGAAAAGAAAGCTAGTTTCAACGATCTATGGTAATATGATGGATCGCACTTCTTCAGCGAAAAAGATACATCCCTTTATTGAAGATTTTGATATTGATATGAGCGTTGCTCAAGAACAGGAGTTCAAAAATTTTAACGATTTTTTTACCCGAAAACTAAAGGATGATGCAAGACCGATTGATACCAGCACTAATATTGTTGTATCACCTGCCGATGGGAAAATTTTGGCTTATGCCGATATTAGCAACTCCGATTTTATCATAAAAGGAAAGCGCTTTGATGTATCTTCCTTTTTGGATAATCCTGATCTTGCACAAAAGTACCATGATGGTGCCCTGCTTATCATCCGACTGGCCCCAGTCGATTACCATCGTTTTCATTTTCCAGTCAGTGGAAATTTATCTCAAAACAAAAAGATTGAAGGTGACTATTATTCAGTCAACCCCTTTGCTTTGCGTAAAAAGGCTGAAATATTCTGTTTAAACAAACGAGAATATACAATTCTTTCAAATCCTTTGTTTGGTGATGTTATTATGGCCGAAGTTGGTGCCACCATGGTAGGAAGCATCGAACAAACTTTTAAGGGAAGTTCTGTAAATAAAGGTGAAGAGAAAGGCTACTTTAAATTTGGAGGCTCAACGGTAGTGCTGCTGTTTGAAAAAAGTAAAATCCACATTGATGAGGATTTATTGATCAATACAGCAAAGGGATATGAAACTACTGTTAAAATGGGAGAAAGAATTGGTGAGGAAAAATAAAAGAGATATTCAAAGAGTTTGACCCTGAAATTTCAATCCATAACTGGTGTTAATTTGAAAAATAAATAAAAACTGGTGTTGATAATGTGTATAAATCATTGAACTTATAATACTAATTATTAGACCGTTACTCCTAATAATTCAAGAAAAGCCGCACCAGAATGATACCAACTGATAAATGACAGCGTCTAACGAATAAACCATAAAAATTAAAGATATGTTTGGAACAATTGAAGGCTTAGGTTTATTAGTGCCAATTTTTGGAATGGTATTCGTCTCCTGGCTCTTTTACCTTGATTATAAGGATAAACAGATAAAAAACAAAGAAAAATCGGCTTTACTTGAAAAGGGAATTGACCCTTCACTTCTTGATTCAAAACCAAAGAAGCAGCAGGAAAATTTGAAAGTCGGATTATTGTTAATTGGTGTTGCACTTGGCGTTTTGGTTGGATATATACTAAATATAACCTTTGGGATTCCAAATTTTGTTGCCTACTCAACTATGATTTTGGTTATTTGTGGAATTATACTGGTATTTTTTCACAAATCAAAAACTGATTAGATCTTGATTGTCTATGACGATTAACCAAAATATCGATCAGGATTGTGACTATTCCGCATTGATTAACAAATACAAGGATTTAGCTTTTAATATAGCTCTTAAAATCACTAAAAACGAGCTAGATTCTGAGGAGGTTGTCCAGGACTCTTTTGTTAAAGCTTTCAGGGGTCTGAATAAATTCAAAAATGAAAGTCAGTTCTCAACCTGGTTTTATCGGATTGTATATAATACAGCCATTTCTTCAGTAAGGCATAAGAAACTACCGATTGTAGAGATTAATGATAGTTTATCTGACACTTTTAATTATAGTCTAATTGAAGGAAGGGTTAATAATCTTGATGCATATGACCGAAAACGGTTGATTAGTGAAGCTTTATCAAAGCTAAATGAACTTGACTATACCATACTTTCATTGTATTACTATGAGGATTTGAGTTTAAAAGAGATCTCCAAAATTGTAGATAAGAAAAGAAATTATTTAAAAGTTTTACTCCAGAGAGCAAGGATGAAGTTATATAGCGGACTAAGTGTTTCATTAAAAAAAGAATTAAAGGAATTGACATGAAGACAAATGATAAAGAATTCATCAGTGAAATAATATCTTCTGATTTTAATCAAATCTCAAATCCCGATTTTACACTTGATACGCTTGAGATAATTACAAAGTCAGAAGAAAATAATATTAGCTTTTCAAGTTCAGGTGATATAACTTTTTTAATTCCCTGGATTATATATGCTTCTTTGTTTATTCTAATTTCATTTGCTACCCTAATCTTTTCATGGGCTAAATTTGGTCAGGAAAACAACGTAATACATTCGATAGAGATGATTGTGGGTTTTTTATTGAATCCGGTAACAATTTCAATCCTGCTTTCATTTTCAATACTTTATTTAATTGATTTATATTTGAAGAGAGTAGATGGTGAATTTACTAAACCCGGCATGCGTTAATATGCAATGAACTGTGTCAAGATTTTTGGCCTATCCCCTACCCACGGGATAAGCAAAAAAGCAGAAGGTGGTTTAATTGCCAGAGGACCAAAGCACAAACACATAAGAATATTAATTGTAAATTTGTGATTTTAAAGAAATATGACAATGAAATGAAAAATCTTATTAGTATAATAACCTTAGTACTGGTTTTTAATTCTTGTGGAAATGAAACGGATAAATACCCGATTAAGCAAGGTGATTGGGAAAGTAGAATATCTGAAATTAAAGATTTTACTGCCTTTTTTTGTGGCAAAACATATCTTCCGGTTTATTCCCACATTTATCACATTCATGAGCAAAGAACATTTGACCTTACCGTAACGGTAAGTATGCGTAATGTATCAACAACAGATACTGTTTTTATTAAAAAAGCGGATTATTTTAATACAGTAGGAGAAAATATTAGACAGTACATAAAAAGTCCCATATATTTAACACCATTGGAAACCCTGGAGATTATTATTAACGAGGAGGATATCGAAGGAGGGTCTGGTGCTAATTTTGTTTTTGATTGGGCTATGAAAAATGATATAAATCCTCCTTTATTTGAGGCTGTAATGATTTCTACAAACGGACAACAAGGATTATCATTCACGACAACAGGAGTAAGAGTATTTGAGTAAAATGAATTAATTGGCATTCAGGTTATAGTAAACTAAGTAATAGACTCTTTAGTTTCAACTGCCAGGCCTTAGGCGCAAACTATCAAACAGTAAAGCAGGATAGCCTGATAGAGCTTAAAAAAAACTAAATGGTATTAACACTTGAACAGAGTAGTGAATTACTTAAAATATTGAGAAGCCGATTTGAAAAAAACATAAACCGTCATTATGGTCTAAATTGGTCAAAAATACAATTCAAACTTGAAAACAGTCCGGCAAAGCTATGGTCGATTTATCAAATGGAAATAACAGCCGGTGAACCAGATATTGTGAATTACGATAAAGAGTCAGATAAATATGTCTTTTATGACTGTTCTATCGAAAGCCCTAAGGGCCGCAGAAGCCTGTGTTACGATCAGGAAGCACTAGATTCAAGAAAAGAACATAAACCTAAAAACAGTGCTATTGGCATGGCGGCCGAGATGGGTGTCAATATATTAACAGAAGAGCAATATTTAGAACTTCAGCGATTAGGAGAGTTCGATACTAAAACATCAAGCTGGATTGAAACACCGGGTGTTATTAGAAAACTTGGAGGTGCGATTTTCGGTGATTATCGTTACGGGCAGGTATTCATTTATCACAACGGTGCAGAATCGTATTATTCTGCGAGAGGGTTTAGAGCTTCTCTGAGAATATAATTATACCAGGAATTGAATAATATATATATTAATTCCATTCTCTCTTATTGATTGCATTTACATTTTACTATGTTTTTTGTTAAAAACATACAGTCAGGACAAGCAAGTTTGGATTGCCCGATACGCCAAAGCAATGGGACAACCAATACGGATGTATGTATTAGAATTAATTTCAACCCAAACTTAATGAAGCACTAAGGCTCGCGCCCTGTAAATTACAATCAGACCTATCGCAGTTAGATCAAAAACCTGTACCCTAAGGAATTAAAAACCACTACCTAACATTTCAATCCAAACAGGTCGATATGCTGAGTTATGAAGACCATCTCCATGATAAGGGTTTGATTTACCTGCAAGTGAGGAGTCATTACGTAGAGGCTTATCCAGAGCAAACACCTGGTCAGGAGGTATCTTAAGTGCTATACATATCTCTTTAATGCTATTTGCTGCATTTTCATTGGTATTGTAAGTAGCATACCAGTTTTCCAATGGTGTAACATTCTCATTAAAATACCAGTCGGCTATTTTTTTAGCAGAATTAGAGTAATCCCAGCCCCCGGAAAAACTGATAACACTGGCTATATTTTCGTACTGAGCAATAAATTGCCCCATGCCTCCACCCTGCGATTGTCCTGAAATTGCGATTTTGCTCCATTGGGGTTTGTTCGTTCCTTCATCAAGGTATTGTTGCCAGTTACCATCCGGGTCTGTTTTGGAGAGATACTGAAGTAATTTTACAAACCTTGGGATAATTGCATCCTGGGGTTGATCTGGTATCATCGAAAAACCGTTGTCTCCATAAATACGCATCCTGCGAAATTCGGCAGCACAATCGGTATTATTGTCCAGAAAATCTCCTCTGCATATCCTGGCTACCGCAGGTACTGAAATAAAAGAAAGTGCAATGATTCTGTACCCCTGTTCCAGGGCAGTTACAAAAAAGTCTCTGGGGATATTATATGTCGTGCCATTGGTTCCGGTAAGCCAGAGCATCAGCTTATTATTTGATATTGCAGGATCATAATATGCTACATGAGCAGTATCCCAGTATGTTATTGCAGGGTCTGTACTGGAAGGATGCACTTCAATAATTTTATAAGTCGTATTATCTAAAAACTGAAAAACATCTGTTTGAGCGGCAAGCTTACCTGCTGAAGAAAAAATTATTACAAACAAAATAAGATGGCTGAAACGTTTTATGTATCTCATATATGTTTTATTAATGTAGGTAAACAACTATTGCACTTATTAATCATTATTTGTGATAAGTGGCTTTGAATATCTCCAGCCCTCGTTTAATTGTTTTGACAGAAGCTCAACAATGTTCTTGTATTCTGAGTCTTCGGCCAGGTTTTTATTCTCCTGGGCATCGGTCTGATGATCGTATAATTCGGCCCTGAGAAAATCGCCTTTCGTTTTCTGCTCACCCAGCCAGTTATACCACTCTACATATCTGTAACGATCTGTCCTTATAGCATAACCCATTTGCTCTCCTTCGATCGTTGTAGTTCTGCCATAGCGCCCCAGTAGAAACTGGCTATAGGCTGCTGATTTCCATTCTATATCGGGATCTTCAATCAAAGGAACCATGCTGGTGCCCTGCAAATGTTCCGGTACATTAAAACCAGCCATTTCGCACAAAGTAGGATATATATCAACAAACTCGGTTAAGGCGCTGCTCTGCGTCCCTTTTGTCTTCACTCCCACTCCACTAAAAATAAGTGGCACTCTTGTATCTATTTCATAAGTTGTTTGCTTACCCCAGCCATTATGTTCTCCCAGTTTCCACCCATGATCTCCCCATAGCACTACGATAGTATTTTCACTTAATCCCAGTCTTTCCAGTGCATCCAGAAGTCTTCCAACCTGTGCATCAGTATATGACACACTTGCATAATATCCATGCTTAATCTCTCTCTGCCTGTCTGTATCCCAGGGACTGTCTCCCGGGAATGGTAACTCTCTGCAATCTGAATATCCCCGCAGCTCAGCATCTCCGTGAACAAGGAAGGAAGGAACGCCCTCGGGTACAAATTGATTTTCAGCCAGTGGAATTTCATCCCTCTTATACATATCCCAATATTTCTTTGGTGCATTGAATGGCAAGTGTGGTCGATAGTAGCCTACTGACAGAAAGAAGGGTTTATCTTCTGTCGCCAGCCTCTCAAGCACCTCTATAGCACGGGTAGTCTGTGCTCCATCGTAATAATCATCATCATCGGCTTCAGCCATTTCAGTGGCATTTGCCTTTACATACCAATGGCCAAGCTGATCGATCGTGGATCGACCTGCGGCTTTCAGTTCTTCGATCTTCATTGCCTGTATTGCCAGGTTGTCGTCGTTTAGATAAAAAGCATCAGGGTCGAATGGAAAACCTTGCAGGTTCTCAGGAACTTCTGTCCAGGATATTGTATCCGGGTCGTTATTATGAAAGGCTTTTCCAAAGCCCACTGTTATATATCCGTTCTGTTTAAAAAACTGAGGCAGAGTAACAACATCGGGAACATTATCCCTGAACTCAGTCGAAAGGTCCCAAACCTGAATAGAATCAGGACGCAGACCGGTTAGCAGGCTGGCACGTGACGGATTACATACTGCTTGCTGGCAATATGTTCGGGTAAATGAGACACCCTGTTCGGCCAACCTGTCAATATTGGGTGTCTTGACATAGTCGCTGCCAAAAGCACCCAGCTCAGGGCGAAGATCATCAACAGGGATAAAAAGTATATTTGGTCGTTTATTATCATCTTCCTTGTTTTTTCCTGATGTGCAGGAATAGACAACAAAGGCTGCAAATATCAAAAAGATAGCAGCTCTTAAATTCTTTCTAGTAAGGCTCATGAAATTTATATTATTGAACTAATTAGCAAGCTTAAAAATAAGCAGTTATTAACAATAAGCCAAGGTTTTCATTGAAATAATGTGCGATGTTCAGAAGGATAATAAACAAGGCATGTTCGCTCTTTATGCTGCACCCGTGCGAGTTTATACAAGAACTGCAGGATAATATCAACCAGGCAAGCGATTCTTCTGATAGTTATCGGGAAATATTATCTGACCAACTAAATATATATCATACTACTATAAGCAGTAAACTAAATGATATAATGAAATTCCTGACTATTTTCTCTGTTATATTCATCCCTCTTACTTTTATTGCAGGAATTTATGGAACTAACTTTGATGTTGTGCCAGAACTCCATTTTAGATACAGTTACTTTATTATGTGGGCAGTAATGGTATCGGTTGCTATTGGAATGTTAATTTATTTCAGAAAGAGAAAATGGTTCTGAGAAAGCTATTAGTTCGCAAACTGATATCCCGGGATTATAATTACTTACAGGTATGATCATACCGGATGCCTGTACATTACCGGATTAATATTAATAAAATTATAGCGCTGACTGAAATAATTCGTTATTTACTGAGAGAGTATTCTGAGAAGTGACAGGCACTTCCTGAAGTAATCAAATAGAGAACACCGACCCCTGTTATTGCAATTTCCAGGGCTATTATTGACCTTTCTGATTTACTGATATTTAGCCTAATGAATGGAAGATCATTAATTATCAATATCTTTGCAGTGGCTATGCAGTTATAACTGCAGGTCAATACAAGGCAAAAGATAGGGCTACAAAGATTATTTTCTTATTTCCACCTGACTATACTTTTTTAGACTCTGGCTTACTGAGCCCTATAATTTTACGTCTGTATACTATTGATAAATAATTACATACCGGACTCCCGGATTTTAAAACCCTGGGGTGGGATTAAAAATATTATAAAATGAAATTTGATGATTTAAACATCATTATGCCTGTTTTAAAGGCATTAAAAGAAGAAAATTATTCTGTACCAACACCAATACAGGAAAAGGCGATACCGCTAATATTAAATAGAAAGGATATCCTGGGCAGTGCACAAACCGGTACCGGTAAAACTGCTGCTTTTGCTATTCCAATCCTTCAGCATCTTTACAATGATCGTCAAAACTATAACAGACCACGAAAGATAAATGCACTAATTGTTACCCCTACCCGCGAATTAGCGATTCAAATTGCCGAGAGTTTCTCTACATATGGGAAATATACAGGAATTAAGAACACAGTTGTATTCGGGGGTGTTACCCAGGGATCTCAAACCCTTGCTCTCAGCAAAGGGGTTGATATCCTTGTAGCCACTCCGGGAAGACTGCTAGACCTTATGAATCAAGGTTTTATTAAATTAACGGATGTTGAGTATTTCGTACTGGACGAAGCTGATCGCATGCTTGATATGGGCTTTATTCATGATATCAGAAAGATAATTGACAAATTGCCGGCAAAAAGACAGTCATTATTCTTTTCAGCGACAATGCCGGATAATATTGTTGCCCTGTCGAAAAAGATATTGCATAATCCGATAAAGATCGAAGTAAGCCCGGTATCTTCTACTGCCGATACGCTTCAGCAATACCTGTATTATACTAATAGACCTGATAAGAAAGATCTCTTACTGCATATTCTTAAGGACCAAAAAATTACTCAGGTATTATTATTCTCCCGAACAAAGCATGGTACCGACAAGGTAGTGAGATACTTAAAAAAGAAAAAAATACTTAGTGCCGCAATACATGGAGATAAGGCACAAAATCAAAGACAAAAAGCCCTGCAACAGTTTAAAGATGGACAGATAAGAGTATTAGTAGCAACTGATATTGCAGCAAGAGGAATTGACATTGATAAATTAAAATATGTTATTAACTATGATATACCAAATCTGCCCGAGACCTACGTTCACAGAATAGGTAGAGCAGGGAGAGCCGGAGATAAGGGTATTTCTATATCGATTTGTGAACCGGAAGAGAATGCATATATTAAGGATATTGAAAAATTGATAAATCAGCGAATAAAAATTATTAATAACAATCCTTTCCCCCAAACAGATAAACCAATGAATTCTCTTGAGAAGAAAGAAGTTGAGAAAGAAAAAATAAAACGAAAACAGGAATATTTTGCTGCAAAGAAAAATAGCCAGAATAAACGCAATCCGGGAAAACCCAAAAGAAAATATAATTGAATTATAATAAAATCAAGTAACTTATACCTTTACAATCTTTCCGAAGCCGAAAAAACAATAAGTCCTGGCCCATAGCATGAGGTATAATTGAAAAGAATCGAAGCAAACTATGAAAAAAACAATTCTGTTCCTTAGTATTCTTTTAAGCTTATTTCAAAGTAGTTACGGACAAGATTCCGATAAGAGCAAAAATTCATATGGTATTCTATTTATTGCAGGTGGGAGATATGATAATTATCGAATGTGTGTTGCCAGTCCTGCAGGAGTAAAAGGAGGATCAATGGCAGATATTATGTTTGTCACCAAACACAGGCTTAATGATAAGCATTCCTTAAATTTTAATCTTCCAATAATGCGTCCTGTCCTATTTGGACTGGCATTTAACATGCTGCAGTTTGAGCCCGAGATTACGCTTGAATACAATAAATTAATAAACGAAAAAGTCAATCTTGTTACAGGTCCTGGAATAGGGATTAGCTTTCACTATGGACCCGACTATAAATCTGATCTCAGTAATCCTGGTGCATCATTTTTTGCCATGGGCCCTTTACTTAGCTGGCAAACCGGAATTGAATTTAAAAAGGAATCTGTTGCCAAAAGCGTTGCCGGGTTAAAAGTATTTTATATTCCTCTCTTTGCTAAGGATAGAACCCCGGGTACTGTCCTGGGCGGGGCATTACTATATACTTACTATTTTTAATTGCACAAGTGTCATTATGCTTAACTAAAGTTGGCTTTCTTACTGAGCCAATAGAATCAATGATACTTAAACGGAGGCATTTGTTAATAGAAATATTCAATTTTACCAGACTTTCGGCAAAACAAATAGAAGTTTAAAAGCGTTTTATTAAGGTATACTATATTTGTTTAAGCATCAAAAGTTATGAGTTAATCAATTAGTTTTATAAAAACTCCTGCCAACAAGGTAAGATGAGTATTAATAGATAATTTAAAATATATGCTATTATGAAAGATTCAAAAAAGGGGAAATGTCCGGTTATGCATGGAGCAAACACCGAAACTCAAAATGACGTAATGGATTGGTGGCCAAAGGCCTTAAATTTAGACATCTTACACCAACACGACGCCAAGACTAATCCACTGGGTAAGGATTTTAGCTACCCTGACGAATTCAATAAGCTCGATTTTGAAGCCCTTAAAAATGATTTAAAGGCATTAATGACAGATAGCCAGGAATGGTGGCCAGCTGACTGGGGACATTATGGTGGGCTAATGATCAGAATGGCATGGCACTCTGCCGGAACATACAGAGTATCTGATGGCAGAGGCGGTAGTAATACCGGAAATCAGCGATTTGCACCATTAAACAGTTGGCCGGATAATGTTAACCTGGATAAAGCCCGGAGATTATTATGGCCGATAAAGAAGAAATATGGAAACAAACTATCCTGGGCAGATCTGATGATTCTGGCCGGCAATATGGCGTATGAGTCAATGGGATTTAGAACATTTGGATTTGCAGGAGGTCGTGAAGATATATGGCACCCCGAAAAAGATATTTACTGGGGAGCAGAAAAAGAATGGCTTGCACCCACTGAAAACAGGTATACTGATGACCAGGACCGTGAGTCGCTAGAAAATCCCCTGGCTGCTGTTCAAATGGGATTAATTTATGTAAATCCTGAGGGTGTTGACGGAAAGCCAGACCCATTAAAAACTGCCCGTGATGTTCGAATGACTTTCAAGCGTATGGCTATGAATGATGAAGAGACGGTAGCATTAACAGCAGGTGGTCATACTGTTGGCAAGGCTCATGGTAATGGAGATGCATCTATACTGGGTCCAGGTCCCGAGGGTGCGTCAATTGACAACCAGGGTTTCGGATGGATAAATCCAAAGGGTAAGGGGAATGCAGAGGATACAGTAACAAGCGGACTCGAAGGAGCATGGACCAGCAAACCTGACAGATGGAATAATAGCTACTTCTACCTGTTGCTGGACCACGAGTGGGAATCAAGGAAAAGTCCCGCAGGTGCATGGCAGTGGGAACCCATAAGTATTAAAGAAGAAGATAAGCCTTTTGATGCTCACAGACCAGGCATTCGTCAAAATCCTATTATGACAGACGCTGATATGGCGATGAAAATGGACCCTGAATACCGGAAAATATCGGAGCGCTTTTACAAAGATCCGGAATATTTTTCGGAGGTTTTTGCTCGAGCATGGTTCAAGTTAACCCACCGTGATTTAGGTCCTAAAAGTCGTTACCTGGGTCCTGATGTTCCCGGCGAAGATCTGATCTGGCAAGATCCGGTTCCTTCACCGGGCTACACTTTGAGCGATACAGAAATAGAAGACTTAAAAGACAAATTGTTAAATAGCGATCTTACTGGAACTGAATTAATTAATACAGCATGGGACAGTGCCAGAACATTTAGAGGATCTGACTACAGAGGAGGTGCAAATGGAGCAAGAATTCGCCTGGCTCCTCAAAAAGACTGGGCTGGAAACGAGCCTGTTCGTCTAAAAAAAGTACTTGACAGCTTAACTGATATCCAGGCTGGTTTATCGAAAAAAGTAAGCATTGCCGACCTCATTGTTCTGGGTGGCTGTGCTGCTGTTGAGAAAGCAGCACAGAAAGCAGGTGTAAATATCAAGGTGCCATTTAAGGAGGGACGTGGAGATGCAAGTGATAAGATGACCGATGCTGAATCTTTTTATGACCTTGAACCGATTCATGATGGGTACAGAAACTGGCTTAAAAAAGACTATGTTGTTAAGCCTGAGGAACTATTATTAGACCGGACACAACTTATGGGTTTGACAGCACCGGAGATGACAGCTTTAATCGGAGGGATGAGAGTACTGGGAACTAATTACGAAGGAACAAAGCATGGTGTTTTTACAGAAAATGAAGGAGTGCTGAGTAATGACTTTTTTGTGAATCTCACAGATATGAAGTATTCATGGAAACCTGTAAGCGATAATTTGTACAATATCGTAGACCGTAAAACGGGAGAAACAAAATGGACAGCTACAAGAGTAGATTTAGTCTTTGGTTCAAATTCGGTTCTAAGGGCATATGCTGAAGTTTACGCGCAGGATGACAATCAGGAAAAATTTGTCAGAGACTTTGTAAGCGCATGGGTGAAAGTGATGAATTCAGACCGTTTTGATATAAAATAAAGTCTTAAATGAGCCCCTTAAAATAAATCAAGATAAGGGGCTCTATCTTAGAATTCTTATTAACTGCCATTGTTAATAATTTGCCCATACTTTAAAGCCCCGGCCCCGGTAATTAATAGAAATATAAACTATTTTTGAGATTAATATAATCTAAAAATAGAAGTAGAAATGGCGCAACAATATTTAGATCATTCAAAAGCAATCTTAACCTCTAAGCGTTCAAATTTTAAAGGCGGAAGTAAAGGGTCCGGAATTATTTCATTGTTTGGGTACCAGAATGAATACGATCTCAGCGAAGGCTATCCATTATTAACCACCAAGAAGATGGCTACAAGATCTATGTTTCATGAAACAATATGGTTCTTAAGAGGAGACACAAACATTAAATATCTTGAAGATAATAACTGCCCTATCTGGAGACCGGATGCTTTCCAGGACAATCTTCCCGGGATGCAGAAAGAAGGTATTTTTGCTGAAAGTATAGTAAAGTATTCTCCTGACTGGGACAAAGCAATGAAAGAATATGGCCAGAGAATAAAAGAAGATGCTGATTTTGCTCAAAGATGGGGAGATGCCGGACCAATTTACGGTAAGCAATGGAGAAGATGGGAATATTATGATCATGACAAAGGGATGTTTATTGAAATCGACCAGGTAGGGAAAATGATCGAAGGTCTTAAAAAGAAGCCTACGGGAAAGAAGCATATAGTTGATTCATGGAACCCCGGAGACACTCCAAATATGTCTTTGCCACCATGCCATGTTCTCTACCAGGCAACTGCAAATGAAGAAGGTGAGATGGAATTACAACTTTACCAGAGAAGTTGTGATCAATTTCTGGGTGTTCCTTTTAATATAGCCAGCTATGCTGCTCTTACCCAGGTAATTGCCCAGGAAGCCGGGATGGTTCCAAAAACATTTATCCACACATTTGGAGATTCACATTTCTATTCAAGTATTGGAAAAAGAACTCAATGGCACAGGGATAATTTCAGAGAATTACAAAAGAGAGTAAGGAATGTTTCTAAAAGAGAAGAGTATTTAGAGGTTGTTGAATGGATTAATAAAAATGCTCCCAGTGACGGAAATGAAGAAAAATATGATCATGTTACTGCAATTCTTGAACAAATGTCGAGAGAACCCAGACCTTTGCCACAACTTCATGTTGCAAAAAAGCCTTTTGATCAACTGACTATTGATGATTTTGTTGTAGAAAACTATGATCCTAATCCTCCGATCAGAAGGAGCATGGCTGTATAATCAAGAAAATTAAATAAATCATAAACCGGACATCACAAGTTTGGCCAGGGCATTGTACTTAACACATATTGATAGACTATCGCTCTTTGCAGTAACAAAGATTGCATTTAATCTTTTAATACTGATGATATGATAACCACACCAAAGAGGTCGCTGCTATTCGCTTTGCTTTTCATACTGTATTTCTTATTCACATACTATGTTTTTAATGGCGGTGGTACTCCTCGATAGGCTCAGCACTAATAATATTCATAAGCTACATTATATGGAACAGGGAATATCTTAAGCAAACCGGAATGCAACTGAATCTACCAATTATAACCAAATCCATCATCATTATTTTATTATTACAATTTATTAACTATGAAAAAACAAAGAATGCGAAACAAGAACCATATTCGGAATGGGGAATGGCACACCGCGAATTACTATCTATTTTATATTTATATTTAAATGAAGGAAATAGTTTAGTGTTACTTTTATTTGTTTACTATGTTTATAAGTTTAGGGTTACTCCCTCTCTGGCTGTATTTTTTGCCCTGATTCATTACATCTTTTACAGGTGGATATTTCTGGATAGTGGTATCATAGGACTGTCGACATTAATTACGCTTTTCCTTGTTGGATTTACCAGGAACTCTCTGATAATTCTAACAGGACATATTGGATATTCCTGGGCCCTTCATTTTGGATGGATGGTCATTATGTTCGGATCTATGCATACCGACATTACGAGCAATGCTTATATAACTGAGGTTGATAGATTCAAGCTATACCTCGGTTCAACCGAGATGTTAATTATTTCGGCAATCATAGCAGGAATATTCCTTGCTTACTGGATAAAAAAGTCCAGGGAACAATCTACATAATAGAAAAATTGCAGTATGAATAATACCATTTTTCAAAATATCAAAATGCTGGATGCAGAAAAGATAATAAGCCTGATAAGCATGGATGAAGCCATAGGTGCTATGGAACAGGCTTTTGCAAGTTTTTACGATGGATCGAGCAAGGTGCCACAGCGCCATGTTTCGGGTATTAATGGTTTAGATCTTTTTCTTAAACCGGCCTACAATGAAAGTCTGGGCAGAGCGGCAGTAAAGGTGATTACTCAAAAAAAAGACGGGAATCTTCAGGACATACCTGCCATTCTGGGTGTGGTTTTATTAATCGATCTGGCAACGGGGGCAATACTTTCTATTATGGACGGTGGGTATATTACTGCCCTTCGTACGGGCGCAGCCGGAGGTATGGCTATAAAATTACTGGCACCCGAGGATGCTGAGACCCTTGCTGTATTTGGTTGTGGTGCCCAGGGTAAAACTCAATTGGAAGCTGCCTGTACTATACGACCTATAAAACGAGTCCTTCTGTACGACCTTAATCTTGATGTAGCAAATAAAGTCAAAGCAGAAATGGAAGAAAAACTAAATATTTCTATTAGTGCTGAGAAAAATCTATCACATTTAAAACAGGCTGATATAATTTGTACTGCGACTAATTCTGAAGAACCTCTGTTTTATCTGAAAGACATAGCAAAAGGTGTTCATATTAATGCAATAGGTTCGTACAAACCAGAGATGCAGGAGATAGATCCCCTGATCCTTAAAGGAAGCAAACTGTTTGTGGATTCGAAAGTATCGGTTCTGAAAGAATCTGGAGATTTGATTAAACCCATCAGCAGGCAAATTTTTACTGACACCATTATTGAAGCAGAAATAGGTGAACTAATCAACAAAGAAAGGGTCGTGCGACATACTGATAATGATATTACAATTTTCAAAAGTGTTGGCCTGGGAGTTCAGGATTTGTTTATGGCTAATGCTATTTTTGAGAAGTATTCGAACTAATTATTTTGCACTTAGAAGATGAATTCAACTTATACACCAAGTATCTTTAACGATGTAATTGGTCCTGTAATGCGAGGCCCCTCCAGTTCGCATACTGCTGCTGCACATCACATTGGGGCCATTATCAGGCAGGCAGGCAACTCAAACATTATCAAGGTGGTTGTGAACTTTGATAAAACCAGTTCACTGGCAACAACTTATCTTGGCCAGGGATCGGCATTGGGATTGACAGGCGGCCTCCTGGGCCTGGAGATGACAGATCCTGAAATTGTTAATTATGAAGAAATTCTGAAAAAGAGTCATTTCAAAATTGAATATATCATAACTGATATTGAAAATAAACACCCTAATGCTTATCAAATAAAGGTTAAGTATCGGGAGGGGGCAGATCTGGATATCCTGGCAATTTCGACTGGCGGAGGCATGTTTGAAATATTAGAATGGAACGGTTTCAAGGTTTCGATAAGAGGCGATTTATATGAAACTATGATATTTTTTCAAAATGTAGATGATAGTGATATCTCTGAGATAGAACAAAGTCTTAATAATAGCCATTCAAATTTTAAATTATACAAATCTCTGGATTCTAATGGCAAGCTTTTAATTAATTGTAAATCTCCCATCAGTTTGAGCAAAGATTCAGACATGATTGCCAGCCCCAGACTCAACAAGAAAATAAGCCAGAAGCTTGAATTACATCCTGTCGTGCCTGTTCCTTCTGCCTCTGCAATGGTACTTCCTTTTACTACCGTTGGTGAAATGATGGAATTGGCAAAAAATAAAAACTTATCCCTGGCCGAATTGGCAATAATGTATGAAAGTGCCCGTACAGGACTGGATAGTAATTCCATTCTAAAGAAAATGGAAGAAATTGTTCTTATAGTTAAAAGTTCGATTGATGAAGGACTAAGAGGTACTAACTATGAGGATAGAATACTGAAAACTCAGTCAACACTGATCGGGCTTGCAGAAAACAAGGGTCTTATCAGGAAAACCATCAACAGCACCATAATTGCTTATACCAGTGCCATTATGGAAGTAAAAAGCTCTATGGGACTTATAGTAGCCATACCTACTGCAGGGAGTTGTGGTGTTGTAGGAGGAGCTTTGTTCGGATCGCTCCCGGAGGGTGAATTTAATTTACATCAAATGACCAATGCCTTCCTGGCTGCCGGGATATGCGGTATTTTTATAGCAAACCAATACACATTCTCTGCCGAGGAGGGAGGCTGCCAGGTAGAAACAGGTTCGGCAGCGGCCATGGCAGCTGCTGCACTGGTTGAGTTAAATGGAGGTAGTGCAGAACAGGCAATAAATGCAGCATCGATGGCTTTGCAGAATGAGCTGGGTCTTATTTGTGATCCCGTTGCAGTTCGCGTTGAACTACCCTGCCTGGGCAAAAATATTATGGCAGCAAGCAATGCCCTTAACTCATCGATTATGGCTATTGCAGGATATGACCCCGTAATACCCTACGATGAAGTAATTGATGCTATGAAAGCAGTTGGTGAAGCTATGCCAGCTTCCCTGTGCTGCACGGGCCTGGGTGGCCTTGCACAAAGCCCAACAGGAAAGTTTCTTCAGAAGAAATATAGTTACGACCGGGGAAACAGAGCAACACGATACATGAAGCGATAGTACAAAAAGGGAGATTCCTTTATATTTAATATCAAAATTTAGAAATGATAGAACATAAAACATGTACAAGATATTATTATCATAAACCAAATCAAGCAATCAGTATATATATGAGGATGTTCAGAGTCGCTTTTCTTTTCATTATAATTACCCTGATATCGAATAATATAGGATGGGCACAGGAAAAAGAGAACCACATCAGCCATGAAATAAAAGCAGGAATAGAAATCCCACTTCAATATACAATCCAGTACAGCCTGATAACTGGCGATAATTTGTCTTTCAGTTCCCAGTTAGGAATATTAACCTACCCTTATAATGATGCCATACTCTTTACTCTCGAATCGTTTGGAGTAGACGAAAAAACTATCAGACTGATAAAAAATGCTTTTCAAATAGGCTTCTTGGTTGATATGGGGGTTAATTACCACTTCAGGGATAACTATATTGGTACTTACGGACAATGGATTAATCTGACTGCAGCTGATACGCCCATTGATCTGATAGAAAATTATTTTGGTATTGTTTTTCCTATCCCTGAATTTATTCCAGGTTTTATTCCCGAAATATCCCTGCAATCAGAACTCTTCCAGGCAGGATTATTATATGGAAGAATATTTCACCTTAAAGAACACCCTCACATTGAGATTCATGCCGAAGCAGCAATAAGCAAGAACCTGGCATCAAAGAGCAAATTGAGTTCAGAAAATACTGAAGTAGATTTTATAAATATAGAAATTGACAAGGCCCTTGATAAAACATACTCCAGGTATGCATACATCCCATCAATTAATATATATTTTGTATATAAATTTGGAAAATGATATTCTCCGGGCTATATCCTAAATAATAGTTTATAAGATGAAAAAAAATATTGTTTCTGGTAAATAAAAAACCAAAACAATGAAAATTGAAGAAAGAATAAAGTAAAGATCAACTGCATATTTTGGTAGGTCCTGGCAATATTTAAGTAAGGCATCTAATAAAAGATTAATTAAAAAGTACTATCTTGAAGAAAGAATCAAGTACTAAACAAAAAATGGCAGCGGCACTGAATAATGCCTGCTTCCCTCCTTCGCCCAGAGGCTACTGAGAGTAAATTACTACGCAGGCTCGTCCAAAGTACCCGAAAAAGAGTCGCGCTGACCATTGTGGGTAAATAACAGCACCTTATATTGTCTATGAAAATTTATATAAAATACATGGTGAGTCTGCGCTGCAAGTTAATGGTAAAGGCCGAGCTCGAGAAACTGGGTATACCATATAAAACTATAGATCTTGGCATGATAGAAACTGTTGAAAATATTGATGATGAACAATGGGAGAAACTAAATATAAATTTACTTAAGTCGGGACTTAAGTTGCTTGATGACAAAAAAAGCATTTTGATTGAAAAAATAAAAAATGTGATTACAGAAATGATCCATTATTCTGATGAATTACCCAATGAAAATTATTCTGATTATATAAGTGATAAATTAGGATATGATTATACATATCTGGCTAATACATTCTCGGAAGTCAAGGGTATTACGATACAGCAATTTATTATAATCAACAAAATTGAAAAGGTTAAAGAATTATTATTATACGACGAATTGAATCTTACAGAGATCTCTTACAAGCTAAATTATAGCAGCGTAGCACATCTATCCAACCAGTTTAAGAAAATCACCGGTCTTACCCCATCATATTATAAGCAATTGAAGAAAAAGCGCATGAAGAACCTTGAGAACATGTGATTTGTGTAAGATTTCTTCATTTTTGTGTAATACTTTAAATACTAAATCGCCATACTTTTGCTGGGTAATTAATTATTTGGTCTCAAATAAATTAAACTGGCGGTTTTCGTCTCTATATTTATCGCATTCTGATAGATCGTCCCAAGGAGTTCTGTAATTTTCATTACTACTCTGCTCCTTACTTTTTTCTTTTCATGTACTTAATTACGGCTTGTAAAGATTCTAAACTTAAAGAAAAGCATAATGTCAAAAGAAAAAGAAGGAAAAGCAAAATCAAGTAAAAAGCAACCACTAAAAAACCTTAAGGAAAAGAGAGCTGCAAAAGCAGCTAAGCGCAAAGAAAAAGGTAATATTGGTTCACTCTAATCACAGATTGTCCTTAAATAATGCATTAAAGCATTCCCTGAATAAATAATCAATATTATTTACTTGTTCTCACCGGGCATATTAAACCAGTATGCTTCGATAAAAGGGAAGATATAAGCTGGGGGAATTTCATTGAGTTCACTTATCTGAACTCAGATTGGTATCTCCTGCACTAACTCGACATAATACATAAACACAATGAAAAACTCTGAATTTATCAGGTCAAAGGCATTTAAAGTAGGAGAGGTCATTGATTATATACCTAATTCAGTAGTGATCAAGTCAGTTATTAAAAGGATAACCGGCAATATTAGTGCGGTTTCGTTTGATTCAGGAGAGCTTTTGTGTGGTAAATCATTACCCTATGAAACTTTTATCCAGGTGATTGAGGGGAATGCCGAAATTGTAATTGACGATAAATCCATTTTAGTTAAAACGGGGCAGTCGATAATTATTCCTGCAAATTCCCGCAATACGATTAAAGCAAACGAGAAGTTCAAAATGCTATCCACATTAATAAAGAGCGGTTATGAAGAAGTAAGTTAAAGTACTTTAATTTCTATCCTCTCAATTGAGATTACATACTGAATTTAATATTCAAAAAATAAAATAAACATAAAATAAAAATAATGAAAGCAAACGCGTTAGTATATAGTGAAAATGAATTTGGAAAATTAGACGGAAAAGTTGCAAATGGCCTTGCAAGGCACTCAGAAAAATATAATATCCTTGGCATAATTGATAGTACAAAGACAGGACTTGATGCAGGAGAATATCTCGATGGGAAAAAAACAGGAATCCCTATTTTCAGGGATATTGATGATGCAATTACCAAGTTGAGTCTCCTTCCCGAATATTTTATCTATGGCATCGCTCCTCTTGCTTCATTTCTTGATGACGAACAGAAGAGAATAATATTCAGTGCAATGAAAAAAGGAATGAACATTGTAAACGGCCTGCCGGAATTCTTTACCGATAATGAAGAATACGTACAAAAAGCGATTAAATATGGAGTGAAGATCTTTGATATAAGGAAGCCACCTATGCGAAAAGATCTTCATATTTTCACAGGCCAAATAAACAAAATCAAAGTTCCGGTTATAACAGTATTTGGAACAGATTGCGCTGTTGGCAAAAGAACAACCACCGTAAAATTAGTTGATGCCCTCAGAAAAGAAGGATTGAAGGCAGCATTTATTGCCACCGGCCAAACCGGTATTCTCCAGGGTTCAAAGTATGGTATTGCAGTAGATGTATTAACTTCAGGTTTTGCAACCGGCGAGGTTGAAAATGCGATTCTGGAGGCCTGCGAAAAAGACCATCCGGATATTATAGTCGTAGAAGGACAGGGAGCCTTAAGCCATCCTGCTTTTACATCATCCAGCGCTATACTCAGAGGAGCCATGCCCGGCGCAATAATTATACAGCATCCTCCAAAAAGAGAAAATCATTGCGATTATCCCGAAATTCCTATGCCTACCCTGGAAAGTGAGATCGAACTGATAGAAACATTTTCTAAATCTAAGGTTATTGCAATCACGATAAACCATGAAGATATGAGCGACGAGGAATTAGACAGAACTATAGTGGAGTATGAATACAAATATGAATTACCAACTACTGACGTATTAAAGCACGGTTGTGATAAACTGGTAAAAAAGTTATACGAAGTATTCCCGAAGTTACAAAAACAGGTGATGTGGGTAGTTTAAGCCCCAGGATAGAGATTGATCTGGGTAAAATTGCCCATAACACAAGAACATTAAAGAAACTCTATGGTTCGAAGGGCATCGATATTATTGGAGTTACAAAGGCAGTTTGTGGAGATCCTGATATTGCTAATACTTTAGTTAACAGTGGGATAAATATTCTTGCTGATTCAAGGTTAGCTAATATTAAGAGGATGCGCAAAGCAGGCGTTCAGGCCAAGTTTTTAATGCTGCGTATACCCGGGCTGAGCCAGGCAGAAGAGGTCGTAAAATACACAGATATAAGTCTGAATACTGAGCTTTCTGTGATAAAAAGGCTTTCAAAATTTGCCATCGAGAACAAATCCATACATAAAATCATCCTGATGCTGGAGATGGGAGATTTACGAGAAGGGATAATGCCTTTTGACCTGGATAGCACCATTAAGCAGGTTTTGAAACTTGATGGAATTGAACTGGTTGGACTGGGCACAAACCTGGCTTGCTTTGGAGGGATCAAACCCGATAAAGAAAAAATGGAATATTTGTCTGGAATCGCAGAAGATATAGAAAATAAATTCGGACTGAAGTTATCATATATTTCAGGTGGTAATTCTGCCAATTACAACTGGTTTATTACTACAAAAGATACAGGGAGAATCAATAACTTACGAATAGGTGAGTCAATTTACCTGGGGAATGAGACAGTTCATAGAAAGCCAATACCCGGTCTTTTTACTGATGCTTTTACACTGGTTGCAGAAGTTATTGAATCAAAAATTAAACCCTCGCTTCCATATGGAGAGGTAGCCCAGGATGCATTCGGCAATGTGCCTGAGTTTAAGGATCTTGGCTTAATGAATAGAGCTATACTGGATCTGGGCCTACAGGATGTATTGGTTTCCGGTTTAACACCAAGATCGAATATTGATATCCTCGGGGCAAGCAGCGACCATATTATTGTTAATACAAAGGAAATAGATCTAAATATAGGGAATAGTCTGGAGTTTGATTTAAATTACGGGGCTTTGCTTTCGGCAATGACATCCCCGTATGTAAACAAAAAAATAAATAATTCTATGGATGCACAGGAATATTGCGAACTGGTTGAACAACAATACCGTAAGCATAAACTACTTTTACCTACAATAGCAGTGGAAGAAAACAATTCGAAACTAATCAGTTTAAAACAATCAGGATTTAATTTAGTATTCGAACCATCAATAAAAAAAGACTACAACTATATGGTCAGAGAGGATATCTTTGATAAGATAGGTCGAATAAGCAAACTTTTAGACAAGCAGGATAAGAAGCTTATAATTCGCTCAGTGTGGAGATCTTTTGACCATCAAAAGCTATTATGGGAAGATAAGGTTACTTCTTTGCAAAAAGAATATCCGGATAAACAATTAGAAGAAATTAATGGAATTTGTATCATATTTCATTGCCCCTGCAATGAAATCCATGCATACAACCGGAGGGGCTGTAGACGCTCTGATATATGATTTACAATCTGATTCTGTAATGGATTTTGGAACGAATAAGGGGCTACATATCAACCTGAATGATAAATGCTACCCCTACCATCCTTATATTTCACCAGAGGCCAAGAAAAACAGGAAATTGCTTATTAATTTATTTGAAGATGAAGACTTTGTTATGGATATAAAAGAGTACTGGCACTTTGATTATGGAAATGCAAGCTGGGCCCTGGAAAAAGGAGAAAATCATGCTTTTTACGGTAACATAGAAACCATAAGAGCTTAGTTTGAACCTTCTTTTTACAGACCCTTAAGCAGGTTGAAGTCTGAAGAGGCTGACTTATTAATCACCGGCACCATAGTAGCGGTCAAAATATATAAAAGAAAAACCTATATTTATGATTATTAGTGTTTGAAACATGCAAGCACACAGTGTATTGAATAAATAAGAGGTAAAAAAGTGAGATTAGAAGATTTAGGATATAATGATAAAATTGAAGAATCAAGGATTGAGCAAAAGCTAAGTGTTGATGAGATAGGCAGAATTATTGCAGAACATAAGGAAAGATATACTGTAAGAACAGTTGAATCTGAATTTGAAGCTGAGATAACCGGGAATATGAGATTCTCGGCTGCCAGTCGTGAAGATTTCCCGGCAGTGGGCGATTGGGTTGCAATAACAAATTATGATTCGGATTTTGCGATAATACATAAAATAATCCCCAGGTTCTCAATTCTTAAGCGGCAGGCCGTCGGCCAGCTGGCAGAAATCCAAATAATAGCCTCAAATATCGATTACGCCTTCCTGGTACAGGCTGCTGACAGGGACTTTAATATCAACAGGCTTGAAAGGTACCTTACTATTTGTTATTCATCCAATATTAAGCCCATAATTGTAATCAGTAAGACTGATCTTATTAATGAACAGGGTAAAGATGAGATTGTAAACAGGATAAAACATCGTATTAATAATGTACCTGTTTTAGCGATAAGTAACGAGACTCAGGATGGATATAAGGACATCAGAGAGATTATTGAAGAAGGCAAGACTTATTGCCTGCTTGGTTCTTCAGGAGCCGGAAAATCAACCTTAATGAATAATCTCTCAGGAAAGAGCCTGATGAAAACAGGTGCAATCAGTGAGAGCACCAATAAGGGGCGGCATGTTACAAGCCACAGGGAATTAATTATTCTTGAAAAAGGTGGAATTCTGATAGATAATCCAGGCATGAGAGAAGTAGGAATTGCAGATACAGCAAAGGGCTTAGAAAGTACATTTGACATTATTGTAAGCCTTTCTCAAAACTGTAAGTATAAGAATTGCACTCATACCGGTGAGACAGGTTGTTCTGTTTTGGAAGCTCTTGAAAGCGGGGTGATAGACAAGAGTACATACGAAAATTACCTTAGACTGGAAAAAGAGAAAGCACACTTTGAATCATCGGTGGCAGAGAGACGCAAAAAAGACAAAGAATTTGGGAAAATGGTAAAGAATATCAAGAAGGACATAAATAAGAATAAGTTCTGATTGTAAATGTATTTTGAAGTAGCAGGAAAAAATCCTTGAACTTTAAACCATATTAAGGTAATAATGTTTAGTGTATATATTCCTGGGGTGAGATATTACAGAGCTTTGCTTCTCTTTGCCTTCCGGGGCAGGAAGAAAAACAGAATAAACCAATTTATGAATAAGACCTTATATTTTTACCTGACAATATGTTTCTTTATTCCGCAAATATTATTTGCCCAGGAAAAAATTCCTGACTTAGTTACAGACAGACCAGACCAGACTGAATCATCCACCACAGTACCACTAAAATACTTCCAGCTTGAGACCGGCTTTTTTATGGAGATAAATGACAGGGGTCTATTCAGGGAGGAAGCATTTGCTTATAACACCAGTTTGCTTCGCTATGGCCTCCTGGAAAACTTAGAACTTAGACTGGGTATTGAATATCTTGGTGAAAGGACAAAAACTCATATTTCTGATTCTTCTTACTCTATTTCAGGATTTAGTCCGCTATACACAGGGTTTAAGTTAAAAATTGAAGAGGAAAATGGATGGAAGCCCGAGATTGCTTTCCTGGGAGGCCTTGTTCTGCCTTTTACTGCGGGTAATGATTTCAGGCCTGAATATACTGCAGCAAATATTCGATTTTCATTTTCTCATACTCTTTCAGACAGGATTTCCCTTGGATATAACCTGGGAGCAGAATGGGATGGAGATTCGGCTATTCCGGGATACTTTTACTCACTTGCACTTGGGGTAGGATTGTCTGACAGGCTGGGAGCATTCGGCGAAAGTTATGGATTATTAAAGGAAAACGGATATAAGGAACATATGCTTGATGCCGGATTTACCTATTTACTTTCACAAAACTTTCAGCTTGATATATCAGGAGGGATCGGGCTTAATGAAAATGCCTCTGATTATTTTATAAGTTTCGGATTCAGTTACAGGATACCAAAATAGTATATTAATAGTTTGGAGAATAATGATCGGGATTAACAAGCTCCCTGTATTTTGTAATTACCAGTTTATAGTCTTCCCATGTATCTCTTTTCAGAGCCGGGTTCCTTAATAAGGCAGAAGGATGGTATACAGGCATAACAAGGCGGCTCTCCCAATCGATCCATTTACCACGCAATTGCGTTATCTTCAGACTATTGTCATTAAACAATCTCTTTAGCGCTGTCGACCCCAGGGGAATAATAATACGAGGATTTACAAGTGCAATCTGCTCAAAAAGGTAATTAATACAGGCATTTACTTCATCCTCGCTGGGGATTCTGTTTCCTGGTGGCCTGCATCGTATAATATTACTCATAAACACATGCTCACTCCGCGTAAAACCAGATGCAGCAAGAATCTTATCAAGCAGCTGGCCCGACTTACCAACAAAGGGTCTTCCGGTGCGATCTTCATCAAAACCTGGTGCTTCACCTATAAGCATAATTTCAGCATTTGGATTACCCTCACCCCATACAGCATGATTCCTTGTTTTATGTAATTCACAGGCCGTACAGTTGAGTATTCTATTCTTCAAAGATTTCATAAGATTGGATTTTCAATTTATACTCAGAGCCTATTATCACATCAGACTAATATCGCCAATGCCTTTTCTTTGACCTGAAGATCGACTTGATTTTCAAACATTACAGGCTCGCCATCAATATGCCCCATTATTTTGTCTTCACAACCCAGGCTTATTGTCTTAGCACTTATTATTTCTACGTATTTTGATCTGTTAATATTTCTTAAGAATAATCTTGCTGCCAGAAGCGGAGCCGCCCATGCCGGGAACTCTTTAATAAAGCATACATCAACCAGTCCGTCGTCAGGTTTTGCCCCCGGACTGATATAAGCATTGTTACCATACTGGCCTGTATTGGCAAAACTAATAAGGAAGGCCTTAATATTTTCCTTTAAACCATCGACAATATAATAATAGTCATGGGCCTGGTAATTGAAGAATTTTCTGATAACACTGCCAGTATATCCTTTCAGTCCTCTTTTCTTCTTTCCTTCAAAATCATGAGCAATCTCTGCATCAAATCCTATGCCTGCCATATTAATAAAATGCTTCCCTCCTATCAGGCCCGAGTCTATCACCCTGGTATTCAAATTATTAATTATTTTTATTGCCTTCGATACTTCTGAGGGTATTCCAAGATCACGGGCAAGTCCGTTACCCGATCCAAGTGGAATTAATCCGAGAATGTTATTAGTGCCAACAAGGGCTCCCGAAACCTGGTTAACCGTGCCATCTCCACCTGCTGAAATAATTATTCTGTAATCTTTTCGATATGTCTCTGCAAGTTCAAGGGCATGACCATGGTATTCAGAATACATAATTATATATTCGAACCTGGAAAGATCAAGATTCTGTAATATCAGCCTTTCGAGATCAATACCCTTTCTTTTTACTGAAAGAGGATTAGCAATAAACAATATCTTTTCCATTTTTTAATTGATTTATCGCTCCGAAAAATCACGAAGGAGATTCTGAAGATATGCCTTACCAAGGTCATATTCGTACTCATTCTTCACTCCTGACTCCTCGAGATATGAATTATTATTCAGATCGTAAAACAGATAAAGGCTGTCGCCCACAATACTAAAGCCATTATGGCTGGTATAATATGCATAAGATTTTGCACCTGTATTGAAAAGATCGTTACCAAACAGGTACTCATCTGTATTTATATCCATCTGATTAAGCAGGGTTGTTGATATATCTGTCTGAGAACCATATGTATCAATTATGGTATCCTTCACCTGGAGTGCTCCTCCAAGCCATACCATTGGTATCTGGAATCGCTTCTTATCGTAGTGATTTTTAGTACCGCTCCTTGCCCCGTGATCGGATACCAGTATTACCAGAGTATTATCCCACCAGGCCTGCTTTTTGGCTTTCTCAATAAATTCACCAAGTGACTTATCGGTATAGTATACAGAATTGTAGTACTTCTCCTGCCTGCTACTTCCCTCAATAACTGTCTCCATGGGTACCTCAAAGGGTTCATGACTGCTTAGGGTAAAGTAGGTATGAAAGAATGGCTGTGTTGCCTTATTTGATTCTTCAAGGAGCCTGTCAAATACCATATGATCAGGCACACCCCATTTTGAGTAATATGCTGATTTGGGAAAGTCTTTATGATCAATCACCTGGTCGTAACGTATGTTTAACAGATATCCCTTGATATGTGCAAAATCAATATCCCCGCCATATAAGAACCTCGACTCATAATTATATTTCTCGAGGCTTTTGCTTATACCGGGCAGGTTCTGAGTCTTATTCTCATAATGGATTACACAGGTTACAGGAAGAGCCGGATAACCGCTTAAAATGGCAGCCAGTCCCCTGTCTGAGAGGGTGCCACTTGCATATATATTACTGAAGAATATCCCTTCGTGCATATATTTACTGATATTTGGCGAGACACCCTCAGGCCCACTTATTTCATTTATAACACTTCCCCCGAAACTCTCAAGTATAATAAGGATTATATTTGGTTCAGGTGTTGAAAGTACTTTTGTGGAATCAGAGTCGGGATAATCAAACTGCTGAAGAATATTCTTCTCCTTTTCTATATCAAAAAAATCTACAGAATAGTTTAGTTTACTTCTCTTTGTAATTGCGTAGAGAAAGTTCCAGACCGGGTTAATCGCAGAATGGTTGACCATAATATCCTTATGAAAGTAAACTGTACCTGTATTTAATGTACCGGTGCTCAATCCTCCCCTCATAAAAAGAAAGAGAAAAGGGATGCTAAGCAAGAAAACAGGGGCAGACGCCCAGGAACCCTTAAATAGCTTATCAGAACCCTTCAAAACCCACCTTTTATAATAGAGTATATAGCCCAGAAAGTACAATGCAGCGATCAGAATAATAAGTAAAACATATGAAATAAGTTCCAGCGAAGCCAGCATTTCCTTTGGCGTACTTATATATTGAAGAAAAGAATCATCCAGTCTGAATCCCCAGTAATTGTAGAGTTCATGGTCTATAACAAGTAGCAAGGCCACAACAATAAATAAGGTCAGTGTATAGACATTGATGATAGTAAGAAATATCTTTTTTCTGAACAGAGAGAGCAAAATAAGCAGAAGGGTTGGTATAACAAGAAGGTAGGAGGATACTGATAAATCGTGCTTGAAACCATGTACGAATATTCCAAGAAAATCGCTAAAAGACAGGCTCTCAAATTTCTGTATATGGTAGAGGATGAAAGTAAGCTTAAAGAATAGAAATAAGCTCAACCAGAACACAAAATACCTCAGGAAAAACGATAAACGTGACTTCATTTGACTTGATAAATTTTTAGAAACATCTAACTTAATCAAAATTTAACAATCAATTAATATGAACAATTGATATTATAATAATACCATAAAATAGATTTGAAATAAATTATCTTTATAAATAAAAACTCAGCCATATGAAAACATCTTCAAGATCAATCATCCGAAGGATTAGTATTATTATGCTAATTGTTTCACCCCTTATAATACTATCTGGTTGTAACGAAAAAGAAAGCAGTGAAAACACTTTCGGAGTTGCATTTATAACAGATATCCACCTGCAACCTGAGCTTAATGCAGTTGAAGGACTATCGCAGGCCATTGATATGATAAACATGCTCAGGCCCGATTTTATTCTAACCGGAGGGGATATGATAATGGATGCCCTTTCAACAAGCTACGGCCGAGCTGATTCTCTTTATAAGCTATACCAGGAAACGATAAAGAAGGCTCAGTGCCCGGTTTATAATACAATGGGTAATCATGAGATATATGGAATCTATGAAAGAAGTGGTGCCGATCCGGATAATCCGGAGTTTGGAGAAAAGATGTTTGAAGAAAGGTTGGGCAAGTCGTATTATAGCTTTACACATAAGGGATGGAAGTTCTTTATTATCAACTCGATAGAAGATACAGGGAATAATGGGTATGTCGGTCTTGTTGATCCTGATCAAATTGAATGGCTAAAAAATGAGCTTAAGGAAACAGATAGCTCTACACCCCTGGTAATAAGCACACATATCCCATTTATTACTGCATATTCACAGAAGTACATAGGATCGACCAGTGCCAATAGTTCTACTCTGGTAGTAGAAAATTCAAAAGAAATTATTGATCTGTTCGAAAATCACAATCTGAAGCTTGTTTTGCAGGGTCACCTCCACACTGTCGAAGATATATATATAGATAATATTCATTTTATTACAGGTGGGGCAATTTCAGCAGGCTGGTGGAATGGCCCAAACAGGGGATTTGAAGAAGGATTCGTGTTCCTGGAATTTTCCGATAATGATTTCAGCTGGAGATATGTTGACTATGGCTGGGTGGTAAAGTAGTAAAGGATTACTGGTACTGACCTACCAGGGCATAATCTAAGAGCAGAAACAATATATTTATTAATTATATTATGAATGAAATAGTATTCAGGCCAATAGGAATTATTCGTACACCATTTGCAGAACCCGTTGGAGTACCAATCCAGTCAATTGCCGGAAAGGGAATAGAAGGAAGTATAGAGATATTCCCCGAGTTTGCCGAAGGTCTTTGCGATATCGAAGGATTTTCTTATCTGATACTTCTTTTCCACTTTCATAAGTCAAGGAAATCGGATCTGAAAGTAATTCCTTTTATGGACAAGGATTACAGGGGAGTGTTTTCAACCAGGTCGCCTAACAGGCCTAATTCCATAGGGCTTTCCATTGTTGAGCTGCTTAAGAGAGAAGACAATATTCTGTATATTAAAGACCTGGATATTATTGACGGAACCCCTCTTATTGATATAAAACCCTATATCCCCGGAATGGATATTCGAAATGGAGCAAAGATTGGATGGCTCGAAGATAAAATTGATATAATGCCAGACCTTAAAGACGACGGAAGATTTACCCAATAAGAGTTATAGCTTTTTAAATGAATAACTTAATTCTCTTCGGTATATTAAGCCTTCCTGTAATTATAGTATCATGGCGAAGTTTGTTCAGCCTGTCGAACTATGGACTTTATCGTTTTTTGAGCTGGGAATGCATTGTATGGCTGCTGATAAACAATTACCCTTACTGGTTTACTGATCCACTGGGCATTACGCAATTAATATCCTGGTTTTTATTAATTATTTCTTTATATATGATCCTTGCCGGTGTAATCGAAATAAGGAGATCAGGAAAACAGAACAAAAGCCGAAAAGAAGAAAATCTTTTTCATTTTGAAAAAACCACAAAGCTGATTGATTGCGGGATTTACAGGTATATAAGACATCCTATGTACTCTTCTTTGCTTTTCCTGTCATGGGGTATATATTTTAAGAATCCGGAAATACATCTCCTGGCAGTTGCTGCTTTATCATCTGTCTTCTTGATTGTTACGGCTATCTTTGACGAAAAAGGATGTATAAAATACTTTGGAATAGAATACAGCAACTATATGAAAAAGACAAAAAGATTTATTCCATTTTTATTCTAATAAATACTCAATTATGATTGCTGAAAGAAAAAGAATCTACCTCGGTATATTACTAAGCGTAATGATTTTTTCAGGTTGCGTTAATAATAGACAAACAACACTGGTTGATTTCGGTATAAGGGCGAATAGTATATTTCTCTACTATAATGATCTTGAAGGTGCTGCTAACTTTTATTCAATTACGCTGGGGATGGAGATTGTTGCTGATTATGAAATGGCACTGATACTCAGAATGACGGCCGACTCATATATTATTCTTGTAGATGCAGCCAGAGGAATGCACTCAGCCGATGAACCAAAGACAGTTGCGCTGGCGCTACTTACTGATCAGCTGGATGATTGGTACAATTATCTTGTAACACAGGATGTGGAGATTAAATATGATTATAAGCCCAAAGAAGGAAGTCCTCATGATGGCTTCGTAATAATTGATCCTGAAGGTTATCTTCTTGAATTCGAAAGATTTAATCCACACTCTGAGAACAAGAACTTCATTCCCTTACTTGAAAGAAATATTGAAGTTGGAATTGAATCATCTCTTGCCGATTCTATGCCGCCTGGCCTAAAGATACATTCATCAATCACATGGCTATACTACGATGATATTCTGGCCATGCAGGATTTCTATATGGGTGAGTTTGGCTTCCCTATGGTTGCCGACCAGGGTTGGACTAAAATTCACAAGGTATCAGAAACCGGGTTTATAGGGCTTGTTGATGGAAGCAGGGGCATGCATAAACCAACTGTAGAGAAAGCCGTAAATGTGGGTTTTATAATTGACGACCTGCAGGGATGGATGGGTTATGTGAAAGAAAAGAGTTTACTGGAACTCAGGGATCAGGAACTGGCTACAGGACCCGAAGGTAAGTACAAAGCATTTGTGGGCTACGATCCGGGCAGGTACTACCTGGAATTTGACAAATTCTATCCTCATCCGGATAATGATCTGTTAATGAAATACCTGGGAATGGATAAATAAAGTTTCAAATAATATATTTTTTGTAACTTGTATAATCCGACAATCAAAGCACATATTATGAAGCTTCGTTTTTGTTTAGTATTGGGACTGGTAGCTATCCTATTTTTGCACCCCTGTAATTTGTTAGCTCAGGAAACAAAACAAAGCCAGCAGCAAGACTATTTTGGTTTCGACAGCATAGAATGGAAAAGGATATCCGGAAGGTATGAAAGGGCTCAGGTCAGAGCTGATATCATTTTGAGAAATGGTGAGACCATAAGTGGTCAGATAGTAAGTATCGACAGCAGCAAAATAATATTATATCCTGGCTATGATATAATAATATACCCTGAGCTTGAAGATGACTACATTGATATATTCTTTAATGATATCAGCAGGGTCAAGCTAAGGAGGAATACTAAAAATTATGAGGCTATGATCATCCTGGGATTAGCAGGAGGCACAGCAGGTCTGATGGGCGGGGCTATAGCGATGTGGACCGAAGGTACTATCTGGAATATTTCTCCCTTTATCCTTGGTGGAGCAGGTACAGGTGTATTAGCTGGAAGGACGATTCAACAAAGTCCCCGGAGGTACAATTTCGAAAAAAATGAACAGGATGAATCACAGGTTTACAGTGACTTAAAAAAATGGGCCATTTTTGAAAATAATATTACATACTATTCAGATTTCAGAAATCTGGTTAAAAACTCTGAATTAACTGCCAGAATATTCCCGGAAAAGAGAATTAAATTTACAGCATCTATTAACCCCGGAGGTAAGGGAATAAATTTCACGCAAACAATCGAGGAAAATATTGGGGATAACTACACTGTGGATTACTTTACTACCAGAGGATTTAATCCAACTATTTCATTTAGTGCGGCCTTTAAGCTCAGGGAGAATATTTATCTGGGTGCAGGTTGGTTCAACAGTCGGATTAACGGATCCTACAATTACCAGTTTTTAGATACTATCTTTTATTCTATTGATCCATATCGATTAAGAGGATATAAGATATTTGCCGAGTACACACCTGTTTCAGTCGACCGATACCTGGGCAAAAGGATGGAAATAATTACCGGAGCAGGTATAGTATTTGCCAGGTCGAACCAGGATATAAGTTGGTACTCTATTAATAACGAGGGGGCACAAACCGATTATGGCAGAATGGATATTTATGAAACAAAGATATCCGGGATATTTGCCAAAGTACATGCAAATTACTATTTCTCGTCAACAACATCGATGTTTGCAGGTATGGAGGGAAACCTTTTTAAGAGTCTAGAGATACCAGCTGCTAACATGCTTGACCTCGAATATGGGCCCCCTGTTGATATCTCAATACCGGAATATAAAATTAACTACTCATCCCTAAGTCTCAGATTAGGAATAAACTTCTATTTCTAGAAATTTTCCTGCTGAATGTATGTTCAACATCATCATGCAATTATGCTTAATTGCAAAAAAAATCAATAAATTGACTTCGCTTAATAAAAATTCTAAAACTTAACCAAATGAAGAGATTTGCCCTGTCTTTAGTGCTGGTACTGTTAATATCGATATCAGCATTCTCACAAAAAACAGCCTTTACTCCACAGGATGTGCTAAATGTGAAATCATTTAGCATGATGGACATGAATGATGATGGATCGATTATTATCGGAACCATAAGAAGCAGAAGAGACAGAATGAATATTGATCATTCACGATATGGAGATCCGAATTATGTAACTCCGTCAAAGAGTAAACTTATTCTAATTGATACTGGCTCGGGAGAAGAAACAATCATTCTACAGGAAGGTTCTATTATTGGTAGTGTGAAGTTATCCCCGGATGGAAGCGAACTGGCCTATATTGTATATGAGATACCTGATTACAAACTTTATATCTATAATATCCAAAAAGCTAAGAGTAGTCTGGTAAAGATAAAAAGTGATCTGAAGCTCTCATCAAACAGCGGTCTGGACTGGACCATCGACGGTTCTGGAATAATTGTCTCATTCCGGGAGAAAGGGTGGTCGGAAAAAGGAGATTCGCTGTTTAAGGAAGCTACGACAGGGCCGATTACTGTTTACGACTCGAAAAGACCCTTCCTGAAGTGGGAGGAAATCAGTAATTATTCTTCGTTATCTGTGGTTGCAGTGGTAGATATTAAGTCGGGCTCATTAAAAAAATTATTACCCGAGGGAAGATACTCTGGTTTTATATTACCTGAAGGAGGAAAATAAACTGATATATAAGTAATATTATTCCTAAAAAGACTGTCTATGACCGCAAAGGAGGAACCGAATATGGACTTTATTCATTAGTCCTTGATAAGCCTGCTAAGGTTGATACTATCATAAAAAACAGTGAGAAGAGAATCAGTATAAACTGGAATGAAGCCAAGAATAGTTTTGCCTATGTTGATTCCAGTCATATATACCTCAGAAAGTTCTTTCAGAAGAAAAAGCTATTAAGATCTCTTCTGATACAATGGAGATAGTAAAAGCAGATACAGCAAAAGCAAAATTTTCATTTGTTCGTTGGAGTCCTGACGACAAAGCCATACTGGCATCTTCAAAAAAAGGATACTGGAAAGATAGATATTGACACAAAGGTAATGAGACTGGTATATGAATTTCCGGAAGATCGGGAAAAAGCACCTGATCTGAGAATCATTCACTGGACCAAGGACGGGAACTAATTGGTATATGAGCTATTCGGCAAAAGATAAATGGGAAAGAGGGGTAGTAAAATATAATCTTGAAAATAAAGAATTTACTGATCTTATTAAGGACTCTAATATGTATGGAAGGTGGCAGGTCTCTAAAGATGGTAATAAATTCTTTTATAATTTTTCAGATGGCAATGAGCCAGATGAACTATATTATACAGACCCGGAGTTCAAGTCTCAGAAACAACTCACAAAGCTGAATCCATGGATTAAAAACAAAAAGATTACCCGCAGTGAACTAATTAAATACAGGGATTCTGATGGAAAGGAACTATACGGCGTGCTTTACTACCCTGTTGATTATAAAGAGGGTCAGAAGTATCCACTGGTATGTGAAATATATGAGACATTCTTTAATAATGGCTACTCCTACTCTATGAACCTGGTTGCCAATGCAGGATATTTCGGATTTAAGCCCTCTGTTAACCTAATAGAAGGTTATCCAGGTGAAGCATGGATAAAGGGTATTACATCAGGCATAAACAAGCTGATTGAAATGGGTCTTGTAGATGAAGATAAGCTTGGGGTGCATGGTACCAGTTATGGGGGCTACGCTACTTCCCTGCTGATTTCACAGACCAACAGGTTTGCGGCTGCAATAAATATTTCAGGAAAGGTAGACATTATCAGTTTCCTGGGTGATAGTCCAAGGATTGGTACAAGAAACTATGCTGCTGCAGAGGTCGGACAGGACAGGATAGGTGAAACCCTATGGGATGCCCCGATGAAATACTGGGCAACATCAGCAGTGATGTTTGCCGACAGGATAACTACTCCACACCTGCTGCTTACCGGAGATGGGGACTGGAATGTACCAGCAATGAATACCAGGGAGTTATATTATGCAATGAGGAGACTTGGCAAAGAAGTTGTTTGGGTTAACTACACTAATGGAGGTCATGGTGCAGGAAATGCAAGTAACGAAGCTGATTTTTACGACCACTGGAAGAGGATAATCGAATGGTATGAAACTCACTTTGAAAAGAAGGATAAAGATGACTAAGAACAGGTACATTATATTCATGGCATTACTATTATCACAGTTACCAGTTCTTTCGCAGGACATGGTTAGGGCTGATGCCACAAGAATTTCAAACAGGGTAAATGAATTGTCGCAGTTTGGTGCTCTTCCGAATGGCGGAGTTAACAGGGTCGCATTCAGCGAAGCTGATATTGCAGGAAGGAACTTTGTGATGGTATTGTTTAAACAGGCCGGCCTAGAAGTAACCATTGACCCTGCAGGAAACATAATTGGCAGACGAGAAGGAAGCGATCCAGGCATGGCACCAATTTGTTTTGGTTCGCATATAGATTCTGTTCCATCGGGTGGAAATTATGATGGAGTCGCCGGTGTGTTATCAGGACTGGAATGCATTGAGTTGCTGAATGAAAATAAAATTGTAACCCTCCACCCTCTTGAACTTATAGTATTTACTGATGAGGAGGGTGGACTGATCGGCAGTATGTCGATGAACGGGACAATCACCGATAAAGACCTGGATCGTATCAGTAACAGTGGCAAGATTATTCGTCAGGGTATTAAGGATATAGGAGGCAACCCGGATATGATAAAGGAAGTTATTCGAGAAAAGGGAGATATAGCAGCCTTCCTGGAGTTACATATTGAACAGGGGGCTATATTATATAACGAGGATCTTGAACTTGGTATTGTTGAAGGTATTGTAGGTATAGAAACCTGGGCGGTTACCATAGAAGGAAAAGCAAACCACGCAGGTACAACTCCGATGAACCTGAGAAAAGATGCACTTGTGGGGGCATCTAAGCTGATCATTGCCGTAAATAATATTGCAAGCAGTATACCGGGCAGACAGGTAGGAACAGTGGGTAAGATATCAGTCGAACCCGGGGCATCAAATGTAGTCCCCGGAAAAGTATCATTAACTATTGAGCTGAGAGACCTGTCGAATGATAAGATTCACGAGATATTTGATATTATTGTAAAAGAGATGAAGATTATAGAGGAAGAATCTGGCCTTAGGATATCCTATGTAAAAGATCATACCAACATCTCGGCGCTAATGGACGACAGAATTAAATCCTTACTTGAAGAATCAGCTATTGAACTGGGACTAAAGCATAAGATGATGCCAAGTGGTGCGGGGCATGATGCTCAGGCCATGGCCAAGATAGCCCCAACAGGTATGCTGTTTGTACCCAGCAGGGATGGTATCAGTCATTCGCCACTTGAATACACATCGACTGATGACATAGCTGCAGGAGCTTCGGTAATGTATCACACAATACTGAAACTGGACATGAGGCTAAGAAAGACTAAATGAAGGCACGGCTAATTACAATACTGGCATTCCTGTGTGTTGCAGGACTTAAGGCCCAGACAAGCGATTTTAGAACCCGCCTTTGTGATGCAGCTATCGACCTGACAAAGATCGAGGTAATATACGATCCTGCTTACTATGTTCTTGACTATCCCGGTGGAGACCTGCCAGAGAACAGGGGTGTTTGTACCGACGTGATAATAAGGGCCTACCGGGCTGTTAACATTGACCTGCAGAAAGAGATCCATGAAGATATGAAGGCCGATTTCGACAGCTATCCTGATAATTGGGGATTAAGCTATCCTGACAAAAATATCGATCACAGAAGGGTTCCGAACCTGATGGTGTTTTTTGAGAAACATGGTACTAGTCTACCAATTAGCAGAGATGCAGGCGACTACAGGCCGGGCGATATTGTGTGCTGGAACCTGGGTGGAGGTATTACACATATAGGAATTGTTGTTGACCGAAAATCGCCCGATGGCATCAGGAATATGATTGTACATAATATCGGTGCAGGACAGGTAATTGAAGATTGCCTTTTAAAATTCAGGATAATAGGCCATTACTATTATGAGTAGAAAGTACTATTTCATAAATAATACTGACAATATCATACCTGAAGGTATTTGCTCTTCTATCCTGAAAGAAAGTGATGCCCTTGCCTTTCACATAGAACAAAACGATTATTCCCCCACCCCGTTGATAACTCTTCCAGCCCTGGCAGGTAAATACGGCCTGGGCCAGATTTATGTTAAAGATGAATCACACAGGCTGGGACTTGATTCTTTTAAGGGCGTAGGAGCCTTCTATGCTGTATCAAAACTTTTATCGGCAAACAACAGTATAAATACTCTTTGCACGGCCACCGATGGGAACCATGGCAGAGCTCTTGCATGGTCGGCGCGACAATTCGGAAAAGAGGCTATAGTGCTGGTGCCGCATGATATTTCTGAAGAAAGAATATCTGCCATTGAGGAAGAAGGCGCCAGGGTACATAGATCAGGAAAAACCTACGACGAAACATGCATACTTGCTGCCGAAATGAGCAAGGAAAATAACTGGACCCTTGTTCAGGATACAGCTTTTAAAGGATATGAAGAAATTCCGGCTCATATAATGGCAGGCTATCTTACTATCTTTAAAGAACTTGAAAACACAATTAACTTATCCCCGGAGCCAGGTTTTGATATAATATTCCTGCAGGCAGGCGTGGGAAGCTTTGCTGCTTCAGCTATTTGGTACTATATTAACAGGTATGGCAATAATCGTCCAAAAGTTGTAATTACAGAGCCTGAAAATGCAGATGGTATATTCTATTCATTTGAAAAAGATTGCCTGTCAACATCACCATCAAGCTCCTGTACAATAATGGCTGGCTTAAACTGCAACACACCCTCCCTGGGGGCATGGGATATAATCAAGCACGGAGCAGATATTAGCATGAAACTGGAAGATAAGAATGCCATAAAGGCCATGCGCGAATTATATTACCCGACCGGAAATGATACCAGGATAATAGCAGGAGAATCGGGAGCTGCAGGACTTGCCGGCTTATTGGCTATACTTACTGACAGTAAATATGAAGCGTTAAAAAATAAACTTATGATAAACGCCAATACAAGGGTGTTGCTTATAAACACAGAAGGACCAACTGACAGAAAAAGCTTTAATAAAATTACAGAAGAATGAATGTTTACGATTACGCCAGCAGCTTAGAAGAATATTTTTCACCAAAGATTATTGGTGAAGTAAACGATGTGTATGTAAAAATTGCAAGGATCAAAGGTGATAAAGTTCCGTGGCATAATCACCGCGATGAAGATGAATTATTTTTGATAATTGATGGAAACCTGGTATTTGAAGAAGAAGGCAGGGATAGTTTCGAGATGAACAAAGGAGATCTCTATATAGTAAAAAGAGGAATTAACCACAGGGTATATTCGAAGGAAGAATGCTCAATCTTGCTTATTGAGAATAAATCTACAGCCCACACAGGTGATATAGAATCTGAGATTACCAAAAGCATTGATCAGCAAAAGAGAGGAGCTAAAATATAATAAGTTGGGCATTGTAATATTGATTCTCGGTTTTATAGCCTGATTATCATTTTTTCTAATTGTGAAGTCACGATAGACTATTTCAGTATCCCTTATAATCCATAACACTGAACAAAAACAGTCATTTCCGGGTATCCTATAATAGTGATATAAGTTACCTTGCAGACAATATGAAAACAGGCATAGCAGTATGATTAAGACCTATAAAGAACTGTGCAAGAAAATTATTCTATTACTCGCACTGCTTGTAATGGCACAGAACTCTTTTGGACAGAGGTCATTTACAATCAATGGACATGTATCTGATTCAAAGAACGGGGAAGATCTCATAGGGGTTACTATCTATTCTGTAAAGGAGCTATCAGGTACTATTTCAAACCATTACGGATTTTACTCGCTTTCTTTACCCGCAGGTACATATACAATCCGATTTAGTTACCTGGGCTATGATCCGGTAGACAGCCTTGTAAACCTTACCAGCAATATAGTTTTAGACATTGAGTTAGAGCAATCGACAATTAAGCTTGAAGAAGTCATAGTCTCTGCCGAAAGGAGAGACATAAATATATCGGAAGCTAATATGGGGGTGGAACGTCTTAATGTTAGAGAAATAAAACATATACCTGTAATCTTTGGTGAGAAAGATTTACTTAAAACAATTCAGCTTCTGCCCGGCATAAGCAGCTCGGGCGAAGGAAGCACTGGTTTTCATGTTCGGGGTGGTTCGATGGACCAGAATTTAATCTTACTTGACGAAGCTGCAGTATTCAGTGCATCTCACCTGCTGGGTTTCTTTTCTGTCTTCAACTCCGATGCTCTGAAAGACGTAACAGTATATAAAGGAGGCATCCCCGCTCAATATGGAGGAAGGGCTTCATCGGTACTTGATATCAGCATGAATAATGGAAATAGCAAACAGTTCAGTGTCTCAGGAGGGATAGGCTTAATATCAACCAGGCTAACCCTTGAAGCGCCAATTATTAAAGATAAATTATCATATATTATTTCAGGAAGAAGAACCTACCTGGATATTATTGCAAAGGCGATATTCCCCGATGATATTGTAAGTGACGACATTAGATTCTACTTCTATGACCTGAATACGAAGATAAACTACACACTGAATAATAAAAATCGTGTATTTCTTTCGGGTTATTTTGGCCAGGATGTTTTTGGATTTGGAAACGAAATTGGAACAGACTGGGGAAATGCGACGGGCACATTAAGGTGGAACCACCTTTTTAGCGACAAATTATTCTCAAACACATCCTTAATTTACAGTAAGTACAGCTACAGTTTTAATCTTAGTCAGTTTAATCTGAAGCTTGGATCGGGTATTGAGGATTACAGTGTTAAGGAAGATGCAACGCTTTATTTAAATCCTGATAATACCATTAAATTTGGGTTTTCAGTCACTTCGCACAAATTTATGCCGGGAGAATTAACAAGCAATGAGGTAAGCAATTTCGAGATTGTGCTGGATGAAAAGAGGGCCTTCGAGAGTGGCATATATTTCCAGAACGACCACAATATATCACAGAAACTCAGCAGTACTTATGGTCTGAGGTTGTCGATGTTTAACCAGACAGGTCCCGGCTGGATATATGAATATAATAATTACAACTCGGTTAGCGACTCGGTCTATATTGAAAAAGGAGAGATTGCCCGTTCATATTTTGCACTGGAACCACGTCTTTCAATAAACTACAGGCTTAGCCAGAAGGCTTCAGTAAAATTATCATACAATCGAATGGCTCAATATATTCATCTCCTGTCTAACAGTACATCGGGAACACCTATGGATGTTTGGATGCCAAGCAGTAATAATATAAAACCCATTTTAGTCGACCAGGTATCAATAGGATATTACAGAAACTTTTTTGATAATGGTATTGAATCTTCGATTGAGATCTATTATAAAAACATTAAAAATACCACCGATTATGAAGACGGTGCTGAAATAATGCTGAATAAATATGTTGAGTCTGTAATATTATCAGGCCGGGGCAGGAGTTTCGGTCTGGAGTTTTATGTTAAGAAGAAATATGGAGATTTTACAGGATGGATAAGCTATACCCTGTCGCGAACCGAGAACAAAATAACAGGCATCAATAACAACTCCTGGTATCCACTGAAATACGATAAAACCCATGATATATCAATTATAGGAAGTTACCAGTTCAGTGATAGGTTATCCATGTCTGCCGTATGGATTTATGCTACGGGGAATGCTGTCACTTTCCCCAGTGGGAAATACGAACTCGACGGTAAGCTTGTTCCCTACTATACTGAAAGAAACGGATACAGGATGCCATCCTATAACCGCCTGGATGCAAGTCTGACACTGAAGAGTAAGAAAAAGAGGGAAAGGTTCGAGGGAAGCTGGGACTTCTCAATCTACAATCTCTATAACAGGCATAATGCGTATTCAATATCATTCAGGGAAAGTGAATCGAATCCCGGTAATACCGAAGCTGTAAAGCTGAGTCTGTTTGGGATTGTTCCCTCAATAAGTTACAACTTCAAATTTTAATTCTATGCCTGATAAACGAAACATTATTATTCTATTACTTCTGGCAACGCTAGCTTTCGCCTGCGAGGAAGTAATTGATATTGACCTTAATGAGGCCAGGCCCGAAATTGTAATTGAAGCAGTAATCTGTAAAGATTCCACCCTGAGCGCCAGAATAAGCAGAACAACAAGCTATTTTGATAGTAGTCGGCCGGAACTTATTTCAGATGCCACTGTGTCTATTAGCAATGATGACGGGGATTTAGAGGTTCTGCTTTACCAGGGAGACGGCTATTACAGGGGTTCTGTTGTTAGCGGAACGGAAGATACCAACTACGAGATTGAGATATTATATGACGGCAAACTATATATCAGCCAATCATATATGCCGCCGGCAACGGAGATTGTTTCGCTTGAATCTAAAAGAATGACGGTACACTCAGGGCCCGGATTTGAACCAATGTACGAACTTGAATGCAAATTCACCGAAAGACCCGGTATATCCGATTACTTTCTTCTACGCTATATCCAAAATGATATTCTGCGTGAGGAAAGATACACTCTTGCATCTGATTTCAACTCTGAAGATGGGATTATATCCTACTCTCCCGGAATGTATATATTTGAGGCCGGAGATAGCGTTGAAGTTCAGATTTATTCAATAGATAAGAATGTCTTTGACTATTTTGTCATGATGAACGACGCTATGAGCGGAATGAGCATGTTTTCAACTCCATATAATCCCCGCACAAATATAAATAATGCTATCCTGGGATATTTTGCCGCATGGTCGTTCGTTTCGGATAAAATTATTGTTGAATGATGAGCTACAAATGAAAACGAAATTTCAATTATATTTACAAGTATTAATAAACAAATCATCTAATAAATGAGCTATTATTTAAGTAAAACTTTAAGTAATACAAGTGTTATATCTGCCATAGATAAAGTAAGAGATGTTCTTAAAGATGAAGGGTTTGGAATTATCTCTGAGGTAAATTTATCTGAGACGCTGAAGCAGAAAATTGATATTGACTACAAGGAATATATCATCCTTGGTGCATGCAACCCACATTTTGCCTATAAGGCCATTCAAAGTGAGGAAAAAATAGGTCTTTTCCTCCCATGCAACATTATTGTGGTTGATGCTGGCGAAGGGAATACTGAAGTGTCGGTTATTGATCCAATCGCTTCAATGTCTTCAGTTCAAAACGAGGATCTGGGTGGTTTTGCTGAAAGTGTAAGGTCGAGTCTTTATTCGGCTATTAACAAACTATCATGAAGTCTGGAGATATTATTGAAGATCAGACTTTTAAAGGGCTTGATTATTCGGAGATAAGTAAAGGATCTGAGTACTTCAACTGTACATTCTCAAGATGCAACTTTGCAGAGTCGGATATCTCACATATAAACTTTTTTGAATGTACTTTTGATGAGTGCAACATGAAAATGCTTAAAGTTGCCAACACTACTTTTAAGGACGTTTTTTTCAGAAAATCCAATCTTATGGGAGTAAACTTCTTCGAATGCAATAAGTTTATGCTCTCCTTTAGCTTTGAGAAATGTGATCTCCGTCTTTCTTCATTTAACACCCTGTCTCTAAAGAAAATAAGAATTACCGAATCGGTTCTTAAAGAGGTTGATTTTACCGAAACAGATCTATCCGGGGCCAATCTTATAAAGTGCGACCTTGAAAAAGCAATTTTCGATCATACAATCCTTAAGAAGGCTGATCTTTCCTCCTCTGAAAACTACTCTATAGATCCTGAGATTAACACCTTAAAAGAAGCCAGATTCTCGTTAACGGGTCTGCCAGGTCTACTCGACAAGTATAATATAGTAATTGAATAACTGAAATATGGCAAAATCGAATCTTCTAAGGATAGGAATGGCACAGATCTCTCCTGTCTGGTTAAATAAGAAAAGAACTATTGAGAAAATTGAAAAATACATTGGTGAGGCAGCCAAAGAAGGATGCGATCTGGTTGTATTTGGCGAAGCTCTCCTGCCTGGATATCCCTTCTGGTTGTCTATTACCAGGGGATCTGAGTTTGATTCACGTATACAGAAGGAGATTCATGCTCACTACATCAGGAACGCTGTAAACATTGAGTCTGGAGAATTGAGTAGTATATGCAAATGTGCAGGCCGGAATAATATAGCAGTATACCTGGGAACAATAGAGAGAGCTCAGAACAGGGGTGGTCATAGCCTGTATTGTACCCTGGTATATATAAACGAGAAAGGAGAAATAATGTCGTCGCACAGGAAGCTGCAGCCAACATACGAGGAAAGGTTAGCATGGTCGCCCGGTGATGGTAATGGACTAAGGGTTCATAGATTAAAAGAGTTTACCCTGGGCGGGCTGAATTGCTGGGAAAACTGGATGCCACTGTCAAGGACGGCTCTTTACGGAATGGGAGAAGATCTGCACGTAGCAGCCTGGCCAGGTGCAAAAAAAAATACAAGAGATATTACAAGGTTTATTGCAATGGAAGCGAGATCATTCGTGGTTTCAGTTTCAGGCCTTATGTCAATTAAAGATTTTCCTGAAGACACTCCCCATCTTGACACTATCCTGGCAAATGCTCCTGAAGTGCTTGCTGACGGAGGATCATGCATTGCCGGACCGGATGGTAACTGGCTTGTTGAACCGGTGATTAACAGCGAAAAAATAATATGTGCTGACCTGGATTTCAACAGGGTTTTAGAGGAGAGACAAAACTTCGACCCGTCTGGTCATTATTCAAGGCCTGATGTTACTAGACTGAAGATAAACCGTGAGAGACAGGCAATAATTGATATTAAAGACTAAATATATTGATCAATATAGCATATTACCTGTTATATAATTATGAATAAGGTACTAATTGCAGGTGGAACAGGCCTTGTTGGCTCATATCTTATCAAGGGTCTTATTGATAAGGGATACAATCCTGTTGTACTTACCAGGAATGCCAAAATAAAACGGGGCTATACGACCTTCGCCTGGGATCCTTCAAGGGGCTACATTGATAAAGAATCATTTAAGGGGGTTAATATAATTATAAACCTATCGGGAGCCAATATCGGAGAAAGCAGATGGACGATATCAAGAAAAAAAGAAATACTGGAAAGCAGAATTGAAAGTACCAGTTTGCTATATAATACCGCTAAAGAACTAAGCACCACTCCTTTAAAATACATATCTGCTTCAGCAACAGGCTTCTATGGAGCTATATCGAGCGATCGGATATTTACAGAAGAAGACGCCCCCGCTGATGATTTCTTAGGTGATGTATGCTCAAGCTGGGAGAATGCAGCAGACAGGTTTAAGGACCTGGCTTCTAAAGTAATTAAGTTAAGGTTAGGTATAGTTTTAGACAAGAATGATGGAGCACTCAAGAGAATGTTATTGCCGGCAAAACTATATATGGGATCGGCAATAGGAACAGGGAGACAATACATTCCATGGGTACATCCGGAGGATCTTACCAATATCTTTATCAAAGCAATTGAGGACGATAATATGGACGGTTCATATAATGCTGTTTCTCCCTCATACGTTACTAATAAGGAATTTATCAAAACGCTAACTACGGTCCTTAAAAAACCCTTTCTTGGACTTAATACCCCTTCATCAATTTTAATTATACTATATGGAGAAATGGCGAATATTGTCTTGAAAGGGAGCAGGGTTTCACCCAAAAAAATTATGGATGCAGGTTATAAATTCAAATATTCTGAACTGAAGGAAGCCATTACTAATATTCTAAAAGACTAAGCATTATGAAAGAGATTTTCTTGTTATCGGCAATCATAATCCTGATCTATGTAACATGCTGGTTTGTATTAGCGATATTTCTGAATCGAAACGACATTGTAGATATTGCGTGGGGAGGCGGGTATGTTGTACTTATAATCTACTATCTTCTTACCAGAGACCTATCGCCCCGGGCCATTCTTATGTCAGCACTTATTGTAGTATGGGGGATTAGGCTGATAATCTACGTATACTTAAGGAACAGGGGTAAGAAAGAAGATTTCAGGTATCTTAACTGGAGAAATACCTGGAAGCTGTTCTACCTGAGGTCTTACTTCCAGATATTTATACTTCAGGGAACTCTTCTTCTTGTAATCATTTCGCCCTTAACCATATTATTTGCTGCCGCTAAGCAGCCTGAATTAGGGATATATGATCTTATAGGTAGCCTGGTATGGATTATAGGCTTTGCCTTTGAGGTAGTTGGAGATTACCAGCTGGCTAAGTTCAAAATGAATCCGGACAATAAGGGTAAGATAATGAGTAGCGGCTTATGGAAATATACCCGCCATCCAAACTATTTTGGCGAAGTATTGCTCTGGTGGGGAATCTTTATTATTTCGATACCTTCAACTTATTCTGTATATGGCCTGATTGGGCCTGTAACTATCTCAATTCTAATAATGTTTGTCTCGGGTGTACCCATGCTTGAAGAAAAGTATAAGGGTAATCCTGAGTTTGAAGCATACAAGAAGAAAACAAGCAAATTCTTTCCATTGCCATCGAGAAAAGTATGACCTGAAACAGATTACAAATAATTGTGTTCTGTTCTTATTAAAGACTATTGGATATCAATGGCTATTGACTATTTTTAGCAGATAAAAATATGATATCAGACAACTCCTCCCCTATGAACAAACGTACCTTTCTGCAATACTTAAAAATAAACCTGATAACATCCTTAGTTGTAATAACTTTTGCCTTCCTGGAGTATAGATTTATACTCGGGCATGAGTTTAAACTGGTTGATTATATTATACCTGTAATTGTAGGAATTCTCTTTGGTACACTGATTGCCCGAAACAGGATTCTCGCAAAGAAGCTGGCTGTAGAGCGAGAGCTGGTACTTGAAAAGAATAAAAAGATACACAGCTATATCGGAACAATTGTTCACGATCTTAAATCTCCACTATCTGCCATTAGTAGTTTGCTGGATCTGTTCTGTGAGGATTGTCAGACTCTTGATGAAGAACAGAAGGAGTTTCTTTCACTTATGAAGCAGAGCACCTCTTCGATGCTTGAAAATATCGGACTTATCCTGGATAATACAAGATTGGAAGCCGGAGTAAAACCTGATCACCTCGAAATTGGAAATCCTTATTATACGATTCAATCAACAATCGATAAGTATATAATTGAAGCAATCAACAAGAGCATTTCTATACAACGAATAGTTGATAAGAACCTTCCACATATCGAATATGATAAAAATACACTTGACAGGATCCTTTCGAACCTGATCAGTAATGCCATCAAGTATTCTCCACCAAATACACAGGTGAAGATTTACACAGAATTACTCTCAGACAGATTAAATCTTGTTGTTAAAGATGAGGGTCTTGGTATGTCGGAAAAGGATCTTGAAAATGTATTTCTGGAATTCAAAAAACTGAGTGCCCAGCCTACTGGTGCTGAAAGTTCAACAGGCTTAGGATTATCAATAGCCAAACGTCTTGTTGAGCAACTTGGTGGAGAGATTGTTGCCCATTCTGAAGGGAAAAACAAGGGCTCAGCATTTGAAGTAAAACTGAAAATTATCAACTCCAAACAAACCAGGCTACCAGAATAGCATAGTGGGCTTCTAAAACTAAAATGATAACTTTATCATCTTAGATCTATTTCAAATGGAAAATATTTATCTTGATTATAATGCTACCACTCCTATAGATAAAGAAGTAGCAAAGGCCATGAAGCCTTATCTCGAAGATTATTTTGGGAATCCATCAAGCATTCACTCTTTCGGAACTAAAACCAAGCTTGCTATTGAAGAGGCCCGCAGGCAGGTTGCATCTATGCTTGCTTGTGAAGCCTCGGAAATAATATTTACAAGTGGAGGGACGGAGTCCAATAACATGGCTGTAAAGGGTGTAGCATATGCAAACAGGTCTAAGGGTAATCATATAATAACCTCCTCTGTTGAACATCCTGCCATATTCGAGGTTTGTAAATATCTTGAGAAAACAGGGTTCAGGATTACCTGGATCCCGGTAGATGAATTCGGAATGGTAAATCCCGACGATATAGAATCGGCAATTACCCCTGAAACCATCCTGATTACAATTATGCATGCCAATAATGAAGTTGGAACGATACAGCCTATAAGCGAAATTGGAGCGATTGCGAAAAAACATAGTATTACCTTCCATTCTGATGCAGCCCAGTCTGCCGGGAAAATACCATGCGATGTAAATAAGCTTGGAGTAGATCTTCTTAGTATTGCCGGGCATAAACTTTATTCCCCAAAGGGAATTGGAGCCTTATATATCAGGGATGGTATTACAATCGAAAAAATAATGCACGGTGCCGATCATGAACAAAATATGAGGGCAGGAACAGAGAATGTGCTTGAGATAGTGGGTCTGGGAAAGGCCTGTGAATTAGCAAAGAATAAGCTCAAAGATTATTCATCCCATTACTCTGAGATGAGAAACCTGCTCTGGAAATTACTTAATGATAATCTTGATGGACTAAAATTAAACGGACATCCCGACAGGAGACTTCCAAATACTTTAAGCGTTTCCTTTCAGGGTATTGAAGCCAATACCCTGGTTGCAAGGCTTGATAAGGTTGCAGCATCAGCGGGAGCCGCATGCCATGCAGAAAGCATAGATGTTTCGGCCGTTCTTGAAGCGATGAAGGTACCCATAGAGTTCGCTATGGGAACAGTAAGGTTCTCAACAGGCAGGGGCAACACTGAAGAAAATATTAATATTGCAGGAAGCGAGATAATTGAAAAAGTAAGATCCTTAATGCCTGATTCAAAAGATGCAAAGAATGTCGTTAAACCCGGAATAACTGATATTAAACTGACTTCTTATACCCATGGCCTGGGTTGCGCCTGCAAGATTGAGCCACGTAAACTTGAAAAAGTTCTTAAGTCCATTAAGCTGAAAGAAGATATTAATATACTTGTTGGAACAGAAACATCTGACGATGCAACAGTATACAGAATCAGCGACGATCTTGCACTGGTTCAAACGCTTGATTTCTTTACACCCATAGTAGATGACCCTTATCATTTCGGAGCGATAGCTGCAGCCAATGCTTTAAGTGATATTTATGCAATGGGCGCTAAACCAATCTTCGCACTAAATATCGTTGGATTTCCTGAGGACACATTACCTATGGAGGTTCTTGAGCAGATTCTTCTGGGGGCCAATGATAAGGCACATGAAGCAGGGATAAATGTCCTGGGTGGACATACCATAGAAGATCCGGAGCCTAAATACGGAATGGTGGTAAGCGGACTGGTTCATCCGGAGAAAATCATCAAAAACAAAGGCGCCGCTGAAGGAGACATGCTGATTTTAACCAAAGCTATTGGGACGGGAATATTAACAACTGCTTTAAAGAGGGGGCTTGTAGATAGCAAACTAAGCTCACTGCTAATAGAGATTATGTCAGAACTTAACAGGACAGCGGCTGAAATAATGATTAAGTACAATGCACATGCCTGCACCGACATAAGCGGATTCGGCCTCCTGGGACATTTAAGAGAGATGAGCAAGGCCTCTGGTATGGATGTTGAAATTGATTTTCGAAAAGTACCACTGATAGAAAAGGTAAAAGATTTTGCAGCTGCAGGAACTATACCGGGAGGTACTTATAAAAACCTTGACTGGGTAGAATCCGATGTTGATTTCGGAAAACAGAGCAAAATAAATAAGCTTATCCTGTGCGATGCACAGACTTCAGGAGGATTGCTTATTGCTGTCGGTCCTGATTATGCAATGGAATTGCTCGGGGAGCTCAGGGCGGCAGGTCTTGATAGGGCATCGATAATTGGTAAAGTTAAGAAAGAGGGTAAGGGTAACATCAGTATAGTGTAGGCAAAACAGCTCTTAATTAACTACTTAAGGGATTAGTAATAAAGAATCAGGAACATCTGACCTGAATCTTTGTTAGTTAATAAAAGATCTAATAGATGAAGCTAAGTGATAAAGGTAAGGGCTATGCGTTTGCACTGATTGCCACCCTGGCGATGGCAAATGTTTATGTATTCAGCAAGGCAGCCCTGAATGAACTAAATCTGTTTCAATTCGGCTTTTTCTGGTTTGGTCTTGCCATAGTGTGGAATGTGATCTATGCCATACCCGCAGGCAAGGTGAAAGTTGCCAGGGAACTAAAGAAAAAACAATTAAAACTATTACTCCTACTCGGTTTAATAGAAGTAATCGGGACAAGCTTCTTTTTCATATCTATTGAGACAAGCAATAACCCTGCGGTAATGTCATTCCTTCAAAATATGACTCCCCTGTTTGTAATTCTTATGGGAGTAACAATACTGAGCGAGAAATTCACACTCTGGCAGGTAGCAGGAATGATAGTTACTCTTGGTGGTGCAGTAATAACAAGTTTTTCAGGATCGATAAAGGGTGAAGGATTTTTTGTTCCAGGAACCGGTTTTATGATGGCCTCAACATTTTTTATAGCTGTTGGTCTGATTATTTCAAGAATGTATATTAAGAAACTTGATCCGGGATTGCTATCACTTAACAGGTCTGTTTATCTTTTTGTGCTTGCAGCAATACTGATGATTGTAAATAAGGAGTCATTTGTTATAAGCAATAAGGCACTATTTAATGTCGCTATAGGATCGCTTGTGGGGCCCTTCCTTACAGCAATTTCAAATTACAGTGCAATAAAATATATTGAAGCATCCAAGTCATCAATAGTCCAGAGTTCAAAAGGTCTGTTTGTCACCATTGGTGCCTGGTTCTATTTCAGCACCATACCGCATGCCTATCAGCTGGTGGGTGGAATAGTTACCATAGTGGGTGTGGTTATATTAATTACTGCCAGAGACCATATAGGTTCTAAAAAGAATAGTTAACAGCTCGACTTTTTCATATCAATACCTGTTCCAGGGTATATATTATTATATTTAATAATATTAACTTTGCTTATCTGAAAAACTAATTATAACCTAAACTATGAATAAACTTTACCTAGTAATACTATTAGTATTATCAAGCATTTCAACAGAAGCTCAAAATACTGCCGGGTGGATAAGGCAATCTGCTATTTCGCCCGATGGTTCACAAATAGCTTTCTCTTATCAGGGAGATATTTTCCTTGTGTCAGCAGAAGGAGGAGAAGCTACAGCTTTAACATTTAACACTGCACACGACTTTATGCCAGTATGGAGTAAGGACGGAAATATGATAAGCTTCGCTTCTAACAGGTATGGAAACTTTGATGTTTTTGTAAGTGATATTAAAACAGGAAAACTTACAAGACTTACTTATCATTCGAATGATGAATATCCATACAGTTTTAGTAGCGACAACACAAAAGTGATTTTCGGAGGACAGAGGCTGGATGATGTTAATCACCGTCAATTCCCAACCGGATCACAACCTGAAACATATATTGTACCTGTTGGTGGAGGTTGGATTTCGCAGCTTTGGACAATACCTGCCGAAGATGTTCAATGCAGTCCGGATGGACTTAGCATGATCTACCATGATAAAAAGGGAGGAGAGAACGCATGGAGGAAGCACCATACTTCGTCGATTACAAGAGATATATGGCTTTATAATAAAACTGATAACAGTCATAAGCAAATTTCCAGTTTCAAGGGTGAAGACAGAAACCCGGTTTATGCGGGTAGCAATAATAGTTTTTATTACCTGAGCGAGGAGAGTGGTACATTTAATGTTCACAAAATGGCACTGGCACCGGGGTCGGGAAATACACAAATCACTCATTTTGTTGACAATCCTGTTCGCTACCTCAGTGCTTCAGACAATGGTTTACTTTGCTTTACACAACATGGTGATATTTATACTCTTAAAGAAGACGGCAAAGAACAAAAACTAGATATACTGGTCAGAAGTGGTGAGAAGCAAAATAATAATTCTGTAATACCCGTAAGCGGAAGCATAAGTGAGATGTCGGTATCGCCTTCCGGGAAGGAAGTCGCATATATTGTCAGGGGAGAAGTATTTGTGTCGTCGGTTGAAAGTAAAATGACCAAAAGAATCACAAATACACCTGCGCAGGAGAAATTTGTTTCTTTTTCTCCTGATGGCAAGTCGATAGTATACGCAAGTGAAAGAAACTCTGTCTGGGGAATATATTCCAGCAGCAGGGTAAGAGATGAAGAACCTTACTTTTTTGCATCAACCCTTATCGAAGAGAAAAAAGTTATTGAAAACAATGAAGATAATTATCAGCCGATATATTCACCTGATGGACTCAGTATTGCATATATTGAGAATAAGACAACTTTAAAAGTTCAGAATATTAAAAGCGGAGAAAGTAAAACCCTTCTGACATCAGACGAACTGGTATATATGCGCGATGGCGATCAGTATTTCAAGTGGAGTCCGGATAGCAAATGGATTTTAGCCTCTTACTCTCCCCAGCTGGTAAATAGCGAGGTAATACTGGTAAAAGCTGATGGATCAGAAAAATACATTAACCTGACTAAAAGCGGTTATGGTGATAATAATCCTGTATGGGCAAATGGAAGTAAACAGATACTCTGGTTCACAGACAGGGATGGATTAAGAAGCTGGGCTAACAGTGGTAGCCGTCAGGCAGATGTTTACAGTATGTTCCTTACCCAGGATGCATGGGATAAGTTCAACATGACTAATGAAGAGTACTTGCTCCTTAAAGAAATAGAAGCTGAGAAGAAAAAAGAAGCTAAGAAGGATGAAGCCGCAAGCAAGAAAAAAAGCAAAAAAGAAACTGAAGTAAAAGACAGCCTGGAAGTTAAGATTGATTTTGATGGTCTTGAAGAAAGAAAGGCCAGGTTAACAATCCATTCATCTAACCTGAGTGATGCTGTATTATCAAAAGATGGAGAAACACTTTACTACCTTACCCGTTTTGAAAAAAATCTTAATATCTGGAGTACAAAACTTCGTACTAAAGAAACAGAGATGCTGATACCTCTTAATGCGAGATCGGCAAGCCTTGAATGGGATAAGGAAATGAAAAAATTATTTGTTCTCGCAGATGGAACAATCTCAACAATAGATTTAAAGACCAAAAAGAAAGAAGCGATAGCCACACAGGGAGAAGTTATGATGGACACCAGGGCGGAGAGAGAACAGATGTTTGAGCATGTATGGAAAAGAGTTAAAACCATGTTTTATATCTCCACTTATCACGGAGCCGACTGGGATGCTGTTGGCGAAGCTTACAGGGAAAAACTCGATTATATAAGTAATGATTTAGAATTTACAGAGTTCTTATCTGAGATGCTTGGAGAACTAAACGTTTCTCATTGTGGGGCCAGGTACAGGGGAAATAATCCTGCCGGCGACGAGACAGCTGCGCTTGGTATATTCTATGACTACTCCTATAGTGGTAATGGTCTGAAAATAACCGAGATAATTAAAGATGGCCCGATGTACAAGGCTGATTTAAATGTTAAAAAGGGTGATATTATTACTGAGATCGATGGTGAAGTAATAGACAGAGATATTGATGTTGCAGCATTGCTAAACCGGAAAGCAGGTAAATTTACTTCTCTGAAAATTAAGGATGCATCGGGAGCTTCATCGGAGCTTATAACAATTAAGCCAATCACACTAAGAGAAGAATCGACTCTCTTATATAATCGTTGGGTAAAGGCGAACGAGGAAGAAGTAGCCAGGTTAAGTAATGGCCGCTTGGGCTATATTCATATTCCGGGTATGGGAGATGGGCCTTATCGCAATACTTACGACAGGGTTATGGGTAGGTATCACGACTGCGAGGCACTTATTGTTGACACAAGATTTAACGGAGGAGGCGACCTGGTATCTGACCTTGCAATGTTCCTTACCGGTGAGAAGTACATTGAATATGCGATTGAGTCGCGGCCTGTTGGCTACGAACCTACATTCAGGTGGACAAAACCTTCGGTTGCCATGGTAAACGAATCCAACTACAGCGACGGACACTGTTTTGCCTGTGGATATCAGAACCTTGGGATCGGAAAAATGATTGGTATGCCGGTACCTGGAACCTGCAGCTGGGCAGGATGGGAAATGCTACAGAACGGAACGATTAACTGGGGTTCGATACCTGTGAGTGCAAAGAATGCAAAGGGTGAATGGCTGGAAAACAGGGAGACGGTACCTGACATTGTTGTTAAAAATATGCCGGGTAAAATTGACAATGGAATAGATCAGCAACTGGAAGCAGCTATTGATGAACTAATGAAATTAATTAATTAGCATCTGCGCTGAGATTATTTTCTGTCTAGTCCTAAATAAACTAAATTAACACTTTAAATTAACCGTATCAAGGTTCGCCCTGATACGGTTAGTTTTTTTATAGCTTCTTAATTTTAATTTGTGCTTGCCTATGCATTTGCTCAGGTGTTTTCATATGGCAAGAGTAATGAGGCCTTTTCTTATTATAGATCTCAACACTATTCTTGACTAAATCCTTCATAACGGGAAGCTTAACATTATAATTCTCTAATTGGAATTCTTGCTTTAAGATGCCGTTGACCCGCTCTGCAACTGCATTTGCGTAAGGGTCATACGACTCAGTCATACTGCATTTTACTTTCCTTCTTACCAGAACTTTCTGATAATCATCACAGCAATACTGGATCCCCCTTTCATAGTGATGTATCAGTTTCTTTTTATAAGTGCGTTGCTTTAAACCCATCTTCAAGGCCCTTATTGCACCATAGCCTGGCTGGTGGATAGATCATATCCAACAATTTTTTCGAATAAGTATCAGTTACTAAAGCCAGGTACCGATGATTACCCCGGTTACCAATATATGTGATATCTGATGCCCATATTTGTTCTGGACGTACTGGTGTTACACTCTCAATTAAGTTCTTATGCTTGCGGAACCAATGATGTGAGTCTGTCGTTGTTCTATAACTTCTTTTGGGCTTTATGAGCATATGGTTAGCCTTTAGAATAGTAAAGAGCCTATCTCTTCCTACTCCGATATCACTGAGTTTATCCTGAGCAAATAATAGAGTTTACGTGTACCTATGCGTGGCATTTGCTGGCGCACTTCCACTAACCATACCCACTACTTTGGATGCCTGTTACCTGCCTTTTTTCAAAGCCCGCTTGCTTCGATAATAAACCTGTCTGTTTACCCCAAACAATCTGCAGGTAGAGACTAGCGTCTCTTTAGTCTTTTCTCGGTAATGGTCGATTGTTCGGGTGAGCATTTTTTTCTGATAGGAATGTTAAACTCTTTCTCCGCAAGGTCAATCATCATATCAAAAATGATTGCTTTCTTGTCCGCTGCTTCTACTTGCTTCTCCAAAAATGCTTTTTGCTTCTCTAGAAGCTTAACTTTTTGCTCAAGCTCCAGTAGTTTTTGCTCCTGGGTCTTAGGCATATTCGAAGGGGTTTGATTCTCCCAATCAAAGGTACCATATTTTCGTAACCAGGAAGTTACGGTATTGCCACCTTGGATCCCGTATTTCCTTCTTGCAGCATAAATAGATAATTCTCCAGATTCAATTTCTTGAACAACTTGCAATTTAAAGGACATCGAATAATCCTTTTGTGTTCGTTTAACATACTCATGTCTGAAATTTTTCTTTCATAACATTACTTGAAATAAACAGTGGTTCCATACCGGTAATCTCTTTCATGCGTTCGATAAAATACTGTGCCTCATCGGGACTGAAGACGTGGTTAATTGAATAACCATAGAGAGATTTGCCGGCCAGAGTCTTTTTGATACAGCTCATCACCTTTTTCCTGTTAGCCTTATATGTAAAAGACTTACCGATTAAAACCGCTTTGCCTGATTTCTCAACAGATACAACCGGTTTAACTTTAAGCAGCTGGGCTATAAAGCCTTTAAGGGGACTAACCCTTCCACTCCTGATAAAATATTTAAGTGTTCTTACGCTTACAAATATATCTGCCTTCTCCCTGCTTGATTCTGCAGCGGCAACGATCTCCTTATGAGAAGATCCCTTCTCTATCATTTCAGCAATCTTAATTACCTGGAGTCCTGCTGCACCGCTAATAGTTCCAGAGTCGATTACATCGATCTTTTTTCCTGATTCCTTACTGATTTTCCTGGCCGCATTCAAACTGGTATTATATGTACCGCTGAGACCTTCCGATATATGAAGGGCAATAACAGAATCGTACCTGGAAACAAGCTGAGAATATAAATTCACAAAAGAAGCAGGTGAAGGTTGAGATGTTGAAGCTGCCTCTTCGGACTGATCCATCAACCTATAAAATTCATCTGCTTTAAGAGTTATCCCATCGAGATAGGAGTTTCCGGCAACATTCAGGTTTATCGGTACAATATGGATCTGGTATTTTTCAACAATCTCATCGGGGAGATCATTTGTAGAGTCTGTTACAAGGGCAATATTATACTTCCTGTTATGTGCTGATTCGTACTGTCTTACCATATCTTCGACCTTCTGGAAAGTAATTTTTCCGTATTCCCTGAGTGAAATAAAAAGATCTGCGGGATTATTAGTATGAACATGGATTCTTACCTTACGCTCTGAACCTGCTACAACAACAGAATCGCCCCAGTTTACAAGAAGCTTTTTAATGCTATCTCTATCCATATCCTTTCCCTCGAGCATTGCCTCGGTGCAATATCGGAGATCAGGATATACGGAAGGAATTTCCTCAACGATAGGATTCATTCTTATTTCATGGGCCATTCCAACCACTTCCTTAATATTCTTTCTCAGAATCAGGTCTTTCATACCTTCAAGAAATACAACGAATCCTTTTGCGCCTGCATCAACCACATTGGCTTTTGTAAGTTCAGCCAGCTTAGAAGTTGTTTCACTCAAAGAAATTTTCGCTGCTTCGTACGATTCTGTCATTAACCTGGCAAAATCATCGATTACATGCCTGTTTTCGTGAATATATTCAACCCATTCCCTTATAACGGTCAGGATTGTCCCTTCAACAGGGTTGGCAACTGACTCATAAAGATATTTTACGGATCGCTTAAGTGATTCGGCAAATTCCTTAATAGTTATCTCACTGCATTCACGAATTTCCTCAGCAAAACCAAAGAGAAACTGTGCGAATATTATACCGGAATTTCCTCTTGCTCCTGTTAGTGCTGCTACACCAATCTGATCGGCTGTTATTTTAAAAGAACCATCGAGAGTAATCTGGTCGACAACGGTCCTGATCGTGGAAGCCATATTAGTCCCGGTATCTCCATCTGCAACAGGGTAAACATTAATACTGTTGATCTCTGCCTGGTAATCTATAATGTTCCTGGCTCCCGCCATAAACATATAATACAAGTTTCTACCGTCCAGTTTTTCAAGTTTGCTCATATCAGCTCTTCAGGTTTTTGCAAAGGTAACACATTTATATAATTCAAATATTGATAGTTGTTTATATCAGTCAATATCCTTCATTGAGAGTTGAATTCTTTTACGTTCAAGGTCAACTCCTGTTACTCTAACAATAACATGCTGATTAAGTTTAACTATGCTATTGGGATCTTTCACAAAACCACTGCTCATATTTGAGATATGCACCAGTCCGTCTTGCTTAACTCCTATATCTACAAATGCACCGAAATTAGTTATGTTGGTAACTATTCCCGGTATTACCATACCTTCTGAGATATCATCAAGTGTCCTGATATCTGCAAATTTAAATTCCTTAATCTTTGTCCTTGGATCCCTGCCGGGCTTCTGAAGTTCTTCCAGTATATCTTTAAGAGTCGGGAGACCTATATTATCATCAATGTATTTTTCCAGATTTATTTCTTCGAGACTTTTTGAATCGGATATCAGCTCATCCACAGAAACATTTATATCGGAGGCCATCTTTTCCACAACAAAATAACTCTCAGGGTGAACTGCGCTCGAATCGAGGGGATTTGAAGCATTCCTTATCCTGAGGAAGCCAGCACACTGCTCAAATGCCTTTGAGCCCATACGACTTACCTTAAGCAATTCCTTACGTGATTTAAACGGCCCGTTTTCGTTTCTGTGTTCAATAATGTTTCTGGCCAATTGAGGGCCGAGTCCCGATACATAGGTAAGAAGGTGCTTACTGGCAGTATTTACTTCTACTCCCACAGCATTTACGCATGACATAACCACATCATCGAGGCTCTGCTGGAGCTTCACCTGGTCGACATCATGCTGATACTGCCCAACACCTATAGATTTGGGATCAATTTTTACAAGTTCTGCAAGCGGATCGCTTAGCCTCCTGCCAATAGAAACAGCACCCCTTACGGTAACATCATAATCGGGAAACTCTTCTCTTGCTACTTTTGAAGCCGAATAGACAGATGCCCCTGCTTCGTTCACCACAAAAACCTGAATGTCGCGATCAAATTTCATCCACTTGATAAAATCCTCTGTTTCCCTGCTTGCTGTACCATTGCCAATAGCTATTGCTTCAATCTTATACGCATCTACCAGGCTTGATATTTTACGTACTGAAAGTGCAGTCTGGTTTTGAGGGGGATGTGGAAATATTGTTTCATTATGTAGCAGTGTTCCCTGCCTGTCGAGGCAAACCACCTTACATCCCGTACGATAGCCTGGATCAAGAGCCAGTACATTTTTCTCCCCCAGGGGTGAGGCAAGCAATAGTTGCCTCAGGTTCTCAGCAAATACCTTTATTGCTTCAGTATCGGCTAATTCCTTTGATTTAGATCTGAATTCTGTCTCCATAGACGGCCCCAGAAGCCTTTTCCACGAATCATGAATTGCTATCTCCACCTGTTTTGAACAAGCATTTCTTGCTTTTATAAACACTTCTTTCAGTGCATCGATAGCTTTTTCGTGGGATGGCTGTATTGTAAGCTTAAGAAATCCCTCACTCTCGCCTCTTCGCATTGCCAGCAACCTGTGAGACGGGCATTTTTTTAACAATTCTTCCCATTCAAAGTAATCACGGTATTTTGCTCCCTCCTCTGCCTTTCCTTTCAGTACTTTTGAAGAAATAGATGAATCTCTTTCGAAGAGACCACGGATTTTCTTTCGCGCATATTCATTTTCATTAAGCCATTCGGCAATAATATCGCGGGCTCCATGAAGGGCCTCTTCAACATCTTCTACCTGGTCGCTTAGAAATTCTTCGGCCCGGGCAGATGGATCGGTACTTTCCTGCTTCATTATAATAGCTGCAAGTGGCTCCAGACCCTTCTCTTTAGCAACACTTGCCCTGGTCTTACGCTTTGGTTTATAAGGCAGATAGATATCTTCTAATTCGCTTAATGTAAGGGTGTTATTAATCCTGCTAAGCAGATCTGGAGTCATCAGGTCCTGCTCATTGATAGATTTAATAATTGCTCCCCTCCTCTTATCCAGTTCTACAAGCTTCTCATACTCATCTTTAATATGAGCAATCTGCACTTCATCCAGGCTACCTGTCATTTCTTTCCTGTACCTGCTTATAAAAGGTATGGTTGCCCCATCGTCAATTAACCTGATCGTATTCTCTACCTGCCACTCGTGGTGACCCAATCTCTCTGTTATTATCTTTATGAATGCTGTTTTATCCATTTCTACTCGACATAGATTACTAATCCTTTAAGGTATTCACTTTCGGGGTGATAGATATTTATGGGGTGGTCGGGAGGTTGACTCAGCTGATGGAGTATTTTGATTTTACGGCCGGTATTTGCCCCGGCAGCAAAAACAGATTTCCTGAAATTCTCTTTACTGACAACCTGTGAACATGAAAATGTAAATATTATCCCGCCGGGCTTGATCTGCTCTATTGCCTTCATATTTAATCTCTTATACCCTTGCAGAGCGTTATGAAGAACATTATGATGTTTTGCAAAAGCCGGTGGGTCGAGTATTATAATATCATATTTACCCTTTATGTCTTCCATATATTTAAATGCATCTGCAACAATCCCTGTGTGCCTCTTATCGCCCGGGAAGTTTAACTCCATATTTATGTCTGACTGTTTAATTGCTTTAGCTGATACGTCAACGGTATCAACGAGCTTTGCATTTTGCATAGCATATACTGAGAATCCTCCTGTATAGCCAAACATATTAAGTACTGCTTTTCCATCAGAATAATATTGAAGCAGTTTTCGATTTTCTCTCTGATCAATAAAAAATCCTGTCTTCTGACCGCTTATCCAGTCAACACCGAAGCGATAAGAATACTCGGATATAATAACAGGGTCTGAACTATTAAGTAAGTATTCATTTTTTACTTCTATACCATCTCTGGCAGGAAGCGTAGTTTCACTTTTATTATAGATTGCTTTAAGTTTATCACCAAGCATCTCCTGTAGAATACTACAAACGATATCCTTTGCCCTATATATGCCAACAGAATGAAACTGTGTAACTACAACGCCATCATAATAATCCACAATAAGTCCGGGCAGGCCATCTCCCTCACCATGGATTAGCCGGTATACATTTGTTGAGGGAAGGTCAAAAATTCCTGAAATCCTCCTATAATCGAAGGCAGCTTTTATTCTCTTGCGGTAGAAGTCGGCATCAAGCTTTGTTTGCTTAAAATCCATAACCCTTATAGCAATAGAACCTGGCTGATAATAACCAACTGCTAAAAAATTATCCTTATTATCGTATACATCCACAGCATCTCCTTCGAGGGGATTGCCATATATTTTTTTTATTGCCCCGGAAAAGATCCATGGATGGAGCCTATGCAGCGACTGATCTTTTCCAGATTTCAAAACAATCTTAATATTTGCCATGGATAAAGCTCTTTTAGATTTCTCCGTTGAGAAGTTGTCTGTATATAAGATTACAAACCCAGGCATCGGTTGCAGCATATACTACCTGGGCTTCACTGAGGTTCTCGTTCTCCCAGTTTGTTACCTGCTGTCTTTTGGAGATAGTAAAGCCAAGGACAATAGCTGTTAACTTTTTTAAGCCCATACTAATAATCCCATAGTCCTTAACCATTTCCTGTAGTTCTACGAACCCTCCTGGCTTAAACTCCCCCCATTCCTTAAGGGCCTTTATATCATCGGTAATAGCCACTCCTGTTTTCTTAATCCTTGAATCTGAAAGGAAGTCTTTTAATGAACGCGGAATACCAATATCGGTTATTCTGAACAGGTAAGCTCTGTCTAATGTAGCCAGCTGAAGCAGTGCAACTTTGTTTCTCCTTCCCTTCTTAAAGGACGGCCTGGTCTCGGTATCAAAGCCAACAATATCTGTTTTTCTTAATTCCTTAATAGCCTCATCAACTGCTTCAGCAGTATCAATAATCAACACATCGCCTTCGAACTTCCTTATCGGATATTCATTAAGCTCATCTTTGGGTATCTCTTCTCTATATTCCCTCATCACTCTCCTCCCTGGCCTGAGCCTGTCGCTTAGAGATTATCCAATCGGATGTATCAAGGTCATCAAAAGATTCCGGCTTACGCTTATCTCCCTGGCCTATCTTCTCAGGAAACTTGAGTGCATTGTGAATGGCCCTTAATGTATTTACCAGTTTCTGTCCCCAATAGAGTTTAAAACTCTCCTGACAGTTCCACAGTGCTTCGTTCATCAGTTCAACAGTTCCTATGCTATAGGATATAAGATAATCCTTAAGATCCTGGTATATGTCTGCAAGGCTTTCTGAGATACTTGCCGGCACCGGCTCATCACTGAATTCAGTTGAATTATCAAATATTTCAAGATAGTCGTTTGCTTCACCAAGCTTAACAATAATTGTCTCTTTAACTAGCTCCCAGTCGTCCTCCCGTACAAACTTCTCCTGTTCCTCTTCAATAACAGACTGAAATTCTGGTAAAGACAGTACTTTTGAATAAAGCAATGGCAATAATTTCTGCATGAATCCAAGTATCTGGATCCCTTCATATTTTTCCGACGATTCAACGAAGGCACAATACTCATTTGCTACAGCAGTAAATTCTATAACTTCCTTTGAGTATACCTTCTGCTCAAGATTATCCATATCTAACATTTGTGCAAAAATAATACATCTGGGAATATATATACGAAATTAGGGATCCTAATCCTAAAACAAAGTAGCATAATCCCGAATATGGTCAGGAGTTTTTCATCGGAAACAAGATTTATTATTGATTCCAGACCAATCTCATCTCGCTATCCTGTACTATCTTATCATGATCAAGCAACCATCTGACAACCTTAATGACTTTATCTTCTTCCCCACCAGTTTCTTCAAGCAAAGATTTCAGCTCCATACTTTTTTCAACGAGTATTCCTTTTACCTTTTCGAGTATAATATCAAATTCGTATTTACTAAGGTCCAGCTCATTACGACTAATACACACATCGCATTTACCACATCTTGGAGATTCCTGCCCGAAATATTCAAGAAGGGCAACCGACCTGCACTTAGTATCAGAGCTCAGGTAATTAATCATACTCTCGAGCCTGGCTTCAAAACGTTGCTTAGCATCCGCATAATTCTCTTTTGTTATCAGCAAGGCCTTTCGTTCGAGCCTTTCTTCAATAAGTATTATGAGTGCACTTTTCTTGCCTGGAATATATTTAATAATATTATGAGAACTAAGATGAGTAAGAAAGCTATATATTTTATCCCTGTCGAGGCCCGATTTCTTTGAAAGGAAGTCCTCGTTAACTGCAACATAGCCATTAAACATCCCGGTATATGACCTCAGGATCAACTTAATAAAACCGTCGAGGGAAGAGTTGGCTACCTGGTACTTATATAAATCATCACGACTCACTATAAAATATACCCTGGAGGGATTATTAAGCTCCTCGGTCAGTTCAATATATCCATCCTTCTCCAGAAATTTCAGGCTACTATATGCCTCTCCAACCGGAAGTCTGTACTTAGCAACAAATTCTGAAAGGCGAAAATCATAGACCCCATTTTTTCCACTTCCAACCGGTACATTAAGGAAATTACAGAGCAATTCATAAACATCTTTAATCTTTTCTATTGGCGGGAAGCTGGTTCTGATTCTGTCTCTGGCTCTGCTGATATCTGAATTATTATAAAGTTGTACAGCCCAGGCTTTCTCATTATCACGTCCGGCTCTTCCACTCTCCTGAAAATAAGATTCTATAGAATCAGGTATATCCCAGTGGATAACAAACCTTACGTCGTCCTTATCGATCCCCATACCAAAGGCATTTGTGGCAACGATAATCCTTACTCTCCCCGACATCCATGAATTTTGTTTCTGTTCTCTTAGTTCCCTGCTCAGGCCTGCATGGTAAAACTCTGCAGGGATTTTGTTCTTAACCAGGAATCCTGCTATATCCCTTGTATTCTTCCTGCTCCTTACATATATGATACCCTGTCCCCTGATATTGGTAAGTGTTTTGAGGAGGTAGGATTCTTTGTCTTCCACCTTCCTGCACAGGTATACAAGATTCTTACGTAAAAAACTTATGCTCAGCACATTCTTTTCCCTGAATCTCAACTTATCCATTATATCATCAGCCACAGTCTTTGTAGCGGTTGCAGTAAGTCCGAGTACAGGAGTATTTTCCGGAAGGAGGTCTCTTAGCTCTGCGATTTTCAGATAGGATGGCCTGAAATCATATCCCCAGTGTGAGATACAGTGAGCCTCATCAACAGCAAGAAGGCATACGTTCATTTTCTCCACCCTTGCCCTGAATACTTCTGACCTCAATCTCTCAGGCGATATATACAAGAACTTGTAATCACCATAAATACAATTGTCAAGGCTAATACTTATTTCCTCTTTAAACATACCTGTGTGGATAGCCATGGCCCTTATATCCATTCTTTTCAACCTGTCTACCTGATCTTTCATCAGGGCAATCAGGGGAGTAACTACTATGCATATTCCATCCATAGCCATGGCAGGAACCTGGAATGTAATCGACTTTCCACCACCTGTTGGCATCAGCACCAGGGTATCCTTCCCCTCGGTGACTGATCTGATAACATCCTCCTGCAGGGGTTTAAACTGTGAATAGCCCCAGTATTTGGTAAGTATCTTCCTATATTCGTCTAGATTCTCCATTTTACAGTAGGCTAATAACGAGGTAGTGTAAGTTGTATTAATAATCCGGTATATACAAAAATAGTAACTGTAATTCAATTTATTACAAAGCATCAAAAATTAAAATTCTCCTTTTTATACGCTCACTAATTTTTTGTATCTTTGGCCATCAAAATTTAAAACTATCCGCTTATGTCATTTATCGACGATAAAGTGCAAATGGAAGGAATCACATTTGATGACGTACTGCTACTCCCGTCATATTCTGAGATACTTCCCAGAGAGGTAAGCCTGGCGACAAATTTTACCCGAAAAATCCGCTTACATACCCCTATCGTTTCTGCTGCCATGGATACAGTTACTGAATCGGAACTGGCAATAGCAATAGCAAGGGAAGGTGGCATAGGGGTTATTCACAAAAATATGTCTGTAGAGAAGCAGGCTCAGCAGGTAAGGATAGTTAAGAGAGCTGAAAATGTGATGATAAGCGACCCTGTTACTATTGGAGTTGAGGGTACGGTATCAGATGCACTTTCTTTAATGGGAGAATATAAGATAGGAGGTATTCCAGTTATTGACAATAAGGGAAAACTGGTTGGCATTGTTACAAACAGGGACCTGAGGTTCGAAAATGACATGAGCAAGAAAATCTCTGAGATAATGACCAGGGATCTGATCACAACAAACCAGGCAGCAGACCTTGTTGATGCTGTGGCAATTTTACAAAATCATAAAATAGAGAAGCTGCCAATAATTGATGATAAGGGAAAACTTGTTGGTTTGATTACGTATAAAGATATTACCAAAGCCAAAGACAGGCCATCTTCCTGTAAAGATTCGAAAGGAAGATTGCGTGTGGCTGCTGCAATAGGTATTTCGCATGACACTATGATAAGAGTTAAGGCCCTGGTTGAAGCTGGTGCCGACGCCCTCTCGATAGATACTGCTCACGCTCACACAAAAAGTGTTACCGACATCCTAAAGGAAGTAAAACAAAACTTCCCTGATATTGAGATTATTGTGGGCAACATTGGAACTGCTGAAGCAGCTATAATGATGGTTGACCTCGGTGCTGATGCAGTAAAAGTAGGGATTGGACCAGGATCAATCTGCACAACAAGGGTTGTTGCGGGTGTTGGTGTGCCTCAGCTAAGTGCCATTTATAATGTTGCAAAGGCTATAAAGGGAAGTGGTGTACCTGTTATTGCTGATGGAGGCATCAGGTATTCGGGTGATATCGTAAAAGCACTTGCAGCCGGTGCAGACTCAATTATGGCCGGATCATTATTTGCAGGTGTTGAAGAATCTCCGGGTGAAACGATTATATATAACGGGCGAAAGTTTAAATCGTACAGGGGTATTGGCTCTATTGAGGCAATGCAGCACGGATCCAAGGACAGGTATTTCCAGGATATTGAAGATGATATTAGAAAGCTGGTGCCCGAGGGTATTGCAGCAAGAGTTCCATATAAGGGAACCTTAAATGAGGTAATATACCAGCTTACCGGTGGTTTAAAGGCCGGTATGGGTTATTGTGGTTCAGAGAATATCAGCAAACTAAAAGAAGCAAGGTTTGTAAAGATTACTCAGTCAGGAGTTATTGAGAGTCACCCTCATGATGTTACAATTACCAGAGAAGCTCCAAATTACAGCAGATAAAATACTTTAACCATGAAGAAGCTATTCAAGGTTCTGTTATTGTTAACTGTATGTCAGTCAGTGCTCTTTGCGCAGGATATTGATTCAAGGGTGCTGCTTACAATCAACGGAAAAGATTTTACGGCAGGTGAATTTTTATGGCTTTATGAGAAAAATAATTCCGGATCGAGCATAAGTAGTGTTAGTGAATATCTCGAGCTATACACACTTTTCAGGCTTAAGGTTGAAGCTGCTATCGACCAGGGACTGGATCAGACAGACTCCTTTAAGAATGAGCTCAACGGATACAGAAAGCAACTTTCGAGGAATTATCTTGCCGACCAGGAAATAAAGGAAGTCATGCTTAAAAAAGCATACGACAGGTCTAAAGAAGAGATAAATGTCTATCATATTTTGATAAAGTGCCCTGCAGATGCTACACCTGCCGACACTCTTACTGCATATGGAAAAGCAATTAATATAAGGGAAAGAATTAAACTTGGTGAATCGTTTAAATCGGTTGCAAAAGGGGCGTCAGACGATCCGTCTGCAAGATTTAATGGAGGCAATCTGGGATATATTAGTGTTTTCCAAACACCTCTTAACTTTGAGAATGTAGTTTATAGCATGAGCCCGGGAAACCTATCGGGACCTGTCAGAACCTCTGAAGGCTATCATATAATTAAGGTACAGGACAGGAGAGAAAATAGCGGAAAAGTAAAGGTTGCCCATATAATGAAAGCCTGCCCGCCGGGATCATCGGAAGAAGTAACAGCCAGGGCAAAGGCTGTTATAGACACCTTATATAAACAGTTATTATCAGGTTTGCAGTTTGAGGAGCTTGCCCGTAAATATTCTGACGACAAGGGTTCGTCGTCATCAGGTGGTGAACTACCATGGTTTGGGGCTGGAGAAATGATTCACGAGTTCTCAGAGGAATCGTTTAAGCTTCTCAGGAATGGAGATATAAGTCTACCTTTTCGTACCATTTACGGATGGCATATAGTTAAGCGAATAGGCAAAGAAGGCCCCCTTCCATATGAAGAGGCTAGAAACATGCTTGAGAGCAAGATGAGCCATTCCTACCTGGAGTCGCTTAGTAAGAAATCATTTGTTGACAAACTTAAGAAAGAATATAACTTCACAATTGACAACTCAAAGCTGAACTGGTTCTACTCTGTTGCAGATTCATTATTCAGGTCTGGAAATTATAACTGGGGAAGAAAGAATATACCCGGTGGAAACATTTATACCTATTCCAATAAGGCATTAAGCACTAATGAGTTTGCAGATTTTATCAGTTCAATGGGCATAAGGGCATTTTCTGATGATTCAATCAGGTTTATCAACACCCTGCTTGATCTGAAATCGTACGACGATCTTGTGAAGTATGAGGACTCGATACTAGAAGATAAGTACCCTGAGTTTGGATACCTGATGAAGGAATTTCATGACGGAATCCTGTTGTTTGAAATATCAAACAAGGAGATATGGTCAAAACTGAGAGAGGACTCTCCTGATTTAAAAAGTTACTGGGAATCGAGGAAAGACGAATTTATGAGCGAAGAGGAAGTAAGTGGCAGAATAGTAACTATCGCGCCTGATGCCGGAAAAAAGAGAACCAGAAAGCTTAGTAAAGAGCTCAAGAAATTAATCAGGACAGATATTGAGGATAACAGGATGGTTGAATATGGCAGGACGGGGAAAAAGGATCTGGTATCTGTAGTATCGGGAACATTCCTGAAGGGTGAAAACAATATATTTGATAATGTTAATAAGTCAAGAGGGACCTCGGTAATTACTGACAAGAGTGGGACACATATAGTTTATATCTCAGAAATGAAAGAGGCTAAACCCAAGCCTTACGAGGAAGCAAGATCGTATATTGTTGATGATTATCAGACTCTCCTGGAAAATAACTGGCATAAGCAATTAAGAGAAAAATACGACGTTAAGATTAATGAGAGTGTGCTTAATATATTAATGGAGGAAAACAGGTAATGGCAAGAATATATACTTTATTTTTTATTATCATTCTTATGTCGGCGTGCACAGACATGAATAATGGGGCTAACCGGACAATCATTGCCAAAGCAGGAGATAAATACCTGTATGCAGATGAATTACCCAGGATGATTAAAAATGGTATTAGTGAAGCAGACAGCATAAGCATAACCAGGAATTTCATCGACAGGTGGATTAAAAAAGAACTAATGCTGAACCGGGCTGAGTTGAACCTTACAGACGAGTATATATCAGAGATGAATCAGAAGCTTGAAGAAACAAGATCAAGTCTTTTAATCTACCAGTATCAACAACAAATGATGGTTCAAAGAATGGACACTACGGTTGATATGATTGAAATTGATAATTACTACAACAATAATATCCAGGCATTCAACCTAACACATCCCCTGGTTAAAGCCGTTTTTATCAAAATCCCTGTTGAAGCACCGAATATAAACCGGGCGAGATTATGGTACAAGGGCAGCACACAGGAAGACCTTCAGAACCTTGAGAGCTATTGCTACCAGTTTGCTGACAAGTATGATGATTTTGGCGAAAAATGGATAGATGTTTCATACCTTTTAAGAGTACTTCCTGATGACCTTGGTAATATAAGCAGGTTCCTGAGGAATAATATACACTATGAAGTATCAGACTCGCTTTATTATTATTTTGTTAATATTCGCGACTTCAGGCTAACCGGTGCCGTTGCCCCTATTGAGTACGTTTCGAAGGATATAAGAAATATTATCCTGAATAACAGAAAGATTGAATTTCTTCAAAACCTGGAAAATGGAATATACAACGAAGCACTGAGAGAAAATCAGTTTAAAATTTATTAAAGAAACATCTTTGCGACAAATCGCTACAAAAGATAATATACAATTGAAAAAATGAGAAAAATTAAAATATGTGGCCTTCTTCTGATAATGGCTCTTTCGGTACCGTCATACGGACAGATAGTTGACGGAATAACTGCTATTGTTGGAGACGAAATAATCCTGCTATCAGAGCTTGAGAGTATGGTTCTTACCCAGAGAAGCATGGGCGACCGCACACCTATAGCACGTCTTAGATGCGAATTACTTGAAGACCTGATGATTCAGAAACTATTCCTCGATCAGGCCAGGATAGATAGTATAATAATAACCCAGGACGAGGTTGACAGGGAACTTGAGATGAGATTGAATGATTTCGTTTTAAGAGCGGGTTCGGAAGAGAACCTGGAACAATACTATAACAAAAGTATGATAGAGATTAAAAGGGATCTGAGAAAGATGATGTCAAATGATATACTGACCCGGAGTGTTCAACAAAATATTGCCGCAGGAATATCGACTACTCCATCTGATGTAAAGAAGTTTTATAACAGTATTCCTGAAGACAGTATCCCGTTGCTTCCGGCCGAGGTAGAAATAAGCATTATACAGATTGATCCACCCAATCTTGAAGAGAATAAGCTGGAAGTTCGACAGAAACTACTCGACCTGAGAAGAAGAATTATAGCAGGTGAAAGTTTCAGGGCACTTGCCATACTATATTCCGAGGATGATGGTACAGCAACTCGGGGAGGTGAGCTTGGTTTTACAACCAGGGCAAACCTTGATAAGGCTTATGCTGACGAAGCATATAGCCTGAAGAAAAACGCTGTTTCCAGGATTATTGAATCAGCCTACGGATATCATATTATTGAGCTTATTGATCGTAACGGGGAAATGGTTAACACAAGACATATACTTATGCGTCCTAAAGTGAAGCCCGATGAAGCTATTGAAGCAAATGCCCGTCTTGACAGTATAGCTAACCTGATCAGAAATGACAGCCTTAAATTCGAAACTGCAGCCTATATGTTCTCGACAGATAAGGATAGCAAAATTAATGGCGGAAAATTTGTCAATCCGCAAAGCAGGTCGAATGTAGTTGCAATCGAAAGCCTTCCTCCTGATGTTTACCAGGTAGTAAGAGACCTTAAAATAGGAGAAATATCGGAAGCTTTTAAATCAACGAATGATGAAGGGAAAACAGTATTCAAGATTGTAAGACTTGATAAGCAGACTGCACCTCATAAAGCCAACCTGAAAGATGACTTTAATTATCTGAGTGAACTTGCCATTGGAACAAAGAGAGCCGGAAAATACAGGAGCTGGGTAGAGGATAAGATGGAGATTACATATATTAAAATATCCGACGATTTTAGAACCTGTAACTTTGCCAATAAAGGATGGCTAAAATAAATGCCATAAAAGTACTGTTATCAATCTTTCTTTTATTTACTCTTTTCTTCCCATCGCCAACGCAGGCGCAAAACACGGGAAAAAAGAAAAAGGTTGAGATTCTGCATTCGGATCTTATGATCTCCGAAAATTCATTCAGAAGATTAATAGGAAATGTTAGGTTAAAGCATAATGAAATGTTTATGACCTGCGATAGTGCACACTATTTTGAAAGTGCAGACCTGGTAAATGCGTATAGCAGGGTTCATATACAAAAGGGAGATACTCTTCATCTTTATGGTGAAAAACTAATATACGATTCGGCCAAAGAGGAGGCAGAAGTAATTGATAGTGTTAAGCTTATCGATAATAATTCTACACTTTTTACCGATCATCTCTTCTACGAGATGAATACCGAAATAGCTTATTATAGTACAGGAGGCAGGATCCTTAACGAAGACAATGTACTCACCAGCATAATTGGTAAATACTATTCCAAGCCTGAAGTTTTTCACTTTAAGGATAGTGTAGTACTTGTTAATCCTGATTATACTATGTATGCAGATACACTTGAATACGACACAAAAACCGAAATTGCATACTTTCTGAGTCCGTCGGAAGTAATCGGGGATAGCCTTTATGCAAAATGCAATAAGGGATGGTACGACACAAGGAATGAGAAATCACTCCTTCTCTTTGATGCTATGGTTGACAATAAGAAACAAATTGTTACCGGCGATTCATTATATTATGAGAATGACAATGGATATGGAACTGCATATTATGATGTAACAATTTCTGACCTGACAAAAGACATTGTGGTAAAAGGGAATAAAGCGTGGTATTACCGTGACCCGGAGAGATTTATGATAACCGACAGTGCGCAGTTTATTCAGACCAGGGAAGACGATTTTTTATACCTTCATGCAGATACCTTATGGTCTGTTACCAAGTCTTATACCCTTACAGGCGATAAGCAGTCCCAGGACAATAAACCCAGGGACATCATAAATGATACTATAAATGACACTGATAAGGCTGATACAATAAGAAGCATTACAACACAGGACACAATTATTAATTACAGGCTATTGAGAGCCTTCTACGGAGCCAGAATTTACAGCGATGATCTGCAGGCAAAATGTGACTCGCTGGCCTACTCTTTCAAGGATTCGGTTATAAGATTGTACTATAGTCCTGTTATCTGGTCTGACGAAAACCAGCTTACATCAGATTCAATAATGCTATTTACGAAGAATAGCGAAATGGATCGGATGGAGCTTTATAATAATGCATTCGTAATAGAAGAAGTAGATACTGCCAGGTTTCAGCAAATAAAGGGCAAAAATCTCACCGGCTACTTTCGGGATAACTCCATTTACAAGATAGAAGTAAAGGGTAATGGTGAAAATATCTATTACGCTATAGAAAAAGATGAGATGGTAGGTGTTAATCAGTCTACATGTGCAAGTATGGATATATACCTGGAGGAGGGTAAAATAGAAAAAATCATTTTCCTGAAAAATCCGGATGGATCACTCGATCCGCCACTTCATAAAACACCTTCAAGCAGAAAACTGGATAATTTTGCATGGTTCAAACACCTTCGACCCAAAGACAGATGGGATATATTCAGAAAAGATAGTAAAGAAAGTAAAGAGAGTAGAGAGAGTAAAGAATATGTGGAAATGGAGGATCCTAATATTCGTCTTCGTTAAAGAAGAAATCGTCTTTGCTGGGGTAATCAGGCCAAATATCCTCAATACTTTCGTAAATATCGCCTTCATCCTCTATTTCCTGGAGGTTTTCAATAACCTCCATAGGAGCCCCAGATCGTATCGCAAAATCAATTAACTCATCCTTGGTGGCAGGCCACGGGGCATCCTCAAGTTTAGAAGCTAATTCAAGAGTCCAGTACATTTTTAGTTTCAGTTTGCAAGTTTCCAATTTCGGACTGCAAATAAATACTATTTTATTTAATAAAACAACAGGAAAAATCGATTTTTTTTATTGATTCCAGGGCAATTGTTCTCTTTCCAGCTCTATAGACACCTTTCGGGCTAGTACAAATAAATAGTCTGATAACCTATTTACATACTTGATCAGGTAAGAATCAACATCTTCGTCGGCGGCCAGCCTGAGTATATTTCTTTCAGCCCTCCTGCAAACAGTTCTTGCAATATGAATATAAGCAACATGAACAGATCCTCCCGGCAAGAGAAATGATGTAAGAGCATCCATCTCACTCTCCATTTTATCAATACTATTTTCTAACAAAAGTATATCTTCCTCACCAGGCGGGATCATTTTATCTGTACGGGCGCCTTTACCAACCGACAGGATTGCTGCACAGTGCATCAGTTTATCCTGTATAGCAATTAAATCACTATACCTGCTGCTTCTAACCGTTGGTATAGCTATAATCAGTCCAAACCATGATATCAGCTCATCTACCGTACCATATGCTTCTATCTTATTGCTATACTTGGGTATTCGCTCGCCTCCGGCCAGAGAGGTTGTTCCATCATCACCTGATCGCGTATAAATCTTCATAAAGATTTCTTAAGTGCATCACTTGATATCTCACCATCAAGAAGACGAACTATGCGCTCTGCATGTAATGCAATTTCTTCTTCATGAGTTACCAGGATAACTGTATTGCCTTTGGAATGAATATCCTCGAGAAGTCTCATTATGTCGAGGGATGTTTTACTATCTAGATTACCTGTAGGCTCATCGGCAAGTATAATGGAAGGTTTATTTACCATCGCCCTGGCTATTGCCACTCTCTGGCGCTGGCCTCCCGATAGTTCGTTAGGCTTGTGGGTCATCCTGTCTAATAGACCTACCTGATCAAGAACTTCAGTAGCAATCCGCTCACGGTCGCTTTTAGGAGTGCCTGAATAGATCAGAGGAAGCATTACATTTTCAAGAGCTGTATACCTGGGAAGAAGATTAAAAGTTTGAAAAATAAATCCAATCTCCTTATTCCTGATCTCTGCCAGCTGGTTATCCTCCAGCTTGCTTACATCTGTCCCGTTCAGTATATATTCACCCTTAGTTGGAGTATCGAGGCATCCAAGAAGGTTCATAAGGGTTGATTTACCTGATCCTGACGGACCCATAAGGGCCACATATTCATTTTTCTCGATATTCAGGCTTATACTCCTGAGTGCTCTTACAATAACTGTACCTACCTGGTAGTTTTTGACTATATCATTAATTTCAATTACTCTGCTCATAAGTTTTAAAATTTTACCGAAAATACTCTATTCTCAGCTAATAAGAAAAATTCTATTATTTAAATTATGTTAATATCTAATCACAAAATTTTGTTTTCTAATTCCTTTTCTGAAAAAAAGCAATCCCATTTGCCTGAGATCAATAGAGATTATAACAGAATTACTCTCTTTCAGGCAGTTCCACCCATACTCCATATCCCTTGAATAGTGAATATCATCTACGACTATGATTGTGTCTTCATTAATATACTTATAAATTTGATCTATATATCTCAACAGTGCCTCAGACCTGTGATTACCATCTATGTAAACCAGGCCTATTTCACCTGATTTTTCCAGTACATCTTCCAGAACATCATCAAAATTTCCTGTAACAGATTCTATATTTGATAAATTTCTGTGGTCAAAATTCTCTCTCGCAATAGACGCCGTATTATCGCAACCCTCAATTGTGATTACCCTGGAGCCGGGGGCCCCCAATGAAAGATACATTGTCCCAATCCCGAGTGAGGTTCCCATCTCAATAATAGTTTTATCGTCAACAATCGAAGCCAGCCTTGAAATAAGGCTCCCATATAAAGGTCTTACCGACGCATATTTAACAATATCGGAGATCTTTCTCTCTCTGCTGCCTATCTTCAAAGAACCGGATCCAAGATCATTTACGGAAATCATCCTCCTGTCTTTCCTGTATTCCTTCCTGGATTTCTCTACGAGTTTGACAAGCGATACTGATGATTTATTCTTAAAAACATCCATTATTATTGAATATACAAAGGGACTGTGTATTCCATGTCCGTTTTTATGTCTTGAGAACATAAAATAAGTTATCGATCTTCCGAGAAGAAACCAGTTCATTTGATATCGTATAGCTAATATTAGGTGAACATTCCAAAATTAGTTATTTTCGGTTTGAGAACAAGATCATAATCCATTTAGACCCGAGGATGTCCGATTTTTTAAAAACAGAAATCACCTACCTGACTGGTGTAGGGCCAAAGAGAGCAGACCTGCTTCAGAAAGAAGCAGGCATAGTTTACTTTGGAGACCTTGTTTACTATTTCCCATATAAATATGTTGACAGGTCAAAATTCTTTAAGATATCGGAGCTGAATCAAAAAATGTCTTATATCCAGATAAAAGGAGTAATTGAAGGATTCTATACAGAAGGAGGAGGAAGGGGGAAACGACTTGCAGCTACGTTCAGTGATGATAGCGGGACAATTAAACTGGTATGGTTTAAAGGCTTAAAGTGGATTACTGACTCATATAAAATAAACAAGGAATATATTGTTTTCGGTAAACCAGGTATATTTAATGGAGCACTTAATATTATTCACCCTGAGATCGAAGATCCTGAAAAAACAGAAAAGAGGATTACCTCTGGTATAGTTGCTCAATACAGTGGTACAGAGAAGTTAAGAAACAGTTATATTACCTCCCGCACTTTTAATATCCTGCAAAGTAACCTGTTCAGTCAGCCAGGTATCAGGTTCGAAGAAACCCTGCCCGAATGGATGCTGAAAAAATATAAGTTAATGGGATTGCACGATGCACTCTTCACCATGCATTTCCCAAACAACTATAAGGATCTTGAGAAAGCCCAGCTGAGACTTAAGTTTGAAGAGCTGTTTCTTATCCAGCTTAATATAATAAAGTATAAAAACGACAGAGGGGAAAAACAGTCAGGCTTTGTATTCTCGACAGTTGCTGAAAAATTCAATAACTTCTTCTTTAACAACCTGCCCTATACACTTACAGGTGCTCAGAAAAGGGTTGTAAAAGAGATCCGGAGAGATCTTGGATCGGGCAAGCAGATGAACCGTCTGCTCCAGGGAGATGTAGGAAGCGGCAAAACGATGGTTGCTCTGATGAGTATGCTTATTGCTATTGATAATGGCTACCAGACATGTATGATGGCCCCCACCGAGATTTTATCAAATCAGCATTTTAATACAGTAACTGAGATGGTTGCCGGTTTAGGTATCGAGGTTCGCCTGCTTACTGGATCTACCAAAAAATCAAGCCGAAATGAAATAGCAGATATGCTAAGAGACGGTACTCTTAACATTCTTATCGGCACCCATGCCCTGATTGAAGACACTGTTCAGTTTACCAGGCTGGGTCTGGTTATTATCGACGAGCAACACAGATTCGGGGTAGCACAGAGAGCAGGACTCTGGAAAAAGAGCACTACACCTCCACATATACTTGTAATGACTGCAACACCTATTCCAAGGACACTGGCCATGACTCTGTATGGCGATCTGGATGTGTCGGTTATCGACGAGATGCCTCCCGGCAGGAAGCCCATAAAAACAGTGCATTATACAGACTCAGCACGATTACAGGTATTTGGTTTTATGAAAAAGCAGATTAAAGCCGGTCAGCAGGTTTACATTGTTTATCCTTTAATCAAGGAATCGGAAAAAATGGACTACAAAAACCTTGAAGAAGGAGTTGAGGCAATAACACGTGAGTTTCCTGCACCAGAATATACCTGCAGCGTATTACATGGCCAGATGACTCCAAAAGATAAGGAGTTCTCTATGAAGATTTTTAAAAACGGTGAGGCACAAATACTTATTGCAACTACTGTGATTGAGGTTGGTGTTGATGTACAGAATGCCTCGGTTATGATTATTGAAAGTGCTGAACGTTTTGGACTATCACAGCTTCACCAGCTACGAGGGAGAGTTGGACGCGGAGCCTCACAGTCATATTGTGTATTAATGAGCTCTGATAAGCTCTCTAATGAGGCATCGAAAAGAATAGATATAATGGTCTCAACAAACGACGGATTTGAAATTGCTGAAGAAGACCTAAAGCTGAGAGGACCAGGCGATATTGAGGGCACACAGCAGAGTGGAATAGGTTTCGACCTGAAAATTGCCAATCTGAGTCGCGATGGCCAGATACTGGAGTATGTAAGAAGAATTGCAGAAGAGATAATCGAGCGTGATCCCGACCTGAAGTCAACGGAAAATATTAAACTGAAAAAAGGGATATCGAAACAGAATAAAAACAGGTATAACTGGGGTTCTATAAGCTAGTCTTATTTATAATCATTAAAAATTAGAAGAAGGTACTCAAAAAGTGATTTACGACATATTATTTTCCACTTCTAATAGTAATTTTGACCCTCTGATTCGAGATGCAGTAAATGCAGCAAAAACAAACAATTGAGCATAGCGGAATCGTTCAGTCAGTAAATGAACGATCAGTAGATGTAAGGATAGTATCTCATCCTGCATGTATTGGCTGTGCTGCCTCAAATATTTGTGATGTTTCCGAGGCGAAAGAGAAAATTATTAATACAACTTCAAGTATTGATGTAGCTGTAGGAGAAGAGGTTAGTGTGGTAATGTCTCAATCCCAGGGCTTCAGGGCATTATTTCTTGGATACATGCTTCCATTCCTGATAATAATGTTTATTCTGATAACTCTTACCGCTCTTGGAGTTAAGGAGTTATTGGCCGGTATTATTGCAATCGGATCTCTCCTTCCCTATTACCTTGTAATATACAGGCAAAGGGCTAGAATTAACAAAAGTTTTTCATTCTCAATAAAAAAGCAGATTAGATGAGTTCAACTGTTCTTATTACAATTATCTCATTAAGCTCACTTGGCTTAATTGCTGCAGTAATTCTATATTTTGTTGCTCAGAAGTTTAAAGTATTTGAAGATCCCAGGATCGACCAGGTAGAAGAAGCATTACCGGCAGCAAACTGTGGTGGTTGTGGTTTTGCCGGCTGTCGCAATTTTGCGGAAGCTCTCGTTAAAGCAGAGACATTTGATGGTCTGAATTGCCCTGTTGGAGGGGCTGATACCATGGCAAAAGTCGCTGAAATACTTGGAAAGGTTGCGCCCGAAGTTGAACCAAGAGTCGCTGTATTAAGATGCAACGGGACACCGGAATTCAGGGCCAGGACTACAATATATGATGGTGCAACTGACTGTACTATAGCACATAATCTATATGGAGGCGAAACCGGCTGTGCCTATGGCTGTCTTGGACTTGGCGAGTGTGTTGATGCCTGCGATTTTGAGGCCATGTATATGGATAAGGAAAGTGGCCTTCCACATATAATCGACGATAAGTGTGTTGCCTGCGGAGCGTGTGTTGAGGCCTGTCCGAGAAATATTATTGAGCTTAGAAAGAAGGCCAAGAAAGACAGAAAGATTTATGTTTCATGTGTAAACGAAGATAAGGGCGGACCTGCAAGAAAGGCCTGTAAGGTTGCATGTATTGGTTGTGGTAAATGTGAAAAGGTATGTAAGTTTGATGCTATTACCATTATAAACAACCTTGCCTTTATTGACTCTGATAAATGTAAGCTATGCAGAAAGTGCTTCCCTGAGTGCCCTACCGGTGCAATACACGAATTGAACTTTCCTCCAAAGAAACCTATAGTTGAAGTAGAGCCTGAGAAGGCTGAGATATAATAAATTAAATATGAAGACATTCCCACAAGGAGGTGTTCATCCACCTGAAAATAAGATTACGGCTGATTCGCCTATTATAACGCTGCCCCCACCTGAGCAGGTAATAATCCCGGTTGCACAACACATTGGTGCACCAGCCTTACCTGTTGTTGAAAAAGGGGACACTGTAAAGGCAGGACAGATAATTGCCCAGAGCCAGGGCTTTGTTTCCACTAATATTCATTCATCTGTTTCCGGAACGGTATTTAAAATCGATAAGATGACTGATACTTCCGGCTACAAACAAACATGTATAATAATAAATACAGAGGGTGATGACTGGGCTGAGGGCATAGACAGATCGACTGAGCTTAAGAAAGAAATTTTGCTCAGCCCCGAGGAGATAGTAGCAAAATGTGTAGAAAATGGAATTGTTGGAATGGGTGGAGCAACATTCCCATCTCATGTTAAACTCAGTATTCCTCCGGGGAAAAAATGTGACGTACTAATAATAAATGGTGTTGAATGCGAACCCTACCTGACCTCCGATCACAGGGTAATGCTCGAAAGAGGTGAAGAAATGCTGGTGGGTGTTAAGATACTGATGAAAGCACTTGGTGTTGACAGGGCTCTGATCGGGATTGAAAATAATAAGCCTGATGCAATTTCTCATCTTACTGAACTGGCAGAGGGATTTGATGGCATATCAGTGCACCCACTCAAGGTAAAGTATCCGCAGGGAGGTGAGAAACAGCTAATAAAAGCACTTATAAACCGAGAGGTTCCTTCCGGTGGATTACCAATTGATGTTGGTACTGTTGTTCACAATGTAGGAACTGCTCTTGCAGTATATGAAGCGGTGCAAAAAAACAAGCCCCTTGTTGAGCGCGTGGTTACTGTGACAGGAAAATATCTTAGCAAACCGGGCAATCTACTGGTTAGAATAGGAACGCCTGCAGCCATACTTGTTGAAAAAGCGGGAGGACTACCCGATAATACAGGCAAAATAGTAAATGGCGGACCAATGATGGGCAAGGCCATCAACACTCTCGATATACCTGTTTCGAAGGGGACATCAGGAATAATCCTGTTTGCTGAAGAAGAAGCAAAAAGGAAGGTAATGAAACCATGTATCAGGTGCGGGAAATGCATCTCAGCATGTGCTCTCGGACTTGAGCCATATCTCCTTATGACACTATCGGAAAAGGGTATGTACGAAAGAGCTGAAAAAGAAAGGATAATGGATTGCATGGAATGTGGATCGTGCAGTTATATATGCCCTGCCCAAAGAACCCTGCTCGACTATATCAGGCTGGGCAAAGCCAATGTTGGAAGGATAATGAGAGAGAGAAAACAGAAATAGGTAATCAGGTTGAATAAAGCTTTATCAAATGAATAGACTCTTAAAAGTTTCACCATCACCTCACGAATACAGCAATCAATCAACAAAAAAATTGATGTATGGTGTGGTGATAGCACTTATGCCGGCTTTAGTGGCATCTGTCTGGTTTTTTGGCTGGCCTGCCCTGATAGTAACGGCCATCTCGGTAACTTCATGTGTGGTTTTTGAATATCTTATTCAGAGATTTCTCCTGAAGAAACCGCCATCTATATCAGACGGTTCGGCTATTGTAACCGGGCTGCTGTTTGCTTTTTGTCTTCCGGTTAACCTACCGGTCGGACTAATTATACTAGGAACTCTTGTAGCAATAGGAGTTGGAAAGCTAACTTTTGGAGGACTTGGCAATAACCCATTTAATCCTGCGCTGGTTGGAAGGGTATTTCTTTTCCTTTCATTCCCGGTACAAATGACAACCTGGCCCGAACCACTGGGTTTTAAAACAAGGTATGCTGATGCAAGTACAGGCGCAACACCTCTGAGTATTCTAAACGAAAGTTATGATAAGGTCCCTATCGATGGCCTTTTGAACGATGCTGCCAGTGAATTGCCAAACCATAGCATGGCTTTCTGGGGAAACATGGGTGGATCAATGGGAGAGATTGCCGCAATAGCATTAATACTGGGACTGCTCTATTTGCTGATAAGAAAAATAATAACATGGCACATTCCTGTCTCAATTCTTGCTACCGTAGTTGCCTTTACCGGTATCTTATGGCTTGTAAATCCTGAGGCCAATGCAGACCCCCTGTATCACCTGCTCACCGGCGGACTATTACTCGGAGCAATTTTTATGGCAACAGACTATGTAACCTCGCCAATGTCAAACAAGGGAATGCTGATCTATGGAGTAGGGATAGGTGTTCTGACCGTTCTTATTAGAAGGTTCGGAGCATATCCGGAAGGTGTTCAGTTTGCAATCCTGATAATGAATGCCTTTACACCACTTATCAATAACTATATTAAACCATCAAGATTCGGGGAGGAGGTAAAAAATGGCTAAGAAAGAATCAACATTAATTAATATGGCAATAGCACTTTTTGTTATTACCCTTGCTGCATCTGCTGCTCTGGGAGGAGTTTATGAACTTACCAAGGAGCCAATTGCCGCTGCAAAACTTGAAAAAAAGAATAACGCCATTGGAAAAGTTATTCCACAATTTAATAACATTCCTACCGACGAGGAATATAAGATCCCAATTGATGGCGATACGCTATATTTCTATCCCGGTAAGATAGACGGTGAACTGGTTGGAACTGCTATCGAAACCTTTACAATGATGGGGTTCAGCGGTGAGATTAAAATAATGGTTGGCCTGTTACCCGACGGTACAATACACGATGTGGCTTTACTGGAACATCATGAGACACCGGGTCTTGGAGATAAAATGGATAGAAGAAAGTCTGACTGGAGCGTACAGTTCCAGGGTAAAACTAATTCAGATGATTTTAAGATTGCTGTTACAAAGGATGGGGGAGATATTGATGCAATTACTGCCTCAACAATCAGTTCCAGGGCCTTCTGTGATGCAGTTGTGAGAGCACATACAACATATCTAAACAGCGGAAAAAATGAGTAAAGTAAACCAGATATCAAACTTCACCAAGGGATTTATTAAGGAGAATCCTGTTTTTGTTCTCTTCCTTGGTCTCTGTCCTACTCTTGGTGTAACTACCAGCGCAATAAACGGAATGGGAATGGGCCTGGCAACTACCTTCGTACTGGTTATGTCGAACCTGGTAGTGTCGCTTATCAAGAATTTTATTCCCGACAAAGTCAGGATTCCTGCCTTTATCGTAGTAATAGCTTCTTTTGTAACAATAGTTGAGCTAAGTATGCAGGCATATGTGCCTGCTCTTTATGATGCACTTGGACTATTTATTCCTCTTATAGTTGTAAACTGCATTGTTCTGGGTCGTGCAGAAGCATTTGCCTCAAAAAACAATCTATTCTCATCGATGGTAGATGGTTTTGGGATGGGGCTGGGTTTCACTTTCGCCCTGATGATACTGGGTGGTGTAAGAGAAATACTCGGCTCAGGATCAATATTTAACTACAAATTTATTGATGGAGATGGTATACTGATATTTATATTATCACCAGGAGCATTTTTAGCACTTGGATACCTGCTGGTAATTATTAATAAACTTAAGAAAAAAGCCTGACCATGGAATATTTGATAATCATTATAGCAGCCATATTTGTAAATAATATTGTCTTAAGCAAATTTCTTGGCATCTGCCCATTTATTGGGGTATCAGGACGAATTGAAACATCTATTGGAATGTCTGGCGCGGTGATGTTTGTAATGACAATAGCTACCATTGTTACCTATCTTATTCAGGTTTATATACTCGATAAGCTGGGTATTGCTTTTATGCAGACAATTACATTTATCCTGGTTATAGCATCCCTTGTACAACTTGTTGAAATTATCCTGAAAAAGATCAGTCCATCCCTATTCCAGGCGCTGGGTATTTTCCTGCCACTTATTACAACAAACTGCGCTGTTCTTGGTGTGGCAATAATGGCTGTACAGCAAGACTATAATTTACTGGAGAGTGTGGTATTTGCTATCGCCAATTCAATTGGTTTTGGACTGGCCCTGATCCTCTTCGCAGGATTAAGAGAGCATCTCGATCTTGCCGACGTACCAACTCCTTTTAAAGGTGTTCCAATTGCTTTCGTTGTTGCAGGCCTTCTGGCAATGGCCTTTATGGGTTTTGCAGGGATAGTTTAGCAGAGAGCAGAGAGCAAAGAGCAGAGAGCAAAGAGCAGAGAGCTAAGGGCTAAGGGCTAAGAGTTAAGGAGAAAGAGCTAAGAAGTTTGAAAGTTTGAGACAATCAACTTAAGTTCAATTTAGAAGAAGAAGGCTCACCCCTATTAATATTATTCCACTGATCAATCCATAGATAGCAACATGATGCTTGCCATATTTATGTGCAGCAGGCAGCAGCTCAGCAAAGGAAATATAGATCATTATACCTGCAACAATCGCAAAAACATAACCCAGAACAACAGGGTTCTTAAAAAAGGAAAGTATAAAATATCCAAAGGCCGCTCCAACAGGTTCTGCAAGTCCGGAAAGTGCAGCCCAGGTAAAGGCCTTTCTTCTCGAACCGGTAGCATAATAAACCGGTACCGATACGGCAATACCTTCGGGTATATTATGTATTGCAATTGCAATAGCTATACTTACTCCAACGGTTACATCGGATATACCGGCCATAAAGGTTGCCATGCCTTCAGGAAAATTGTGAATGGCAAGAGCAATAGCTGTAAAAGCACCAAGGCGGAGTAATTTACGACCTCTCTTCGGACAATCAATATCCATTTGTTCAATACTTTTTACCTCGTGGGGATTTTCCCTTGATGGAATAACCAGATCGATCAATGATGCAAGGCCGAATCCTGCAATAAAAAAACCGAAAGTAAGCCAGGCCGAAACAGAATCTATAAAAGAATCATTAATGATCACATAAGCTTCGTCAAGAAGTTCGGTAAAGGATATGTAAATCATTACCCCGGCAGAAAAACCAAGAGAATAAGATAAAAAAGTGGTATTGGTCCGTTTTGCAAAGAAAGCGATTGCCCCACCAATTCCTGTTGCCAAGCCGGCAAAAAGAGTTAACCCAAATGCAATTAATACATTATTCCACTCCATAAACTTTCTTTTCGATCTGCAAAAATATAAAATATAGCTCTATTTTTACTTATTCTTAATAAAAAAGAGTAAACTATTTCTATTGTTTAGTGAACTTGTATCACCTCGGTATTTATTACAATAAAGTTTTCTTATTTTTAGAGATAAAATAAGTCTGATGAAGGCATTATCCCCAGATCAATATTTTAAGATTCTCGGACTCAGGAGTGACGCAACACTCGACCAGCTTAAGAAAGCATACAGAAAGAAGGCAAGATTATATCACCCCGATCTTAATAGCAGACTGGATGCTGCCGAAATATTTATTGCTATTAATGAGGCCTACGAATACCTGGATAAATACATTCGCAGCAACAGAGGTGGGCAGGGTTCGCGAGAGGATCTTTTAAGAGAATGGCAGGATTACAGAAGGGCTGAAGCAAGGAAGAGAGCCCATAAGCATGCAAAATCAAGATACAGCGATTTCACAAAGTCAAAGACCTACAAGACCTCTATGATCTTAAACAGGGCACAGTTGTATATTAATCTAAGTGTGGCAATATTTGTAATAATAATGGCTGTGACAGGTTACATTATAAAATGGAAGATGGTGGATGAGGGATACGATCCCCCTACCCTTGGAAGCTTTATATTCCTTCTTTCTATTGGCCTTATGTTCCTTGTTGTATCCCTTGCTCACTTACAGGCATTTTATCGCAGTACACGAAAACACACAGGTAATGAAAAGAAAAATTAAAAATCCATACCCTCCTGAGGGATATAAGTGTTTTGCATGCAGTCCGTCCAACCCTATTGGACTGAAGCTCTTATTCGAGGAAGATGATCAATATGTATATGCAAGGTGGACTCCGAATGAGAATTTCCAGGGTTACAATAATGTAATACATGGTGGCATAATTGCAACACTGCTTGATGAAGTGGGGGCATGGTATATAAGTGTGAAGATAGGGACAGCCGGGGTAACGAAATCACTGAATATAGAATATATAAAACCTCTCTACCTGTCGAGAGGTGAAGTGCTGCTAAGATCAAAAATAGTTAAAAGCGATAAGAGGCTTGTAAGCCTTGAAAGCGAACTGTTCGATAGTACAGACACTCTGTGCGCAAAATCTGACTCAGTATTCTTTCTCTACCCCGAAGAAATAGCAAGACAGAAGTTCCATTACCCTGGGAAAGAAGCATTTTAAGACTCGGAATATGGCATGATTTTTGGGCGAATTAAGAGTGCCCAAATACTGAAAATCATGAAATCATACAGCCCGTTTATATTATCGACACTAATTCTCCTTCTAATTCCTTATTCAGGTTGTGAAAAGCAGGTAACAGAAGACCTTCCTGGCGATCCTGTCCCGATAGAATTATCACAGGTTGAGAAATCACTTTCAATATCTTCCAACCAGTTCAGCTTTGATATTTTCAAGTTAATAGTTGAGAGTGAAACAGAGGCAGAAAACCTGATGATATCTCCGTTGAGCATATCATATGCATTATCCATGACTTTAAATGGTGCTGTAGGAGATACACGAGATGCCATGATGGAGGCTCTCAGATATAATAATATCACCCTTGAAGAAATAAATAGCTCTTACAAATCACTAAGCAATAAAATAACCAGCATCGATAAAAGAGTAGTGATGAATATTGCCAACTCTGTCTGGGTTGAAGACAGGCTTGAGCTTAAGGAAGCATTTATTGATGCCCTCGTGGAGTACTTTGCTGCTGAAGGGTTCGAGTTTAATATTAACGACCCGGGGATTGTAGATGAGGTAAATAACTGGATATCTGAAAACACCAATGGTAAAATTGATAATATGATAGATGAGATTCCAGGAGATGTTGTTATGCTACTTATTAATGCTGTATATTTTAATGGAAAATGGAGATACCAGTTCGATGAGAATGAGACAAGTACAGAAGATTTTTACCTGGAGCACGGTTCTGTTGTTAATGCAGACATGATGCATATAGGGTCTACTTATAAGATTAAAGCTACAGAAGATCTGACAATAGCCGAACTGCCCTATGGCCAGGGTAACTTTGTAATGGATGTGATCCTTCCGGCACAAGGAAAAACAACAACGGAAATACTGCCTCTACTGACAGACAGTAACTGGGAAGCATGGATGGAGGATATGTATGAACATGATATAGAGCTTTATATGCCGAGGTTTAAATATGAATATAAACTTGAGCTGAAGAATGTGCTTACTTCCATGGGTATGGGAGTGGCATTCTCCGGAGCAGCAGATTTTTCTAATATTTCTGATCAGTCGCTGGCAATAAGCAAGGTACTTCACCAGACATTTATAGATAATAAGGAAGAGGGCACGGAGGCTGCAGCAGCAACTGTGGTAATGATCGAACTCACATCAGTACCGCCTGAACCTGCTACTTTAAGACTTGACAGGCCATTTTATTATATAATCAGAGAGACAAGTACAAATACAATTATATTTATGGGATTAACTGGAAATCCAGCTACTGAAAAATAAGTTATTTTTTACCCGGGTGATGAGCCAGATCATCGCTTGCATTGAGTAAAATCATAAGTAATAAGCTTGCAACTATAAAGTCTATATATACATTTGTATTGTCAGGTAAAGGTTTCTACCTGAATGGTTAGTGGTTAGAATAAATGTTCTTTAAGAATAAAAATCCTTATCTTTAATGCCCTCCAATCTACCAGGCATGATAAGGATTTTTATTTTTTTTATACCCCTCCTCTTTATATCTGCCCAGGGCACTAATAATAACATTAACAGCTCCTTGCAGGATCCAATAGTAAGATTCGGATTGGTTAGCGATGTGCAATATTGTGAGTGTGAAGCCAGCGCCAACAGGTATTATAAACAGTCTATAAATAAGCTCAGGGAAGCAGTAAATGATTTAAACAGGGAAGAGCTTAATTTCATTATAAGCCTTGGTGATTTGATTGAGATGGATTCAGAATCTTTTTCCGATATAATGCCCGTTCTCGATTCGGCGCGTGCAAAAGTCTACCATGTTCTGGGGAATCATGATTTCAATGTTGAGCCCAAAGAAAAGAAGAACATTTTTTCCAGGATGGAAACCGGCCCTGGCTACTATTCATTTGATATTGAAAGTTTCAGGTTTATTGTTGTCAATAGTAATGATATAAGCACCTACTCTCCTTTCAGATCAAATATAAAAATAGCCGAACAGCTGATCCGGGATATCTACACAGAAGGTGGTGTAAACTCCTTCGAATGGAATGGAGGTATTGGAAGAAAACAGTTAGACTGGCTCAAAGATGAACTATCTGAGGCAAAGAGACTTAATATGAAAGTTATTGTATTTTCACATCATCCTGTATGGCCTGAGTCAATACACAATATTTTAAACTACAAAGAAATATTGAGCATCCTGGATAACTATGACCATATAATAGCCTGGTTTTGCGGTCATAATCACCAGGGGGGCTACGGCAACTACAACCATGTTCACTGTGTAAATTTTAAAGGAATGGTTGACACGCCCGATTTAAATGCCTATTCTGTTGTAGAAATATACGAGAACAAGATATGGATTAAGGGACGTGGTCGTGAAAAAAGTCAGATACTGGCTTATTAAAACTAAAGCCGGGGCTTAAAAAGCAGGAAGAGGCGTAAGGGATGAATCAGGTTATTTCTACGAAATTAAAATCTATATCAAGTACTGACGAGAAGTACTCGCCCCTTTCAAGAATATCTTCATCCCCTTCTTCATAGAACCAGTTAATATATAGCTTCTTATCCTTAATTAGCACCTTCCTGAATTTCTGAAGAAGTTTTATAACATACTTGGCACTGGCACTATTAAAATATTCAAGTTGTATATCAATACGAGTAGCATCAGGTGGATTAATAATATACTCCTCAACCCAGTCAAATGGTGCCTGATAAAACTCAGCTACATTCTCATGAATTGACCTTCCACTAATTTTCATGTTCCCATCTGGATTGAGATGGATTAATGGCGTATTTCTTTTTGGTTCAATCCTGTACTGATCCATTAATTTTATTTGATGCTAAATTATAAAATTCGAAGATAGATAAAAACCTTATGACAAATAATTTAAATTTCACTCAGAACTACAAACTATATCTGGCCAGAGGAGTAACATCCTGATCGCTGAAATCCTTAGCCAGGTATTTATAATAAGCAGTAATAGCTATCATTGCGGCATTATCGGTAGTAAACCTGAACTCCGGAATATAAGTAACCCAGCCCCTGCTGTCTCCCTCCTCCTTAAGCCTTCTGCGCAATCCAGAGTTTGCCGCGACACCTCCGGCTATTCCCACATGCCTTATTCCGGTTTTTTTGGCGGCCTTTATCAGTTTATCAAAAAGGATATCTATTATTGTATGCTGAATAGAAGCACATAGGTCATCAATATTTTCGTCAATAAATGACTCGTTGGTTTTAAGATTATCTTTAAGAAAATACAGAAAATTTGTTTTCAAACCACTAAAGCTATAATCCAGCTCAGAAATTCTTGGACGCGTAAATTTAAAGGCATCCGGGTTCCCATTTAAAGCACGCTTATCAATTAGCGGACCTCCGGGGTACGGCATACCCATAACTTTGGCACATTTATCGAAAGCTTCTCCTGCAGCATCATCTATTGTCGATCCTATTTCCTTTATTCTCATCTTTTCATCCACAACAAGCAGCTGGGTATGCCCTCCCGATACCAGAAGACATAGAAATGGAGTATCCGGAATGTGGTATTCAGCATTTTCAACCTTTATCCAGTGAGAAAGAACATGGGCCCTGAGATGATTTACATCAATAAGGGGTATTTGTCTTGATATCGAAAAGCCTTTTGCAAAAGATGACCCTACCAGCAATGAGCCGAGCAGGCCCGGGCCCCGTGTAAAAGCTACTGCATCAATATCTTTAACTGAAATACCTGCCTGTTTAAGAGCCTGATCGACTACCGGAATAATATTTGCCTGATGGGCCCGAGATGCCAGCTCAGGAACCACTCCACCATATTTTTTATGAACATCCTGATTTGCAATAAGGTTGGAAAGTAAGTAACCATCTCTTATTATTGCAGCCGATGTATCGTCGCATGATGATTCTATGGCAAGTATAGTAGCAGACATATAAAATTTAATTCGATTTTTTCCCTATTTTTGGAATGCGATTTGCGGATAAACCAAATAATGGGCAAAATTAAGAAAATATATAAATATACTTTCATCATACTCTTTCTGTTTGTTGTTCTGCCTTCGATTGCATTCTTCATGTTAAAGATACCATCGGTTCAGACTTATCTTGGGGGAAAGCTTATGGACAGAGTATCAGAGAGGATAAAGGGTGAGATCGAATTCAGTCATATTCATTTTTCGTATTTTAAAAGAATAAGAGTCAACGATTTACTAATTAGAGATTTTTCGTCAGATACCCTAATCTATTCTCCCTTTGTTTCTGCCGGGATCAGAAAAATAAAAAAGAAAGACCGTCTGCTTCGACTTGGAAGGATAAACGTAGAAGAACCAATTATTAAAATAAAACCTGATAGTTCCGGGGATCTGAATATTCTTTACTACCTGGATTTTATAGTACCGGATGATACTGCGAAACGAAATCGAGAACTCTCAATTAGCCAGATCAGGGTAAGTAAGGGCACTTTAAGCTATACGAATGGCAAAACTGCTTCTTCAGGGTCAGAATTAGTTGATATTAATAATATCAGCTTGAAGGAACTTGATATTACAATCGATAACCTGGATAAGCTATGGAAAAACGTTGGCCTTAACCTGTCTGAGTTCTCCTTTAAAACAGAACAGGGATTTGAGGTTATTAATATGTTCACTCAGGTGGATATAGGATCGGATCATTTCTATCTGATTGATCCGACAATAAGAACACTTGGCAGCTTCATTAATTCAGATATCCTGGGTATTGATTTCATTAAGAGTGATGATAATTTCAATTTCATTAATAACGCGAATCTGAGGTTGAAGATTAACAGCTCACTTGTTGCTCTCTCTGAGCTGGGCTATTTTGTAAAAGACCTTTATGGTTTTAATGAAGAGCTTGCATTCTCGGGAGATATAAGGGGTACAATAGCTGAGCTGAAAGGAAGGAACCTCGATCTCTCCATCTCTGACACTTCAATGCTGTTATTCGATTTTGATATGTCAGGATTACCGGAGATAGAAAACACATTTATGTTCATTAATGTTAAAGAATTTAAAACTCATACTTCCGCAATTGAAGAAATAAGGATACCCGGAAAAGGATTTATTAACCTTGGAGAGGAAGTCAGGCGATTGGGAAGTATTTCCTTTGTTGGAAATTTCACCGGTTTCCTCACCGATTTTGTTACCTATGGGAAATTTAAAAGCAACCTCGGAAATATTTCAACTGATATCTTATTCAAACCTGATAAAAAGAATTCGTTTGTATATACAGGATCATTCGATATTGAAGGAGCCGATATCGGAAAACTTACCGGGTTGGAAGAGATGCTGGGCAAGGCGTCCGCATCATTTGAGATAGACGGATACTCAGAATCATTTAATAAATTCCGCGCCAACATTAAGGGTTCTCTTGATAGCCTTGAACTTAATAATTATACCTACCGCAACATAGAGGTAGATGGTCTCTTTACGGAAAGAATCTTTGACGGATCTGTTAATTCAAAAAGTGAGCACCTGGATATGAACCTTCTGGGAAGATTCGATTTCAGCGATACTATACCGGAGCTGGATTTCTCGCTAAACCTTCTTAACGCAGACTTATATGCCCTTAATATTGACCCTGAAGATTCTACATCTAATCTGTCAATGTTGCTCACTGCCAATATAATAGGTAACAATATTGACAATATATCGGGTGAGGTAAGAATGCTCAATTCAAGAATCAGAAAATTCGGGGAGGAGCTGGAATTATATGATGTCGGACTTAAGGCCTCTGAAGAAAACGATATTTACCGACTTGAATTAAAAACCGACCTGATTGATGCAGAATTATACGGAGATTATAATATATCAACTATTGGCCGAGGTATCAGAAATATTGCATATAGACTTGCTCCTTCTCTTGCAAAGAAGGACACTACAGGTATTGTCCCGGCACAGGAAAGATTTGCCTATTCGATAAATTTCAAAAATAGTGACAGGGTTAATGAATTTTTCAGAACGGGTTTACAGATAGCACCGGGCACCCATATTACCGGTGAATTACTGGCTGATAACAGGTTCACCCTTAATGCAGTTGGAAATTATATTGCTTACAATAATAATTCTTTAATTGATTATGTGCTCAATGCTGAGGCGATAGATACAATATCAAAACTTAATATCAAAAGCTACAAGGTAAACCTGATTAACAGAATTGATCTCGACTCGCTTAACTTTGATATTAGCACTATGCCTGATAACATAGACCTTAATATAAACTGGAATAATGAAGGTAGTTTAACAAAGGGCGGGCAGGTAGGTATACAGGGTGAATTTTTGAATGTTAAGAATGGCAAACTGGCATTTGTTGGTTCTGTTTTACCAACAACAATAGACATGAGAGATAAGAGATGGAATATAAGCAGTTCTGTTTTTGAAATCGATTCTTCGTCTGTATCCTTTAATAATTTACAGGTAAATCATAAAGAAGATTACTTCAGGATTAACGGTACTATATCGGAAGATATGTTTGATACCCTGTACCTCGACTTCAATAACCTTGACCTTTCTGCCTTAAACTATATCAAGAAACAGGATGAATTAACCAAGGAAGATAAAATTGATTTCCTCTTAGCCGGAAATCTTGGAGGAAGCATACTCCTGACAGATTTTTATAACAACCCGATGTTTGAATCAAATTTAACTATAGATTCATTTAAGACCAATGAGCATGAACATGGGGACGTTACTCTTATCAGTCAATGGGATAACATGAGTAAGGTTGCCGAAATACTTATTTTTAATAGCATTAATGGGGCTCAGACTTTTGGAATAAACGGATATTACGATCCCGTTAATAGTGATCTTCACCTCCTCACAGAGGTAACGAACATGCCCCTGGATATTCTAAACCTTGTCTTATTTAGTTTTGCCTCCGGAGTTAATGGATATGCAACAGGATCTGTAGTTATTAGTGGTAACCCGTCAAGTCCCTTTATTAACGGAAAGGTAATGGCATCAGAGACATCGTTGATTATTGATTATCTGCAAACAAGATTCAATTTCTCAGATACAATTATCCTTAAAGACCAGAGTTATGTTTTTGACAACATAGAGGTAAGAGATGACCGAGGAAATTTTGCAGTACTTAACGGTGCAGTTTCACATAATGGTTTTAAAGATTTTGATGTTGGCCTAAAAATAGATGCCCAAAATATGAGAGTGCTTGATACGCGTCAGAAGGATAATGATATCTTCTACGGAACAGCTTTTGCCTCCGGAGCAATAAATATTGAAGGCGGCGACCAGGGTTTAGACCTGAATATATCGGCCAAAACTGAAAGGAATACCAGGATATTTATTCCACTGAATTCGAGGGAAGAAGTATCTGATTACTCCTTTATATCATTTATGGAGCCATATACCGACAGCACACAGAAGCGGCAAATTATATTGCCTATCAGATTACCTGAAGAAAGTGCCAGAATGGGATTGGATTTTAACCTTGACGTAACACAGGATGCTGAGATTCAACTTGTATTTGATGCCAGTGTCGGAGATGTAATGAGAAGCAGGGGCTCTGGCAACCTTAATCTTTCTATCGATAAAAAAGGCAATTTCACGATGTATGGTGACTATACAATAGAAGATGGAGATTACCTGCTAACCCTGGGGAATATTTTCAACAAGAGATTTGAAGTTGAAAATGGAGGATCAATTGTATGGAATGGAGAACTTGCAAACTCTACTGTTGATATAAAAGCTATATATAAGCTTAAGGCTTCCCTCTTTGAACTTTTACAGGATCCAAACTACATGGAAAGGATACCGGTTGAATGCCATCTTAATATGACTGGTCAGTTAATCGATCCGGTAATAGGCTTCGATATTTATTTACCCACCGCTGATGAGCAAACCAGGACAAACCTCAGGAATGCAATAAACAGCGACGAAGAAATGAGCAGACAGTTTCTCTACTTGCTTGTAATGAATAGTTTTTATCCCGACCCCTCCTATGCTAATGCAACCAGTACAACTACAACCGGAGCATCTGCAATGGGTGTTACAACAACCGAGATGTTATCCAACCAACTGAGTAACTGGCTTTCTCAAATAAGTAACGATTTTGATATTGGTTTCACTTATAGACCAGGTAATGAAATCAGTACCCAGGAAGTCGAAGTTGCACTATCTACCCAGTTACTTAACGACCGTGTAACCATTAATGGCAATTTTGATGTCGCCGGCCAGGAAACAAGTTCATCGACAAACGATATTACAGGCGACTTTGATGTTGAGGTTAAATTAACAGAAAAGCTAAGGCTTAAAGTATTTAACAGGTCAAATGACAACATTCTTTATGAAACGGCTCCTTATACGCAGGGATTTGGTTTCTTCTTCCGCCAGGAGTTTAACAAATTCAAGGATATTTTTAAACGAAAGAACAAAGACATTAAGAAGGAAGATGAGATTAAGATCGCAAATAATTAATTTCCGTTAATCAGCAAAATTATTCCCTATGCCTTAAGTGCTTTAAAATAGCCTGTTTTATAGCTCACAAAGGGCTGCTTGTTCTTATCAAAAATAAAACTATTTTTGTCACATAATTTTTACAAATTCTATATTTAACTAGTACAAAACCTTAAAACCTAATCCCTATGTTTATTGCAATGGTTGTGCTTTTTATTATCGGATACACGATGATAGCACTCGAGCACCCAATCAAGATCGAAAAAGCAGCCTCAGCCCTGCTGCTAGGATCAATTCTATGGGCACTATATGCATTGTTTAGTAACCAGATCTTAAGTCTGGGGTACTCTCCCTCATGGATGGAGATAAAAGAGATGGCAGAAACCTTCCTGCATAATATCAAGCCCACGATGGACGAGATTGGCTTCGCCACCTCTCCATATGCAGAAACAGTTGAAACAGCTCACAACACAAGTCACTTCGTAAAAGAAGAACTCGGACATCATCTTATTGAGATAGCCGAAATTCTTTTCTTCCTGTTTGGAGCGATGACAATCGTTGAAACAATCGACCAGCACCAGGGATTTAAGGTAATTACTGATAAAATTACTACTACTAGTAAAGTTAAACTCATCTGGATTCTTGGATTCCTTACCTTTTTCATGTCGGCGGCTCTTGATAACCTGACAACCACGATTGTGATGGTGGCATTATTGAGAAAACTGATTGATGATCAAAAGACCAGGTGGTTCTTTGCAAGTATTATTGTTGTTGCTGCAAATGCCGGTGGAGCATGGTCGCCTATAGGTGATGTAACAACTATTATGCTCTGGATTGGTGGCCAGGTTACAACCTTTGCTATAATGTCAAGGGTTATTATCCCAAGTCTTGTTAGTATTACAATTCCTCTTATAATTCTCTCGTTTATTCTGAAAGGGACTGTTACAAGACCTAAAGTAGACGAGTCAAAGCAAGATTACACAACATACAGGGAGAGATTATTTATCCTTATACTGGGTGTGGGCGCATTAATCAATGTACCAATCTTCAAAACTTTAACCCACCTCCCACCCTATGTAGGTATGCTGTTTGGCCTTGGAGTGTTATGGCTTGTAACAGAAATCATGCATAGGAACAAACCCGATGTAGTAAGAGACAAGACAACCATCTTCCATATTGTTAAGAAAGTAGATACACCTACAATATTCTTCTTTTTGGGAATATTACTGGCTGTAGCGAGTCTTCAGTCTGCCGGCCAACTCAGCCTGCTCGCCAAGTTCCTTGATGAGAAACTGGGAAATATATATACAATAAACCTGGCAATCGGTGCACTATCTGCAATAGTTGATAATGTACCACTTGTTGCAGGCGCAATGGGAATGTATCCTACTATGAGCCCCGAGATGCTTCAAATTGCTGCTGATCCCGAATACATGCAATTCTTTGTACAGGATGGATTATTCTGGGAATTCCTGGCTTATTGTGCCGGAACCGGTGGAAGTATGTTGATTATTGGATCGGCCGCGGGTGTTGCTGCAATGGGCCTTGAGCGTATAGATTTTATCTGGTATATGAAGAAGATAAGCTGGCTGGCAATCATTGGATACCTTGCAGGCGCAGGAGCTTACTGGTTGCAGGCGCAGATATGGGTGGTTCATTAGACTTTCAGTATTAACAGGATACATAATAATCGCTGTTAACAAAAAATAATAAAGCGAGATATAATACAAAACATTATATCTCGTTTTTTTTATAACTTCGGCATTGTAAATCTGACCGATAGCCAGGCTTACAAAGCTTAGTAATCACTGTTTAACTTAAAAGAAATTACTGAAATGAGTTTATTAAACATAGCTTTACAGGAGGGCGAAGTTCTTATCGAAGAAGGAAACGAAATTACCATGTCGTTTGGCGAGTTAATGCTAAAAGGCGGTTGGGTTATGGTGCCCATACTTCTCCTTTCCCTTATTGCCATCTATATCTTCGTTGAAAGATGGTATGTTATATCAAAAGCAGGTAAAGAAGATATGAACTTTATGGATCGCATAAAGGATTATATATATGATGGTAAAATTGAAGCCGCGACCGACCTATGTAAATCCAGTAAAAGCCCGGCAGCACATATGGTAGAAAAGGGAATCAGCCGTATAGGCAGACCATTAAATGATGTTAACACAGCAATCGAGAACGTTGGTAAGCTGGAAGTCTATAAGCTTGAGAAGGGATTACCATCCCTGGCTACTATTGCCGGGGCCGCACCTATGATAGGTTTTTTGGGTACGGTTATTGGTATGATTAAAGCCTTCTATGATATGTCGAATGCAGGTAACAATATTGATGTGTCGCTATTAAGTAATGGAATTTATACTGCAATGGTTACAACAGCTGCTGGTCTGGCGGTAGGTATACTAGCTTATTTTGCCTATAATATCCTTGTAGGAATGGTTGAAAAAGTGATATTCAGACTTGAAGCTACATCAAGCGAATTTATGGATATTCTGAACGAACCAGCTAAATAGAGTACAATGGCTATTCAATCAAGAAATAAGATAAGCGTTAGTTTCAGTATGGCAGGGATGTCTGATATAGTATTTTTGTTACTTATTTTCTTTATGATAACATCAACGCTTATCCACCCGACAGCCCTGAAACTGCTACTGCCCAAGGGAGCAAACCAGGCAAATGCCAAGCCATTAACTACGGTTTCTATTACACGTGATCTGCAATACTATATTGAGGATCAACCTGTTGCTTTTGAAGATCTCGAAAGTAAACTTCAGCAGATTATCGGGACAAATGAGGAAGTTTACGTTTCCCTGCATGCAGATAAGACTGTTCCCTGGGATTATGTTATCCAGGTAATGAATATATGTAAAAACAATAAGTACAAACTAATTGCAGCAACAACACCAAAATAAGGACCTTTATAAATTCCCTACCCAAAGAACAAAGGGAATTATTGCCACAATTATTTTTCATATAATAATTGCAGTTGTCCTTATTGTGTCAGGATTCAAGACACCTCTCCCCCTGCCTGAAGAAGAGGGTATTCTTGTAAACTTTGGTTACGACCAGACTGGCTCCGGAATACTTGAACCTGCTACCTCCTCAAGCTCTCAGGAAACATCACCAGAGACTGCAGAGGGAGAAACAGATAACGTAGCGGAGATTATTGAAGAAGTAACACAGGCTGCCGAGAATGTAAGTGAACCCGAAAAGGAAAACCTTACCCAGGACTTTGAAGAAGCCCCTGTAGTTGAAAAAAAGGTTGATAAGCCCGATCCCGAGCTGGAAAGGAAGAAACAGGAGGAGATCATCAGGCAGCAAAAGCTCGAAGAAGAGCGTTTAAGAAAAGAGGCTGAAGAAGCTGAGCGGGTAAGGCAGGAGCAAGCCGAGAGACAAAGAATAGCAGATAGCATTCGTGTAGCACAGGAGCAGGAGAGCAGAAGGCAGGATATAATAAATCGCACAAGGAATGCCCTCAGTAATGCCGAGGGTACAGGTACAGGAGAAAACCAGGGTGTTGCAGGAGGCGAAGGAAATCAGGGTGTCGAAACTGGCGCTGTCGGGGTTAACAGGTATGGCGAAGGAAGCGGTACGGGTAATGAAGGTATATCTTATGATCTGGCGGGAAGACAGGCACTGTCACTCCCAAAACCAAAATATGACAGCCAGAGCGAAGGCATTGTTGTTGTTGAGGTTACGGTCGACAGAAACGGTAATGTTACCCAGGCTGTAGCAGGTGTAAAGGGATCAACTACCCTCGAAGATTACTTCCTGAGGGTTGCCAGAGAAGCTGCAATGGCAACTAAATTCGACAGGAAGCCCGATGCTACAGTAATTCAAAAAGGAACGATTACCTATCATTTTATTTTGAGATAAAGAAGCTCGTTGCATTGCTGGTTATTCTTATTATCTTAACTACGTAGATATTCCACCCAACACCCAACACCCACACCCAACACCCAACACCCAACACCCAATCACTCTCTCACCTCTTAGCTTTCAGCTCTTAGCTCTCAGCTTTCAGCTGTTAGCTGTTAGCTAAAAATCATATCAATTACCCCAAGTAATTTAAGTGAGGCAATTAGTACAGCAACCAGCAGCACTACCCTTACAAATTTCGGACCCCAGCTAACTGCTGTATGAGATGCTATCCAGGCACCTATCATATTTCCAACAGCCAGGATTAAGCCAATCTTCAGGTCGACCTGTTTATTCAGGAAAAATACTATCAAGGCAACTGAAGTATAAGCCAGTACGATAAAAACTTTAAGAGCATTGGCTTTGATAATATCTGCTCCCACCCCGAAGATAAGTCCTGCCAGGAGGAAAAAACCCACTCCCGCCTGTATAAATCCACCATAAACTCCAATAAAGAAAAAAATTATAATCCTCCAGAACCTGGGTCTCCCGTCTATTGATCCTGCTTTTTCCTTAATCCATCTGTCTGGCTTCAGCAGTATTACAAAGAACATAAATACAAGAAGGCCTCCAATAAAGAGTTCAAGGATGCGCTCATTAAAATTTACGGCAATCATTGATCCCAGGAAAGCTCCTATTGTTGCGGGCACCGCAAGCCATACTCCCTCGCTATACTTAAAAATTTGCTGTTTTTTAAATGAGCTTACAGCAACAAGGTTCTGCAAAAAGATGGCTATCCTGTTAGTACCATTAGCAACATTTGCAGGTAATCCCAGGAACATTAGTAAAGGTAGGGTAAGTAAGGAGCCGCTCCCGGCGAGTGTATTAATAAATCCTGCAACAATTCCCACAGCAATTATTGCAGGGTACAGATACCATTCCATAAAATCAGAATATATCAGAACCCAGAATGTCCTTAATGGCTGTCTCGAGGTTTGCAATCAAAGAATTGTCTTTGATCACATAATCTGTGATTCCTTTCCGTGCAAGCTCAAGCACTATATCGCCCCTGTCCTGCCCGGATAACATAATTACAGGTACATCCTCATTTACTTCTCTGATTTTATCAAAGATCTCCATACCATTCAGAACTTCACTTCCTGATTTAAAGAAGTAATAATCAAGAATTATCAGATCAGGGTTTTTATCCATGACCTTTAGAGAATCTTCGCCATAGTCAAAAGATTCAACCAGTATATTATCTGAATTAAATCTTTTTACAACGAGTTGATTAATGAATGGGTCATCATCCACTACAAAGAATAATTTTCTGGAACTCATTCGAATGTCCGCTTTCGATTAGGATGTAAATATATTAAATTCTTTTGAAGTAAAATCAATGTTATTCTCCATTTTATGGTAGATAGTAACTTTCATATAGATATTTACAGAAAATAAAAAATGGCTGCAAAATTTTGCAGCCATTCCAAATAATATTTTGTTCTGTCTACATAACAAACAAAGGCAGGTCTTTCATAAGTGATACAACCTTATCTCCAACCTTTTTAATTACAGTTTCATCATCAATACTGGCAATAACGTCATCGATAAGCTGAACCATTATCCCCATCATATCTTCTTTTATACCCCTTGTAGTTATTGCGGGAGTACCAACCCTCAATCCTGATGTCTGGAAGGGCGACCTTGAATCAAAGGGAACCATATTCTTATTAACAGTAATATGAGCCTTTACAAGGGTATTCTCAACCTGTTTTCCTGTTATTTCAGGATATTTTGTTCTCAGATCAATAAGCATTGAATGATTATCTGTACCTCCTGAGATAACCTTGTAACCCATATCAACAAAAGCCTGTGCCATAACAGCGGCATTCTTCTTAACCTGGGCCTGGTATACCTTAAATTCAGGAGTAAGTGCTTCACCGAAAGAAACAGCCTTGGAAGCAATTACATGCTCCAGTGGTCCACCCTGTATCCCGGGGAATACAGCCGAATTTAGCATGGCTGACATCATCTTAATCTCTCCTTTTGGTGTAGTTACTCCCCATGGATTCTCAAAGTCTTTTCCAAGCAAAATAATACCGCCACGAGGGCCTCTCAAAGTTTTATGAGTTGTTGAGGTAACAATATGTGCATACTCAAGAGGATTATCAAGCAGATCAGCAGCAATTAAACCTGCCGGATGGGCCATATCAACCATAAATATAGCTCCTATTTTATCGGCAATCTCACGCATTCTCTTATAATCCCACTCCCTTGAATAGGCTGATGCTCCTCCAATTATCATTTTAGGCTTTTCTTTTAAAGCCACCTTCTCCATCATATCATAATCAACCAGTCCTGAATCTTCTTTAACCACATAAGCAACAGGATTATACATCATTCCAGATGAATTAACCGGCGATCCGTGCGAAAGGTGACCTCCGTGAGAAAGGTCAAGTCCCATAAAGGTATCGCCTGGTTTAAGAACTGTAAAGAATACAGCCATATTAGCCTGAGCCCCGGAGTGAGGTTGCACATTTGCATATTCTGCATTATACAATTTTTTCAAGCGATCGATAGCAATCTGTTCAGATTGATCAACTATCTCGCAACCTCCGTAATACCTCTTACCCGGATATCCTTCAGCATACTTATTGGTCATAACCGATCCCATAGCTTCAAGTACCTGTGGGCTAACAAAATTTTCGGATGCAATTAATTCTATTCCATTAATCTGGCGTTGTCTTTCCTGTTCAATTAAATCAAATATTAGAGTATCCCTCTCCATAGTAATATATTTTAGTTATTAAATTTCAGATGTTATCCTTTCCCAGCCTGAGTAATCAGATCATTTGGGCCAAATATAAACAAATATACATGTAAATTATTACTTTTATGAAATGTCAAACATATTAAAAATATGACATATGTTCTCCCTTAAGTTTTAAGAGTGATGAATATTTTAAGAAGTCTTTTAAGATCATTTTTTGTGGCAATTATATTCCTGATTGCATTTGGATGTAAGAGAAGCAATAAGGTATTATTCACAAAAACAAATCACCAGACCAGTCCGGTTCCCGCACCTGCAATTGACTTCAATCCTGAAACATATATTTGCTATAGAACTGATAGTTTAACAATTGACGGCAAGATTGAGGAAGATTCCTGGCAAAAAGCTGCATGGACCAAAGATTTTGTTGATATTGAAGGGAGTCTAAAATCCACTCCTTTATATAAGACAAAAGCCAGGATGCTATGGGACAACGAATATTTATATATTGCTGCCGAAATCTCAGAACCACATATACAGGCAAAACTGCATCAACGAGATACTGTTATTTTCTATGATAACGATTTCGAAATATTTATTGATCCGGATGGAGATACCCATGGCTACTATGAGCTTGAGCTAAATGCGATAAACACTGTTTGGGACCTGCTGTTAACAAAGCCATATCGCGATAAAGATAGCCACGTGCTGGATGCCTGGGACATTAAAGGCTTAAAAAGCGCCGTGCAAATAATTGGAAGCCTGAATGACCCATCAGATACAGATGAAATGTGGACTGTTGAAATTGCATTACCCCTGGATGTGCTATCAGAATGGGGAAATAGACCTGCAGAAGGAATACAATGGAGGCTTAACTTTTCAAGAGTAAACTGGAAAACCACACACTATAATGGCTACTACGAGAAGGAAATAGATCCCGAAACCGGCAAGCCATATCCTGAATTTAACTGGGTCTGGTCGCCCCAGGGGCTTATAAACATGCATTATCCGGAAATGTGGGGATATATACAATTTACTGAATCCCTGGTTGGTCAGCCGGGCGTAAAATTCTTAAGCAATCCTGATGAAAAATTAAAATGGGAGCTCAGACAACTCTACTATGCGCAGAGGGAATATGCAGCGATTAAAGGATCTTATGCGTCTTTTATATTGAGAATTAATAGACAGCTAAATTATTCATTAAATAAAAAAATCTGTATCCAGCCTATACCATCGGGTTACGAAGCATATATTCTATCTGAATTTTCCGGTCTTACATGGATTATTAATAACTATGGTAGAATCTACAGTGTACAAAAGTAAATGGGTAGAAGCCGGAAAAAAAGGGTGAAGACAGCAGAGTACCTCCCCTGTTAACATAAGATTAACACTCTCATTAACACAATTTTGATATATTTTATTGGATATACGAAAACATTCGTATATATTTGATACGAAAATATTCGTAGATATGATAAGAAGCCAAATAAAACCAACCGTGTCTGAGCTTGAGATTTTGCAAATTCTATGGACCGAGGGACCGTGCACTGTAAGGGAAGTAAATACTCTCTTAAACCAAATTAAGGATGTTGGATACACCACAACACTTAAGATAATGCAAATCATGAATGAGAAAGGACTGGTTGAAAGAGAGACTAACTCAAGAACTCATATTTACACTGCAGGAGTTAATAGAGAGGACACGCAGAATATATTGCTAAACAGGTTCCTTGAGAACACATTCAGCGGGTCGGCTTCAAAACTTATAATGCAGGCACTGGGTAATCACAATGCAAGTTCATCCGAGCTGAAAGAAATAAAAGAATTAATAGAAAAACTCGAAAATAAAAATGGAGATACTGAGTAAATATATTTCAGAAGAGTTTGTCTATAGTATTGGCTGGACGATATTTCACTCTGTGTGGATCGGGGCTGTAATATCTCTTCTGCTATTTATAGCACTCAGTATCCTGAATAGAAATTCGGCTAAACTAAGGTACAATGTTTCTCTTGGAGCCCTTATTTCAATGCTGATAATTCTTGCTGTTGTTTTTACGCGCACACTTGAGACTGCCGATAAAAATACTTTCAGTGCATCCTCACCGGGCATATATAAGACAGAATTACTGGCCTCGCCCCTGCCTGGTTTAGATGACAATAAAAATATTTCTGATGCTAAGAATGAGATTAGCCAGACAATAATCAATTTCCTGAACAGCAACTATGATATTGTGACACTATTCTGGCTGGCAGGAATACTATTAATGGCAATCAGGTTCACCGGGGGGCTAGTTTATTCAGGCAGGCAACAAAGAAGAGACAATAGAAAGAGCATAAGCCGCCTTGCTGGCCTTACAAATGAACTTAAAAACAAGTTGGGAATAAAGAGAAGGATTGAGATCGTTGAGTCACTTATCTCAAAGGTTCCCATGACTACCGGCATTCTTAAACCTGTAATCTTTATGCCAATAGGAGCCCTTACGGGCATTCCATATAACCAGGTTGAAGCAATCATTGCTCATGAACTGGCTCATATTAAAAGGAACGACTACCTGGTAAATATATTCCAGTCAATAATAGAAATTATCCTGTTTTACCACCCTGCCGTTTGGTGGATATCTTCTATGATAAGGAATGAAAGGGAAATGGCATGTGACGATGTAGCACTGGAGTTAAGCGACGAGAAACTTACCTATATTAAAGCACTTGTAAGCATCAGTGAGCTTGAAACCGATATGGCTTCGACTGCTGTTGCGTTTTCAGGGAATAAGAAAAATTTACTGAACAGAATAAAAAGAATCACTAAAATGAAACATTCAAAGCTAAACAGAACTGATAAATGGACATCTGCACTGATGAGTATTATTATTATTGCCGGTGTACTTATAATAAGTGGCTTCAGGACCCAGGCTGGCGTAGATTATTCGGAGAAGCCAGCGCTCAATATCTCAGAGAGGATTAATCCTCTTGTTGATGAGAGAATGCAGAATAATATTATAATATCACAGGATACGAATAAATTATCGGGCAAAATCACCAGAACAATTATTGATCCGGCTGATAATAAGGAAAAAGATGCAACTTTCACCTTTACAGATGGGGAATTAAGCAAATTGATTGTTGACGGAAAGGAAATTCCTGAATCTGATTACCATCTCTATAGTGAATTAATTAAGGAGACCAGGGAAGATATGGTTGATGCAATTGCTGACATGGAAGATGCTATGGTTGATATTGAGGAAGCAATAAAGGAAATTGAAGATATAGATTTTGAAGAAATGGAGATGGAGATACAGGAGGCTCTAACAGAAATAGAAGAAATCGATATGGCAGCTATAGAGATGGAAATAGCCAGTGCCATGGAGGAGATCAGGGAGATTGATATGAAAGAAATAGAATTTGAGATGCAGGAAGCATTAACTGAAATCAAGGAGTCTCTCAGGGAGATTGAAGAGATTGATATGAAGGAAGTTGAATTTGAAATGCAGAAAGCCCTGGAAGAAATTAAAAAGATAGATATTGAGCAAATTAAACTGGAGATGGTGGAATCAATGGAGGGCGTAAAGGATATAGACCTGGATAAAATCATGAGAGAAATGGAGAAATCAATGGAAGAGATCAAGGAATCGCTAAAAGACATTGAGATAGATCAACGAAAGAATTTCGAAGATCAAAAGAAAAATTTCGAGGCACAGAAGAAGGCCCTGGAGAAACAGCTAATAGAAATACAGGAGCAGGAAACTAAAAAAAAGAAGGAGAAATTCAATTAGCTAATAATCAACCTGACGATAATCCCCCGCAATTAATTTTCGGGGGATTTTTTTGTCAAAAATATGATCGCTTTTTACTACTTTTAGTTCCTGGTGGAAATACATCATTCTATGCAAATCACGGTAATCCTTATTTCATTACTTATCGGTATTGCTTATCTTATACTTATCAGGTCGTTCGACAGGTATGAGAAAGAATCATTTCTTAAACTATTAATTTCATTTTTAATCGGGGGTCTTGCTTCTGTCCTAATAACAACACAGCTATATTCCAATGCGAGTGTATCTCAAAACTTCGTGGATGCTTTCGTGAAAATTGGATTGATTGAGGAAATCTCAAAGATGTGTGGATTTATAATTGTTTTTTTCCTGTTCAGAAAATCGATAAATGAGATTGTTGATGGACTGATATATATGTCGACAGTTGCCCTGGGCTTCGCCTGTATTGAAAATGTATTCTATGCCCTTGGATCGGCCGAACCTCTTATTCTGCTCTCGAAAAGAGCTATATTTTCTGTTGCCGGGCATATTACATTTGCTGGCTATATGGGTATTGCCCTCTTCATCCATTTCAAGAAGAGAAGAAATATTCCGGGGGTATTAATATCGCTGGTGCTGGCTGCATTGGCTCATGGGCTTTACGACGGTGTTCTTTTTGAATACAGGCTTAACGAATTATTTCATTATGTATTTATAGTTCTTATTATTGCTCACGTGTTTTTATATAAAGTAGTACTATCCTTCTCAAGATTCAGACCCTCATTTAACTCTGCTCTTTTCAAAGAAAATGAGGAGACAGAATCACACTACTGCATAAGCTGTAGTAGAAACAGAGAATCAGAAAAATTATCATTTTGGAAAATCGAAGTATACAGATGTAAGTCCTGCCATGGATATAATTTTGATAAAAAAGCCTGGCTTAACTTTATAAAATATTTCCGACCCATAATAAATTCACGGAAATATAGCAGGTTTCTATCATCTGAATTTGACAATCATAAACCAGTTGAGCTGGACTCAGGGGGAGACATTATATTCGATCCTGCCAAAAAGCAATTCATTGCATTCGAAGAGCCATTGAGGATATGGATAAACTACCACAACCATATCGATCAGATGAGAATTCTCAAAGTACCCCTTATTGGTCTTTTACTTAAATATCTTGGCCTGCGTTACCTTATAAAAGATTAATTGAACAATAATTCAGGACACGATAAGTAAGGCCCCCGTAGCTGCTATAGTATTTAACCAATAATGACATTTTTGGTCTTCTTCTAGTAATTTATATCATAGCTTTGCATAAATACTATTTACTAAAAATGATGAAAATACAAAATTTCAGATACGGAGAGGATCATCTTACAGCAGGCATAGCACTTGATATCTGCCGTGGAAACGTAAACGGAATTATCTCCAAAGAAAGATCTGTCGAGATTGAAAAGAGTGCCAGGATTGTTGAAAATATTGCAAACGGCAACAAAGCTGTTTACGGTATTAACACAGGCTTTGGACCACTATGTACAACAATGATTTCAAAAGAAGATACCCGACGCCTGCAGGAAAATATACTTAAAAGTCATAGTGTAGGAACCGGAGACCCGGTACCGCAGGAGATAGCAAAACTGATGATGATACTGAAAATTCATTCACTGGCTAAAGCAAGCTCCGGCATTAGAATGGTAACCTTAAAGAGAATTGACTGGCATATTAAGAATGACATTATTCCGATTGTCCCCGAGCAAGGATCGGTAGGAGCTTCGGGAGACCTGGCTCCACTTTCACACCTTTTTCTGCCACTTATAGGCTTTGGTTATGTTATTTATAAAGGGAAAAAAGTCAGCTCTGCAGAGATGCACAGGGCTGAGGGGGTCTCTGCCCTGGCCCTGGGGCCCAAAGAGGGCCTTGCCCTTATTAACGGAACACAATTTATGGCAGCATACGCCGTAACGATTATTGACAGAATGCATAATGTTCTGCTCAATGCCGATATAATTGGAGCAATGATGATAGAGGGACTTCTTGCATCTGTTAAGCCATTCTCACCTGAGCTACATGAATTAAGACCCTACAAGGGTAATATTCATGTTGCATCGACCATAGAAAATCTGCTAAAGGGGTCTGAGGTAGTGGCTTCGCACACAAATTGCACACGGGTTCAGGACCCATATTCACTGCGATGCATGCCTCAGGTTCATGGTGCTTCCAGAAACACGTGGTTACACCTGAAAGAGACTATTGAAATAGAAATAAACTCAGTTACCGATAATCCTGTGATATTCAGTGAAGATCATACAATCAGCGGTGGAAACTTTCACGGACAACCTATTGCCATGCCAATCGACTATGCATGCCTGGCTGCTTCAGAAATAGGAAATATATCTGATCGAAGAATTTATCTTTCCCTGGCCGGAGATACTCCTGGTGTACCTAAACTGCTTATGAAGAATACAGGTATCAATTCTGGTTTTATGATTGTGCAATATACATCAGCAGCACTGGCCAGCGAGAATAAAAGTCTGTGTTTCCCTGCAAGTGCAGATAGCATATCAACATCGCTCGGACAGGAAGATCATGTAAGTATGGGGTCTATTGGAGCACGCAAAACATTAAGGGTTGTTGAAAATGTGGAAAAGATCCTTGGTATTGAGTTATTATGTGCCGCACAGGCTCTGGACTACCACAGACCTCTGAAATCCAGCAAGCTGATGGGGGTCCTTCACAATTTTGTAAGAGACCAGGTGGCACATATTGAAGAAGATATTATACTATCTGAAGAAATTGAGAAAGCGATTAGTATAGTTAAGAAAAGCCTCTTAAGAGACAAGATATTCAATTGTGAAGGTCTTAGCAAGCTTCTGACAGAAGCCAGGTATTACGATATATTCGAACAGTTTTAATTATATTTATTCCCGGGTCCAAGTATCAATTGATTTATTTACTTAATGATAGAAAACATTGATAAAAGTTACGGATTTGTTCCTGTTTCTGTAAAAGAACTGCATGGAGACATAAATTACTCTAATCTGAAGTACCTTATTGAAGATTCTGCAGGCAATAAATATATTCTAAAGATATATTCTGATAAGGAAGAGCTGGAGATAGCCAGAGAAGAGAACAGAATCCTTGAAGCGATAAAAGATAAGCTTGAGTTTGATATTCCGGTTGCCCAAAAAGATTTATCTGGTAATTCGTTTACATCGATATCTGGAAATGATGCAATCCTTTTGAAATTCATAGAAGGTGATTTTATTGCTGACATTAATCAGACTGATGAACTGATATTTGATTTTGGTAAATGTATCGGAAAGCTGCACCTGGCCCTAAAGGATCAACAGAGCAAGTATATTGAATCTCGCATAAATTTCTGGGACCTGAAAAATGCCCATATCAACTATAACAAGTCACAGTTTATTTCAGATAAATCGCTAAAAAAGCATGTCGACTATTACTTTAACAGGTTCCATACCAGGGTCTTACCAGATATTTACAAATTAAGGCATAGCCTGATTCATGGTGACCTGAATGATTACAATGTTCTTTCATCCGGAAATAAGATAGGTGGATTTATTGATTTTGGAGATTTTGGCTATTCCCCACTGATAAATGAACTGGCTATTGCCGGGGCATATGTAATGATGGGAAAGTCGGATCCTTTGAAAAAGATCTGTGAACTAATAAGGGGATTTAATGAGATAGTGCCTCTTACCGGCCAGGAATTAGTGCTTCTTCCTGATCTTATTTGTACAAGATTGTGCGTTTCGATATGCAACTCTGCAGAAAAGAAAGCCAGGTCTGAGGATAATGAATATGTGCTTATAAGCGAAAAATCCGCTATTGAATTATTGACAAAATGGAAGGAAACTTCCGACACAAGATATAAGAATACGATGCTGGGTGCTGCAGGTATGGATAAGATAAGCCTGGCTATTCAGGAGAATGATGCAATAGACAGGAGAAACAAGATACTGGGAAAGTCTCTATCACTGTCATATTCAAGGCCGATATATATGGATAGTTCACTTTTCCAGTACATGTACGACAAACATGGAAATACCTACCTCGATGCCTACAATAATATTCCACATGTTGGTCACTCTCACCCTTATGTAGCAGAAGCAATATCCAGGCAGTCGAACCTTCTAAATACAAATACCAGGTACATCTACGATTCACTTATTAATTATGGGGAAAAATTATTACAATATTTCCCGGAAAAACTGAATAAGGTATTCTTTGTAAATTCAGGAAGTGCCGCTTCTGATCTTGCACTACGCATGGCAAGGAATTTTACAGGAAGAAATCACGTTCTGGTAATGGATCATGGCTATCATGGCAACACAAGTACCGGAATCAGTATAAGCCCTTATAAATTTGATGGAAAAGGAGGTAAGGGACTGCCCGAAGGAATTACAAAACTACCACTCCCAAACACATATCTGAATCCTGAACCAGGAGAAGAACAGGCCAGAAAGGCTATTTTGCTAATTGAAAATATTATTTCTTCAGACAGCCCCCCTGCAGCTTTTATAAGCGAACCAATCTCAGGCTGTGGTGGCCAGGTTCCTCTTGCCGACAACTATCTCAGAACACTCTATCCCTTCCTTAAGAAATCGGGTATCGTGACTATTTCCGATGAGGTACAGATTGGTTTTGGCAGACTGGGTAAGTGGTTCTGGGGCTATGAAATGCACAGTGTGGTACCCGATATTGTGATTCTTGGAAAACCTATGGGGAATGGTCATCCAATCGGAGCAGTTGTTACCACAACCGAGATAGCAGACAGTTTCTCAAATGGGATGGAATTTTTCAGCTCATTTGGAGGAAACCCTGTATCGTGTGAGGCTGCCAATGCAGTATTGGATATTATCGAAGGTGAAGAACTTCAGAAAAATGCAGAAGATACAGGAAATTACTATCTGGAAAGCCTAAATCAACTGGCTGCTCATTATAGCATTATAGGAGACGTTAGAGGGTCAGGTTTATTTATTGGGATTGAATTTACACTCGAAGACGGCAAACCAGGAACGAGTGTAGCAAATATTGTTAAGAACAGACTCAGGGAAGAATTTATACTTACCGGAACTGATGGTCCCTTTGATAATGTTATAAAATCAAAACCCCCACTTTGTTTCAACCGTCAGAATGTTGACAGCGTTATTATTGAGATTGAGAAGATTCTAAAAAAAGCTGTAACATGCTTTTAACGCATGGCATTATATACTGCCAGATTTAACTTTCCATAAGCTTTCTGGTACATCTCATTATCCGGATTGGCATTGGCAACCTTCGTCAGGTAATTTAGCATTTCAGTATACTTTGTAGTAGCCACCTCCATATTAGCAAAAACTTCTTTCAGTTCGTCTGGTGGATTTGATGCATCAATTTCGTATTTCTCAGGCATATTCATCTGACAGTGTATATTCGACACAATCAGAAGAAAGTCTTTCCATATCGGTGCATTGACTCATTCTCTCAGTATAATGTTTCATTACAGATTCCCATTTACCGAGGAAGCCTTTAAGATCTTTATAATCCTGTGAAAATACTTCTGGTCCGGACAAAAAAAGTAAAACCAGGGTCAGGGTGATTGTAAGTTTTTTTTCATAATGCCTCCATTGATTATTTAATAATACTCAAGATATGACTTAATGAAGTGCAAGTCAAAAATAAAAACTGGCAAAAGAATCAGATATTTAATTAGTCGACAGGTTATTTGAGAAAATCTAAAAGAAAAGCCTTATAAATAAAAACCCCCGAGCAGAATAAACTGAACGGGGGCTATAAACATTGTATCTTAACTAAAAATAGTTAGCTTTTTTAGAGTGCAGTCACATCAAATGCAACTGTACCTTTGTCACCCTGACGGGTTTCGAATTCAACTTCCTGTCCCTCTTCTAATCTTGAAAGAGAGTTTGAAAGTCCTGTGCGATGTACAAAAATGTCGCCTTCTTCGGTTTCAATAAAGCCAAATCCTTTGACCTCATCGTACCATTTTACTTTTCCTTTTTTCATCTTTTAAAACTATCGATTGTTACTAAAATTGTCTTTTCTAGGTCTTGCTTCGTTAACTGTAATTTCTCTTGAATCAACAGTTTTACCATTAAGATTTTCGATTGCAGCTTTTGCCTCTTCATCGTTATCCATAACAACAAATCCAAAGCCTTTACTTCTTCCTGAATACTTGTCCGTAATAATTTTTACAGATTCAATTTCGCCATATTCACCAAAGATACCCTGTAGGTCATCTTCTCCGACGGAATAAGGCAAGTTACCAACGTAAATGTTCACTTAATTTAAATTTAAATTTATAATACAAAAAATTCCCGATGCAATGTATATTAGTACATGTCATCATGATTTAATATCTAAAAATCATCAAAAGAATTTAAATGAGTTTAATATCTTTTGAAACAATCCGGATAATAAATCGATGCAAATGTAAAGATAAATTATTGATTTACACAATTTAATGATTAAAAAGCTTGTATTTACGCTTAGTTGGGAATAAATATGGAGACAATGAAAAACATTATTAAATTTGTGTAAAATCATATATCAGGCACAGACTGACAAATATTATAAACATGAAGAGAATAGCTATTATACTATCAATATTGACCCTTTCCGGTGTATTTGCATATGGTCAGACCAAGCAGGCAAGTAATTCTGCAGCACTCACAAAAGGAAAAAAAACAATTGATCTTATTAACGGTTTAAAAATAGAAATTGACTTTAACTCTGAAAGAGAAACTCTCTGGATTACAGGTAATACCGACCGTACTCCCCTATTCATTACAGAATATATTCCTCTTGATAACCCAAATGGAACAGGTATAAAAATTGGTCAGAGCTACAAACTTGATAATATGTTTGTTTCAATCGAATACAAAGTTCTTGAGATTGAAGACAACCGGGTAATGAGAATCTGGTTTAGAGTTGCTGCCCTCCAGCTAAAGATACCTGAGGATAGCTGGATTTAATTGTTTGCCGATAGATCTATCTCTAATAATTTTTATCTGTTTTTTCTATGAAATACACCCTTCCTGATAAGATGAAGGCCGTTTTCCAGGAAAGTAAGGGCTCAGATCTGGTAGTAAAAGAGATCAAAATACCAGAACCTGCTTCAGGAGAAGTCCTGGTAAAAATGAGATACAGCCCCATCAATCCTTCAGATCTAAGCCAGTTAAGGGGAAGCATGACTCCCCTGCCTGCGTACCCTTTTATACCCGGAATTGAAGGCAGTGGAACAGTTGTATCGACCGGCAGGGGAATAATCCCGGCACTCCGGTCTGGAAAAAATGTTGCCTGCTCACCAAAGGGAAAAGGAGGAACGTGGGCGGAATATATGGTTACTGATGCCGCAAAATGTATTCCGTTAAATAAAAATATCAGTCTTGAAAGTGGGTCTATGCTTATTGTAAATCCTATGACAGCACTGGCTTTGATTGAAATCGCAAAAAAAGGCAAATACACATCGATGGTAAATAATGCGGCTGCAAGCTCACTGGGACTAATGCTTATTGATCTGTGTAAGACAAACAATATCAAGCTGATAAATATTGTCAGAAATTCTAAACAGCTTGAATTTCTGGAACAGCATGGTGCCGGCAATATACTTAATAGTTCAGATAAAGGCTTTGTCGGTAAATTCAGGGAAATAAGCAAAGAACTGGGCAACAGGCTAATATTTGATGCTGTCGGAGGTGAACAGACCGGAATATTTATAAAGGAATCACCCGGAAATAGCAGGATTATATTATATGCCAGCCTGTCGAATGATTTTTTTAGTGCTGATACCAGGGACATATTGCAGCACGGGAAAACTATTGAAGGATTTTCGCTCCCTCTCTGGCTGGCTGACAAATCTATAACTCAACTTCTCAGGCACACTGCAAAAGTTAAATCTTTTATTGCCTCAGGCCAGCATTTTAACATAAGGTCAAAATATAATATCACAGAGGTAAATGAGGCATTGAGAGATTATAAAACAAGCATGACGGGGGGTAAAATGCTCCTCGAGTTATGACTCGCCTGACAATTCAAAATATAATAAGCCACCAGTTAGCTAATCCAAAAGGGATCGGAGGAATTCTTGTTGCCAGGCTTATGGCAGCTGCAAATAAAGAGATGTATGATTATATGCTTTCGCGTTCGGGCTTACTTGGCGAAAGTGTACTGGAGATTGGTTTTGGAGGAGGAAAACACCTGGAAAAAGTATACGGTCAAACTATGGGGGGAAAGCTATATGGCCTGGATATATCAGAATCAATGGTAAAATATGCCAGCCGCATAAACAGATCTCTTATTAATGAAGAGAAACTCTTCCTATATAAGGGCGACAGTTCTGACCTTCCGTTTAAGCAATCTGAGTTTGATGCTGTTATCTCACTAAATACGATGTACTTCTGGAAAGAACCATCTGAGGACATGAATAATATTTATACTGTTCTTAAGCCTGGAGGAAGGGTGATTATCGGGATAAACAGCAAAGAGGAATTGCAAAAAAATGCATATAGAGAAAAGTACTTAAAATTCTTCGATAAAACAGAAGTTGAAGACTTACTTCATAGTGCAGGATATATAAATATAAATCACAGCTATAAAAGGCTCAGGATTGAAGATTGTCACCTGTTTGTTGCAGAAAAACCTTACAAATTATGAAAAACACAGTATTACTTATTTTTATTGCATTTCTTTTATCAGGATGCAACAACACTAATGTAAGTGAGTCAGATAATATGCCGGAAGACTACTCTCTGGCGATGGCTATATTATACAACTACTACTCAGCCGAATACAACGCACTTACCATACAGGCTTATAACCTTGCCATTTCAAAACTTAATTTTATCTACGATACGGCATCCAGTGTTAAAAAATATGCTGTAGTGGTAGATATTGATGAGACTGTATTGGATAACAGTCCCTACCAGGCCAGGGCAATAGTTGAGGACTTCTCCTACCCTGATGGATGGAATGAATGGTGTAATAGATCAGAGGCCAAAGCCATTCCCGGCGCCCTGAGGTTTTTGAACTTTGCCGATTCACTCGGTTTTAAAGTTTTCTATGTAAGCAACAGGAAGCAAGAATTTGTTTATAAAGGAACCTTTGAGAACCTTGAAGCTGAAGGGTTCCCTCAGGTTAATGATGAGAGTATATTGCTACGCCTTCCGCAATCAGAACAAAACCCTGATCCCTCGGATAAGGAGCTGAGACGTGATAGAATCAGGGAAATGGGCTACGATATCGTGCTACTGGCCGGCGATAACATGGGTGACTTCTATACAGATGATAAAAGTGGTATGGAAAGAAAAAATATTATAGGAGATAAGAGTAAAGAATTTGGAAACAGGTTTATCGTTTTACCGAATGCAATGTATGGTAACTGGCCTTCATCAGTTGGGCTGGACGGGAGTAGGGATAAAACAATGGAGCTTCTAAGGGAAATGAGTAGATACCGGTAATATATATATTTTAAACCCAGGTAATAGCTGTATTTTCATTTTTTAGTGCTTATTTACATATTTGATTAACTTCATAAGCCTGAAATGAATTATTACTATATATAGAAATGGGAAAAAGAAAAGTCAGGAAAAAAACACTTTATACCTGGGTAGTAATTGTAATAGCCATACTGTTGCTGTATTTTATAAATCGAGATCTGTTTGATATTTCATTTCTGAAAGAATATGTCGACGACAGGAAAGCACTTGTAATTGCTATCTATCTTATAATCCTGACATTTATTGGTCTTACGTTTATACCTTCAACTCCCTTCGCTATTGCCGGTGTATTGCTTTTCCCTCCTACTGAAGCCTACATAATTAACCTTATTGGGATAGTAACATCATCAATAATTGTATACTATTTTACAAGGTATTTGCGACTTGACTCATGGATAGAGGCAAAATACCCCGAACAGATAAAGAAGATAAAAAATGCCCTCAGGAGAAAAGAACTTCCAATAATTGCAGGTTGGAGCTTCTTCCCTGTTGTTCCTACAGACCTGATAATCTATGTAAGCTCAAGCCTAAAAATTCCATTCTGGAAGTGCATGCTGGGTATCTTGATCGGAGAAGGTACTCTTAATGCCTGCTATATATATTCAATAGACGTATTTATTTAGAATTACTCCATTACGGATAGGCTTTCAATCAATTATTATCATCAACACTGTCATTAATAAATAAGTTAACAATTATTTAATTTACCAGAAATGTATCGATAAACATAAATTCATATTTTTGGACCGGCAAATCGACGATTCTTAAACATAATTTCTTGTCTATAATATATTTAACCTATGAGCAAGGCAATCACATCCTCGGTATTAGCGTTGATAATTTCATTGGCTTCAATAGCACAGGAAGCTGAAAATACTGCTCAATCCATTATTCAGAATACCACAATATCAGGTGAGTGGTTCCTCGGCTTCAGCTATAACGATAAGACTGAAATAAGTTCATTTAACCTTAAAAGGGGCTACTTTACTATAAAGACCAGGTTAAATGATGCAATTTCAGTGCGTTATACACAGGATATTACCAATGACTCAGAAGGTGGGGATATGGGCAATGTGGAAATGAGGTTAAAATACCTCTACCTGATGCTCAAATTAAAAAACATCGAGGCTCTTCAAAATACATATTTTGAGTTTGGCATGGTACACAGACCATGGCTGGATTTTGAGCAAAAGTTAAATGGTTACAGGGTGCAGGGTAAGATGTTTGTAGACAGATACGATCTCACAAGTTCTGCAGGATTTGGTATTACCTACGCTGGATTACTTGGCGGTGAGATTGATGAAGATTATCAAAACAGGGTAAGTAAGGACTATCCCGGAAGGCTGGGTTCTTTTTCGATAGGAGTATACAATGGAGGCGGCTATCATGCCTTCGAAAAGAACAATAATAAAATTGTGGAGGGAAGGCTTACTCTCAGGCCTCTACCTGAATCTTTCCCCGGAATCCAAGTGTCATATAGTATTTCTTATGGTAAGGCAAATACTGAGTCAAACGAAAGCAATTATCAACTAAACCTCTTCTATCTGTCGACTCAAAGCCAATACCATAAACTTTTGGCAACATACTATAGAGGTGAAGGAAGTTATGGAGATGATTATATCGACGATTCAGGTATTTCCTTTAAGAATGATGGGTATTCAGTATTTGGCGAGATACTTTTTCCAGAATCCCGAATATCCGTATTCTCCCGCTATGACAGTTTTACATCACACCAGCTTATTGATGAAAAACAGGAGACTGTTATTGCAGGCCTTACCTACAGGTTCCTGAACAATAAGGTACTTTTTAATTTTGATCAGAATAAATCGGGAGATGCTGTAACAAAAATTTACGAAATTGCACTGGAGATTAATTTCTGAGCCTCTATAGCCTGTATATGCTTACAGAAATATAGTTTCCTGGAATTACATACATAGTATGATTAAAATTACATTATTACTGTTCTTGCTGGCCCTTATACCCGGACAGATACCCTCTGAGGATTATTTCCGGCTTAATGAGGATGAAACCAGACTGTTAGAATATAAAGACTCCGATGAAGATCTTTTGCTGAAGATAAACCAGCTGAATATAATAAACAGGAGCAGAAGAAAATACAGGGCCACACCAGTGAAGCTTGATATTATGGCTTCCAGGCTTGCCAATAAAATGTGCAAAGAGGCAGCACTAAATAATTACGTTGGTCACTGGAATTTAAAAGGAGAAAAACCCTATCATCGCTATGCGTTTGCAGGTGGCCTGGATCACGTATCGGAGAACGCCTCAGGTCAAATGACGACGGGCCGGTTTAATAGCTCAAGTGAAGCTATTGCTGAAAGGATGGTAGAAGATCATGGCTCATTTATGTCGGAAAGGAAGCCCAACGATGGCCATAAACAAACTGTTATTGATAAAAAACACAACTATGTTGGACTTGGTTTCTATACAACAGACAATCAGTTCAGGTACTATGAGCTTTATATCGACAGGTATTATGAATTTGAGGCCATCCCCGACGAGGTCGAAATTGGTGAGAGATTTATTATAAGATCGAGGCCTCAGGAAGGACATTATTTTAACCTTCTTATGGTATATTATGAGAAATACCCCCTTCCGCTTAGCCCGGGAGAAATCTCATCACGATCATATTACAATGACTTTACCGATGAGATTGCATACCAGATAGCCCCATGGGAAATTGATAATTATCAAAAAAATAGCTGGTATAATTTTCCACTCAGTTTTGAAAAAAAAGGCCTGTACTATATTCACATATACTCGGGTAGTCAACCCTACAAAGAGGGAACACGATTTTCGACTGAAGGGAAACTCCAGGCAAGTGGCATTGTAATAAAAGTAAGGTGATTACGTTTAATGATTCTACTATTCTGAAGGAGTATTGAGAATATCTATAAACTCCCTCGCATTACTAATCTGGTAGATATTTGATTTCGCTTTCAAATTTTTTATCGTTGCCAGCAAACCAGTTAACACTATTGTCTTACCCTTGAAAGACCTTGCCATCTTCATAACAAAATCATTCTCATTTATGTTTGCAAATGATGTCAGAGTACCGGTAACAATAACTGAAGGGTTCCATGCTTCAGTTGCATATTCCACAGATTCAAAAGGAGTTAGCTGGCCCAGGTAGAGAACCTCATGGCCTCCCTTAACAGCAAGATAATTAAGATATAATAAACCAAGTTCATGAAGTTCATTTTCGGGCAAAAAGAACAGTATTTTCTTTCTACCTACTGTTATTTCCTTAAACTGTGAATCAATTGCAGCAATCAGTTTCTGGCGTAAAATATTTGATACAAAATGCTCCTGGGCCGGGTATATTGATCCGGTCGTCCATAGTGTTCCAATCCTTTTTAGAAATGGAAAAACTATATCATCGAAGGTACTTTCGAGCCCTTCGCTCATTACAGTCCGGGTCAGAATATCATTAAACCGACGTTCGTCAAGCTCAATCATTGCTATAATAAGGGACTCAATCTGAGTATTTGTCTGCTTCGCGTCTGCTGACAGGAATGCAACTTTCTCTTCAATTTCACTCTCGCTAAAAGCTGCTATTTTGGATATTTTAAATCCGTTTCTATTGAGTATAGAAATATTGATTATTTTCCTAAGATCACTGTCAGAATACCTCCGGCGGTTTGTATCTGTTCGATCGGGGCTGAATATATTATACCTCTTTTCCCAGATTCTTATTGTATGAGCCAGGATTCCCGATAGTTTTTCAAGATCTTTGATATTATAGTCAGCCATATACATAAAAGTATGTTTTAAATATATAAATTTTAATTAAACAAAAAAAGGCTGATTAACAGCCCTTTTTTTGTTTAAGATTATTCTATTTTTATTCTGATGCAGGTAATAATACCTTATCAATAACGTGTATCACACCATTGGTTCCCAGAACGTTAACTCCGGTAACGTTGGCATCTGAAGTGCTTCCACCATCACTGATTGATACACCAGATTCAGAAACATTTATTGTGAATGTAGCTCCGCCTACGGTTGTTGGCATAAGCTGATCTTCAAGGTCACTCGAAAACGCTCTCAAACCAAGTACATGGTAAAGGAGAACTGCTTCAAGCAATGTATCATCTACCATGTCCGGTCCGCTTACTTCAAGCGCTGCATAAAGATCAGCAAAAGCTGCATCTGTCGGAGCAAATACTGTAAATGGTCCATCTCCCTGGAGAGTACTAACTAAACCTGCTTCGGTAAGTGCTGCTGCCAGTTCTGTAAATCCACCTGCAATTGCAATAGCAACTATATCCTGAGTTGGTGGTATAAGAGTCCTGTTAATTACATGAACTACATTATTCATAGCTGCTTTTGAACCTGAAGCTGCAGGATCAATATCAACAACAGTGACCTGTGTATTTCCGTTGATAAATACTCCATCACCTTTATTACTCAGGTAGAAATCAGATCCTCCAAAAGTGGTGATCGCTGCAGGCGCTGCAACATCTGTGGCAGGTAAGCCGTTGCTCATTACAACACCCTGAACAAGATGGTAAGTAAGAACTGCATCAAGAGTTGCCTGGTCGGGCAGTTCAGTTATCCCAGCTGCTGCAAAAGCATCGTTCGTAGGTGCGAATAGTGTAAACCCGTCGGCTGCTAAGAGAGCGTTAAGTATTGCTGGGCTAGCTGCCTTAACCGCTGCAATCAGAGTAGTAAAATCCTTGTTAAAATATGCAGGCTCAACTATTGTATTTACAAACATACCTACTGAAGGCGGAACAAGTACATTATCCATAACATGAACAACACCATTACTTGTCATTACGTCCGCAGTGTTTATTGCAGCACCACTGATAGTAAATGAATCACCATCTTCCGCTACCATAATATCTTCTCCGTTTAATGACATTGCAGTTAAACCATCAACAAGATTTATAGCATATACCTCGCTTGCAAGGACATGGTACTGAAGAACTGAAAGGAGTACTTCTTCAGGAATGTCATCAGCTGAAGTTTGTCCGATTACGGCAAGTAACTCGGCAAATGCAGCATTTGTTGGTGCGAAAACGGTAAATGTACCTGTTTCATCACTCAGTGCATCCACTACTGCTGGATATTTCTCCAGGAGCGATACAAGGATTGAAAGATCAGGTGTAGCTGCAGCTGTTTCAACAATATTTTTAGGAGGCATAATAACTGCATCAATAGTATGTATAGTACCATTTGTAGCATTTACATCAAAAGGATTGACTATGCCAGCATTGTCGATCGTCAGAGCAGAAGCATCAATAGTTGCATATTTACCGGAAAGCATTTCAAACTCACCGGAAGTAAGATCAGCAGAAGTAATATTTCCTGAAATTACGTGATAAAGCAGAATATCAGAAAGGTTATCAACCATATCAACATTATCGGCAGTTATACCGGCTGTTGCAAAGGCTGCATCTGTTGGAGCAAATACTGTAAAAGGACCTGCTGCCTGAAGAGCATCGACCAGATTAGCTTCTACTACGGCAGCTGCCAAAGTATTGTACCCGTAAAACTGTGCTGAAGTTACAAGGTCGAAAGCAGGAATTAATACACCATTTATTGTATGAATAGTTCCGTTAGTAGCCTCTACATCAAAAGGAGAAGTAATTGCAATACCATTAACTGTCAGTGCACCTGCATCAATAGATATATCCTGTGTATTTAGTGTAGTTACATCTGATGTTGTAAGATCACCCGAAGTAACATTTCCAGATAGTACGTGGTAAAGTAAAATTTCAGCCAGTCCCGGAGTATCACCAATATTTTCGGCTGTTATCCCTGCAGCATTAAAGGCTGCATCTGTTGGGGCAAAAACTGTAAATGGACCCGCAGCCTGAAGATCATCATCAAGACCTGCAGCAACAAGACCTGCTGCCAAGACATTATAACCCGCTTCAACAGCAGTCTGAACAAGATTCTTAGGAGGCATTAATATGCCATCAATTGAATGGATTACGCCATTACTACCCTCCAGATCAAAAGGAGAAATAATACTTATGCTATTAATAGTAAGTGCCATTGCATCTACATCAGTAGTAGCACCACTTAACATAGTCAAATCGCCACTGGTAAGATCTCCAGACATAACTTTACCGGATACAACATGGTACTTAAGTATATTTTCAAGTCCTTCAACCGAACCAACATTTGATGTCGTAATACCAGCTGCATTAAAAGCTGCATCAGTTGGGGCAAATACTGTAAATGGCCCAACACCTTCAAGGTCATCAACCAGACCTGCACTTGTCAGAGCAGAAGCCAGAACATTGTAACCATTTTCGACTGCTAAGTCAACAATGGTTTTAGGATCATCTACATCTTTATCTTTTTCACAAGATGTAAAAGCCGTTGCTCCTATCAGAAGCATTGCTGTTAAAATAAAGTTTAATTTTTTCATCATTGTAGTTTTAAGTTATTGTTTGATTGATAAACATCAAAGGTTTATGTTTTGTTTAATGTTTTTTGCTTTTTCTTAAACATTAATTTTAACCCTTAATACAACATCCTCATAAACAATACTTTATTCAAACAAGAAAGACATAAAAAAAATTAATATATTTTTAAAAAAGTCATAACTTAGCTTAAGAAATGAGAAAAACATACCCGCTAACACCCTTATAGGGGATAATTCAAGAATATAATATTGACTATTATGAATATTTTTGTTGCGAATCTTTCATTCCAGACTAAAGAAGAAGAACTAACACAGCTTTTTGCAGAATTTGGAGAAGTAGTGTCGGTTAAGATAATTACAGACAGGTATTCAGGGAGATCAAAAGGTTATGGTTTTGTTGAAATGCCTGTTGAAGATGAGGCTCTAAAATCGATAGAGGCTCTTAACGACAGGGAGTATAATGGCAGAAACCTTGTTGTCAAAAAAGCAAACCCCAGATCAGAATAGGGATCACTTAAAATATATTTGTACTCAGCTCAATTAGGATTGCATTATTATAAGGTATCAATATTATCTTTGGTACCGGTATTAATTATCTATATGATATATGAAAATTATTGATTCGGTAAGAAACAGATGGAGTCCGGTAGGCTTCAGTGAAGAGAAGGTAGGTATTGATATACTTGAAACAATATTTGAGGCTGCCAGATGGGCGCCCTCAAGTATGAACGAGCAGCCATGGAGTTATTATTATGCATTTAGGGGAGAAAAGGGATTTGAGAAGATGTTGGAATGCCTGGTCCCGGGAAACAGGGATTGGGCACATCAAGCTCCTGTTTTGATACTGGGCGTAAGCAATCTAAAATTCAGGTATAAAGACAAACCGAACAGGCATGCAATGCATGATATTGGAGCAGCAAACGCTTTGCTTGCAATACAGGCAAGTGAACTTGGCCTTCAGGCTCATCAGATGGGTGGATTTGATTATGAAAAAACTCTTAAGACATTCGATTTAGCTTTAAATGAGGTTGAACCTGCAACATTTATTGCCCTTGGCTATCCGGCTGACCCGGAAACTCTGAAAGAAGAATTAAGGAAACGGGATACACAGGAAAGAAAAAGGAAAGACCAGTCTGGCGTATTCAAACATTTCATTTGAATATTTGTTTTGTAGGTAGAGCTTTCGCTAGGGTGAAAGGCGATAAATAATTCTGCAAAACTACCTATAATGAATAATGCAATATACAATTTCCCCGTTCCTGAGAACGAGACAGTTCTGGACTATTTAAAGGGGAGCAACGAAAGAATAGATCTTGATAATGAACTAAAGCGCCAGGAAGGTGAAGTAATTGAGATACCTTTAATAATAGGAGGCAAGGAAATTCGCACCGGTAATACCGGGCATGTAACTTCTCCTCATAATCATAGTAAAAAGCTTGCTATATACCACAAGGCAGGAGAGAAAGAGATTAAGCTCGCAATCGAGGCTGCAAAATCGGCTCACCGTCAGTGGTCTAATATGCCCTGGACAATAAGAGCTTCTATTCTCTTAAAGGCAGCCGAACTGATATCAACAAAATACAGATCGAAGGTAAATGCCTCAACCATGATTGGGCAGAGCAAAAACATCTACCAGTCGGAGGTAGATGCTGTTTGTGAAAGCATAGATTTTCTAAAATATAGTGTTTCCTATGCAGGAACCATTTATCAGAAACAGCCAAAATCTGCATATAACCAGCTAAACAGGATGGAATACAGAGCTCTGGAAGGATTTATTTTTGCTGTAAGCCCCTTTAACTTCACTTCGATAGCTGTAAACCTGAACACTGCTCCTGTTATGATGGGAAATACTACTATATGGAAACCTGCTACAACTTCACTCCTTTCTAATTACTACATAATGAAGATACTTGAGGAAGCTGGTCTGCCCGAAGGTGTTATTAATTTTCTACCAGGACAGGGCTCATTGATCGGAGGAAAAATTATGTCATCACACGACCTTGCAGGCGTTCATTTCACCGGATCCAACGCAACATTCAACAAGCTATGGGCCCAGGCAGCGGCAAATCTTACCGGATACAAATCATATCCACGACTTGTTGGTGAAACAGGTGGTAAGGATTTTATATTTGCCCATCCTTCAACCGATCCGGAAGAACTTGCATTTAATGCAGTAAGGGGAGCATTCGAGTACCAGGGCCAGAAGTGTTCTGCAGCTTCGAGGATGTATATACCGGAATCTCTGTGGCCAAAGACAAAAGAATTACTTGTAGATATTGCTTCTGAAATAAAAGTAGGTGATGTAAATGATCCTTCAAATTTCATGAATGCAGTGATTGATAAAAATGCCTTTGATTCAATTTCAGCCTATATTGAATACGCCAGAGACAAGAGTGAGGCCTATATACTTACCGGTGGTGAATATGATAAGAGTGAAGGTTATTATATCAGACCTACCATAATAGTAACCACTGATCCCCATTTCAAAACTATGGAAGAAGAAATATTCGGACCTGTACTGACTATATTTGTCTATAAAGACAGTGAAATGGACGAAACAATTGAACTATGCAATACAACATCTCCTTTCGGACTCACAGGTGCAGTTTTTTCACAGGACCGTATAGCAGCCTCCAGAATCTGTAATAAACTGAGGTACGCAGCAGGGAATTTCTATATAAATGATAAACCAACAGGTGCAATTGTAGGTTTGCAGCCATTTGGAGGCTCAAGAGCATCGGGCACCAACGATAAGGCAGGTGGCGAATTTAACCTAATCAGATGGGTTAGCCCGAGAACGATAAAAGAAACATTTATCCCCATTAAAGAATACAGATACCCATATATGATGGAGTAGGAAGTGCCTAAAGTGCCTAAAGTGCCTAAAGTGCCTTGAGTGACTTGAGTGATTAGAATGAGTTAAAGTTGGGAGTTATGTGTTATGGGTTTTGAGTTGAGAAACATTAACTTTACAAAAAAAATCCAGTTTTGAAGAATATACGAATTTTTATAGCAGCTCTCGCTTTTCTGTTAACTACAATAATTGTCAACGCCCAGGAACCATATATAATCGTACTGGGTATTGCACAGGATGGAGGCTATCCACACCTTGGTTGCCAGAAGGAATGTTGCAATGCGGCATGGGATAAACCTGAAATGAAGCGCTTTGTTGTTTCTCTGGCCCTTATTGAGCCTCAAAGCCAAAGATGGTTTCTCTTCGAAGCAGGGCCGGATATGAGCGACCAGATTCAGTATTTCAGGGAACTTACCGACGGTAAATATAATTACCTGCCTGATGGGATTTTTGTAAGCCATGCTCATATCGGTCACTACACAGGTTTAATGGAATTGGGAAGAGAAGCAATGAATTCAGACAGTGTCCCGGTATATGCCCTCCCTCGAATGGCTGACTTTCTTAAGAATAACGGACCCTGGGGACAGCTGGTAAGTTTGCATAACATTGCACTGGTAAAATTGCATAACGGATCAAGCATCAATATATCTGAAGGCATTACTGTAAGCCTGTTTGAAGTACCGCACAGGGACGAATATTCTGAAACTGCGGGGTACAGAATAAGTACAGGGGATAAAAACTATCTCTTCATCCCTGATATTGACAAATGGGATAAGTGGGAAAGGGACATATTAGCAGAAGTAAACCAAGTAGATGTGGCCTTTATTGATGGTACATTTTATTCCGGGGCTGAGCTTCCAGGCAGAGATATGAGCGAGGTTCCACACCCCTTTGTTGTTGAAACCATGGCTTTATTTAACAGTGAATCTTCGGACACAAAAAATAAGATAAAATTTATACACCTGAACCACAGTAATCCAGCTATTTACAAAACTGATATCGTAGATCTTATCGAGGAGAAAGGTTTTAATGTTGCTGTCCAGGGAAATAAGTACTAACAATTCAGGATATGGATCCTATCTGGCTCATAGTAGCATTTGCATTTGGTTTCGTGATAAGTCTTACAGGTTTACCTCCTATGGTTGGTTATCTGCTTGCAGGATTTCTGCTTAATATTCTTGATATTGAATCCGGACATTTTATTGAAATCATTTCAGACCTGGGGGTAACACTCTTGCTTTTTACAATCGGACTAAAATTAAAACCTAAGAATCTTATCAGGCCGGAGGTAAGCACGGGCGCCATTATACAGATGTTAATAGTAACAATTCTTTTTGGACTAATTCTCACTATTCTTACGTTTACCAATATAGATCACCTAAGCGATCTGTCTATAATACAAATACTTATTATTGCTTTTGCCCTAAGTTTCTCAAGCACCGTATTCGCGGTAAAAGTGCTTGATGAAAGAGGAGAAAACAACTCTCTCCACGGTATAACTGCTATAGGAATTTTGATTATCCAGGACCTTATAGCGGTTATCTTTCTGGTTGCAACCGCTGAAAAACTTCCCAGCTTACTGGTATTTGCCATTCCTGTTGCACTATTTATTATCAGACCACTGGCTTTTATTATCATGAACAGGATAGGTCATGGAGAGCTGCTGGTATTATTTGGGTTCTTCCTGGCATTAATTCCTGGAGCCGAGATGTTCAAACTGGTAGGACTAAAACCTGATCTGGGTGCTCTGATACTGGGTATGCTTGTTTCCAGTCATCCAAAAGCAAAAGAGATGGCCGAATCTTTACTTAATTTCAAGGATATTTTTCTGATTGGGTTTTTTCTTACAATAGGACTGAAGGTAAGCCTCTCATTAAATATTATCCTGGTATCACTTTTTATTGCCCTGGCTATAAACTTTAAGGTTATAATCAATTACCTGGTTCTTACACGTTACGGTCTAAGGGCCCGAACGTCATATTTTACATCCTTAAGCCTGGCCAATTATTCAGAATTCGGGCTTATTATTGCCGCCGTTGCTGCTTCCAGGGGATGGCTATCTCCTGAATGGCTTGGTATATTAGCTATATCACTATCCATGAGTTTCGTTATTTCATCCCCACTCAACTCTTACTCCCATAATATATTTCGAAATATCAGAACCTTTCTTAAAAGGTTTGAAACCAAGCATAGGCTTGTATATGACAGGACAATAGATATTGGTGATGCTGAGATACTAATTTTTGGCATGGGTCAGCTGGGGACATCCACATACGATCATCTGGCCGAAATCCATCGTCAGAAAGTTCTGGGCCTTGATTATGATGATGAAATTGTACAGAAGCATTCATTACAGGGGAGAAAAGTAATAAAAGATGATGCAACAGACCTTGAGTTCTGGGAAATGGTTAATGAAATGCAAAAAGAGAAACAACAGGTTAAAATGGTTGTTCTTTGTCTTGAAGACCATAAGTCAAATATGTTCTCCATCGATAAATTGAAATCAATTAATTACTCAGGTAGAATAATTGCAACCGGCAGACATGAAGATGAGCTTCAGGACCTGAAGAAGAAGGGAATCGATTCTGCCTATAATCTTTATGAAGAAGCAGGCATAGGACTTGCAGATCAGATTTGTAGTAGTATTTAAGATGACAAAAAAAAGTATTAAAATCAGAAAATGGGATCTCTCTGATGCACCGCAGCTGGCCATATTTGCCAATAACAAGAATATTGCCGATAATCTACGGGATGCCTTCCCCTACCCTTACACCATTAAAGATGCAAACAACTTTATCCAGGCAGCAATAAAAGATGACCCGTCGGCCAGGCTTTTTGCAATCGACCACGACGGACTTGCAATTGGAAGTATCGGAGCAATATTCAAGAATGATGTATACAGGATGAATGTTGAAATAGGTTACTGGCTGGCAGAAGAATACTGGGGTAAGGGAATTGCAACAGCTTCTATATCTCTTATTGTCAGATATATCTTCGATAACTACGATACTATAAGAATATATGCCGAAGCATATGCCGATAATATAGCCTCTCACAGGGCCCTGGAAAAAGCAGGGTTCAGAAAAGAGGGTGTTTTTAAAAAAAATATTGTTAAAAATGGAATTATAAAGGATAGTCTTTTATATGCATTGTTAAGGGAAGAATACACTGATTTTCAATCCGCTAATATTATATCAGACAGTGTATAGAAAGTTATCAAATTTATTTACCAAAGCAGTAAAAATAAATAATACACTTTTATAATATTCAGGATTTGAATTTTTAAAAGATTTAGTTACTTTTGCATCGCCTTTTATAAAAGGTAAAGAGGAGACTCAGTAGCTCAGTTGGTAGAGCACATCCCTTTTAAGGATGGGGTCCTGAGTTCGAGACTCAGCTGAGTCACCAGATTAATAGAAAGTCCGTCTGCAGAGACGGGCTTTTTTTTTCGAGACTCAGCTGAGTCACCAAATTATAAGAAAGTCCGTCTGCAGAGACGGGCTTTTTTTTGTTATCTATATCTCCTATTGTCTCGAACTCGCTCTGCTACAGTCTGTCTCTTCGCTAAAAATGTCCACCGGACATTTTATTTACGCTCAGTCCAGTTCGAGACTCAGCTGAGTCACCAAATTATAAGAAAGTCCGTCTGCAGAGACGGGCTTTTTTTGTTTAATCTTCGGAAACTTGCATCAGGAGTTCTCTATAGGTACTGAAGATTCTGGATTTTGACAGTAAGCCTATATACTTTCCACCATCGAGTACTGGCAGGTTCCATGCACCGGTTTTTCTGAAAGTATTCATCACTTCTTCAACCCGGTCGGTTTTTTCGATATATGACGGGGGCATAATCATCAGGTCGTTAACAATTGTATCTTCATACTCATCCCTGTTAAACATTATTTCCCTGACACTATCAAGAAGAACTACTCCTTCCAGTATACCATATTCATCAACAACGGGAAAAATATTTCTTTTCGATCTTGATATTACATCCACAAGTGAACCAAGGGTGTCGGTTGACTTTACGGTAAGAAGGTCTGTCTCTATCTCCTTACTCCAATCCAGAAGGGCCAAAACAGCCTTATCCTTATGATGGGTAAGAAGTTCACCCCTTCGGGCGAGCCTTGTATGATAAATTGAATGTTTATCAAAACGTATAACCGTCATATATGACAGTGTCGAGGTAATAATAAGTGGTATTAACATACCATAGCCACCTGTGATTTCAGCAATCAGGAATATTGCTGTAAGAGGAGCATGCATTATACCTGCCATAACACCTGCCATGCCTACCAGGGCAAAATTGCTCTCAGAAAGGCCGGTATCAAAGAGGGTATTCATTAATCGGGCCACGAAAAAACCGTTCACTCCACCAATAAACAATGAAGGCGCAAATATACCACCGACACCTCCTGCCCCATTGGTTGAGCTACTGGCGAGCGATTTAAGTAAGCTCAGAGCCGTTAAGAAGATAAGCATAAACCAAATATTGCCGGTGAGTCCGGGCAGTAAAATTATATTATTGAACAGGTCTTCGGTTCTGCCATTAAGTAATGAATTAATAGTAGTATATCCTTCACCGTACAAGGGAGGCAGAATAAGAATAAGCACTCCGAGGATAAGTCCCCCTGTAATTAGTCTTAGATACTCGTTCTTAATTTTGTCGTACAAACCTTCTATAAGCATTGTTGTACGCGTAAAATAGAGCGAGATTAAAGCTGAGAAAAACGCAAGTACAATATACCAGGGAATTGTTCCAAGAGAAAAAGACTCTGTCATGGTAAAGTCAAACATAGAACCCTTTCCCATCAGGAAGTATGAAACAGTAGTTGCTGTAACTGAGGAAATCAGCAGGGGAACAATTGAAGCTACAGTAAGGTCGAGCATCAATATTTCAAGAGTAAATACAATTCCTGCAATAGGAGCATTAAAAATACCTGACACCGCACCGGCTGCTCCACATCCTACAAGCAGAGTTACATTCCTGTAATTCATCTTCATCAAACGTCCGATATTCGAACCGATCGATGCACCTGTAAGAACAATTGGAGCCTCGGCTCCAACAGAACCACCAAAACCTATTGTAAGCGTACTGGCCACTATGGATGACCAGTTATTATGTGGCTTTATCTTGCTGTTTTTTCTCGACATAGCATAGAGAATCCGGCTGATTCCATGGCCGATATTTTCTTTTACTATGTATTTGACAAAAATATATGTAAGTGTAATACCAATAAGGGGATAGGCAAGGTAAAGGTAGTTCCATGAACCATCGAGCCATGTGGTAAGGAAATTCGCTATATAATGAATGCCGTTTTTTAGCACTACTGCAGCGAGTGCACTCAATAATCCCACAACAAAGCTCAAAATATAGAGAAACCTTCTATGATCTATATTTTCAACTCTCCACTTAAGGAATCTCCTGATTAATATCGAAAACTTCATCTTTTAAATAAACAACAAATTAATCTTCCATGAAATTTTTGATCATAGCCCTGTATTCGGAAAATACGTTTGCCCTCGATACAAAACCTATATAACGTCCATCTTCCAGTACTGGCAGATTATAGTGTGATGATGTCTGAAACTTATGAGCCACATCTTCCATCGATTCACCGGGTGAAACAGTTGGCGAAGGCATAAACATCAGGTCTCTGACATATGTATCATCATATAATTCGGGTTTAAACACTATATGCCTGATATCGTTCACCCATACTACCCCTAAAAAATTGTTATCATCGTCAACAACAGGGAAAACATTCCTCACGCTGTGAGAAATAACCTCAACCAGCTCACCAAGTGTTGCATCGGGATGGACCGTATTAAAATTACTTTCAATCAGTCTACCGACATCCATCAGGGTAAGCGCAGCCTTATCCTTATCGTGAGTAATTAGCTCTCCCCTCTTTGCAAGCTGGTATGTATAAACTGAATTATGCACAAATATACGGGTAAAAAGGTATGATATTGTAGCGGTAATCATAAGTGGCATAAGAAGACCATATCCTCCTGTAATCTCAGCAATAAGGAATATTGCGGTTAGGGGGGCATGAATAACCCCGGCTATCATACCTGCCATTGCCACAAGCACAAAGCTGCTTACTTCCAGTTCGAAACCAAAACTGTTTATTACAACTGCAAATAAAAGCCCTGCGTGTGCCCCCATAAATAATGTTGGAGCAAATATACCACCCACCCCGCCTGAACTAAATGTTACGGAAGTTGCAACAACCTTAAAAATGATCAGGAATACAACGACACCGATTAAAACAATGAAATTATCTTTTAAACCATAATAAAGGGAATCCTGAAACAGGTAGTCATAATTTCCATTAAGGGCATTATTTATCCCCGAATAACCTTCACCATAAAGAGATGGTACAAGGAATACCATTAATCCAAGTAATAATCCACCGGCAAGTAACCTGTTACCCCAGCCTTTTACCTGCTCAAATCTCTTTGAGATAAAAATGTACATCCTTGTAAAATATACAGAGGCAAGGCCGGTAAACAGACCAAGTAATAGATAGAATGGTGTATCTGACATTGAAAAGCTTTCGGCAAGAGTGAAATTATACAAGACATTCTGACCCAGGAAGAGGTATGAAGTTAAGGCTGCCGTAACGCTTGAAATCAACAGGGGAACAAGCGACGACATGGTAAGATTTAACATTATGACCTCAAGAGCAAAAATGGTACCTGCAATGGGAGCCTTAAATATTGCGGCCATCGCTCCGGCCGAGGCACAACCCAGCATAGTAAGAATCTGCTTATAGCTCAATTTCAGATAGCGGCCTATATTTGATCCGATAGCTGCACCTGTAGCCACAGTAGGACCCTCCAATCCGACAGAACCACCAAAGCCCACGGTCAGGGCGCTGCTGACAATCGAAGAGAACATATTATGAGGCTTTATCCTGCCATTTGTTTTAGAGATAGCATAGAGAACGCTGGGAATACCATGGCCAACATTTTTCTTCAGGATAAACCTGGTAAAGATCACGGTAGCCAGAACTCCCACAATAGGCAGAATAAGCAAGAATATATTATTTCCTTCAGATATAAATCCTTTACGAACAAGCTCCTGGATAAAATGCACAAGATTTTTTATGATAACTGCCGCCAGACCCACAGTAAAACCAATAATCACACTGAGAACCAATATAAAAGGACGGTCGGGGATTTTTCTTTTTCTCCAGTTAAGTAATTTATCTTTAAGCTCACCCGTTATCATGGATACAAATATAGAAACAAATTAAGAGTGAGGCAGACTCTTTTTTGATTAAGTTTGTGATATGCAAGATGGTATTAAACATATTTCTGGTATTGCCTTGTTTATTGTGATCTCATCTCTGGTAAACCTGATGGGACAGGATAATGAGAGTCCCGTCTCACCTCAACTTACGCTTGTTACTGTAGATCCGGCCAGCGGATTTTCACATCTTCACTGGACTCCCGGGGGTTCTCCTGATGTAGCTGCCTATGTTATCTATACTTACAGTAACAACCAGGGTGAACCAGTCGATACATTATTCGACCCACTGGCTACCAGCTATATCTATACCAAGATATTTGCAAATAGTTACAGCATCGACTATGTTATTGCGGCACTCGACTCATCTGATAATGTAAGTCCGCTTTCCAACCCTCTGTCAACAATCTTCACAAGCACAGTGCTGGATACCTGTAATCAGAAAATCATACTCGACTGGAACCTATATAATGATTTTCCGTTCCCGGTGTTGGAATATTCAATCTATGTTTCGGAAGATGGCGGCTCAGAATTGATTGCCGGAAGCACTTCAGGAATTACAGGCACATTCTCGTTCGAAGATTTTGAAACAGGCCATACTTACTGTTTTCGTGTTGTAGCAAATATTGAGGGCGATATTATTTCCTCATCAAACAGCACATGTATTGAGACAGATATTATAAGACCTCCCCTGTGGATAAACGGAGACTATTCAAGGGTTGATAGTGATAATAATATTGAATTATCTTTTACCTATGACACTGATTCGGAAATAGAATTATTCCGTCTTGAAAAAGCTGATAGTCGGCATGGTCCTTTCTTAGCAGTAAGAGACATTTATGACAACACAGGTAATATTATTATACAGGCAGGAACTATTGACGAAAGACCTCTCTATTTCAGGCTTTCAGCTATCAACTACTGTGACCTTGCCGTTTTGGCTTCAAATATAATTACAGCGATCTCCACTGAGCTGACAATAAACCAGAAAGAAATAGAAATAATATGGTCAGAGTATTTCGATTTCAACGGTGGCATATCGGAATACAACTTATACCGAATTATGAACGGGCAAAGAGCATTTATTGCTTCAAATTCTCCTGGCGACACAATTTATCGTGACCATCTGGAAAATTTTATTTATCAAAACAATGTTGATAATATCTGCTATCAGGTTGAAGCCCTTGAGAATAACAATCCTTATACCATAAATAACAATAGCCGTTCACAAATTTCTTGTATAGATACCCCGGTAAAGATATTTGTTCCAAACGCATTTACACCCGACGGAGACCTGCTTAACGAGACCTTTTATCCTTTTATCCCCTTCACTCCAAAAAAATACCGCCTCTATATTAAGACCCGATCAGGAGTAACTGTTTTCAGCACCACTGATTTCCTTGAACAGTGGGATGGAACACATGGAGGGAAAGCTCTTCAACCCGACGTATACCTATGGTTTATTGAGCTAACAACACCAGGCGGAAAGGAAATTAACAGAAACGGGACGGTAACAATTATTTTTAACTAATATTGACAATTCTAAGTGTTTGCATTGCCTTATTAATATTTATCTTTGTATTCGGCGTTATAAAACAATATGGGGAAGAAAGATATATTCACAGAGGATGATTTCACGCTGATCAATCGCGAATACGAAGAACTCATTGAGAACCTGCTCAGGTGTGATAAACCCGGAGATAGGGAATTAATAGGAAAAGCATTTGATCTGGCCAATAAAGCGCATATAAATATGCGCCGCAGGTCGGGTGAGCCCTATATTATCCACCCTATAGAAGTAGCAAAAATTGTAAACCATGAAATAGGCCTTGGCGCTAAGTCTATTGCAAGTGCCCTCTTACATGATGTGGTTGAGGATACCGAATATACTCTCGACGATATAAGGATGCATTTTGGGGATAAAATCGCTTCTATAATAGATGGACTTACTAAAATATCCGGCACCTACAATAATGAAAATAATTCCCTTCAGGCTGAGAATTTCAGAAAGATGCTTCTTACTCTTTCAGATGATCTAAGGGTAATACTTATTAAGACGGCAGACAGGCTCCATAATATGAGAACGCTGGATTCTCTGCCTGAGAGGAAGAAGATGAAGGTTGCGGGAGAAACAATTTACCTTTACGCTCCGCTTGCACACAGGCTTGGTCTGTTTGCAATTAAGACTGAGCTTGAGGATCTGAGCCTGAAGTATCGACATCCAAAGATTTACGACGAGATCACCAGGAAAATGAAGCATAGTGAGAAGAGAAATCAGGCAATGATTAACCGTTTCTCACTGCCCATAATTGAAAAGCTGGAGGCCGACGGCTTAAAATTTGATATAACCGGCAGACCCAAGTCGATATACTCTGTCTGGAAGAAGATGCAAACCAAGAATGTTCCATTCGAGGAAATTTACGATATACTTGCGGTAAGGATTGTTTTCGAGGCCCAGCAAAATGTTTCAGAGAAAACAACATGCTGGAATATTTACTCAGCCATCACAGACATATATATGCCAAAACCAGACAGGTTGCGGGACTGGGTAAGCAGGCCAAAGGCAAATGGCTATGAAGCCCTACACCTTACTGTAATGGGGCCTCATGGAAGGTGGGTTGAAGTTCAGATTCGAAGTAAGAGGATGGACGAATTTGCCGAAAGAGGGTATGCCTCACACTGGAAGTATAAAGGTGATAGTTCGCAGGAGAGTGAACTTGACAAGTGGATAAAGAAGATCCGGGAGATGCTTGATAATCCTAACCAGGATCCGATTGAATTTCTGGATGAATTTAAAATGAACCTTTTCTCCTCGGAGATTATGGTGTTTACTCCAAAAGGAAATATTATTACACTTCCCAAAGGGGCCACTGCAATTGATTTCGCCTATGAAATACACACCGAAGTAGGTAATAATGCCATTGGTGCAAAAGTAAATTACAAGCTGATGCCACTGAACACAATTTTGCAGAGTGGCGACCAGGTTGAAATTATCACAAGTGAAAAATCAAGGCCAGCAAGAGAATGGCTCGACTATGCAATTCTGGCTAAGGCAAAGTCGGCGATCAGGCAATCTCTTAAGGCAGAGATAAAAATTATAAACGACAAAGGAAAAAAGATACTCGACGATAAACTCCAGGAAATAGGAATTAATAAACCAGGATCGGAGGTGTATAAGAAGCTCCTTACGGCATATGATGTATTTTCTAAAGAAGATCTGCATAATAAGGTAGGCTTAGGATCAATATCACTTGATAATATCAAAAAGATTGTTAGAAAGAATCCCAGTAATAAGATTGTGAAATACTGGGAACTAAAACTTGCAGCACTCCAAAAAACCGAGAAGAAAAATCTTGATAATCACAATATATTCGATAGAAGTGAACCTTACTTTATAAGAGAAAGCATCGATGCTGAAACCCATTCATACGAGATTGCCAAATGCTGCAGACCTATACCTGGAGATGAGGTAGTTGGATACCTGTCGCCGGATAATACAATAATAATTCATAAACCTAAATGCCCGGTAGCTATTAGATTAATGTCGAGTGAGGGTAACAGGTTGGTTTCAGTAAAATGGACCATACATAAAATTGTGTCTTTCCTTGCAAGAATACAGCTTAGCGGAATTGATAGAATTGGCATTGTAAGCGAAGTTACGGGTATTATATCAGACGAACTGAATGTAAATATGCGTAATATAAACGTTACTGTTCATGACGGTGTTTTTGAAGGCACCATCGATCTTTATGTACATCACTCCAAGGACCTTAATAACCTGATTCTTAAGCTGGTTAGCATAAAAGGTGTTGATAGCGTAAAGAGAGTTGAAGATTTTTCATAAGCTACCTGTCTATAATGTTTTATATACTGGTTGGGAATTCAGCAAAAAACAATTAATTTTATTATTTTAATCAAGACTAAATATGATTAGTGAAGAGACAAGGAAAACAGTAAAGCAAATCTTTACAGAATACCTTGAAAAGAAGGGACACAGGAAAACACCTGAGAGATTTGCTATCCTGGATGAGATTTATTCCAGGACAGGTCACTTCGATATAGAGTCGTTATATATCTTCATGAAAAATAAGAATTACAGGGTGAGCCGGGCGACTCTTTACAATACCATTGAGCTTCTACTTGATTGCAACCTTGTAATAAAGCACCAGTTTGGTAAAAACATTGCTCAATTTGAGCGAGCTTACCAATGCGGTCAGCATGATCATCTTATTGACACTGAGTCGGGAAAAGTTATTGAATTCTGCGATCCCAGAATACACGAAATTATTAATACAGCCTGTGAATTAAATAATTTCAAACCGCTCTACCACTCTCTTTATATTTATGGCATAAAGAAGGACGGTACAGAGGAAAAAGAATAGTTTCTTCCTGGCCTGTTTAGTTATCAAAAACATACTATTTCAATAGAAATTAAGGAAAAAAAAGCGTATTTTACTCACTCTTTTTTAATATTAGACATTTGTATATGAACAAGATAGATGTGCTGCTGGGTTTACAATGGGGAGATGAAGGAAAAGGGAAAATAGTTGATGCCCTAACTCCTGAATATGACATTATTACAAGATTTCAGGGAGGTCCAAATGCAGGCCATACCCTGGAATTTAATAATAAGAAGTACATTCTTCATACCATACCCTCGGGTATATTCCACCCCGGGAAAATAAATATTATTGGCAACGGGGTTGTGCTTGACCCTTCGGTTTTTAAATTAGAAATTGATGCACTGGAATCAGAGGCCCCCGACCTTTTCAAAAAACTGATAATTTCGTCTAAAGCACATCTGATTCTACCAACTCACAGAATACTTGATACGGCTTATGAAAAGTCGAAGGGCAAATCGAAGATCGGGTCCACTCTTAAAGGTATCGGACCTGCATATACAGATAAAACAAGTCGCAACGGTCTGAGAGTTGGCGATATTTTAAAAGAGAACTTCAGGGAGCTCTACGACGAACGGGTTAACAGACATAAGGTTATTCTAAATAATTATGACCTTGACTACAACTTAAGTGAATATGAAAAGGGCTGGTTTGAAGGAATTGACCTGATAAAAAAATTTACTATCAGTAATAGTGAATACTTAATTAACAAAGAGTTAAACTCGGGCAAGAAAATCCTTGCCGAAGGTGCCCAGGGGACTCTTCTTGATATAGACTTTGGTTCTTATCCCTTTGTTACATCATCCAATACAGTTAGTGCAGGGGCATGCACAGGCATGGGTGTGTCGCCCAGAGCTATTGGTGAAATATTCGGAATCTTCAAGGCATATTGCACCAGGGTAGGCAGTGGCCCCTTCCCTACCGAACAGGAAAATGACCTGGGACAGAAGCTACGCGATCAGGGATTTGAGTATGGATCTACCACAGGTCGACCAAGGAGAACAGGCTGGCTCGACCTTCCTGCCCTAAAGTATTCTTGCATGATAAACGGTGTTACACAGCTTTACATGACCAAGGCAGATGTACTTACGGGTTTTAATACTATTCGGATATGTACGGGTTATAAGTTTGAAAATAAGATCAGCGAAGAAATTCCTTTTGATCAGCTAAGAACCGGAACTCCCCAGTTTATTGATATTGAAGGATGGGCGGACGATATAAGCAATATAAGGGAATATAAGTTACTCCCCCTTGCTCTTAAAAGCTATGTATCATTGATTGAGAAGGAAACAGGCCTTCCGATATCTTTAATCTCTGTTGGACCCGACAGGGAACAAACTATATTCAGATCTTAATTCTTTATATATATCCAGGATTCAAACTCAACAGTATCCTGGTAGCATACCAGTCGATTAATAGCTTTAGAAATAGATTCATGACCTTCTGCCGAAACCAGATTGAATCTGCCTGCTGAGTCCATTATAATCCTTACATCATTATAGCCCATAGATCTGTACAGGTCGACATGGTCGGCTGCATACTCAGGAGTAAGAAAGCTTCCTACAATAATATGATACTTATACATCGATTCCCACTCCAATTGCGCATTCTCAATCGACTGAAGTGAGTCTAACTTCGCCTGTTCCACCATCTTCATTTTCTCGATCTCTATTGCTTCATTGTTGGCAATCCTTATTGAATCCTGCTTTGCGTGCCAGACAAGTAGAGTATCAGTCTTAGATTTACCAAACCAGCCTTTTTCTTTAATGAATTTACATGATGACAGCGAAAAAAGGAGAGAGACAGCAATAATTAGTATGTTACGCATCTTAATTGAATTTAAGTTAAAAGCCTTATTTCAAGTGTATTTATGACAAATATACAAAATATTAACGTCTGAATGGAGATGAAAGTATACTCTGACAATAACTACAAAAAAAATATTTACCTTAGATAGATTAAGAACCAAGCAAAATTTCTAAGCATGAAATCTATTATTCAATTCTTTGAAGAGAACGTTGAAAAGTATTCAGATAATGTTTACCTGTGGGAAAAGCTTCAGGATAAATACGAAGGAACAAGCTATGCAGAGACCAGAAAACAGGTTCATGAGTTTGCTGCAGGCCTATTACAAATGGGTATAAAGGAAGGTGACAGAATCAGTTTGCTATCGGAGGGATGTAATAACTGGGTAATAGGAGAATTAGGGATTCTTTATACCGGAGCAGTTAACGTACCCTTATCTGTCAAACTAAATGCCGATGAAGTGAAGTTCCGACTCAATCATTCAGACTCTCGCTTTGTAATGGTATCGTCTATCCAGTCAACAAAACTGCATGAAGTGCTCGACGAATGTAAAACCATTGAAAAGATTATATACTTTGAAACGCGCGAAGAGTATGCCGAAAATGAAATTCACTTTAACGAGATTAGAAAACTAGGACGTAACTGGCTGGAAAACAACGATAATAGTGATAATTTTGAGAAAATATACAAGGGAATTAAACCTGATAACTACGCTAATATATGCTATACCTCAGGTACAACGGCCGACCCAAAAGGGATAATTCTTACACACGGTAACTATATAACAAATGTTTACCAGTCTTATAGCCTTATTGATATCCCTCCTTTCTTTAAAACACTGCTCTTCTTACCATGGGATCATTCCTTTGCTCACACAACAGGAATTTTTGCTTTTATGGGTAAGGGTGCTAGTATAGCGTCGGTTAAAAGAGGTAAAACACCTCTTGAGACCCTTCGGAATCTTCCTTCCTGTCTCAAAGAAATAAGACCAAAGATCCTTATGAGTGCACCTGCAGTTTCAAAAAACTTCAGGAAAAATATTGACAGAGGAATAAAGGAAAAGGGTAAGGTCACTAACTTCCTGTTCGAGTTTGGCCTTAAACTTAGCTATTCGTACAATAAGGAAGGATGGAATAAAGGCAGGGGATTGCAAAAGATAAAACTTCCTCTTATAAAGCTCTTTGATAGATTAATTTTTAGCAAAATCAGGGATATATTTGGAGGAGAACTTGAATATTTTGTTGGGGGAGCAGCACTCCTTGATATGGAATTACAAAGGTACTTCTATGCTATCGGGGCACCTGTCTTCCAGGGATATGGCCTGTCTGAAGCTTCACCGGTAATATCAGCAAACGCCAAGCACAAGCATAAACTTGGGTCATCAGGTGTTCCTGTTAATAACATGGAAATAAAGATATGCGATGAAGAAGGCAATTCATTGCCGGAGGAAGAAAGCGGAGAGATTGTAATAAAGGGTGGTAATGTGATGCACGGTTACTGGAAAAATGAGAGCGCAACAAAAGAAGTAATAAGAGACGAATGGCTGCATACGGGAGATCTTGGCTACCTCGATAAAGATGGTTTCTTATATGTACTGGGAAGGTTCAAGAGTCTTCTTATTGCAGACGATGGAGAAAAGTATAGTCCGGAAAGTATTGAAGAAGCATTAATGGAACAGTCTAAATATATAGATCAGTGTATTCTGAGTAATAACCAGAAACCTTATACAGTTGCACTTATTGTTCCAAATCAGCACGCACTTAAGTCATATCTTGACGACAAACGACTTACTGCAGATTCTGATGAAGGACAGAAAGCAGTATTGATGCTTATCGAAAAAGAAGTGAATGAGTACCGAACCAATGGGAAGTATTCAAAAATGTTCCCGCAGAGATGGTTGCCCGCAGCCATTGGAATACTTGACGAAGGATTCACCGAGGAGAACGGACTTGTGAATGCTACTGTAAAAGTAATCAGGGGCAAGGTAACTGAGAAGTATGCCGATCTGATTGAATTTCTCTATACGCCTTCTGCAAAAGCAGTTACTAACGAACTAAATATTGAAGCTCTGGAAAGAATGAAGCTTGGATAAAAAACAGGGGAACCAAAGGTCCCCCTGCCTGTAAGGTGGTTATTTCTCAATTATTAATCTGCTCTTAAAAGGCAGAAAGGTCATAAAATCGGCATGATGAACAACATAAGCTTCTGTTGTTCTCTTTACATGATCACCTTCCCCTGCATGCGCAGCAATAATATGACAAACTTCAGGCGGAAGGCCGCATTCTTCAGCCAGGGAGACTCCCGAAAAAGGATGTCTCAGGTATTTTCCGTAGCTACCCTGTATTGCATTTCCATCCCTATCGAGAACATATTCGAGCAGCTTGCCAACATCAGCCAGTATAGCCCCTGAAATAAGAATATCCATGTTCACAGGAAGTTCATCCTTAAAGAATTCATTCATCTTTTCACCACTTTCTCTGGCAACATGAACAACACATCTTTTATGTGCCATAAAACTAACTTTCAGATCTGGTCCGCAAAGCAGAGTAAAAGGAATCCTGTTAAGGTCATCGGCATTTAAAACAGATCTTTCAAGTGCCAGCTCCCATGCCCTGGCGGTTTTTTCACGCAAATCTTCATCCCTGATCCAATCCAGTTCGGGCCATAATTTGATAATATCAGATTTCATAGGCTTGTCTTTTTCTATTTCAGTTTAGAAATAATTGCATCTGCCATGTCAACTGTTGACGCAGCTCCTTTGCTAATAACATCTTCCCTCCCGGTCATTTTCATCATATCATAGGTCTTTACCTTCCCCTCTTCAATAACCTGGGCAACTGCCTTCCTAATATTTGAAGCTATATCCTTCTCATCGATATAATCCAGCATCATACATGCAGATTCTATCATTGCAATAGGGTTAACTATAGATGTATTATAATCGGCATACTTTGGAGCAGATCCGTGAGTTGGTTCAAAAACGGCAATACCATTGGCTGAAAACTGTGCCGAACATGCAAAGCCCAGACCACCTATCAGTCCGGCAAAACCATCTGAAACGATATCACCAAACATATTTCCGGCGACAATTACTCCATAGTCTTCAGGATTCTTAGTCAGCCACATCATCTGGGCATCGATATTGGTATTCCAGAGTTGTATATCAGAGTACTCCTTCTTCTGTAGCTCTTTAGCCTTTAAGAACATCATTCCGGAGGTTTCCCTGATTACATTTGGTTTTTCACAAAGGGTTACTGATTTATAACCATACTTTCTTGCATGTTCAAAAGCGGCTCTTAAAATCCTCTCTGTTGCTTTAGCTGTAAAAATTCTTGTCGATATAGAAATCTCTTCAACAGGAACACTTCCAAAATTCTTCCTGAACTTAGGGTGAGTCATAAGAGCATCATAGACCTGGGCAGGAGGATTGGTCCATTCAACTCCTCCATATAATCCTTCGGTGTTCTGACGAAAAATTGCAACATCAACATATGGTTCTTCAATTGATCCGTCCTTTCCTCTTTTAATAAAGTTAAGCGGATTCCCTTTATAGGTACGACAGGGACGCATGCAAATATCAAGATTAAAATGTTGTCTTAAGCTAACAATCGGACTTGCATATACCAGCCCCTTATCTCTCAGGTTTGCATCAAGTTCTTCAAGAGCTTCATCCTTTGGTTTGGATGTTATTGCCCCGAAAAGGGCAATCTTATGCTCAGCTATTAGATCAATGGTTCTTTGAGGCAAAGGGTTACCTTCCTTACACCAAAATTCCCATCCAATATCGCCGTGCAGATATTCGGCTTCAAAACCTGCATTATCAAGCACCCTTATTGCCTGCTCTAACACAACTTCTCCAATCCCGTCACCGGGTAGTGAAACAATCTTTCTTTTGCTCATAATCTTAGATCACTTAATTTTATTAATATTTGGGACTTAAAATAAGAACTTTTTTACTCCCTGCAAAGGACATATAACATTCGTAGTAAAAAAATATTGTCTTTTTTTTGTAACTTGGAATTTATTATATTTACTACTGTTAATATCTGCATTTAATATATGGTAATCAGTCATTTAGAACCTAGGATAGTCTGGGGTTATTTTGAAGAAATCTGCAAAATTCCCAGATTATCAAAGAATGAAGAAAATATTAGGAAATTTCTTAAAAATTTTGCGAATAAGAACAGGCTCAAAGTAAAGGAAGATAAGATTGGTAATATTCTGATTACCAAAGAAGCTGATCCGGGTTATGAAAACAGGAAATGCATTGTCTTGCAAAGTCATATGGATATGGTTGGCGAAAAAGATGCAGAGACTGTTCACAACTGGCTAAAAGATCCGATTGTTCCAATAATTGAGGATGGATGGGTAACGGCAAAAATTACTACTCTTGGAGCCGATGATGGTATAGGGATGGCAGCCCAGATGGCAGCAATGACAGATCCCGGGATAAAAAGCGGGAAGATAGAATCCCTTTTTACGGTAGATGAAGAATCGGGTATGACAGGAGCCATTAACCTTGAACCTGGTTTCTTTGACAGCAAGATATTGCTTAACCTTGATTCTGAAGATGAAGGAGAATTGTTTATTGGTTGTGCAGGGGGGATAGATACTGTTTCCACTTTCAATTATACCAGTGAAAAGGCAGCTGGTGATGAATCATCGTATAAAATCTCAGTTACGGGTCTTCATGGTGGTCATTCAGGCGATGAGATACATAATGGATATGCCAATTCCGTAAAAGTTATCACAAAGGTAATCAATGAACTGGACCGTAGATTTAATATTAACCTTTCGAATATCGATGCCGGTAATCTCAGGAATGCTATTCCAAGAGAGGCATTTGCTATTGTATACACTAAGGTAAGTATCAGTGAACTAAACGCAGGAATAAATAATCTGGAGAAAGAACTCAGAGAGGAATTCATATCAACAGAACCAAATTTATCGATCAGCATAGAATCCTTTGATGGAAGTGGAACTGTAATCGAAAGGTCAGTACAGAAAAATTTACTGAAAGCACTTGACTTATGCCCTCATGGAGTAATAGCATGGTCAGCATCGATGAAAGATCTGGTTGAAACATCCACCAACCTGGCTTCTGTAAAGATGGATAATAAGATCATCAAGGTTGTTACCAGCCAGAGAAGTTCAAATGAGAGATCGAAGCATGATCTTGCTTCACGAATTTCCAGGATATTTAGTGACGTCAATGCTGTTGTTTCTCACTCAGACGGGTATCCTGGATGGGACCCGGACACTGATTCAGAGATTCTTAAAATTACAGCCGAGTCGTACAGGAGTATGTTCAAAACGGAACCCCTTATAAGAGCTATTCATGCAGGTCTGGAATGTGGCCTGATTTTAGAGAAATATCCTGATCTTGATATGATCTCTTTCGGACCAACAATAAAGGGAGCACATACTCCAGAGGAAAAGATAGATATTAATACAACTCAAAAATTCTGGAATTTACTTCTTAGTGTGATCCAGAATATTCCAGATGCATAAACCAGGATGCAAATAATTAAGGTACTAAAATTCGAAGTCTTCGAACTCCTCTTTTCCGGCATTGCATAAAGGACATTTCCACTCCTCATCAATATCTTCAAAAGCTGTACCCGGCACCACGCCGCCTACAGGGTCTCCCTCTTCAGGATTATAGATATATCCGCAAATAACACACTTCTTCATAGTAAAAAAATTTATAACTAAATAAGTACTATTGTTTTACACGCCTAACAACGTCAATTATTGTACCATCTACCCATTTTATTGCAGCAATAATATCGTCAGAAAGTGCTGCCTTCTCAGGCTTACCGCATATCCTCTCGGCCTCTTCTTTCAGCTCTTCTATTGTTTTAAGAGGCAGGTCTGAATCTTTAAGCTTCTCCAGAAGATCCTTCCTTCTGGGATTAACAGCTATCCCTCTTTCTGTAACAATAACATCTATTAATTCTCCAGGGCCACAGAGGGTTGTTACCTCATCAATTACAACCGGTATTCTATCCCTGAAAAGAGGAAGAGGAAGTATAACTGTTTTGGAAAATAAACAATTTTGCCATCCACCTATGCCATGCAAAAGATATCCATCTGAGTGTGTAACAACGTTGGCATTGAAGTTTACATCAACTTCCGTTGCTCCAAGTATCGCAACATCGACCATCCCTGCAAAATTACCTTTACCATGGTAATTATAACTTGTGAAAGGGCTTGTCCAGACATGATTTGGATTATTAGCCATTGAGTTAACACCATCCAGGTCAAAAGTCTGACCATCCAGAATATAATCTACAAGGCCTTCCTCCAGCATCGAAACCAGGTATTTATTACTACCTCCTCTTGCAAATCGGGCTTTTATACCCTTTTCCTTCATTATCTGTTTAAAAAATTCACCTACTGCAAGCGAGGTTCCTCCTGCCCCACTCTGAAATGAAAATCCATCCCTTAAAATGCCGGCTTCATCACAAAACCTGGCTGTCAGTTCGGCAAGGAGTAAGCGGTCGGGTGACCTGGTAATTACTGTTGTACCAGAAATTATCAATTCGGGGATACCAATTTTTTCAACTTTAACGGTATAATCAACATAATTTCCCTGTATCTGCCATGGTATGCAGGGGAAATCAACCATATTATCAGTAACAATAATAACCTTATCAGCATACTGAGAGTCAGCCAGGGCAAATCCCAGGAGTCCGCATGCCGAATCTCCCTGAAGTCCATTTGCATTTCCAAAAGGATCGGCTGTCGGAGCACCAATAATTGCTATATCTATCTTTACCTCACCGTCCTGTACAGACTGATACCTGCCTCCATGAGATCTCAGAACACCGGTCCCTTTCATCCTGCCTTCGGAGACATATTTACCCAGTGGACCATTCATACTTCCCTCGATATGGTGAATAGTACCATCCTCGAGATATTGGATCAGGTGCTCATGGCATGGGAAAGAAGCTGACGGGAACCACCTTATATTCTTAATACCCAATTCCTTTACAGCATCGAAAACCATATTTGCAACAAGGTCTCCATCCCTGAAATGATGATGAGTAGATATTGTCATACCATCTTTCAGTCCACTCTTTATAAGTGCTTCCTTTATTGATTTAACCTGCTTATTACCATCGAGAGGATAATCGGCACAGCTTGATATCTTAGGTGCATGTTTAAAATTATCCGGACGGTATTTACCTATGCCCTGGAAAGGTATGGCCGGCTGTCCGTTTAATTCGGTTACAACCATTCTGCCCAGCGCATTCTTAACAAGTTTAGTGCTCATAATACATTAAAGATAAGGAGGTTAATTGTTATCTTGTGTGTCCCAGTCTGAGGCTAACAAGTTTAGTTTCTCAGCAAGAGTAATAGTTCTTAGAGCTCTTATAACAACAGGAGGATCGATCATTTTAGATCCAAGTGATACTACCCCGAGGCCATTTTTCTCTGCTTCCCTGAAGGCTATCACTATCTGTGTTGCTTTCTCTATCTCTTTTGAATCGGGAGCAAATGCCTTTTGTATTACATTAATCTGGCGAGGATGGATGCATCCCATACCTTCAAATCCCAGGGCTTTTGACCTGAGCACATTTTCTTTCAAGGCATCCATATCTGAGACATCTGAAAATACGGAATCGATAGGTTGCACTCCTGCCGCCTTTGCAGCATTTACCAGTCTCACTCTTGCATAGAATGACTCTTCTCCGCTATTTGTTCGTTGAACACCCAGATCGGCGGTATAGTCTTCAAGTCCTATTGCCAGGGCAACAATATTTTTACTGGCGGAGGCAATCTCGAAAGCATTTTCTATTCCCAGAGCACTTTCAATGATTGGCATAAGGAAAATTTGATTCTCTATCTTACTTAATTTCTTAATCCGGTCTATTTCCTGCTCAAGCCTGGATATATAATCAGCAGTCTCGCATTTAGGAACCAGTATCAGGTGCACATTATGTGGTACAATGTACTTTAGATCTGAAAGTCCCAGTTCTCCCTGGTTTATCCTTACCATCCTCTCCACTCCATAAAAATTGAGAGATCTCAAAGCATTCCTTACAAGGTATCTTGCCTCCTTTTTCTTCTCAGGAGCAACAGAATCTTCAAGATCCAGTATTATGCCATCGGGAGAGTGCAAGCCTGCATTCAGCATCATACTTGGAGTATTACCGGGGAGATATAGCCGGCTGAATCGGTAACGTGAATAATCAGAGCTATATATATTTTCAGGAATCATCTCAGGCAGATACTCCTTATCAGTATCTAAACATTCCTTAATTGCAGCCTCTACCCTGGCAGCAATAACAAATGGAAGGGCACCTTTATCATTAATACTGAGTTCAGCACCAGAAATATCATAAAAATTAAGTATCTCTTCAATCAGACCCTTTATCGACAGGCCATACATAGATGAGACCTTGGATGTTATGCTAATTCTATTCTCTTTATTACCTGAAAGAACAAGCCTGACCTCACAATCAGATCTTACCTTCGGGCCGGAGTTACCTGTTATTGAAACCTTATTTTTCATAGAAATATCTTTGAGAATATTCCAAACCTAGTTAATAGCGGTAGTTTATCCAAGAAAACTTAATAAAATACCTGCAGCAACAGCCGAACCAATTACACCTGCCACATTAGGTGTCATAGCATGCATAAGCAGATGGTTGGTTGGATCAGCCTTTAATCCTTCATTCTGTACTACCCTGGCAGCATCGGGCACTGCCGATACGCCTGCAGCACCAACAAGGGGATTAATCCTATTTTCACCTCTCAGGAATAGATTCATGAATTTAGCGAACAGTAATCCACCTGCTGTCGCAATAATGAAAGAAACTGCTCCCAGCGCAAAAATAAACATGGAGTCCGGAGTCAGGAAAATATCTGCCTGAGTTGATGCTCCAACAGTAATACCAAGTAATATTGTTACAATATCAACCATTGAGGTTCTTGCTGTTTCTGCTAAACGCTTTGTTACGCCTGATTCTTTCAACAGGTTTCCGAAAAAGAGCATCCCCAGCAGAGGGAGCGAACTTGGCGAAATAAATGCAGTTAATAGCAAGCCAATTATTGGGAATATTATTTTTTCAACTTTTGAAACCTGTCTTGGCGGTTTCATTCTTATTAATCGTTCCTTCTTGGTTGTAAGCAACCTCATTATAGGTGGCTGAATAACTGGTACAAGAGCCATATATGAATAGGCCGCAATTGCAATTGGAGCAATCAGGTTTTTCACCGTAGTACCATCTTCAAGAAGGTTAATCCCATTGGCCAGTCTGGATGAAAGAAATATTGCAGTAGGGCCATCTGCACCCCCAATAATTCCTATTGCACCAGCCTCCGGCGGCGCAAAACCAAAAAGCAGGGCTCCCAGGAAGGTAATAAATATACCGATCTGTGCTGCGGCCCCAAGTATCATTAATCTCGGATTAGATAGGAGAGATGAGAAATCTGTCATAGCCCCTATGCCCAGGAATATTAATGGAGGGTAAACCCCTTTTAATACCCCAAAGTAAAGGTAGTTCATTACACTTCCACTCTGATATATTCCCAGCTGCAAATTATAACCTCCATCCTGGTAAAAGGGAATATTCCCTATCAGTATTCCCGTGCCAATCGGGATTAATAATAAGGGTTCATAGTCATACTTGATGGCCAGAAAAATAAAGAACAAACCCACCACTATCATTATAAGGTGGCCTCTGGTAGCATTCCTGAATCCGGAATAATCCCAGAATTTCTTTAACCCTGCTAAACCGGGACTATCCTTTTCTAATTCCTGTGAATCAGCAGATACATTTTCAACTTTTTGCGAAAGATTGGCCCTGTCGGAGTCTTTCTCAGGCTTAACAAAAGCCGTCCATGCTATACTTAAAACACTCAGGATTGCAATAACAGTAATAAACCTCTTCATTATCAGCCAATTTCGATTAACACTTCGTCCTGCAGCACAGATTGTCCCTGGCTTATCTTAACAGAAACTATTTCCCCATCCTTTTCTGCCTTTATCTCATTCTCCATTTTCATTGCTTCCATTACTGCAAGCTTCTGACCTTTCTTAACAATATCGCCTTCTTTTACCGCCAGCTCTATAATAATTCCAGGAAGAGGAGCCTTGATAGCAAGTCTTGTGCTACCCTCCTTCTTTTCAATCTTTTTATGAGGTTCTTTCATAACAGACCTGACAAGAGTAGGAGTCTTTTGATGCTTGACCTGCTGGTGAATTTCAACCATATATGGCGTTCCATTTACTTCGATCTTAGCTAAATCGCCTTCCATATCTAAAATATCGACCTCGTAAGTATGACCACTGATAGTAAATTTATAATTCTTCATTTTCCTATAGTTAGCGTTGAAAGTTTTTCATACTGTGTATTTTTGAGCTCCATGGTGAATATGCCCTGGAGACTTTTCTTATAGTAATAATATTGCTTTCAACATCATGTTGTTCGTTAAGATAAAGATACAGGGCTGTTGCAATGGCAGCATTAACTGCCCCTGTCATATGCGTCTTTTCAGATTCATCGAGGTGTCTGCCCTCCTTTGCTGCCCTCCTGTATAGTTTTATCTTAAATATCATAGGCACCAGGTATCTGAATACGAGGTAGAGTACGATTAGAGCAATAAATACAATAAGATAGCCAATTAATACTATAATGCCGGCCTCATTGTCGATGCCCTTTAATGCGGGTATAAGTAGTATTGCATTATACATAGCTTAAGATCTATAAAGGTATGTTAGAGTGCTTTTTCAAGGGCAATAGATCTTTCTTGGTTGAAAGCGTTCTAAGTGCCCTGATTATCCTGAAACGAGTATTCCTTGGTTCGATAACATCATCGAGGAATCCGAATTTAGCAGCTTCATATGGATTGGCGAACTTATCGCGATATTCTTCCTCCTTATCTGCTACATATTTATTCCTCTCTTCAGTATCTTCGATCTCACTGATTTTTTTACCTTCAAGTACTTCTATAGCTCCCCGGGGTCCCATTACTGCAATTTCTGCAGAAGGCCATGCATAATTAATATCTCCCCTGAGTTGCTTTGAAGACATTACACAGTGAGCACCACCATATGATTTACGTAGAGTAACTGTAATCTTTGGGACGGTTGCCTCTCCGTATGCGAACATCAATTTGGCGCCATGTATAATAATTCCTCCATATTCCTGATTACTACCGGGCAAGAACCCGGGAACATCAACCAGTGTAACAATAGGAATATTAAAAGCATCACAGAATCTCACAAACCTTGCAGCTTTTCTGGAGGCTTGTATATCAAGTACTCCGGCCAGGAAATTAGGCTGGTTGGCAACAATACCAACCGGCATGCCATCGAACTTGGCATGACCAACTACAATATTTTTGGCAAAATTAGCATGAACCTCAAGGAATTCTTCGTTATCTACAATCTTATATATTACATCCCTGACATTATATGGCTGATTCGGATTTTCCGGGATAATAAGGTTCAGATCATCTTCAAGTCGATCTATAGGATCATTACACTCTGTAAGAGGAGGATCCTCAAGGTTATTCTGCGGCAGATAACTTAAAATCTTTCTTATTAGCAATAAGCCTTCTTCCTCATCTTCAGACACAAAATGTGCTACCCCCGACTTTGTTGAGTGTACCCTTGCGCCACCAAGATCTTCTATGGAAATATCTTCGCCGGTAACTGTTTTTGTTACCTTTGGGCCGGTTACAAACATATAGCTACTCTCCTCGCTCATAATAATATAATCAGTAAGAGCGGGCGAATAAACTGCCCCGCCTGCACAGGGACCAAAAATAGCTGATATCTGAGGTATAACGCCGGAAGCCAGGATATTACGTTCAAATATTTCGGCATATCCTGCAAGACTCCTTACACCTTCCTGTATTCTTGCGCCACCACTATCATTAATTCCAATTACAGGAGCTCCAACCTTCATAGCCTGATCCATTATTTTGCAAATCTTGGCTGCAAAAGTCTCGGAAAGAGAGCCTCCGAATACAGTAAAATCCTGAGAAAAAATATAAACTACCCTGCCATCAATAGTTCCATGTCCTGTAACAACACCATCTGAAAGAAATTTCTTGTCACCAAGCCCAAAATCTTCAGTCCTGTGCTTAACAAACATATCAAATTCTTCAAAACTACCTTCATCAAGTAAAATATCAATTCTTTCCCGTGCTGTTAGTTTTCCTTTTTTGTGCTGAGACTCTATACGCTTTTCACCGCCACCCAGCTTGGCCAGTTCTCGTAGATCGATAAGTTGTTTTATTTTATCCTGTCTGCTCATCTGACTAATGATTTTATTTACCTGAATTATCTTCACAAAGCTCGGTAAGTACACCAAAGGTAGACTTGGGATGTAAGAAACCTATATCAAGGCCTTCGGCACCTTTGCGTGATTCACTGTCAATCAGTCTTACTCCTTTCGATTCAAGCTCTGAAAGCTTCATATTTAGATCTCTCACGGCAAAAGCCATATGGTGTATTCCCTCTCCCCTTTTCTCAATAAACTTACCTATAGGTCCTTCAGGATCAGTTGATTCGAGTAGTTCAATCTTTGTGTTACCTACCTTAAAAAATGCGGTTTTAACCTTTTGATCGCTTACCTCCTCAATACTGTAGCACTTAAGACCCAAAATGTTCTCATAAAATGGTATTGCTTCATCCAGGGATTTTACGGCAATACCAATGTGTTCAATATGTGTTGGTCCCATAAAACTTTTTGATTATTTCTATTTTGCAAAATTAAACTTAATATTGCTTAATCTATGCAGACAAAAGTCATATTTTACGGACTTTTTTTCTAAAAGAGAGATTCTTTTTCAACAGTGCTAAATAAACGATCTGTTAAAACGGAAATTCTTCCATTTTTTCAACTTTCATTGAATCCTCAGCAGGTTTCTCGGCATCCTCATGTATTGCATTACCATCAACAAATATTGCTTTGAATGGTTTCGTAGGACAGGCATATTCACATGCACCGCATCCAACGCACAGCTTATTATTTACCTCCGGAATCACAAGATTATCTACGAATGGAACCATATGAACGGCCTTTGTAGGGCAATGCTCAGAACATGCTCCGCAATCAGTTCTCTCAGTTTCTACTATGCAGTTTTCCTTAATAAAGGTAACTTTCCCAATCTGCGTAAGCTTCTTAGCCTCTACTGTCAGCGGAAGAAGGGCACCTGTTGGGCATATATCTGTACACCTGGTACAATCGAAATTACAGAAACTCTTATGATAATCCATCCTTGGCTGCATTATACCTGCCAGTCCGTATTCCATAAATGATGGAACTATAACCTGTTCGGGGCATGCATTAACACATAGGGAACAGGCAGTACAAAATGAATTGAAATGTTCCAGGCTCATTGCTCCATATGGACATACCGGGTATGTTTTATTTTCCCTGACAGTTGACTCTTTTTTTGGAACAGGCGCTTCCTTCTTAACAATCGTCGTATCCTGTGCCCTTACGATTCCAGTAGCAGCAGCAAGAGCAGCAAATGAACCTGCAATAAACTTACGTTTGCCCGAATCAACTTTTTCCGGATTATCTGGTTCAGGCTTTGATCTCCCGTGAAACCCATATTTAATGGCATTATCAGGACAAACCGAAAGACAATTAAAGCATGTAATACATCTGCTTACATCAACATCCTCATTCAGGAAATCAATACATGATGCCTTACAATTGATGGCGCACCTTCCGCAATGGGTGCAGGATGTCTTATCGATCGTAATTCTTAAAACCGACACCTTGGATAAAAGTCCCAGAAGTGTACCAACAGGGCAAACGGTATTGCAATATAACCTTCCCCGGGTAAAGGACATATAAGCAACCAGGGCCAAAAAGGCAGCAGGTATTAGGTAAACAATCAGAGGTATTTTTATAAACTCAACCTTAAAAATATCGTAGAAATCAAATTTTGTGGCAATCCAGGCAACAATATTATTAAGTGCAACTACAAGAGGTTGGAAAAAATAAGTTACAAACCTACCAAATATACTATAGGGATCTAGCAGAGCTATAAGAGATACAGAGCCTGAGAGAGCTACAATCAGAGTAATAGCCAGAAGAGAATATCTTAAAATAGTATGAGGTTTCTTTAACCCATACCTTCTATTCCTGCGTTTTACTTTTCCCCCTGCCCTGCTCATTGCATCCTGGAAGATGCCCAGGGGGCAGAGGAAGGAACAATAGGATCTTCCTGTGAAAACTGTAAGTGCCACCACAACTACAAATCCGCTTGCCAGAAGAGATGGAGCATCCATAAATTTAAGGAGGGATGGAGTAAATTGCAAATAAAGTAATACTGCAAACCACTTTTCAGGGAGTATGTATCTAAAATCTATAAATGACAGAAGAAATAATACGAAGATCAGTAAAGCAAGGAAAAACCTGATCTTTTTTAGAAAAGGACTATTCATTTGCTGGCAAATTTACATTGATATCCTGCTTATCTGCAAGCGTGACAGGTCCATTTCTCCGATACCCAGCTCATATGCAAGGGGAATATAATCAACCTGTTCAGGCTCATTCTTAAGCATCTTTGCAGCAGCAGCGTCTGCAGCCACCATATCGGTTGATAATATCTGGGCCTTCATATTTAACACATCAGCCACAGATACTCCCTGGGGTCCATTTCTCATCATTACATTATAGCAATCAATAACATTTAAAGCAGGCTTCTTTTCAAAAAGGCCAAAATCAGCAATACACTGGTGTAGATTATTGGAATGCCACCATTTTCTGTCCCATATAGCTCCCATTAAGTTCTTTAATGATGCTGTCATCTTTGTGGAGGAATGATGCTTAAGTACAGGTACATTTATAAATACATCAGATTCAAGTATCAATTCATGTACCTTGGTAGTTTTCAGAACCTTCGCTCCCTTTATAGATACTTCGTGGTAATAACTTTCAGAATCACCGGGGACCATCTTTGCGCCTGCCGATTTTGCAGCTTTCTCAATACCTGATGTTTTATATGCTTTAACCCAGTTATGGGTTGCATTATCAAATACATACACTTTTTTGGCTCCTGCTTTGATGCAGTGTTCAACAATCCTTTTTACAAGTAAAGGATTTGTATTGGCTCCTATCTCAGGTGTACGGTCCCAGGCCATATTTGGTTTAATAACAACTGTCTGGCCTTGTTTAACAAAATTGGTCATTCCACCCAGCGCACTGATCCCTTTATCAAACATTGAATCAGGACTGCCTCCCATAACTGCCACAAGATCAGGCATCTGCAAGGAAGGTGTTGAACCATATAGATTACTATACCCACCTACTGTATACGCTGCACCTGCAACCAGGCCTGCACTAACTGATTTCTTTACAAAATCTCTCCTTTTCATACTTAAATATTATAAATTGTAACCTTGTTGTGGTATCATCTATCCTGCACGCAAAATACAATATTTTTATTCATATTCGTATGCTAAGTGCTATATTAGTACCAGTTTTATAACATCTACATTATGAAAATTCTATACTATGATTGTTTCTCCGGGATAAGCGGAGATATGAACCTTGCTGCAATGATTGATCTCGGGATCGAAAGCAAGTATTTAATAAGTGAATTAAACAAACTCAATCTTGACGGTTGGGAATTAATTGTTGAAACAGACCAGAGACACGGTATTTATGGTACCAAAGTAACTGTTAAACAAACAAAGGAAGATAAGGCACACAGGCATCTTTCCGATATTGCCAGAATTGTTTCAGACAGTAAACTTGATAATGAAGTTAAACAGACCAGCATGCTTATGTTTGATCGCCTGGCAGAAGCAGAAGCTAAGGTCCACAATACCAGCAAAGAAAAAATTCACTTCCATGAGGTTGGTGCAATAGATTCAATTATCGATATTGTCGGGGCAGCAATTTGTTATCATAAATTAAGGGTCGACAGGGTAATTGTTTCAAGGCTCGAACTGGGTGGAGGCTTTGTTCAATGTGCTCATGGTAATCTGCCTGTCCCGGCTCCGGCAACAGCTGAAATTATAAAAGATATACCGGTTTCTACCGGAGGAGTCGACTTTGAGGCAACTACTCCGACGGGGGCAACAATTATTAAGACCCTCGGAAATTCCTTCAGCAAGGAGCTTAAGCTAACTATATCTAGCTCCGGGTATGGTATTGGACATAAGGTTAATGAGTCCAGACCGAATATCTTAAGAGTATACCTTGGAGATGAATCGGAAGAAAAAACAGATGGAAGCAAATCTTCCTTACTTGAGTGCAATATAGATGATATGAACCCCGAATGGTATGAGACCTTAAGTGAGAAACTCCTTGAGGCAGGAGCCTCAGATGTATTTCTAACTCAAATAATTATGAAAAAGGGACGACCCGGCACAAAGGTATCTGTTCTTTCACATAATGAAGATATTGAGAAGATAAAGCTGATCTTGTTTACTCATTCCACTACCCTTGGATTAAGAATATTACCTGTTGAGAAACTGTCTCTCGAAAGGCAATTTAAAAAAATAAAAACGCCCGTTGGAGAGATTACAATGAAGTATGGCTTTTACGAGGGGAAGATGATTTCTGCAAAACCTGAATATAAAGATTGCAAAAGGATTTCAGTTGAAAAAGATATTTCATTAAAGGAGGTATACAGAATTGTTTCAGAATCGATAAATAAGTTATAAGATTGGATATAAATAAGAAGACAGAAAGATTGAAAGGATTGTTTAATCAGTCTGATCGAATACTACTTGCATTTTCAGGTGGTGTCGATAGTACTTTTCTTCTTTACGCAATAGCCAGGAGGTTTAAGTTTAAAGTCAGAGCCCTTACAATAAAAACACCATATATCCCTCAATGGGAAGTTGATGAGGCTACAAGCTTCTGCAAGGAGCATAATATTGAGCATAAGGTAATTGATATGGCCTTCCCGGCATCAATTATATCAAACCCACAGGACAGATGTTACAGATGCAAGAAGGTCCTGTTTTCGGAAATTAGAAAATACGCCGGTAATAATAATTTCAACATTATTGTGGATGGCAGTAATGCTGATGACTTAAGCGATTACCGGCCGGGAATGAGAGCCCTTGATGAACTAAAAATAATGAGCCCGCTGATAAAGTCGGGCATAACAAAAGACGAAATAAGAGAACAGCTAAAAAGCTGGGGACTCGAAATATGGAATAAACCTGCTTACGCATGCCTGCTAACAAGAATACCTCACGATACTCAAGTAGATGAAAGAATGTTGTACATAATTGAACAGGCCGAGGTTTTTATTAAAAACCTTGGATTCGCTGGTACAAGGGTAAGGCTTCATGGTGATATAGCCAGACTTGAGTGTTACCCACATCATATTGAAGATATAAGTAAAAATAAAGTAAGGTCTGAGATTAGCAGGAGGCTTAAACAGCTTGGTATTAAATATATTACAATTGATATGGAAGGATATAGGATGGGTAGTCTAAATATTGTCAAAGAGAATAAAAAAACACTTGAATAATGGATAAAGATATATTGCTAAAGCTTCTTACAGAAGTGAAGGAAGATAAACTTTCAATTGATGAAGCACTGGAAAAATTAAAAGATTTTCCCTATTCCGACCTTGGCTATGCGAAGATTGATCACCACCGTGAACTAAGAACGGGTTACCCGGAAATAGTTTATTGCGAAGGAAAATCAGTAAAACAGGTAAGGGGTATCTTCGAACATATATCAGAACATGGCGACAATATAATAGGGACCAGGGCAAACAGGGAAAAGTTTGATTCAGTAAAGGAAGTTATCAATTCTGCAGTCTGGTATGAGGATGCCAGGATTATCAGTGTAGTAAACAAAGAAACTAAGATGCAGGAAAAGCCCATAGCAATTATAACTGCTGGCACATCAGACCACCCAATTGCAGAGGAAGCAGCTGTTACTGCTGAACTCCTTGGTAACAGGGTAAACAGGTTTTATGATGCCGGTGTAGCCGGCATTCACAGGCTCGTTGATAAATTGCCACAGATAAGAGAAAGTAAGGTTATAGTGGTTATTGCCGGTATGGAGGGTGCCCTGGCAAGTGTTGTAGGCGGACTTGTTGATTCACCTGTTATTGCTGTGCCTACCAGTGTTGGATATGGAGCAAATTTTGGTGGTGTATCAGCTCTGCTGGCCATGCTAACCAGCTGTGCATCAGGAGTGAGCGTAGTGAATATCGATAACGGTTTCGGTGCCGGTTTTAATGCCAGTATAATTAACAGGCTATAGATTAAAATGGATAAAGAATCTGCAGAAATACTATTCTCTACAGCCTATTTCCCGCCCATACAATATTTTGTTTATTTTATAGAGGCTGGCGATATTATTATCGAGAGATATGAGAACTATATAAAACAAACATATAGAAACCGGTGTAAGATCTACTCCCCAAATGGTATACAGATTTTGTCGGTACCTGTAGAAAGAGGAAGCTTTCATAAGGTTAATATCTCATTGTTAAAAATAGACTATTCCCGACCCTGGCAGGAAAATCATCTAAGAGCTCTTAAAACAGCCTACAACTCTTCTGCTTTTTATGAATTTTATATAGATGAAATCAGGGATATTATTATGAGTAAGCATGAATTCCTGTTTGACCTCAATATGGAAATACTGCAAAACATGCTTTCAATTATCGGACTTGATAATAACATTATTACAACTGGTTCATATAAAAGCATATGGGAAGACTACATGGACCACAGAAACACTATTCATCCAAAGAAAGACAAGCAGGATTTTAGTAACAATATTCCTGAGTATTTCCAGGTTTTCAGTGTTAAGAGCGGATTTATACCGAACCTCTCCATCCTGGATCTTATCTTCAATATGGGGCCTGAATCATACAGTTACCTTATTAGCTGCAAAAAAAATAAGGATTAGCGATAACGCCAATCCTCATTTTCAATAAGACTTATTCCTGATTACATTTTTAATCCAATTGTGGCAGAAATCATATTCCTGTCGTAATTAATACTTGCAAAATCAAGATTATTATTATTATACATTAAATAGTCACCTGTATTACTTCTAAGAGAATATGATACATCAAAATAGAAATTACTCTGTCTTATCCCAATACCTCCGGAGACAATATTATAGGAATTATCCCTGTTATCTTCGCCCTTGGTAAAGCCACTTCCGTATAATGCATATCCACCTCTTAAATATATTGCGGTTGTAAGTCTGTATTCAGCACCAAATCTAAAGTTATGTGCTACATCCAGGATGTTTTTAATATCCTGATTCTCCTGGGCAAAATTACCACCATCCGAGGCTTTTGAGAACCTGGCCATCTTATAATCAATAAATTCATAATCTGCACTAACGATTCCTTTCTTACCTAGTTGTAATGATGCTCCTGAAGTAACTCTCAAGGGAGTAATCAATGTATAGGAGAAACTGAAGTCATCGCCCTGAAACTCATCGGAAAAACCATCGTCTTTGGACCCATAAACATAATCAAAGTAATACTCGTTCAGGCGGTAAACAGTTGGAGAATGAACGGCAAATCCAAGTCTCAGAGACTCAATAGGCCTGATTATAGCTCCAAGTTTAACTGAATAGCCTTTACCTTCTGTTTCAACATATTCCTGATACTCAAATTGATTAAAAGGATAGATATTATCCTGGCGATCCGTCTCCAGATGTTCGTACTGAGAAATTGAAAATATTCTGCTTATACCCAGGGTAAAACCAAGGTATATCTTATCGCTGTAATTGGCCGCCAGACTTAGTGAATGTTCCTTACTGCTTCCTTCAGAGGATATAATCCTTCTTACTTCCTGTCCGTATGTTGAATTTGCATCTGCCCCATAGTTAGAAAACGCTGAGCCATATGATGAGTAATTATTTGTTAGTGTATCAATCATCCATGCATCGAATACCATCCCTTCAGTACCGGAAAGATCTAAGTAATTGATTCCTTCCGCTCTATCCATAAAATAATCAACCATTGAACTGTTTTCCAGATTTCCGTTAATTAATGCATTACTGTTATAGTTATTTGTTATTGAAAATGAATATCCAAAATTCAATGAAACAAGTCCACTGCTACCTCCTCCTTTACTAATTGGAGTAGCAATCCCAAATTGATTAATATTAAGGTTATAAGCATTATCATTGCTTATCTCTCCTCCAAATTCAGTCGTAGAGTTATTAAAATACATCTGGGGGGTAATACTTATATCTGTAGACCTGAACATACCAAGTCCTGCAGGGTTCATACTTAAGACAGAAAGGTCGCCGCCCAGGGATGTAAATGCTCCTCCCATAGCCTGAAATCTTGCTGTTCCGCCGTAGAACAATTGCGAGTATTTAAGAGCTTCATCAACATATTGGCCATTGAGCGCTGCCAAAGACCCTATGATAAAACTGAGTGTTATAATTATTCTTTTCATTCTTTTTAGTTTTACGTACTCCACTATGCCTCCCTTTTACTACAGGGAAGAATGTTTAATTCTGATATAAAACATTTAACTATTTACCTTCTGCCACCAGTTTTGCTACTTGAGCTGCTGGATCTGCTGCCGCTACTGCTGCTTGATCTCCCGGATGAACTACTACTTGAGGAAGACCTGACCGAGCTAGACCCTGAAGACCTGGATACTGATGACCTAATTGATGATGAGCGACTTACAGAACTATTAGTCCTCGCCGGTGATGAGTAACTTCTTGAAGGTGAAACTGAAGAGCGGCTTCTGTTAACCGTCGTTCTGGAGTTACTAATCGACGACCTGTTCTGGCTGCTTACGGGACTCCTTGAGCTACTTCTGACACTTGCAGGTGAACTTGTTCTTGTGGTAGTAGTAGCCTTGTTATTGTAAGACGGCCTGGTGGTCATCCTTGGATTATTATAGGTAGGTTTATATGTTCTTTGTGTTGAATTATAAACCGGTTTCTGCGTGCTTGAGCGTGATGAATTTGTTACTGAATTAACCCCGGTGCCTGCCCTGGCCTGAGTTCTTGTTGCAGTACTCATCCTGGATGCATTGTTAACAGAAGTAGACTGAACGCTGGTCCTTCTATTATCGACTGAAACACTTCTTGCACTACTCGATGCTGAAGCCCTCCTGTCTCCGTTAACCGATGCCACCTTGGAACTGGAAGAATTAGTATAGTTGCGCGATAAGGTACTGTAACTTCTTCTACGCTGGTTAGTAGTGTTATAATTTCTGTCATTGCTAACTACGTAGTATGAATTGTTATATCCATAATAGGGCGACCCATAATATGAGCGATTATAATAGTATGGTGAATATCCCCACCCCGAATAATATCCATAGTAAGGATTGTAATAGTTATCATAGAATGAATAGGGGCTATAATAGTTGTAAGGAGAATACCCGAAAGGCCTGTACCCAAATGAAAAATTATAACTCGGATAGCCATAATTAGAGTAGTATGGATCTCTCCAGTAAGGATCGAAATAGTTACCGTAGAAGCGGTTTAAATTTGAACCATATGATCTGTCATAATAATCAAATGCATCCTGTGAATCATCAAAATAAGCCTGGTCGTCATAATAATCGCCCTCATCCAGGTAATCATCTGCTACCAGAGTATCAAGTGCATATTGGTTTTCTATTGCATCAATAGACTGATATGCGTTTACTGGAACTTCTGCTTGCTGCACATACTCTACCCTTTCTGATGGGGTATAGTATAAATCATCGTATTCTCCGGTTACATACAAGCCTGATGAACATGAGCTTAGTATAAAAGTGGAGAAAATTGCTATGTAAATAAAATTTTTCATATTACCTCCGTAATTAACATCCTATGCTATTAACATCAAATATCATACCAAATATTGAACAACTTTTTTCAGTCTAATTATACAAAACAAATCTGAGTTTATCATATAATTTAAGATAAAAGAAAAGCAGACTAACGTCTGCCTTTCTTATTAGTTGTTTTACTTGAGGAACTCTTTTTTGTAGCACGTGTTGGTGTACTTTTCTTAGTTGCAGAATTTGTCCTGGCCGGAGCCTTAACAGTTTTACTGCGTGTTGTGGTCCTGCTAACACTTCTTCCCTGGTTACTATTTGTCCTGGCAGGTGTGCCTACAGTTTTCCTTGAGTTTGTTCTCGCAGGTGTTGTTACCGTGGTACGTGTAGTATTAGTCTGTGTTCTTGTTACTGTTCTGCCCTGGTTCGTAGCGGGCCTGCCTGTATTAACTCTGGACTGGTTAGCATTATTTACACTGTTTACAACTCTACCCTGGTTGTTTCCTGCATTCTGATTCCTGTTCTGGTACGCGTTGTTGGCATTAACCCTGTTGGCATTGCCGGTATTATTTCTCTGCTGGTTATTTACTACCCTTGTCTGGTTAACCCTTGTACTTGTCCTGTCGGTATTCGTAAGCCTGGTGTTCCTGACATTTGTAGTAGTTGTTGCCCTGCTGTTATTGCCTGGTGTAACTCTCCTGCCTGCGGTCTGGGTTGCTCTTGCAGGATACCTGCTACTTGTACTCCTGTAGTACCTGTCGCTATAGTACCTATGGTTATTATTATAGTTCTTGGTATATCGATAGTTGTTGTATGCATAATAGTGATTATGAACCCTGTACTTTATCCTTACATTATATCTTGGAGGATAGTACCAGCTATTATAAGCATAACCTGGATAGTAGTCATAATAACCACCGTAATAAGATCCGTAATTATTCCATGGATCATAATATCCGCTATAATAAGCAGGGTAACCAATGCTGTATCCATATCCAAACCCACTGCCTCCTGCATAAATACTTACTCCCCATGTAGCCGGCTGGTTAGTATACCAGTACCAGTCGGTATAAACCGGAGAATAAAAGCTGAATTCAGTATATGATTTGTGGAACCTGTTGATCCTGGATGAATAATGATAATCATAGTTGTTGTAGTGCTTTGTTACAACAACCTGGTGACCAAATCTGTCGTAGGTTGCATCAGCAGGAAGATCTGCGGCCATTGTTACAGCTGCTGTTGCCAGCAGTCCTGCTATTGTTCCGAGTAAAATTTTTGCTTTCATAATATCCTCCCGTTTTTTTATTATCACTAAGTTTATTTACTTTGCGCAATACTAAAATTGCTGGTTTAATATACAATTAACAAATTCCATACCAAAGCAGATGGCTGATTTTATTACAAAAAGGAAAGATAATTATTCACAATGGTATAACGACCTGGTAATCAAAGCAGATCTTGCTGAGAATTCTGCTGTAAGAGGATGTATGGTTATTAAACCCTATGGGTATGCAATATGGGAAAAGATACAGGCACAACTTGATAAAATGTTCAAGGAAACGGGTCATGAGAATGCATATTTCCCACTTTTTATTCCCAAATCATTTTTTAGCAAGGAAGCTAATCATGTTGAAGGATTTGCCAAGGAGTGTGCCGTGGTAACACATTACAGGCTAAAAAACGATCCTGATGGAAAGGGGGTTATAGTTGACCCTGATGCAAAGCTTGAGGAAGAACTTATTGTAAGGCCAACTTCTGAGACGATAATCTGGAATACATATAAGAACTGGATACAGAGTTATCGTGATCTGCCTTTGCTGATTAATCAATGGGCCAACGTCGTAAGGTGGGAAATGAGGACAAGACTGTTTCTCAGGACAACTGAATTTTTATGGCAGGAGGGGCACACAGCCCATGCCACTAAGGCGGAGGCTGAGAATGAGACAAGAATGATAACCGATCTTTACGCGGATTTCGTTGAAAACTACATGGGCATACCGGTGCTAAAAGGAACAAAATCAGAATCGGAAAAATTTGCAGGAGCCGTCGAAACACAGGCAATAGAGGCATTGATGCAGGACGGGAAAGCTCTGCAGGCAGGAACTTCTCATTTTTTGGGTCAGAATTTTGCCAACGCATTCGATGTTAAGTTTACTGATAAGACAGGAAAGCTGGAGTATGTCTGGGCAACATCATGGGGTGTATCCACCAGGTTAATGGGAGCACTTGTGATGGCTCATTCCGACGACAACGGATTGATCCTGCCTCCAAACCTGGCTCCTATCCAGGTAGTAATTGTACCTATATATAAAGGAGACAGTCAGCTAGACAATATATCCGAAAGAGCTGTAAAGATCAAATCAGATCTTGAAAAAGCAGGTATCTCAGTAAAATACGATAAGCGCGACACTCATAAGCCAGGATTCAAATTTGCAGAATACGAATTAAAAGGCGTTCCACTCAGAATTGCAATAGGACCCAGGGATATTGAGAATGGCACTGTAGAGATTGCCCGTCGCGATACCCTGACAAAGGAGATAGTTTCAATTGAAGGACTTGTAAGCTATATTGCTGATTTGCTGAAGGAAATTCAAAAAAGCATTTTCTCAAAATCACTTAAATTCAGGGATGATAATATTTTCGAAGTAAATTCATGGGAAGAATTTAAGGAACGAATCGAACTCGGAGGTTTCCTTTCTGCTCACTGGGACGGGACGCCAGAGACCGAGGATAAGATTAAGGATGAAACAAAAGCGACCATCAGGGTTATTCCATTCGATGCAGTGAAAGAGGAAGGCAAATGCATCTACTCTGGTAAGCCATCAAATAAAAGGGTGATCTTTGCCAGGGCATATTAATACCCTTCATTAAGTAATATATTATGAACGCTCCGGATAAAAGAAAAGAAATAATAAAAACGCTGCAGGAGAAATCTGTATTGAAGCAGAAGGTATTTGATAATACATCTGAAGCCTTCTCTAAGCTTAAAAAGTTACTCGCAGCAATAACCCGGGAGTTTAACCACGATCTGGAAGGAGCAGACAAAAGAGTAAGGCTGGTTTACAGAGAAAACGGCAAGTTTGATGTATCTCTGAAAGTTGCCGGAGATATCCTGGTATTCAGCATGCACTCCAATGTATTTGAGTTCGACCGTGATCACCCTGTGTGGAAAACAAAATACCTACAGAAAAACAGGAATAACTCCTATTCAGGTATTATTAGTATATATAATTTCCTGTCTGATTCGTTTAAGTATACCCGAACAGAAGACCTAGGATACCTTATAGGAAGGATATTTATAAACAGGGAAAACCAGTACTTTGTTGAAGGTAAAAGGCAGATGGGTAATTTGTTCTCAAATTACGGCAATGAAAAACTGGAAAGAGAGTCTCTGAAGAAAATACTTTTTACAGCGATGCAATACTCGCTTGAATTTGATTTACTTGTTCCGCCTTATGATACTGTTAAGATAGCCTCAGTCGGACAGCTTCAAACAAAAATTCAGTACTCAAAGCTGGTTACAGGTAAAAGGGTTGGTTTCCAGTTTAACTCGGATGACGTTCTGGAGGAATAATTTTATTAAAAACATTATTTATAAGACATTATGCTGATCAATAATTTAACATACTGGTCAGTAAGAAAGAAGGTAACGATAATATTATTCGTTATCCTCTTATTTGTGTGTCCCTACACCTTCTCACAGAATAAGAACACATCACTTGTTCCGCTGAAAGTCAAAAAAGGATCATATGTATTTCTATATGACAGCCTCTACTATTTCAATCATGATACAATATTGTATCTCTCCAATTCCCTTATTCCCGACGACCCGGAGGATATTGAGAAAACAAAGGTCTTCTACGACTCTCTTCAGGCAAAAGCTTCCCGCAGAGCTCTGACCAAGAGATTATATGACCTGGCAATAGTCTTGCCTCCTGATGCTAATAACCAGGATCGAAGACAAAAGATTGTTAACGATTACAGCGATAGTGAAGGCAAAGTAATCAGGAAAATAACTATTAATAGACTCGACCCCTTTGGCACAAATATTAACGATCCTGAGTCTGATGATGCCTCCGGGTTTTCAGAGTTCCTTAACCGTACACATCCCGTAACGAAGGAATTTGTTCTTCGTAACTATTTAATGTTCAAAGAAGGCGATCAATTCTCCTCATTCGAGCTCAGTGAATCTGAGAGAATAATCAGGAAACTGAAATTTATCGATGATGCCAAAATAGTAGTAATTCCCGTTAGCGAAGAAATGGTTGATATTTATATTGTTACACGGGATATTTATTCTCTGGGTCTAAATTATGAGATCAGGGGAGCTAAATCCGGCACTATTGAATTATTTGAACGAAGCCTTTTCGGACTTGGACACGATTTTGTTATCTCATTTCCCTATGACTACTACGTAGATCACTATGGTCTTGGATATCAGGTAGCCTATAAAATGAGGAATATTGCGAAATCACTGATAGATGCTTCAGCAACATATTCCAATGCTCTTGGAAAGGAGTATTATGATCTGAGTTTCCAGAGAAAGTTTCTATCGGCTACTACAAAATATGCAGGTGGATTTAGTATTAGAGAAACACTTACTTCAAGCGATCTTGATACCCTGGAATCAGAAGTGCCGCTAGAGTATAATAATCTTGATATCTGGCTCGGAAGGTCTTTTATGATAGATAAATCGAGTATGACCAGGCTGGTTTTTGCCGCTCGCCATGTCAATAATAATGTATATGAAAGACCCGAGATTACCAGTACGTCTTACTATGCATTACAGAAATACAGGGTAATCCTGGGCTCCTTATCCCTTGTTAAACAGAATTATTTTAAGACAAGCCTGATATACAACTACGGCAGAACCGAGGATATTCCCTATGGCAGCAAATTTAATATTACTTACGGACGAGAAATTAATGAGTTTAAGATTAGAGATTATTATGGATTAGGCATATCTATGGCAAACTTCCCTGGCAAAATTGGGTACTTCTATATAAATGCTCAAGTAGGATTCTTCCACAACGGTGGTTCTGCAGAGCAGGGAGCACTTGATCTGGAAGCTAATTATATATCTAATCTTACATCTGTAGGCAAATATCGTTTCCGCTACTTTGCAAACCTGAGATATACCAAAGGATATAACCGTTTTGATGATGAATACCTCAGAATCGAGAATAATACAGGAATAAGGGGCTTCTCCAACGATACTATCAGGCCTGATCAAAGACTGATACTCAATCTTGAAACTATCTCATTTACACCTATTTATGTATATGGATTCCGCTTTGCACTATATGGTTTTGCCGATATAGGAATATTTTCAAACAGCGATCCTTTTACTGTAAACAGTAATGTTATATCAGAGATTGGTCTCGGCCTCAGAATTAGAAATGATAATCTGATATTCAAGACAATTCAGTTGCGCTTCAGTTACTTCCCACTGAGCCCGCCTTATTCAACTACCCAAAACTTCGATATAACAGGTGAAAAATTACTCGAATCCAAAACATTCGACCCGGCTTCACCGAGAATAATTTACTACAGGTGATAATACCTGTCGGTAAGACGGATTATTAAATAAAAGCTATTTTTGCATTAAATCTTGTTTCTGGATGAACATGTTAGAAAAGACAAGCGATTTTATTACCCGGAATAAGCTGGTGGCTGACAATGACAGTCTTCTTCTGGCTGTTAGCGGAGGAATAGACTCAATGGTTATGCTAAGCATATTCAGGCAACTCAACTACTCAATATCTGTTGCACACTGCAACTTTTCTTTAAGGGGAAAAGAATCTGATAACGACCAGAAATTTGTGCTTGAGTATTGCTCCAGGGAAAGGATACCTTTTTTTACTAAAACTTTCAACACACTGAAGTTTGCAGAAGAAAATGGTCTTTCCATACAAATGGCTGCTAGAGAACTAAGGTATAGTTGGTTTGAGGAAGTAAGATCCGAAAATAATTTTGATTCAATTCTCCTGGGACATAATTGGGATGATGTAATTGAGACTTTCTTTATTAATCTTGCCAGGGGAACAGGCATTAAGGGCTTAACAGGGATTAAACCATCGAATGGAAGGCTGGCCAGGCCACTTTTATATGCATCGAGGGAAGATATAGAAAAATATGCATCAGATAATAAGATCGATTACCGGGAAGATTCAACAAACATTGAAACAAAATACAAGAGAAACAAGATTAGACATAAGATCATCCCTTTGTTCAATGAACTGAATCCATCATTTTTGTCGTCGATGGAACTAACTATTAAGCACCTTGATGAAGCACAGGAAGTAATTAACAATAATATCAAAATTGTCAAAGACAGGGTTTTTGTAACCCGCAATGCTGATATCTCAGTAAAAATAAATGACTTATTAGGATTAGAGCCTATCGATCTATACATATACGAACTATTCAATGACTTCGGAATAGGTCAAAATGGAATTGATGAGCTTAAAAAACTTATTTCTGCTTCACCGGGCAAACAAATTACTACAAAAACTCATACAATACTGAAAGACAGGGATGAGCTTCTAATATCAAAAGCCGTAGAGAATAATCAAAATATATCTGAATCCCTTACTGTTGATAAAGTTCAGGATATTAAAGGGTATCAGATTAAGGTAGTCCCGGCAGCAGATATTATTATAAGCAAAGATTCGAATACTGCCTACCTTGATTATGACAAGATAAAATTTCCTCTTACAATACGTAAATGGAAAGAAGGCGATTGGTTTTATCCTCTGGGAATGAAGGGTAAAAAGAAACTGAGCGATTTTTTTGTCGATCTCAAGATCCCCTTAAACAGAAAAGACAGTATTAACATCTTCTTATCGGATGGAAGGATTTTATGGGTTGCGGGCTACAGGATTGATAACCGCTTCTGCGTTACTGATCTTACCCGAGATGTGCTTGTAATATCAATGAAAGCTTAATTTACTGCCCCTATATTAAGTCGAAGCCTGTCGAATAGTTGATGTAACTCATCCTCCTTTTCATTTTCCAGCATCGAAATAAGATCTTCTAGTCGTTTCATAATTTCGTGAAGTTTCCCAATAGAATATTTATTGAGTAATATCCCGCTAAGTAAATCATCATCTTCCGACAGTAAACCTCTTGCTATATCAAGGTGAGCCTTAAATGTGGTTCCCGGTACTTCCAGCTTCTTCATACAGGCCGAAAAGACAATAGTTGAGCTAAAAGGGACAGATAAAGAATACGCAATAATCTGGTCGTGCTCCACAAAGCTATACTCAAATATTTTTAGTTTGAGTGATCTGTAAAAATCCATATAAAACTTCTTTCCTGCAGGGTCAGATTCTTTAATAATAATAGCATTCTGGTCGCTCAGGTTTCTAATATTTCCAAATGTCGGCCCAAACATAGGATGGGTGGATACAAATCTACGCCCGCTTTTCCTGTAATACTCTTCCAGTCCGTTCTTAACGGAGGTAATATCAGATAATATGCAATCATCGGGTAGCATCGGCATAATTCTGTCAAAGGCCTTTTCAGTCTGCTTCAGGCCGACAGCATTAATTACAAGCTGAGGCTTAAAAGCCAGAATCTCTTCAGGCTCCATAAATCTATAAGTATTGAAAATGTATTTTAAGCTGTCTGGATTCGTATCAAATACACCTACTTCATAGTCCAGACATAAGGTCTCAGCCATCCATGATCCCATTTTCCCGGCACCCGCAATAAGTATTCTTTTAATCATTATAAAATTTCCCTTTCTCCGTTTATTCCTCTGTCTGTCAAAAAGAGATCAGCCAGGGCAATTGCTGCGGCCGACTCAATAATTACGGGCATTCGAAGTGCAATGCAAGCATCATGTCGTCCTTCAACTTTAAGTTCTACCAGCTTATCTTTCTCAAGATCAACTGTCTCCTGAGGCCTGGATATACTTGATGTGGGTTTTACGGCAACTCTGAAATAAATCTCATTACCATTACTTATACCACCATTTATTCCTCCTGCATTATTAGAAGCCGTTGTTCCCTGTTTATCAATTATCATATCATTATGATCAGATCCCCTCATGGCAGCAGCTCTGAAACCAGACCCGAATTCTATACCTTTTATTGCGGGTATAGAGAATACAAGGGCCGATATATGCGATTCAAGCGACATAAAGAAGGGTTCACCAAGGCCTGCAGGCACCCCTTTAACAGAACACTCAATAATTCCTCCAACAGAATCATTATCGGCAAGGGCTTCTGTTATAACATCTTCTATTTCTTTTGAGCCTCCAACCTCGGAAACAACAGCTTTAATTGTGGTGTCTCCAAGAATTTTTCTGGCAAAAACCCCGGCAACTACAATGCCCCATGTGAGGCGTCCGGAAAAGTGGCCACCTCCGCGCGTATCGGCATTTCCTCCATATTTAATTCTGGAAGTCATATCCGCATGACCGGGACGGGGTACATTTTTTAACTTATCATAATCAGAAGATACCTTATTTGTATTATTTGTGGATATTACAATTGGTGCACCGCTTGTTGTTCCATTGAATATCCCTGAAAGTACGACAGGCATATCATGCTCCTGCCTTGGCGTTGTTCCTTTTGCACCTGGCTTTCTTCTTTCAAGTTCCTTCAATAACTCTTCCTCGGTAATTTTAATTCCGGGCGGACAACCATCAATCATAATACCTACTGCCGGGCCATGAGATTCACCAAATACAGAGACCCTGAAAAGTTTTCCAAATGTATTCATCTTCGAATTAATTAATTAGTTCAATACTAAGACCGAGTTTCGAAACATCATTGAAGAATCCCGGGTAAGATTTACTTACGGCCTCTGCACCTTTTATTTTTACCTGACCCTCTGCTCCTGCAGCGGCAATTGCCAGGGCCATGGCTATTCTATGATCATCGTGCGAATCAACTTCTCCTGATCTTACCCCCCGGTTTCCAAAAATCTCCATAGAATCATTCCTTATAACTATATCCACACCCAACCTGGCAAACTCAAGTTTCAGTGCTTCAGACCTGTTACTTTCCTTGCTTACCAGTCTGCCTGTTCCCCTTAGTACCGACTTACCATTACAATATGCGGCAAGTGTGGTTAAGGGAGGTGCTAGGTCGGGACAATCGGATATATCAAATTCAAAGGGTTTAAGATTGCCCGGTGCAATAATCAACTTATTCTTTCCTGTCTCAATTCTTGCACCTGCTTTACGCAAAACATCAATTATTACCTTATCTGACTGAACAGAACTAATAGACAATCCCTTTATCGTGAGGGGCCCTGATATTGCACCAAGTACTGCAATAAATGATATTCCACTCCAGTCCTCTTCAACCCGATAACGGGCCGGTTTATAGACCTGCTTTCCTTTAATATATATTTCCCGGTAATCCCGGTTATCAATTTTAATACCAAATGACTCTAACACACTAATTGTCAGGTCTATGTATGGCTTGCTCTTCAGGGAATCAATTAATAGTACCGAGTCTTCTTCAAGTAGAGGAAGAGCAAACAATAAGCCGCTAATCAGTTGAGAGCTGATTGAACCATCTATCTTCAATCTCGTGCCGTGTATCGGTCCCTTGATTTTTACAGGAAGAAAACCATTTGCTGATTCTGCCCTTGCCCCAAGCTTTCTCAAAGAATCTTCTATCATTGCCATCGGGCGTTTCATTACGGATCCCGAACCACTGATAGTAATTTCTTCATTGCATAATGATGCAATTGCTGAGAACAATCTTACACCAAGACCTGATTCTCCACAATTCAACTCCCTGCATACAGGTCTTAAGCCACCATTAATGCGTAGACTACTGCCATCCATCTCAATCCTGGCACCGAGGCATTCTGCCATCTTAAGTGCAGACAGAGAATCTGCCGAAGTAGAAATATTTGAAATAACAGACAAACCATCAGATAATAAAGCTGCAGCCACAGCCCTTTGCATAGAGCTCTTTGAAGCCTGAGAAGCTACAGTTCCGGAACAAATCGAGGGCTTTATCAGTGCAATCATATTAAATTTTGTTTTCCATCCACGAAATAAGATCCTGGAGAGGCATCTCCCTTATAAATCCACTCCCAATATCATTTAACAGAACAAAATGAATTATATCTTTTTCTCTTTTCTTATCCCTTCTTACCAACTCTAAATAGGATCTGCATATTTCAGGAGCTCCGGAGATTAATCCAAGCGATTTCAACAAGGATATTATTCTATCAAATTTGTCCTTACTGAGGTGGCCCTCCTCAAGTGAGATAAGAGAAGAAAAATACATACCCTGAGCTACAGCCAGTCCATGTTTCAGTCCGCTAGCTGACTCAATGGCATGACCAATGGTATGACCAAAATTAAGCAATCGCCTCTCCCCTTGCTCTCTTTCATCCTTTTCTACAATTTCCATCTTTATTTTAACAGACCTTGTAACCAGCTTATTCATTAATTCGATGTTGCCAGCATTTACATCCTCTGAGCCTTCCTCAAGAATACCGAATAATGTACGATCGCGAATAAGCGAATATTTAACAATCTCTGCAAGTCCAGACTTGAAATCTTCAGAAGGCAGAGTGCTTAGCATACGGGTATCGCACAAAACAAATTCGGGTTGAGTAAAACATCCAATAACATTCTTGAATCCGCTACTATTGACTCCATTTTTGCCACCGATACTGGCATCTACCTGAGATAAAAGACTTGTAGAGACCAATCCGAACCTGATACCTCTCATATACACTGAAGCTACAAATCCTGTTATATCACCAATAACTCCACCACCGATACCAAGTAAAAAATAGCTTCTGTCGACCTCCAGTTTAAGCAACTCCTTTACAAGCTGGCCAATGGTTTCAAGGCTTTTTGCGGACTCTCCCGGCGACAATTTAAGTACCTTACAATCTGGAAATTCATTTGAGTAGAAGCCCGATAAATTACTATCAGTAATAATAACAGTTTGTTTGGCAGGGATAAGGTCATTTACTTCTTCCCATCTTCGTCCAATTAATATATCCGATTTCTTACCTCTTATTGAATAGAATAATTTTTCCATTTATGCACTGTTTCAGGTATTAAAGGTATTAATTCCGGCAGATTAATTCATTACTCTATTCTGAAAGTTAATAGATTCCTGGTGCACCTGCTTAAATATCTGAATAATAAACTGGTCGCTTAATCCCAGTTCCTTTGCTTTGCGGAGCCTGTCTTCAAGAATCTCAGACCACCTGTTTGTTTGCAGTATGGTTATGTTTTCTTTCTTCTTATAAGCTCCGATTGCCTCTGAAATTGCCATCCTGCTCCTCAGTACTCTAAGCAATTCCTCATCCCACTGGTCAATTTGTCGTCTGAGTCCTTCCAGACCCTCAAGTTGCTTAGATGATTTAACATCATGATTTCTTAAAATAAGTCTGTTAAGAATATCCTTCAATTGAGAAGGCGTTACCTGCTGATCCTTATCACTAAGTGCTTCATCAGGATTATAATGTGATTCTATAAACAAACCATCAAAGTCGAGATCCATGGCCGTTTGTGAGACATTAAACAGTAAATCTTTTGAGCCACAAATATGACTTGGATCTGTTACTATGGGAATATCAGGGATCCTTCTCTTCAGTTCTATTGGAATTTCCCACTGTGGCGGATTGCGATAAGAGTTATCTCCATAGTAACTGAATCCCCTGTGTACAGCGATAAGATTCTTCAGTCCAACCTTGTTCAACCTTTGCAGGGCACCTATCCAAAGTTCAATATCAGGATTGATAGGATTTTTAACAAATACAGGCATATTATATCCTCTAAGAGCATCGGCAATCTCCTGTACAGCAAATGGATTCGCAGTTGTTCTGGCACCTATCCACAAAATATCTACTCCATGACGAATAGCTTCTTTAACATGCCATACATTTGCAACTTCAGTTGCGGTTAATACACCTGTTTCCTCCTTTGCCTTTTTAAGCCATGGAAGCGCAATAGATCCCATACCTTCAAAGGTATCGGGTCGTGTACGGGGTTTCCAGATTCCTGCTCTGAAGATATTTATTCCTATTTCTTTCAGCTGCTTAGCTGTCTCCACTACCTGATATTCAGATTCTGCCGAACAGGGACCCGATATTAGCAAGGGTCTTTCATCATGGCAGCATAGCGGACTATTATCAAGACTTAACTCGTCGCTCATAATTTAATATATTATTGTGTTGATTTAATTCGTTTTAAGCTCCTACCCAGTAATTCTTCAGACAAACACAGTGAGGTACGCAGATATTTTCTACCATTTGTTCCAAAAACCGACCCCGGAGTAATAAAAATTCTATATTTCTCAAGTAAATAATCCGAATAATCGTAAGATGATGAATACCCGGATGGGAGGCTCGACCATACAAAGAGCCCGGCCTGATCTTCTTTATAGGGTGAGCCCAGGCTCTTCAGTATTTCATAGACTATTTCCCTTCTTTTTTTATAGGTGGTGTTTAAATTATCTATCCACTGTCTTTCTGCTTTAAGAGCCTCAATAGCAGCTATCTGTACAGGAAGAAACATTCCTGAATCTATATTGCTTTTTACCTTTAATACCTTATCAATATTATCTTCAGAACCAGCAATCATACCTACTCTCCATCCTGCCATATTATAAGATTTACTAAGAGAGTTTAATTCCATAGAGTATCTCTTCGAAGGATCAAAAGAAAGAAGACTAATGGGCTCCGGATTAAGTATCAGACTGTATGGGTTATCATTTACAATCATTATATCATTTTCCTTCCCGAACTCAATTAAGTCCTTTAGTACGCTTGCAGAGGCAACCCTGCCGGTCGGCATATGAGGATAGTTTACCCACATAATTTTGACTCCTGAAAGATCCATACTTCGCAACTCTACCAAATCAGGTAACCAGCTGTTCTTCTCAATAAGGTTATAATATATTACCCGTGCACCGCATATCTTAGCTGCAGCAGCATATGCCGGATAGCCAGGATCAGGAATAAGAACTCCATCTGCTGCATTCAAAAATGCAAGGCTAACATGCATTACTCCCTCCTTTGAACCCATAAGTGGTAAAATCTCTTTCTCAAAATCAAGGTTTACATTGTAAATTCCCCTGTACCATTCGCTAAATGCAATACGCAGATCAGGAATACTGTTGTAGGCCTGGTAACCATGAGAATCATTTGATTTTAAAGTTTCGATAGCTTTTTCAATTACCCTTGATGAGGGTGCTAAATCAGGATTACCTATACCCAGGTTTATAATATCTTCTCCACGCGCATTCAATTCTCTTATTTCTTTTAATTTGGAGGAGAAATAATATTCTTTAATTTGATTTAGTCTTCCGGCTGCTTTAGTCATAATATTAAAAAAAAATCCCGGTTTGATCCGGGATAGTAATTATTAGAATATATATATCTAATTATCCCTTTTGAAATTGGAAAAAATAATAGTAATAATATGTTTTGTACTTAATCATAAAGCAAAAAAAAAGTCCCTTAAAGGGACCGGTTAACAATTTATCAATGTTCATAACAAACCCTTAGTCCCTTATATCAAAAAGTAATAATAAAAGTAATAATTGCTGTTGTTGTACATCTCAATGATTAATTATGTCAACAAATGTATACTTCATATCTATATTTCCAAAGAAAAATTCTATTTTTCTGATAATAAATCAGAAATCACAAAGACAGCTATGACGAAGAAGGAGCGATACAGGCTTACTATTGAATATTTTCTAAAAAACAGACCGGTAGCTGAGACCGAACTAGTGTATAAGGACCCCTATGAGTTGATCGTTGCAGTAATCTTATCGGCTCAATGTACCGATAGAAGAGTTAACCAGATCACTCCTGCCCTCTTCTCACGCTACCCCACAGCGATTGATATGGCTGCGGCCAGCCAGGAAGAGATATTCGAATATATTAAATCATGCTCATATCCAAATAATAAAGCAAAGCACCTCAGGGGTATGGCCACAATGTTAAGCAATGACTTTAACAACAGGATGCCTTCAGACATAGATCAGCTTCAGCTTTTACCAGGTGTGGGACGTAAAACTGCGAATGTAATCGCATCAGTTATTTTCAATAAGCCAACCATGGCTGTCGATACTCATGTTTTCAGAGTATCGAACAGGATTGGTTTAAGCAGCAATGCCAGAACACCTTTATCTGTTGAGCAACAGTTAATATCAAACATTCCGGAAAACCTTATCCCTCTGGCTCACCACTGGTTAATACTTCACGGAAGATATGTTTGCAAGGCCCGCTCACCCCTATGTGATGAATGTGGACTAAGTAGTTTTTGCAAATATTTCATTTCAAAACATAAGCAAGCTAGATGAGGTTCAAACTATTTAATCTATTTTTACTTTGTTTCAGAAAACTGAATTTACAATTAGGATGAAAAAACAAGATTCAATTGAAGATATTCAAAAACAACTGGCTGCGCTGGAGCAACAGAACTCACAGTTAAAAAGAACAATCAGCGATCTCAAGATAACTGAAGAAAGCAAGAACCGGATTGTTGATGTATTCAGGTCTACGCCACAGATGATGGCAATAAGTAACCTTTCAGATGGGAGGTATATTGAAGTAAATCAAACCTTTCTCGACACCCTTGGCTATGAAAGAAAAGAAATAATTGGGAAAAGTTCTGATGACATAGATCTGTTTGCCCATATCATACAGAGCGACAAATTTATTCAGAAACTTCCACGATTAAAAAGGGTTAAGGATTTTAAAATCACTATCAATACAAAAAGTGGCGAGGCAAAAGATTTCAAGTTCTCAGCCGAACCCGTAGTTATCGGGGAAGACAGATTCCTTCTAACAAGCTACATCCCTGTAAGTTCAGACGAAACTTCAATTGATGATATCAACCAGACTTTCGAACGTCTAAGAGATCTTTTTGAGTCTCTTACTAACTTCGTAATGATTGTAAATCCCGACTCAAAAGGCAGGTTTATCCTTGAGTACATAAATAAAGATTCAGGTGAGTTCAGGGAAATGGATTCTGATCAGATAATTGGCAAGGACCTTCGTACACTGGATATTAAAAACAAGGATGTTATCCTTGAACTGGTAGGTAAAATAGTTGTTACAGGCCAGCCTAACAAACAGACCATCCTTGACTTCGGGAAAGAAGATGAAGGTTATTACTTTGGTATCAGGCTCAATACGGGTGAAGTTATTATTATCTGGGAACCTGGTGTAATTCAACGATCAAGAGAAAAAGAGCTTCTCACTCAGGGTGATGTATTTGAGCGATTTGCTGATATGATTCCAAACGCTGTATTTGAAATTAATACGAAAGGCAAGCTTACCTATGCAAACGCAAGCGGCCTTAAAGCGTTTGGCTATACCAGGAGTGATATGGAAAAAGGCCTTTCTGTCAGGCACTTGTTTGGCGAATCGGATCTTATAGATTTGTTTAAAAATTTAAAAACGATTGATAAGCCGGGGAAAATTATAACCAACGAATATTTGTCTTATACTGCTGAAGGAAAAGAGCTTCCGGTAATTTCACATACAACAGGTATTTATAATAAAGGAGGTAAACTTCTGGGGTACAGGGGTATTCTAACCGATATATCAGAAAAGAAAAAGATACAGGATGAAATTCTAAAAGAAAAGATACAGCTCGAAACGCTTATTGAATCGGCTCCTGAAAGCATTGTTCAAACCTCCCAGGATGGGACAATAGAGAGAGTCAACAAGGAGTTTTTAAGGGAGTTTGGATATAGCGAAAAGGAATGTATCGGCAAAAATATTGATACTCTGATAATCCCAGATGATATACCAGATGAAGGAAAACGCTTTACTGAACGAGCCAGTAAAAATGAAACTATAGCAGTTGAAACATTCAGAAAGAGAAAGAATGGTGATAGAATATTCGTTTCCCTTCTTATTAAACCAGTCTCATTTAGGGATCGCACTACATCATTATTTGCTATCTACAGAAATATCTCAGAAAAGCAGAGGGAAAATGATCTAAAAGCTGTTATCCAGAATATATCCAATGTGGCACTTACTCAAACTGAATTTCAGGACATTTTTACAATATTTAAAAATGAGATTGGGAAGCTCTACAACACCAAGAATTTTTATATAGTACTATATAACGAAAACGATCAAACGCTTAGTCTGCCATTATATACCGATGAAAAAGATAAATTTGATATGGTTCCAATAAAAGGAACCCTGACGGGATGGCTTATAAAGGAAGCAAAACCAATACTTCTAACAGAAAAAGACATTGAAGTACTTGAAAATGAAAAAGCGATAGATCTAGTTGGATCCCCTTGCAAGGTTTGGCTTGGTGTGCCATTAACAATTGATAATAAGATAATCGGGGCCATGGTTCTCCAGGACTATGATGATGAATCTATCTTTACGAACAATGACCTGCAATCAATAAATCTTATTGGAAACCAGATTGCCCTTGTTATTCAGAGAAAGGAGATGCTCGAAAACCTTGTTATCGAAAGAAAGAAGGCTGAAGAAGCTGCAAAGTTAAAACAACAGTTCATGTCAACAATGAGTCATGAGATCCGCACTCCTCTAAACGAAGTAATAGGTATTACAAACCTGCTGCTACAGGGAAACCCGAGAAGTGATCAGATGGAATATATAAAAACACTTCGTTTCTCCGGTAATCATTTGCTTACCCTTGTTAATGATGTACTCGATTTAAATAAGATGGAATCGGGTATGATAGTTTTCGAAAAGACCCTTTTTAACTTTGCTGATTTTATAACTGATCTAAAAAGGACTTATTCTTTCAGAACCGATGAGAAAGGATTGAGATTTGATATTGAGCGTTCAGAGAACCTGCCTACTGAAATTATTGGCGACCCGATAAGACTTAACCAGGTACTGTCTAACCTGCTTTCAAACGCTCTGAAATTCACATCCTCAGGTTTTGTTAAACTATCAATAAAAGAATTAAAAAGAGACACAAAATATATTGACATTCGTTTTGCAGTTGAAGACTCGGGAATCGGAATTCCAAAAGACAAGCTTGAAACAATCTTTGAAAGCTACACCCAGGCCTCCGAGGATACAACAAGAAAATATGGAGGTACCGGTCTCGGATTATCAATCGTCAAGAAACTTACAGAGCTTCAGGGCAGCAAAATAGATGTAGATAGTGATATTGGTAAAGGATCCAGCTTTAGTTTTACCTTAAAGTTCATCCTTTCCAAAACCACCTCAGCAATTAAGGGAGATGTAGTAACAGATGAAGAAAAGTTCGATCGTCTTGAGGGTAAAAGAGTACTGATTGCAGAAGACAATAAGATAAACTACTTTGTGGCTAATAAGTTTCTTTCAAAGTGGGGTGTAATTGTTAGTCATGCTGAGAACGGGAAGATTGCACTTGATATGATAAATGAAAATGAGTACGATCTTATATTAATGGATCTTCATATGCCCGAAATGGACGGTATTGAAGCATCGGGAATAATCAGGTCTTCTGAAAAACAGGAAATCAAGGACATTCCCATTGTTGCACTAACGGCAGCGATAATGTCTGAACATGAAGATAAGATAGAGGGACTAAATATCAATGATTATATACTTAAACCCTTTAAGCCTAAAGAGTTGTATGACAAAATACTTCGGCATACAAGATAGAAGTCAGAAGTAACTTTTTACATGTTTTTAGCGGATGCAATGCTTATTTATCTCTGAAGCAGCTTTCTTATTGCCGTATTTAAGAGCCATTTTGAAATCCCGGCAGGCGTCATCGAGTTTTCCCATCTTTAGCAGTGCGTTTGCTTTTCTGTAATAAACGTCACCATCGCCGGGTCTCAGATCAAGAGCCATTGAGTAATCAGATATAGCATACTGCCAGGTCTGTGTACGACTATATACATCAGCCCTGTCGACATAGTGATCAGCATTACCGGGATAAAGATCTATGCTTTTAGTAAAACATTTTAATGCCTCTGTATAGCTTCTTTTCTCATTCAATATTCTACCGGCCAGAGATAAGCCTTCTTCACTTTCCGGATATAAATCAAGATAGGATTTTGCAAGATCAGCAGCCCTGTCGCGATCTCCAAGTAATCTGTTTGCCTCGGCAAGTTTCAGGATAAACACTGATTCCATCGGAAACAACTCATTAGCCTTCTCTCCTATACTAACTGCTTCTGCATAATTCCTGTCTTTAATCAAAACATCAATAAAATCAAGATAGGCACCCGAACCAGTATATCCCTTATTCAATGCTTCTCTGATTTTACCCTGTGCGCCCTTTACATCTCCCAGGGCCATTCTCACCATTCCCTCAAGGTATTCCATAGCCGCTTCATCTCTATAAACCGGAAGGAGATCTTTCTCAAGGTTCTGAAGTTCTTCAAGCCTGCCACTTTTTTCCAGATAAGATGCCTCAGACAAACCTTTCTCTAAACTGGTATACCACGATCGCTTCCATAGATCTTTCCACTCATCAGAAGATTGCAGGGGATAGAAATGCTCGTTAAGCATGATTTCTGACTCAGTTTTCTTGAATGGTGATCTGAGGTGTTTTTCAAGGTGATATACAAGTTTCAGGGCATCATTCCTGTCTGCAGAAATAATTGCCAGTCCATAATCACCGGCTCCCTCAGCAATACCAGAAGCTTTCCGGAATGAATCTTCAGCCTCAATACTAAGTCCCATAGCTAATTGTGCATCTGCTAAAATCAGATACAGCCTGTAATCCTCTTTTACCCTGAGTGCCTCATTGCATATCCCGGCAGCATCTGAAAACTGACCATTATTCAATTTTGCCGCCGATCGCCTTATATAATCATTCTGATCCTGTGCTGTAATGCTAACAGCAATAAGAGATAGAAGAAGCAGGATTCCTGTTTTTAACTTCATAATAAACACTTAATATTCTATTATTACCGGCTTTGCTCCCTTCTCGGTTATTACATGAATAAAACCCGAAAGGTGAAACTGCTCCAGTCCGCTTATCCTTCTCTCAAACACATCACACTGGTAAAAGTAAACACCGGGAGCGACAAGCGAACCCTTATAAGTTCCATTCCAGTCGAGCCGTGGTTCAGTTGTTCTGAAAATCTCGATGCCTGAACGGTTAAATAACCTGAAATCGACCTTTTCGATCAATCCTGAGGTTTTGGCAATAAGGAGATCATTCTTGCCATCTCCATTAGGAGTAAAGACATTCGGAATCTCGTAGAAGTTACACGAATCAACACATATGGTTACAGATCTCGGACTTTCATTACCATTGCTATCGTAAGCCGTAACAGCATAGCAACCGGCAACTATTTGCCCGGGTTGATTTAGATCATGCCTGTAATGCATTGTATCCACTTCTTCAACGACATCAAGAAATTCCAGGTTAGCAGAGAAATCTCCTTTGTAATATATATTATAACCTGCTACATCATCCATGCAGGTGGGGTCATCAAAGCTCCACACGAGGTAGTTATATAGGTCGTCACAGTTAGTAGATACTTCAAGGTCAGGGGTACAGGGTGGTTCGTTATCATACGGAACCATACAGGCCTGCTGAGAGAAATTCACAATACTATCGGGGAGTGTAGAACTCATATACCCACCCACTGTCTTAACGTAGTAACAATAATTCTGACCATTAACCAGTCCATCATCGACATAGGTCAGCAGATTTGTAGTTCCGATAGAATCCCAGTCTGTTGTAAGGTCATTATACCTGTAAATGATATAATCACTATTGATCCATGGTACATTAATACTAATATTGATATTTACTTTCTTATCACCTGGAGATAACTCCACATAAGGAGTAGATGCAACACCTGGCTCTCCAATAAATCCCTCATTACCGATTTCATTATTATATATCTCTACCCTGTAAATATATGCCTGATCGACAGTATTAATTAAAGAGTCCAGGAGGGTAGTATCGTTCAGATCAGTGAATGTTTTTACCAGCTGATAATTATCACCCGTAATTCCTGCAGATCTTGAAACAAGGACATCAAAGGGACCCAGTGCGGGAATAGTATCCAGTTGATCCGGTTTAAGCCATTGAACAAGTACCTTACCATTTGCGGCATCAGTCTCCAAAACACTTGCTTTTACTATAACAGGAACGCCGGAAATAAGTGATGTGGTTATCTCATTAGATGTTTTGCTTTCCGTCCCATTGGGATATACTGCTACAATCCTGTAGCTATACTGAACCCCGTTTTCCAGTCCGTTTCCGCTATTGGTATCTGTATAGCTCAGTGTTGTATTACCTGCAGCATAACCAACCAGATTAAACCCAAGGTAATCGGGGATTCCGTTAGTACATGAATCAGGAACAAAGGAGGTAGGATTAACACGGCGATATATATTATATCCTTTTACTATATCAGTTACATAGCTGTCCCATTCGAGCCTGACAAACTTGCCCTGTGGTGACGCGCTTAAAAGAAAAGGTGAAGGGCCAAGTACCTTTACTTTAAAATTATCAATATCAAACAATTCTATTTCGGGATTATTATCCTCTGATTTAATAAGAACATCATAGGGTTGATCCCTGACAGCTTCATGACAACTTACCCATTTGAACCTGTATGCAGCTACGCCCGGGTTAACAGATATACTGTCGAAAGCAGGTATGCAGGCACTAAATGTAAACAGTCCGGAGGTTGCAAGCAGAGTCATTAAATCTCCATCTTCATCGGTAGCAGTTACGTCAAATTCTATTGAATCGCCTGCTTCAATACAGAAATTCTCAAGGGGTCCATTAATCGGGGGATTATTGTCTGTTTCGTAAACATCAATCTGCATATCCCTTACTACTGATCCAATCTTATAACCCAGTCTCCACTCGTTAATCTCAAAAGCTACATTATACCTTCCCAGTTCCATAGGTGCATCCCATACAAGATCTCCGGTAACAGAATCAATATAAAACTCGTTAGACGCAGGTGGGTAAGTATAATTCTCAATAGGGATACCATCTTCTCTGGTACATATTGTAAGGCGGTATGAAAGACTATCTCCGTCAACATCATATGCACCCGGATTATGAATAAACCTGTGGCCAATGGCAGCCTTATCGTAAGGCGGATTCAAAAGTGTAGGGGTATTATTGTATCCAATATTCGGATCGGCCAGCAGTATGGTAGATATTGAAAATACGACATTGACAGAGTTAGGTATATTATTTATCCCGTCGTTCCTGTTTGGATCCTGCACCACGATCTTATAAACTCCTGATCCGGGGTATGTGTGTTGAATCTTATATACATTCCTCTGGTAATAATTAGGAAGCTGCTGCAGCTCAACCCTTGCTGCTATTGATGTAGTGTTATCACCCCACTCAACTTCAAGAAAGTCCCTGTCGGCCAGGCTTAACACATAGGTAAATGTTGTTATTGTTATTTCATATGTAAGATCTGAAATCTGCCTGTAAGTAATCTCCCCTGCCCTGTTATGCGTAGCATATGTGCTGGTTGTCAGTATTATAAGTAAAAATATTAGTATCTTTTGTTTCATTGATATCTAATTAAAGTTTATTTCCCGGCAAATACTTCTTCGGTTTTGGAAGCCGTGAATCTAACTCCTTTTTCTTTTTCATCTAATTTCAAAATAAACAGGTTAACCTGATCCATGTACATACCTGTAAGTATTTTGTTCACAACGCTTATCCTTCCAATTCGTTCTCTTGTAATATCAGCCGAAAAGTACAATAATGTTTCAAGGTCAAGAATTTCCTTCTTTACCAGTTTTAAATCAATAGCCTTCCCATCTGAATATACTATAAGATGTTCGCCTATATATTTTTCGTAATATGAGTCTGAACCCGTGAATGTAAAAAGATGATCTATTTCTGAATATACACCCTCGGCATCATACAATCTGTAGAGGTCTAATGCAAGATCATCACTGTACATCCTTACAGAAAGCACGAGGCTGTCTTCTTCACCATCCATATACAGACTTGACATAGAGACATGTACAGGGTGGAATGGAAGTACGGTAATTAATATGAAAAATAATTTAAGCATCCATCTCCTTAAAAACTCTATAAGACCTCAAAAATCAGACCAACTAAATCATGCTTCATCCGCTCTTTCTCTCAGGTATTCTACAGAACCTACCTCGATATAAGAGGACCCTGAACCCCGTGAGAAGTTCCCGGCAAGAACAACAATCATATCATCGTCCTTCAGATCCTCAGTTTTCAGGAGACCTGACAGTGCTACTTTTAGAAACATATCTGAAGACTTATGCTTTTCCTGAAGTGATGCATAGACACCATAGGAGAGAGCCAATTCTCTCATAGTTCTGGGAGAATAGCACTGAGCCATAACATAATTAATGCCCCTGAAAGCCGACATGTTCCTGATAGTCCTGCCTCTTACGGTATCACAAATAATACACTTTGCACCAACCCTTGACGCTGTTTTAACAGCTACCTTGGCAAGATAAGCAGATACCTCGCCGGTAAGATTACCAGAAGGAAGTTCCAGAAATTTCACCTTATTTTTCTCAACCTCCCTTGCAACCCTTGTCATTATCTTAACAGACTCGACAGGGTATTTTCCATAAGCAGTCTCTCCACTCAGCATTATTGCATCTGTCTGGGAATAAATAGCATTTGCTATATCACTTACTTCTGCCCTGGTTGGGCGAGGGTTATTTATCATCGAGTGAAGCATCTGGGTTGCTACGATAACCGGCTTCCGTTTCTTGATACACCTGTTTATTATTTTTCGTTGAATACCAGGAATACGCTCATATGGAATCTCAATTGCCAGATCACCTCTAGCCACCATTACTCCATAGGAGTGCTCAAGGATTTCGTCAAGATTATCAACACCCTGCTGGTTCTCTATTTTTGCAATAATCTTAATATCACTATTATGCTCATCCAGAATCTTTTGAATATCAAGTACATCCTGAGCATTCCTTACAAAAGAATGAGCAATAAAATCTATATCATTCTCTATTGCATAGTGAATATACCTCCTGTCCTTTTCACTTAGTGAAGGCAGGTTTATTCTGACATTGGGCACATTGACACTCTTTCTTGATCCCAGGGGAGCATCATTCATTACCTCACATATCAGAGTATTGCCATCCTTTGATTTAACAATTAGTTCAAGATCACCATCATCAATCAATATACTGGATTTAAGTGGTACATCTCTGGCAAAGTCTTTATATGATACCGATATACAGGATGATGTTGAATGAACATCCGGCTCGCCTACAATCTTAACCTCCTGTCCCTTCTCAAGAATTACATCACCGTCGCACTTGGTTGTTCTTACTTCAGGACCTTTTGTGTCTAGTAAGAACGATATTTTATCAGAAACTTTTCTAACATTCTCAACCACCCTCATTGTTGTCTCAATATCCTGGTGAGCAGTATTTATCCTGACCACATCCATACCGGCTTCGTAAAGTCGTCTTATAAATTCTGGTTCCGATCTTTTATCCGAAATAGTGGCAACAACCTTGGTTCTTTTTCTATCCATTTTTAATCTTCTGTTATATTATTTCTCTAACGAAAGCCTCCAGGGCCAGTTCGTATACTCTTATACCAAATCCAAACATTGATCCAGAACAAACCGAAGATAAGAGAGATGTATGCCTGAACTCCTCCCTTTTCATAATATTGCTTATATGCACCTCAATAACAGGCGTTTCAATTGAAAGTACAGCATCCCTTATTGCAACTGAGGTATGGGTATATCCACCTGCATTTAAGATAATTCCATCACTTTCATCGGCTGAATCCTGTAAGAAATTAACAATCTCCCCCTCGACATTAGACTGAAAGAACCTCAAATCTACGCCTGAATAATTTGTCTTAAGTGATTCAAGAATTGACTCAAATGACTGCTCCCCATAAATTGTACTCTCCCTTTTACCCAGAAGATTCAAATTAGGCCCGTTAATAATTGTAATAACCATAGACAGGGTATAAAATATATTTTCAAACAAAGATACTAAAAATCCATTCCTTAAATTACCAACCCGATAATGTTGCTAAATTTGTAACATAACCGTAATATGCCATAATGCATGAATGACCTCAGGGATGATACCTGGATGGAAGTAATCAAGGAATTTGAATCTTTTCTGACAATTGAGAAGTCACTTTCCCACAATTCTATTGAAGCCTATATGCATGACGTGGCTCTGCTTGAGAAATTTTCAATATCTGAACTAAATTCAAAGCCACCAGGCTCTATAGATTTTGATGATATTAAAGGATTTATTACCTGGTTAAAGGCTGACAATCCGAGGACTCAATCAAGAATTTTGTCGGGGATAAGGAGTTTCTTCAGATATATGGTAATTGAAGGAAAGATTGAAGAAAACCCTGCCTCTTTGATCGAGTCGCCAAGGCTTGGCAGAATATTACCCGAAGTTCTTTCTGAGGAGGAAATAGACTCTATAATTGCCTCAATTGATCTTAGCAAGCCTGAAGGCCAGAGAAATAGTGCAATAATCGAGACATTATACGGGTGTGGATTAAGAGTATCTGAACTAATAAATTTAAAATTAACCGACCTTCATTTTAAGGAAGAATATATTCTTGTTACAGGGAAGGGAGATAAGCAAAGGCTCGTTCCGCTAAACAACATTGTTATTAAGGAGATAAATAAATACCTGGAAGACAGAAACAGGCTAAAACGAATAAGTGATACAAATATACTCTTCCTTAATCGCAGGGGAAGAAGGCTTACAAGAGAAATGATTTATACAATAATTAAGAATCTTTCATATCTAGCCGGGATAAAGAAGAAGGTAAGTCCACACACCTTCAGGCACTCTTTTGCGACTCACCTTATTAAGAAAGGCGCCGATTTAAGGGCGGTACAGGAAATGCTGGGTCATGAGTCAATACTTACCACGGAGATCTACACTCATATCGACAGACTCTACCTGAAGAAAACTATCGACCGTCATCATCCCCGTTCAGGGAAATAAGCATACTTTAAATTGAACAATTCCCTGCTTTCAAACCTTAAAAGGATGAATTGATGAGGGATATTCTATCATATATTAAAATATTTCTTGATGAACTTTGGTTTATCACCGCAGAGATGTCACCCTACCTCCTCCTGGGCTTTCTCTTTGCAGGAATACTATACCTGCTCTTCCCAAAAAATAAGGTAAAAAAATATATGGGACGAAACAGGCGGGGTGCCGTGATAAATGCCTCCCTGCTTGGAGTACCGCTGCCACTATGTTCATGCGGGGTTATACCAACAGGATTGTCATTTTACAAAAATGGCGCTTCCAGGGGTTCAACTGTTTCATTTCTTATATCAACTCCCCAGACAGGAATCGACTCCATAATGGTTACATATTCTCTTCTTGGCCTCCCTTTTGCAATACTCAGGCCTCTAATAGCATTATTTACCGGTATTGGTGGAGGATTAATTACAAACAGAATTACGCGAAAGGAAAAAGACCAGGATATCGCGAGCGATGGTCAAAACCAGAATTTACCTCCCGGACTATTTCCGAAAATAAAGCAAATGTTTCGTTATGCCTTCGTTGAATTTCTGCAGGACATAATGGGCTGGCTGGTAGTTGGTTTAATGATTGCCGCCCTGATGGCAGTACTTATCCCGGATGATTTCTTTGCCGGTAAGACAAATAACGATTTCCTGGAAATGTTAATTGTACTTATTGCTGCAATACCGGTATATATATGTGCAACAGCATCCGTACCCGTAGCTGCGATACTGATGCTTAAGGGCCTCAGTCCAGGAGCTGCTCTTGTACTTCTGATGGCCGGACCGGCCACCAATGCAGCAACGATAACTATGATTGCCAGGGTACTGGGAAGAAAAGCTCTAAGCAGCTATCTTATTTCAATAATCGGTGGAGCATTAATTTTTGGAACCATAATCAATAATTTCCTTCCGGGCGAATGGTTTCTTGTTCCTCAGCATATAATGAACCACGATCACGAAATTCTTCCCCCATGGCTTAGCTATATATCTGCAGCTTCACTAATAGTTCTTATAATAAATGGCTATATACAGAAGCTGTTGCAAAGCCGAAAGATAAGGTCAGTTAATGAAAATGGAATAGTTAATATGAAAAATATTACGAAGATTTATGTTACAGGTATGACCTGTAATCACTGTAAGGCAAATGTTGAAAATGGAGCATTGAGTATTGATGGAGTTGAATTTGCAAATGCGGATATCAAATCCGGAGAAGTTAAGCTGGAAGGCAATTCATTTGATCTTTCATTAATAAAAGAAAAGATTGAATCTCTGGGTTACAGGGTGAAGTAGTATAAAACTTTGCCATATTAAAGGTCTATCCTACCTAATTTTTTGATTATCTGACCTTTACATCATAATTAAAATATTGATGTATCTTTAATATATTGGGAACTTTTTTGTAAATTTGCGACTTATTTTGAACGTAAGTAAATTGAATTAATATATAGAATTATGTCAAAGGTTAAAAGAGTTTATACTTTCGGCGATAAGAAAGCTGAAGGTAATGCAGGGATGAAAAACCTGTTAGGTGGTAAGGGAGCAAATTTATGTGAAATGAACCTGATTGGGGTGCCGGTACCTCCGGGATTTGCTATTACAACAGAGGTATGTACCGAGTATAATAAATATGGTCAGGAGAAGGTTGTAGAGTTACTGAAAGATGAGGTTGAAGCTGCTATTGCAAATATTGAATCCATTATGGGAACAAAATTTGGCAGCAAGGAGAATCCATGTCTGGTTTCTGTAAGATCTGGAGCTAGGGTATCTATGCCCGGGATGATGGATACTGTGCTTAATCTGGGAATGAATGATGACGCAGTTGAGGGCTTAATCAAAAAGACTGGAAATGAAAGGTTCGCATGGGACTCTTACAGAAGGTTTGTTCAGATGTACGGTGATGTTGTACTGGGATTAAAGCCAGAGTCAAAGGAAGATGTTGATCCATTCGAGGAGATCATCGAAGAGATGAAGGTGGAGCGTGGAGTAATGAACGATAACGAACTTACAGTTGATGACCTGAAAAATCTTGTAGTTCAGTTCAAAGAGGCCGTAAAAAACAAGACTGGAAAAGACTTCCCAACCGATCCATGGGAGCAGCTATGGGGCTCAGTATGTGCTGTATTTGACAGCTGGATGAACGACAGGGCGATCTATTATCGCCAGTTAAACCATATCCCTGAAGAATGGGGTACAGCTGTTAATGTACAGGCAATGGTATTTGGAAATATGGGGCAGAACTCAGGTACAGGGGTTGCATTTACTCGTGATGCCGGTACTGGTGAAAACATCTTCAACGGTGAATACCTTATTGATGCCCAGGGAGAAGATGTTGTTGCTGGAGTACGTACTCCTCAGCAGATCACACTTGAAGGTTCAAAAAGATGGGCCAAACTGGCCGACGTAAGTGAAGAAGATCGCAGGGAAGAATTTCCATCGCTCGAGGAGGTAATGCCCAAGGTTTACAAGGAACTATTTAATACTCAGAAGACACTTGAGAATCACTATTCTGATATGCAGGATCTTGAATTTACCATACAGGACGGTAAGCTATGGTTACTCCAGACAAGAAATGGTAAAAGGACAGGTGCTGCAATGGTTAAGATAGCCATAGATCTTCTTGACGAAGGGAAAATTGACGAAAAAACAGCCCTGCTTCGCCAGGAGCCAAATAAACTTGATGAATTACTGCACCCGGTTTTCGCCGAGTCAGCTCTCGAGCAGGCAAATACTGTAGCTAAAGGTCTTCCGGCTTCTCCGGGAGCGGCAACAGGTCGGATAGTTTTCTTTGCCGATGAAGCATCAAAATATAAAGAATCTCTTCTTGTCAGAATTGAAACATCTCCTGAAGATCTTGAAGGAATGAATATATCCAGGGGTATACTTACTGCCAGAGGAGGAATGACCTCTCATGCAGCAGTTGTGGCCCGTGGAATGGGTAAATGCTGTGTTTCAGGTGCCGGTGGCATTTATATAGATTATAAGGCCAGGACAATGAAAGCCAGCGGGATGGTATTTCATGAAGGCGACTGGATATCACTTAATGGTAGTACAGGAGAAGTATACAAGGGTAAGGTAGATACAATTGACCCGGTACTTGGTGGTGATTTCGGACGTATTATGGAGATTGCAGATAAATACACAAGGATGGATGTCAGGACTAATGCCGATAGTCCTCATGACGCACAAATAGCAAGAAATTTTGGTGCAAGGGGTATCGGGCTTTGCCGTACCGAACACATGTTCTTCGAGGGAGAAAGAATAATGGCAATGAGAGAAATGATACTTGCAGAAGATGAAGTTGATCGCAGGAAAGCTCTTGAAAAGCTTCTGCCCTATCAAAGAGAAGATTTTGAAGGTATACTTAAGGCTATGGCAGGATATGGAGTAACTATTCGTTTGCTTGATCCACCACTCCACGAATTTGTTCCTCACGAGGAAGAAAACCAGGCCGAGATGGCTGCCGAAATGGGTATTTCGGCTGAGGCTGTAAAAGCAAAAGTTGAATCGCTTCACGAATTTAATCCTATGCTTGGTCACCGTGGTTGCAGATTGGGTAATACCTACCCTGAAATTACAGAGATGCAGGCAAGAGCCATTATAGAGGCAGCATGTAGCCTGAAAGCACAAGGAGTTGATGCAAAACCTGAAATAATGGTTCCTCTGATTGGAACAGTTGAGGAATTCAAGCTACAGGAAACTATAATAAGGGATACTGCAAATAAGGTTTTTGAGGAAAAAGGCATAAAGGTGGATTACCTTGTTGGAACAATGATAGAAATACCAAGAGCGGCACTTACAGCTGAAAAAATTGGTGAAGTTGCTGAATTCTTCTCTTTCGGAACAAACGACCTTACACAGATGACTTTCGGATATTCGCGCGATGACGCCGGCAAATTCCTGCCTGTTTATCTCGAAAAAGGAATCCTTAAGAATGATCCATTCCAGGTACTCGACCAGGAAGGTGTAGGACAGCTGGTAAGAATGGGTACTGAAAAAGGACGATCAGCAAATCCAAATCTTAAAGTTGGAATATGTGGTGAACATGGAGGTGAGCCAAGTTCGGTTGAATTCTGCGACTCAGTAGGCATGAACTATGTTAGTTGTTCGCCTTTCAGGGTTCCTATCGCCAGGCTGGCAGCTGCACAGGCGAATATAAGGTAATAGGAGATTCAAAGATTATTAGATTATAAGATTTTAAGATTAAAGATTGAAGATTGAAGATTTTTAATAGGTCAAAAAAAGAAGGCGTGGACTCATCCACGCCTTTTTCTTTGCTCTTTGCTCTATGCTCTTCGCTCTTAACGATTAGTAGTTTTCAGAGAATATCTCAGCATAAGTATATGGATGGAGACATGCAGGACAGTTCTTCAGGGGCTTTTTACTAAAGTGGATATATCCACATTTCCTGCAATACCAGAAAACCTTATCCTCTCTTTCGAACACCTTGTTACCCATAAGGTTTTCAAGCAACTTACGATACCTGTCTTCGTGTACTTTCTCAGCTTTGGCAATGGCCTTAAATGCAATAGAGACCTCCTTAAATCCTTCTGCCTCTGCAACTCTGGCAAATTCGGGATATAACTCAGCCCACTCCTCGTGTTCACCCTCAGCAGCATGTTCAAGGTTCTCACTGGTTGTTCCAATTATACCAGCAGGATACATAGCTGTAATTTCCACACCGCCACCTTCAAGGAACTTAAAAAACCTCTTTGAATGTGTTTGTTCCTGCATGGCTGTTTCAAGAAATATTGCAGCTATCTGCTCATATCCTTCTGCTTTGGCAACCTTGGCTGCAAATTCATACCTGTTCTTAGCCTGAGATTCTCCGGCAAATGCTTTTAGTAAATTCTTTTCTGTTTCGCTTCCTTTGATACTCTTATCCATAATTATTCTCCGGGTTAGTTAGAAAAATAGTGCTCCTCCACTATTTCACCAGGAGAAGCTTAAATTCAAGAGTAAAGATATCATTTATGGCCTTATCTCCAAGATTATCGAAGAATTTACCCGACCCGTAGCGAACATCATATTGAGATCTGTCAATCTTAATATTGCCCTCAAATAACATGGTTTCATCAACTTTATCTACTGAGCTTTCAAAGCTTACAGGATTGGTACTCCCCTTTATTGTAAGCATTCCCTTTACCCTTATTTTATTACCATCAATTCTTTCAGATTCTTTCACTTCAAGGCTTGCCTCAGGAAATTTATCGACGCCAAAAAAATCGTCAGACTTAAGATGCCCTTCAAGCTTTTCTTTCATTGCACCCTCCAGGTCGGTATCAATTATAGTTGTCATATCAACAACGACCTTACCTGAAACAATCAGCCCTTCTTTTAATAAAAGATTTCCGGACTTTACCTGTATGGTCCCTTCATGAGAACCGGCAACAACTTTTGAGCCTTCCCAGTTTACTACAGTCTTAGCTGTATTAACCTTATAATCCTGTGCGGATAGTACAGTCGAAAACATAAATGCAACTACCAGCTGCATTGTAATACTATAAACTAACTTTTTCATATTTCTATTTTTATATTAATTGTTTATTATACAAACCTTTAAAGAGACCTGTTTGTTCATTATTTCAATCCCATCAGTTTAAATAAAGGCAGGAACATCTTTTTTAGATTCAGAACTATTTTTGATTTTATTACCTTTGGTACAATAACATCTAATATTATACATTATTAACCCTAAAAATACCCCTGATATGATTACTAAAGATGCTCTTGCAGGTTATGGCATTTCTGACCCTGTTGAAATAATCTATAATCCCGGTTATGAAGAACTATTTATTGAAGAAACCAGGTCCGGCCTTGAAAGATTTGAGATGGGGCTCGTTACTAAAAGCGGAGCAGTTGCTGTTGATACAGGTATATATACCGGAAGGTCGCCAAAGGATAAATATATTGTTAAAGACGAAAAGTCAAAAGATACTGTCTGGTGGAAGACTGACAATTCTATTGTTTCTGATAATAAACCTATAGACCAGAAAACATGGGATCATTGTCACAGACTCGCTGCCAAGCAATTGTCTGAAAAAAGGTTATTTGTGGTAGACTGTTACTGCGGAGCCAATGAGGCCACTCGCCTTAAGGTGAGATTTATAATGGAAGTGGCCTGGCAGGCACACTTTGTTAAAAATATGTTTATCAGGCCAACAGAGGAAGAACTTGAAAGTTTTGAACCTGATTTTGTCTTTCTTACCGCATCTAAGACCAACAACCCCGACTGGAAAGAGATGGGCCTTCATTCAGAGACTTTTGTTTTTTTCGACCTTACAAAAGGAATGGCTGTCGTTGGCGGATCATGGTATGGCGGTGAGATGAAAAAAGGAATATTCTCGGTAATGAACTACTACCTTCCCTTACAGGGTATTGCCGCTATGCATTGCTCGGCAAATGTCGGAAAAAAAGGTGACGTTGCTATATTCTTTGGTCTTTCAGGTACGGGTAAAACAACATTATCGACCGACCCGGCCAGGGCATTGATAGGTGATGATGAGCACGGCTGGGATGATGATGGTATTTTTAATTTTGAAGGGGGCTGCTATGCTAAGTGCATCCATCTTAGCAAAGACAAAGAACCAGATATATATAATGCTATTAAAAGGGATGCCCTGCTTGAGAATGTTGTAGTGCACCGTGACGGTAAGATAAATTTTGAAGATAACAGGAAAACCGAAAACACAAGAGTTTCATACCCAATTTACCATATTAAGAATATTGTTAAGCCAGTATCAAAAGCCGGACATGCACAGAAAGTAATATTTCTGACAGCAGATGCCTTTGGTGTTCTTCCTCCTGTCTCAAAGCTAAGCAAGGGACAGACAGGTTATTACTTTGTAAGCGGATATACTGCGAAAGTTGCAGGAACCGAACTTGGTATAAAAGAACCAGTACCATCATTCTCAGCCTGTTTTGGTGCTGCATTCCTGCTGCTTGACCCTTCAATATACGCCCATGAACTGATAAGAAAGATGGAGCAACACAATGCTGATGCATGGCTCGTAAATACTGGCTGGGTAGGAGGAAGATATGGAGTAGGAAACAGAATAGACATTAAACCAACCCGTACAATTATCAACTCCATTCTTGATGGATCAATTAACGAGGCATCGTTCAGCGATATCCCTGTATTTGGATTGTCAATCCCCGACAGATTAGAAGGTGTTGATACAAATCTTCTTGATCCGAGAAACTCATGGTCAAGTGCTAAGGAATGGCATATTGCTGCAGTTAACCTGGCTGACCTTTTTATAGAAAATTTCCATAGGTTTACATATAATGACAAGATTAAGGAGATGATGCAATATGGACCTGTGCTCTAATTTCAGCAAACATTATGAATGTTAAACTGCTAATACTTACCTGCCTGGCAGCCTATGCTCTTGGCTCTATTGCAACTGCAGTATGGGCCGGAAAGATATTCCATAAGCTTGATATCCGTGAACACGGGAGTGGTAATGCAGGTGCAACAAACACAATAAGGGTACTTGGCTGGAGCACCGGGATACCGGTATTAATTATTGATATTGGCAAGGGCTGGCTGGCTGCCAGCCTTCCTTTAATATTTAACCTTGCCGACCATGGATCGCCGGAGGTGGTTAATCTTCAGATTCTAACGGGATCTATAGCAATTGTAGGCCATGTATTTCCAATATTTGCAGGATTTAAGGGAGGAAAAGGTGTTGCTACAACCTTCGGAGTATTATTATCACTGAGTCCCTTAGTAACTATATCTTGCTTTGCGGTATTCCTGGTTGTTCTGCTTATTACAGGCTATGTGTCAGTTAGTTCAATGTCAGCAGGTATTTCCTTCCCCATTTTTATTACCCTGTTTGATGCTCGCCAATCAATTTTTCTGCTAATCTTTGCAGTTCTAATAGGCATTGCAATAATTCTGACACATAAAAAGAATATAGCAAAACTTCGGAAAGGAGAAGAAAATCGATTTCTCTGGAAGGGCAGAGACAGCAAATAAGATTTAACTAATTTAATAAAATCAATAATATGATTAGTGGTGAAGAGATGCTTGCCAGGATAAAGAGCAGGCAGAGCGACAGGGCTTATCTTGATAAGAAAGTTGAGAAAGAGAAGCTGGAAAGGATACTTGAAGCAGGCAGGGTGGCTCCTTCGGCATGTAATTCACAGCCATGGAGATTTATTGTTGTAGACGAGCCAGAATTATTAAAAAAGGTATCGGCAGCAGCATCTGCAAAGGGGCTCGGGTTTAACCGCTTTACAGATCAGGTTCCAATATTTATTATTATTGTAAGGGAGAAATCAAAGCCAATCGCACAGGTAGGTGGAGCTATTAAGGATAAGGATTATTCTCTTATTGATGTTGGTATTGCTGCTGAAAACATTTGCCTCCAGGCTGCTGCTGAAGGGCTTGGAAGCTGTATCCTGGGGTGGTTTAATGAAAAAGAAGTCAAAAACCTGCTGAATATACCTTCAAACAAAAGAGCCGAACTGGTAATAACACTGGGCTACCCTGCTAAACCCACCAGAAACAAAAGCAGGAGGGCATTTGATGATGTGGTGTCTTATAATAGTTACTAGTTGCTGGTTTCTGGTTGCAGGTTATACTTGCAACTTGCAACTATTTTAGCTTGGCCAGTGCCTCTTTAATCCGCCTGATTGCTTCAATAAGTTCTTCGTCTGATGCGGCATAGGAGAGCCTCAGACAGTCGGGAGATCCAAACCCAGCCCCTCCCACTGTAGCAACATGAGCCTTCTCAAGAATATACATTACCAGATCAGTAGAATCATTTATTACATTCTCTCCATAACTCTTACCTATAAAATAACTTACTTCCGGGAATACGTAAAAAGCACCCTGCGGGACCCTTACTTTTAATCCTTCTATCTTGGATAATAAACCACAAACAAGATCCCTTCTCTTAAGAAAAGCATCTCTCATCTTCTCTTTTGAATCTGTTTTTGATGTTACTGCCGCCAGAGCAGCCCTCTGTGATATTGATGATACACCTGAAGTAAACTGACCCTGTAGCTTATTTACACCCTTAGCGATCCATAAAGGAGCACCTATATAGCCAATTCTCCAGCCTGTCATTGCATATCCCTTGGATACTCCATTTAAAGTTATTACCCTGTCGTAGATAAAATCAAATGAAGCAATACTTACATGCTCTACGCCAAAGGTAATATGCTCATATATCTCATCAGAAAGCACAAAAACGCCTTCATGTTTCTCAATTACGCGTGCGATACTCTCCATCTCATCCCTTGTATAAACCATCCCCGTCGGATTCGAAGGCGAATTAAACAGTATTAGCCTGGTTTTAGGTGTTATTGCTGCTTCAATCTCTTCTGCTGTTGCCTTGAAGTCGTTTTCAATAGTTGTATTAATTATTACCGGTTTCCCTTCTGCAAGGATAATCTGATCGTAATAACTTACCCAGTAGGGTGCTAAAATAATAACCTCGTCGCCCGGATTTACTATTGTCAGAATAACGTTTATTAAGGAATGCTTCCCTCCTCCTGAAACTACAATTTGATCGGGCGAATAATCCAGCCCGTTCTCCTCCTTAAATTTGACTGATATCGCTTCCCTCAAATCAGCATATCCCGGCACCGGAGGATAAGATGTATAGTTATCGTCAATAGCCTTTTTAGCTGCTTCTTTAATATCGTCCGGTGTATGAAAATCGGGTTCTCCGATGGCAAGGTTAATCACATCAATACCCTTTGCTTTCATTTCACGACTCTTCTGGGCCATAGCCAGGGTCTGTGACACTGATAATGATTTTAGTCGATCAGATAGATATTCCATTTTTTGGTTTTTTAAAGTAAGAAAAGCAAAATTAGCAGTTTAGTTGAAATTATTAAAGCAATACAGGAAAACCTTAGCAGGAGTATGTTGAAGGGCAGGTAAAAGAGGCAAAGGGCATAGGTCTAAGGGCTAAGGGCTTTGGGCATAGAGGGAAGAGGGAAGTGGGAAGAGGGAAGAGAATAGAGCGAAGAGGTAAGAGGTAAGAGGTAAGAGCGAAGGGCATAGGTTTATGGAAATATTACCTATTATACAATCTTCAAATTTTTATTATAGGTTTGTAATAGATTCAAAAAATATCAATAATGGAAAATGCAAAAGATATTCTACTGGCAACAATACCGGCACTTCTGGTACTGATAACAGCATATTTCTCTATAAGGCAGAGTTTCAAAAACGAATGGGATAAGAGACGAAATGAGATAGCGCTGGCAAATTCAAAAACTATTACTCCCATCAGGCTGCAGGCTTATGAGCGCTTAACACTTTTCCTTGAACGTATTTCAGTTGAGTCGCTGATTATGCGCACAAATAAAGCCGGTATCGACGCCAAGACTCTTCAATCTGCTTTACTTGCCACTATCAGAGCCGAATTTGATCATAATCTTGCGCAGCAGATATATGTGTCTCCTCAGCTATGGGAGGTTCTGAAAAATGCAAAAACAAATACAATAAAATTAATAAATACAAGTGCTGAGAAACTCCCTCCAAAATCATCAGGCTCTGATTTCAGTAAATTCCTGCTTGAAGCAGTTATGGAAATGGATAAGGAAGCCACAAAAGTTGCGATAGACTACCTTAAAAGCGAGGTAGGACGGATGATGTAAGAAGCAGGGTGCAGGGTGCAGGGTGCAGGGTGCAAATGATTCCAGAATAACAATTCTTGATTTTGGATTTGAAGAAAGTATATCTACGATGGCCATAAGGAACTAATCCATACTTCGCAATTCTAATTCCGAATTCCGAAAAAAAAAGGGAATCCCAATTATGAATTCCCTTTGCTCTTTGCTCTTAGCTCTTAGCTTAAAGCAGGTCGATTGATCTTTTGACAAATTTACTCAGTTCTTCTCCCTTAAGCATGTTATTAGACAGAAGTGCAAGATCGATCAACTGTTTTATCAGAGCTTGTTTACCGGCATACTCTTCCAGCTCTTTTTTCCTGGCCTCCTCATATTTACTGAGGGTCTTATTAAGTTTTTCAAGCTTATCTTTTTCGGCCTGGGTTATTTCCTCTTCCTTTTTACTGCCCTGTGACTTTTCTTCCTTCTCTTTATCGGCGATTGATTTCTTAATCTTTTTGTTATGTTCTTTTAGCTTCTCTCCCAGCTCTTTATCAACGCCTTCGGTAATACCAATAATTGACGGGTGGTTATTATTAACAACAAGATTATAAGAATCAGGTAGATCTCCATAGAAATTCATACCACCACCTCCAAGCTGAGACATATCTTTCATCCTTCTCATAAACTCAGACTGGGTAATAATAACGGGTGCATCTGTTTCAGGCATAGATTCGGTAAGCACAACAAAATGGGCTCCTTTCGAAAGCTGACTTGTAAAAAGAACATTCAGGTTGTCCTGTTGCTCCTGCGATAAACGGGATTCAATCTGCTCATCCTTCTCAATCAATTTCTCTACCACCTCTGAATCGACTCTTACAAAACGACTGTCTTTAAACTTACTTTCAAGGTGATTAATAAGATGGGTGTCAAGCTGTCCGTCCATCAGGATAACATCGTAGCCTTTTTCTTTTGCTTTTGAAATATAGGTGTACTGGGCATCGCTGTCGGTAGAGTAAAGATATATAAGCGACTTGTTCTTATCTGTTTGGTTCTCCTTAATAATATTTTCATACTCTTCGTATGTAAAATACTTGCCATCGGTATTTTTGAACAAAGCAAACTTGGAAGCTCTTTCATAAAATTTCTCTTCTGTAATTATTCCATATATAATAAAAAGCTTCAGATCATCCCATTTCTTCTCAAAATCATCACGATTATTCTTAAAGATATCGCTTAGTCGTTCGGCCACCTTCTTATTAATATGACCTGATATCTTTTTGACATTTGCATCACTTTGCAGGTAGCTCCTTGAAACATTCAGAGGAATATCAGGCGAATCTATTACACCATGTAACAGTGTTAAGAATTCCGGAACTATTCCCTCTACAGAATCAGTTACAAATACCTGGTTACTATAAAGTTGGATCTTGTTTTTCTGTATCTCGATATTGCTTTTAATCTTAGGGAAATACAATATACCGGTAAGATTGAAAGGGTAATCAACATTAAGGTGAATATTAAACAGGGGTTCGTCACCAACCGGGTATAACTCCCTATAAAAAGACGAATAGTCTTCATCCTTCAGGTCGGCAGGCTTTCTGGTCCATGCAGGCTGAGTGTTATTTATGATTTTGTCCTTATCTGTATCTACATACTTATCCTTCTTCCATTCCTGTTCCTTTCCGAAAGCTATTTCGACAGGAAGGAATTTACAGTACTTATTTAACAGTTCCTCAATTCTTTGATTTTCAAGAAAATCCTTCGAATCGCTGTCTAAATACAAAATGATATCGGTACCAACATCCTCTTTTTCTACATCTTCAATTGAATATTCAGGACTACCATCGCATGTCCATTTTACAGCCTTGGCGTCTTCCTGCCACGATTTTGTTATTACCTCAACCTTATCAGACACCATAAATGATGAGTAAAAGCCTAAACCAAAATGACCTATTATTGCATTGGCCTGTTCCTTATATTTATCAAGAAAATCATTTGCGCTTGAAAATGCTATCTGGTTCAGGTACTTATCCAACTCCTCTGCGGTCATCCCAATTCCCTTATCGGAAACTGTTAATGTTTTCTTCTTTTTATTTACATCAATCCTGATTGTCGTATCACCGATTTCTCCTTTATAATCACCAACTGAAGCAAGAGTTTTAAGCTTCTGTGTAGCATCGACTGCATTTGATACCAGTTCTCTTAGGAAAATTTCATGGTCTGAATAGAGAAATTTCTTTATTATCGGAAAAATATTCTCAGTAGTTACTCCAATTTTACCCTTCTGCATTTTTATACTATTTAATGTTTGACATCTGTTATATGCAGCACTATTTCAAAGGATGTGCCAAGTATGATAATATGACAAAAAGTCACTATATAGATGCTAGTCCTTGCAGTATAAAGAAATGTTGACACTCAGGCAGTGTGCATGGGGCATGGGGCATGGAGTATTATCATCCCGAGCGAGACCCCGGGTCAACGAGGGTCAGTGAGTCAAATTACGCTGAGCAAAGCGAAGCAAATTACAACGAACGTAGTGAGTTAATTACCATTTCACTGGCAAGGTCGATTTCCTCTTCCGTAATTGTCAATGGCGGTGCTATCCGGAAAGCATCGTTGCAGAAGAGGAATCTGTCTACTATCATACCATTCTCCAGGCTGCTCTCCATAAAATTATCGAGCATGGCCGGGGATTTAAGTTCGACTGCCAGGAATAATCCTGAGCCACGGATATTTTTTATTTTGGAGTGTTTCAGATTTTCTCTAAACCTCTCCCCCTTCCTATTCGACTCAGTGTGAAGATCTTCGGAAAGAATCACTTCGAGGGAGGCCATCCCTGCTGCACAGCTTACCGGGTGTCCGCCAAATGTAGTTATATGGCCGAGAGCCGGATTAGCAGATAAACTGTTCATAATTTCGGATGATGATATAAATGCTCCCAGGGGCATACCACCACCCATAGCTTTCGCTAAAGCAACGATGTCGGGATATACGCCAAATTTTTTCATTGCAAAGAGCTCTCCTACTCTTCCAAAACCGGTTTGTATCTCATCAAAAACCAGTAAGGCTCCTGTCTTATTGCACCGATCACGAAGTTTTGTAAGAAAATTATCTTCAGGTAATATTATACCAGCCTCGGCCTGTATAGGTTCCACAAAAACTGCTGCAGTTCTATTGTCTATCTCATCGAGAGATTCAGTGCTATTAAAATCTACCTGGTACATATCAGGCAAAAGGGGTCGGTATGCATTCCTGTAAAACTCTGTTCCCTGGATGCTCAGGGCACCCTGGGTACTTCCATGATATGACTTATTAAAGGAGACTATTTTGCTTCGTCCGGTAAACTTTTTAGCCAGTTTCATAGCACCTTCAATAGCCTCTGAACCTGAATTCACAAAATAAACCGACTCAAGTCCGCCTCCCAGGTTTTCGACAAGTAACTCGGCATATTTTACCTGGGGTGTTTGCACCATTTCACCATATACCATCAGGTGCATATACTTATCTATCTGTGCTTTAGCGGCCTGTTTAACCCTGGGATGTGAATGACCAACATTACTTACCGAAACACCTGATACCAGGTCGAGATATTTTTTTCCATCAGGGCTATACAACCAGATTCCCTCAGCTCTTTCAACCTCGAGCAAAAGAGGATTCCGGGTGGTTTGCCCGACATACTTTAAAAAAAGATTTCTTTCCGATAACATTTACCAACATATTTATCTTAACATAACATTTATCTCTTTGAGCAAAGAGTCTCGATAAGATTTACCTATTGGAATGGTGGAATTTATTTCGGAATATCCTTTTATCTCAAGTCCATTATCCCGAATTGTATTAATTCGGCTCTTATTAACAATATAGGAGCGATGAACTCTGACAAACAGGAATGAGGGCAGTTGCTGTTCAATTGCCTTCATTGTGAAATGAATGGTATATTTTTCAGAACCGGTGTGCAGTACAACATAGTTCTCCAGGGCTTCTACAAGTATTATGTCATCTAGTTTTATTTTAACAAGAGTTGAGCCCTTTTTAATAAATATTTCCTGGTTTCCCAGGTTGTCACCGAAGGATTTGTCCTGGTACCTGATAACCTTATCTATCGCCTTACATAATCTGGAATAACTTACCGGTTTAATAAGGTAATCTATTACATCAAAATCGTAAGCTTTAACAGCTAAATTCTCATTACCGGTAACCATTATAATAGATGGAGGCCTTTCAAGACTTCCAATAAAATCGAATCCATCCATATGTGGCATCTGAATATCGAGGAAAACAAGATCGATATCCGGTCTCTTTACCAGTTCGTTACGAGCAATTACTGCACTATTAAATTCTCCAACAAGATTTAGGAAGGAGGATTTTCTTATCAGCTCAGATATTACTTTACACGAAAGCTTATCATCATCTACGATAATGCAGTTCATTTCAGATTATTTTCATTCCAGGTCTGAATCAAAAATAGGAAAAAATATTTAATATCTATAACTTATTTCGACTAAGAAATTCTCTTTCTAGTTGTTCGGAACTTTTAATCGTTTCCCTGAGCCACTTAAGTCTCAGATCTAGTTTCTCTTCACCCGAAAGCCCCCATTCAATATCTGATTTATACAGTTGGGAGCTTATGCGATTCAGGATTATAGCAGCAGATACCGAGATATTGAAGCTTTCTGTAAATCCGTAGATGGGAATTTTCAAATATTCATCAGCATTCTTAATGGCCGTATCGCTTAATCCCCGCAATTCAGTTCCAAAGACAAAGACTGCCTTTCCCCTGCTTAAATCAAAATCATCAAGCAGAACGTCGTTATGGTGTGGACTTGTTGCAACTATCCTGTAACCCTGCTGCCTAAGCTTTTCATAAGCTGCCAGAGTATTATCCTTCATAGAATTATACCTGTACATATTAAGCCACTTATCAGACCCAAGTGAAACATCAGGGTTTATTGTATACTCATTACTGTTTTCTACGATATGAACATCCTGAATACCAAAGCAATCACAGGTTCTCAATACAGCACTTGCGTTATGCGACTGGTATATATCTTCTAGCATAACAGTGATATACCTTGTTCGCTTTTCAACAATTGTTCTGAACAACCTTGCCCGCTCTTCTGTGACAAAGTCTTCGAGGTAGGATATTAGCTTAGGTACTGACATATTAAAAAAAGAGGAGGTGTAAGCCACCCCCTCTTAGTAATCGTTCTTAGAAGTTCTTAGAAGTTCTTAAAAGTTCTTAGAGTTCACTGCTGAGTCCAGGAGCTGCTTTGAATTTAACTACCTTCTTAGCTGGAACGTTAAGCTTCTCACCAGTCTGTGGGTTACGAACAACCCTTGCACTTCTTGTGTCTACTTTAAAGGTACCCATACCCGGAAGTTGAATTCTTTCTCCTTTTTTCATAGCACTTCCAAAAGCGCCAACAAATGAGTTAAGAGCTTCGTTAGCATCCTTCATTGATAATCCTGCATTCTCAGCAATAGCATTTACTAATTCCTTTTTCGTCATGGTAAATAGTTTTATGGTTAGATAAAAATTAACTTATTTGAATACAAATATATTTTTTTTTAAACGAAAACCAAACTTTAATGCCCATTTTTCCACGAACAGAGCATTTTTTAGTATTTAAAAATAATCCATTTATATGAATTTTTAAAACATTAAAAATATGAATCATCTTAAAATTTTGTGAATAGAAAATTTTTATATCTTTGCGGCGGAGAAATGGCAGAGTGGTCGAATGCGGCGGTCTTGAAAACCGTTGTACCGCAAGGTACCGGGGGTTCGAATCCCTCTTTCTCCGCCAAAGCAAAGTAAAAACCATTCGTGAAAGCGAATGGTTTTTTGTTTTCAGGCACTGCGAGCCAGGCTTGCCTGAGCGAGCCAAGTGCCTGAAAACAAAAACAATACCTCCCGGTATTGCTTTTTATTTTGCTTTGAAGCTACCCCCTATGGGAAAAACCGACCAGAGGGAGGTTAATCCCCTGGGAGCTGAAAAGCATTTCTTTGCTTTGAAGCTACCCCCTATGGGAAAAACCGACCAGAGGAAGGTTAATCCCCTGGGAGCTGAAAAGCATTTCTTTGCTTTGAAGCTACCCTCTATGGGAAAAACCGACCATAGGGAGGTTAATCCCGAGAGGGGTAGGTTGAGGATGGGTTGAAAGTGAGTTGAAACTGGGTTGAAACTGAGTTGAAACTGGGTTGAAACTGGGTTGAAACTGAGTTGAAACTGAGTTGAAACTGGGTTGAAACTGAGTTGAGAGTGAGTTGAGACTGGGTTAAGAATGAGTTTGAAGAGTTTAAAACTGAATTCCAAACCTCAGATATCAAATCTTATATTTGGCCAACTTTTACTGTTTAAAAATAGAACACATAGTTTCTGAGCCAGTTCCAGACTATTCTTAGCGGAAGAGTAATAACAATAAACATTGCATAAAACATTACCACCACAACAGCAAAAATAATTCCTATACCTCCTCCCGTAAGGTTTGCTTCACGGGTAACAGACCCATCAGACCATTTTACGTATTCGGTGCTGTTACGATCGAAATTTACCATTGAACTTACAAGTGATGAACTAACGACCGCTGCACCCATATCATCAACAGTAGCGAGAGTACCATCTTCATAGCTATTCTTCCAGAAAAGAAAATCTGGCCTTCGCGAACTTAAGATATAAAGAATTATCATGGTCAGCCAGATCCCCATAGTAATCCAGGCATCTACCTGATCCTTTTCTGAAACTGCGATATAATCTGCTTTATATTCTTCAGGAGTCATATTCTTTCTTCTTTCATAGAGGGCTGTTTTCTCAACCAGGAAGTCGTCCTTTGATTTTAAATATCTCTTATCCTTTCTGAGCTGCTGCTTTGCTTCTTTCAGCATCTTCTTATCAGAAATACCGGCTTTAATATTTGCTTCCTGCTCCTTGATCTTAGCTTTGGTCTCTGGGATATGCGAATTAATGGTTGCATCAATATCGCGCTTTAGCACAAACATCCTGGTATTAATGAAATTGGCTAGCTCCTCTCCTTCCTTATCCAGAACATTTTCTCCCGGTGTAGTAAATGCATCATCTTGCCAGGCCCATAGGCCAGCCAGAATAAGTACAATGATAATCACCTTCCACGATGCCCTCATTTTTCTTTTCATTGCACTCCTGAGTACCTTCTTAACATAATTAATATGGCCTTGTTCTTCATCATCAAGGTGCAAGCGCTTAAGCTCAACTACCACAGACTTACTAAACTTAATTGATTTCCTGCTAAGTGGCATATAGGTATTATGGCCATCTTCATCAACGCCCACAAACTTCCAGCTGTTATAGATATCTTCGATCCTTTTCTTATTACCTGTCAGATTAGAGCCACCATCCTGGTTGGTTGTCATAATTACTTAGTGCTTTAGGTTTTAGCAACCTAATTTAGAAATTATGAACAGATCGTACAATTGGTCGAACAATATTATACCTAAAACATGCTCTTAAATATTAAAGTCAGGGTGAAAAAAGTGAAACTGAGTTGAAACTGATCCTCCTTCGTCCCGATTGCTCGGGACTTTGGAGGACAAAGGTTGAGAATGAGTTGAGAATGAGTTGAGATGAGTTTGTAGGGTTTAAAAGGGTTTAAAGGAGTTTGATATATCCTGGCTCTTAGCCCTTAGCTCTTTGCCCTTTGCCCTTTGCCCTTGGCTCTTAGCCCTTAGCTCTTAGCTCTTTGCTCCCTGCCATCACCTCCTGTCCCATCCTTTAACAGCCAGCCTCTGCCTGGGTAAGAGATACATTGTTGAAGCTACTTTCCCTAAAACAAATGCTATAGAAGCGGCAAGAACACCAACTAGATTCAGGAAAACAACACAAACCAGCAGTACTGAAACAATTACAACCAGCTCTATTGCTGTTGCAGTTGAAATCGGGCCAGTCCTACCCACTATTACAAGAGTAGATCTCTGGAAATTTAATAATACTGTCAGAACTGGCAGCAGAAGCATTATTTTCAGGGGGAGATATGACAGTTCTGCCAATTCGTTACTCAATCCTGAGATATTTATAAACCAGATATTTGCCAGTGGAGTAAAGGCCAAAAGAGAAATACCTGCAGTTACTCCCACTCCGAGAACAACAGCGAAATTTCTGAGTACCTTATAATTCTGCCTGTTTTCACCGATCAGGGCAATATTAACCTCCTGGTATGAAAGACCTAAACTTCGGAAGATAAATACCAGCGAGCTCACAACCGGAAGAACAGCAAGCGATTCTACAGGCATATAACTCATCCCAAGGAAAAATGTAACAAAAGGGTGTACTCCAAGAGATAATATTGAGGTAAGTGCAAGCGGGTAATAAAATTTTGTAATAGACCTCATAGTCATCTCCCTGCCTGAATTTTCTGCATCAGACTCCTCAGTAACAAGTAGTTTCTTAACAGTCTGATCGGCCATTATTCTTGTTGCAATTGCCTCAAAAAATACGGCCAGAGACATTGCTGCTGAACCAACATAAGCACCTTCAATATCTGACATATACAAGAAAACACCGACAATTATTATAACTATCAACCTAACCAGGGTGCCGTAGGTAACCCGCCTTGTGAGATTGTGTCTTATCAGAATACCCTGGTAAAACCTCCGGTATCCAATGGATGCTGCCCATGGAAGAAATATTAATAGTGAGATATGGGCCAGGTGAGCAACATTTGATGGGATATTCATCACATCCTCAACAATAAAAGTAAAGACAGGAGGGATAAGTATAATTAGCTGCACTATAGTGATTGAAGCATTCAGTATATCTGTAAACTTCTTAAGTTTCTGATATGTATGTTTGCCTTTTACCAGTGCCGTTGATGCTGTCATAAGCATTATTATCGGCGCTTCAACTATAAGAGCAAATGAACCGGCTATACCAAAGGCAGCAAGATTATACTTGGCTTCACCAAGCCTGGCTATAAAGGCAATCAGGAAGGGTTGCTCGAAAGACATCATCAACCATGTAAGGGCCAGGGGTCCCCAGAATAGGAATACCTTTTTAGATGTTAGCTGGTCTGAAATATTCACTTATGTGCACTTAAGAAGCGCAAATATAGATAAAAAAGTTATGAGTTTTCATCTACACACAATCCTTCGCACCACGTACCTGTACCACGTACCCCGTACCTCGTACTCCTACTCATCTCTTAAAGTATCACTCGGATTAAGATTTGAAGCTTTTACTGTATGAAATGAAATAGTTACTGTTGCTATTACCAGTATGCTTAAAAAAGTAATGACGTAATAAACCGGTTTAACACCTATATGGTAGGCATACGAATCAAGCCATTTCGAGATTATAAACTGACCAAAGGGAAGTGCGATTACTGCGGCTATAAAAATAAGTATCCAGTACTCCCGGTTTAGTATTAAAAGCAAGCTTCCTGTTCCTGACCCATGTACCTTTCTCACTCCTATTTCTTTTTGCCTTCGCAGAATTGAAAAAGCAGTCAGGCTGAACAATCCTATACAGGATATGATTATACTGAATGCTGTAGCTATATTGATAAGCCTGCTCAGACGAAATTCATCATTATAACAGCCGGTAATTTCATCATCAAGAAAAAAATAACTCAATGGATACGCAGGAGAAGCTTCTTTTACAACTGATGAAATACTCTCAATAATTCTGAAGTCGGTACCGGCGTTGAGTTTAACAAATATTCTTGGCGAATACCAATCATTTTTCTTATATATAAACACAGGCCTTATTTCGTCATTCAGTTTACGGAAATGAAAATCCTTAACAACTCCTACTATCTCAAACTCATGTTTCTCTTGCCATGATCGGGTAATAGTCTTTCCAAGCGGATTCTCGATACCCATTTCACGAACTGCAGCCTGATTAATTACAACCTCATCACGTGGAGGCCCTTTAAATAATGGCCTTCCTTCAACAAATTCGAATCCCAGCAGATCAACATAGTTATCATCGACCTGCATCATATGAAACCTGAGCTTTTTCCCTTCTTCATTTCCATCCCACTCCGTAATAGTACTCCAGTTGCCCATATTTACAGGAACACTACTCCCGAGGGCAACCTTATCAACACCAGGCAACCTGGCAATCTCTTCGGAAATAACCTTTGTTTTCTCATATTTTTCGTGGGTAGAATAAACCAGTACTTTCTCCTTATCAAATCCAAGATCAATATGCTGCATATATTTTATCTGCCTGTTTATCACGATGATGCAAAAAACAAATAGTATTGTAATGACGAACTGAACCAGTACAAGAATTTTCCTGAATCCACCACCCATAGCCAGGTCCTCGGGATTGTTTCTGAGTACTCTTACAGGCTTAAACGAAGAAAGGATTAGTGCAGGGTATAATCCGGCTATCAGCCCTGTAACCATAGCTATAGATAAATAAATAAGTATACTTCTAAGGCTGAAAAGGTCGCTTACCATAAATTGCTTCCCGCTTATAGCATTAAAGACAGGTAACAGAGGTATTGCAGCTATCAGGGCAATAATAACTGATAGCAGTGTCTGGAAAACTGATTCACCGAATAAGCTTCCCAGCAGGTCTAATCTCCCGGCTCCATTAACCTTCCTCACGCCAATCTCTTTTGATCTTCGGGTCGAAAAGGCTATAGTCAGGTTGACAAAATTAATAATTGCTATAAGAAGTATAATAATCCCTATAACGCCAAATAATATTACTCTTGATATTGGCCCTTTGCTTGTGCCCGGATATACCATTGAATCGAAGCCCGGGTTTCTATAGAGATAGATACGCTCAAGGGGATTCAGGAAGAACTTACCTTTGGAGTCTTCCCTCTTTGTTTCCAGGTAAGTCGCCAGTTTGGAATTAAACTCTTCAGGACTAACACCCTCTTTTAACTTAATATAATTATAGTAATTGTAATTTCCCCAATCGTCCGTATTCCTTATTGTCTTAAAATAAAGGTCATCTGAAACAAGGTAATCAAATATAAAATGGCTACTGGAAGGCGTATTTTCAATTACTCCTTTTACCACTACTTCGTCTTTAGTATCAATAATAATAACCTTACCAATAGGATCTGTGTCGCCAAAATATTTCCTGGCTATCCGCTCTGACAGTACAATTGCATTGGGCTCATCCAGTGCTGTGCGAGGGTCGCCCTGCAGGGTCTCCAGTGAAAAAATATCAAAAAAACTACCCGGTGCATAATACAGATTCTCTGATATAAACAGTTCTTCTCCTATTTCCAGTGAAGTTTTATAACCACTTTTTATCCTGACGCCTGTCTCTACTTCTGGATAATCATTTAAAAGAGATTCAACAAGAGGGGCCTGAGTAGAAGCCCATACAAATGGTTCACCGGTAAAATTCATCAGGGCCTCTACCCTGAATATTCTTTCTGAATCTTCTACCCATTTATCGAAACTCAACTCATGAGTAATCCATATAGCAATAAATATTACACTTAGCAAACCCAGGGAAAGCCCTCCGATATTAAGCAGGACAATACCTCTGATCTTCTTTAAAGTCTTTAAAATAGCTGATAATTGAAATGACATAATTACAAATCCAGGTTCTGGTTTATTCTCAATAATGACGGAACATTTTTTAAAATGCTGTCTGACCTGGAAATAAATAATGAAATTTCCCTAGTGAGATCCGGTAGCTCCGGATGATGATATAACTGCAGCAGAAACACTTGCGGTAATGGCTGCCTGCATCTCCATTATGGTTTTGCTGACACCTGAAGCAAGAGGGTTTTCCTTGATATATTTCACAAGAGCTTTTCTGACTTTCTTCCTTTCGTAAGCTTCCTTTGCCATACTGCGATGCATCCGACAGGCATAGGCAAGTCCGAGGAACATTAACTCATGCTCCTCTGGCTCTTTATTATACAAGATTATATCTTTCATTCTGAAGATCAACCTGTCAGTAGCTGATTGATTTGCAGGGAAATAAATAGAATATGGAATACCTAAAAATCGTTTTCTTTCTTGTTTAAGAATACCATTGGCAACAAGTATCTTTTGCATCTCTTTCCTGTACCATGTCGACCGGAAAGCAAATTTTCTCAGCCAGTATCTTATGTTCCTTTGCTTTTTTGATGATTGAATTGCCTCAAGCATCTTATCATAAACAGCTAATCCTGTAATACTTCCCTCTTTAATCCTTATTTCCTTCCCGTCGAGATCAATCTTTCCACTCAGCGCCAGATCCATTAGCATTGCTCCAAGCACACCATAGGTGAGATAATTACCGTTAACCCTGTAATAACCTGTCTCTGCATTTAAAGCCAGCACGAAGAAATATTCAGAAACTTTTTTATCCATGATAGTCTGTTATGAGTTGTGAATCAGTTGTGAGTGATGAGTCATTCCCTTCATAAATCAAAAATCGTTAATCGATATTCGTCAAGGCCTTATGCCTTAAGCCTTATACCCTTCTACCCTATTTCCTGCATTTTATGAAGTTTATAATAAACTCCCTTCTTATTCTTTAACAGATCAGCATGTTTGCCCATTTCTACGATCCGGCCCTCATCAATAACAACAATATGACTTGCTCTTTGCACTGTTGAGAGTCGATGTGCAATAACTATTGATGTTCTATTCTGCATAAGGTAATCAATTGCATCCTGAACTACACGCTCAGATTCAGTATCGAGTGCTGAAGTAGCTTCATCAAGTATCAATATAGGCGGATTTGCCAGTACGGCCCTGGCAATGCTTATTCTTTGTCTCTGTCCGCCGCTAAGCTTACTTCCTCCTTCACCTACTATATAGTCGAGACCACCGGGTGATTCTTTAATAAACTCTTCTGCATTTGCTACTTTTGCAGCCTGCCATATCTCCTCATCGCTAAACTCTCCAACGGCAAATGCTATATTATCTCTGAATGACTCATTAAAAAGGATAGCCTGTTGATTAACAACACCCATCAGGCTCCTCAAATCTACAACTTTCAGGTCTCTGATATCAATACCATCTATGCTGATCATGCCCTTGTCTACATCCATAAACCTGGGAAGAAGATCGACAAGAGTAGATTTGCCTGATCCTGATTTACCAACAATTGCGACCATCTCTCCCTTTCTCACCTTTATTGATATCTCCTGTAGAACAGGATCCTTAGCATAGGCAAAACTTACATTATCAAATACTATTTCATTCTCAAATGAACTGATTGATCTTGCATCCTTCTTTTCAATAATTTTTTCATCGGCAGAAAGGATTACATCTATCCTGTCGAGTGAGGCATATCCTTTTTGAACATTAAGATATGCCGTAGTTATATTCTTTGCCGGCTGGATTAACACTGAAAACACAACCAGAAATACTATAAGTTCATCCGGTGTAATCTCACCTGATCCACCAAGGGCAAGCATCCCTCCAAAATACAAAACAAATAGAACTACTACTATAGAAAGAAACTCACTTACCGGTGAGGCAAGATATCTCTTTCTAATAACCCGTCTCAGCAACTTTGTAAAACGCTCGTTAGATTTACCGAACTGACCATTCATCTTATCCTCAGCATTAAATGCCTTAATTATTCTCAAACCTGAGAGTGTTTCCTCAACAACAGACAGGAGTCTGCCAAGGTTTTGCTGGCTGGCAAAAGATGTTGTCCGCAAACTTTTACCTATCCTACCTATCAGCCATCCGCTTAAGGGTAGTAATACTAAGGCGAAAAGGGTAAGCTTAAAGCTTGTAGAAGCCAGATATATTACAAATATCAAAACAGTAATGGGATCTCTCATGAGCATTGTCAGCGAACCCATAACCGATATCTGTAATTCCTGTACATCGTTAGATATCCGTGTAAGTATATCTCCCTTCCTGGCTTCTGTAAAGTATGATAGGGGAAGTCTTAATACCTTTGCGTAAATCTTTCTTCTGATATCCCTTGTTGATCCGGCGCGCAGATAAGCCAGTGCATTATTGCCGGCAAATACAAAAATGTTTTTTAAGAAACTGGCAATCAAAACAAGAATACAGACTCCAATAAGCGCACCGGCATCACCAAAGCGTTCTACATACTGATTGATATTATAATATAAAAATGAATTAAACCATTCCTTGTTCAGATCAAAAGAACCAGGTTTAGCAACCTCAGGAACCTTATCAAAGAGAATATTCAGGAACGGACCAAAAAGGGCATAGGTAAAAAGGGCAAAAAAAGCAGATAGGATATTGAAAACAATATTCTGAAAAGCATACCACTTATATGGTAAAATATATGATATCAGGGTTTTAAATCTCTTCATATCCCGATCTTATAAGCCGGTGTAGTTAAATGGTGTGATCGCTTTCAATTCAACCTTAACACTATCTGTAATATCAAGACCATCAATAAAGGCGTGTATTATCTCACGCGTAATCTTTTCATTGGTTCTGGTTAAACCCAGGAGAGCTTCGTAGGGTTTAGGATAACCCTCCCTCCTTAATATTGTCTGTATTGCTTCTGCAACAACAGCCCAGTTATTATCAAGATCAGAATTTATCTTGTCAGTATTGACAATTAATTTACCCATCCCTTTGATCAGCGATTTTATTGCTATAAAAGTATGGGCAATGGGTACTCCAGTATTTCGTAGTACTGTAGAATCTGAAAGGTCTCGTTGCAATCTTGAAACAGGAAGCTTTCCTGAAAAATGTCTGAATAAAGAATTGGCAATTCCCAGGTTTCCTTCGGCATTTTCAAAGTCGATAGGATTAACCTTGTGAGGCATGGCTGATGATCCTATCTCTCCTTTAACAATCTTCTGCTTAAAATATTCGAACGATATATATGTCCATATATCCTTCGAGAAATCCAGCAATATTGTGTTTATACGTGCCATACAATCAAACCATGCAGCAAGATTGTCGTAGTGATCTATCTGGGTGGTGGGGTAAGATCTTTCGAGCCCGAGCGAGTCGTTCAGGAACTTGTCGGCAAACGAATTCCAGTCAATACCCGGATAAGCTACCTTATGAGCATTAAAATTACCCGTAGCACCACCAAACTTGGCCGACCAGGGGATGAATTTTAGTTGTTCAAATTGCTTATCAAGCCTGACCGCAAATACTTTCAGCTCTTTGCCAAGCCTGGTTGGTGAAGCCGGCTGACCATGAGTACGGGCAAGCATTGGGATATCATTCCACTCCTCCGCAAGGGTATCTATTTTGTTTCTTATCTCAAATAAAAGTGGTTCATAAAAATTATTATAGAACTCTTTAATTGATAGAGGTGTTGCAGTATTATTTATATCCTGCGAGGTTAGTCCAAAATGAATATACTCTGAATACGATGATAAACCAAGATCATTAAATTGCTCTTTGAGATAATACTCAACAGCCTTAACATCATGGTTGGTAACTGATTCTATTTCCTTAATCCGTTCAGCTTTATCAGGTGAAAAATTGTCGGCAATTGCCCTGATTGCAGAATAATCTGATCTTTTAAAATCCTCCAGTCCGGGAAGTGGCAGCTCACAAAGAGAAATAAAATATTCCAGTTCCGACTTAAGACGATACTTAATAAGTCCGAATTCAGAAAAATAACCCGATAATTCCTCCGTCTTATTTCGGTATCTTCCGTCAACAGGGGATATAGCACTTAGTTTATTCAGATCCATTATTTTCTAGTTGATTCAATATTTCTGCGAACAGTCGTAAAATTACTACTTTAAGAGGGGAAAAAAAACTGAAATTTCGTAATTTCGGGCATTTACGAAGCGAATAGACAGAAGCAGATGGATAAACTCAGAATTTCAGCCATAAGGTATGCAAATACTTTCCCGCTTAACTACGGACTTAGACAATCTGGCATTGAAGAGGTGGCAACTATAGAAATTGATCATCCAGCCGAGTGTGCCAGGAAACTTAAGGAAGGGAAGGCAGATATCGGACTGGTACCGGTAGCAGAAATAGTGAACATCAAAGATGCAAGGATAATTAGTGATTACTGCATAGGAACCAATAGCCCTGTAAGAACGGTTTTAATGGTAAGCAACACTCCTCTTAAGCAAATAGATACAATATACCTGGATTACCGCTCGCGCAGTTCAGTTGCCCTGGCCAGAATACTTGCAAGGGAGTACTGGAAAAAAGAATTCGTATGGAAAGACACCAGCGAAGATTTTAACTTCTCAGACATTCCGAAAGGGTCGGGACTTGTTATTATTGGCGATCAGTGTTTTGATCTTGAAGATGAGTATAAATACAGGATAGATCTTTCTTCCGAGTGGAAAGGACTTACCGGTCTGCCCTTCGTGTTTGCATGCTGGGTTTCTAACCGAAAATTAGATGATAAGTTTATTAAACGCTTTAATGATGCTCTTAAGTTCGGGATAGAAAACATCGACGATGCAATACTTAAATATAAAAGCTTTAGCTCAATGCCAACAGACATATTAAAGAAATATCTGACAATTAATATTGATTACAGGCTGGATGATAAAAAAAAGCTGGCGATGGAGACTTTTATTGGCTATATTGAGGAGGCTAAGGGAGAGGGAGTAAGGGAGTGAGGGAGTGTTGGGGTGTTGGAGTGTTGGGTGTTGGGTGTTGGGTGTTGGGTGTTGGGTGTTGGGTGTTGGGGGGGTGTTGGGTGTTGGGTGTTGGGGTGTTTGGGGTGTTGGGGTGTTGGGGTGTTGGGGTGTTGGGGTGTTGGGGTGTTACAGTCCAGTATTATTGGAAATAAAAAACTAAGAAGATGAAAAAGATACTTACCGTATTTATTCTATTATGAACAGTATTGGCCTTAGGTAAGGCGCAGGATACAAATAAGGTGCTTATTTACAAGTATGATATAAAGAAGGCAATTGCTGCTCCAATATGGAGAACAACGAAGATTAGTCTTGAAGAAGCAAGTAAAGAAGGGGCTGATTTTGTGCTAATACATATGAATACATATGGTGGACAGGTAGATATGGCTGATTCAATACGTACAGCAATATTAAATTATCCTGTTCCTGTACTGGTATTCATCGATAACCAGGCCATATCGGCAGGCGCACTTATTTCAATTGCATGTGATAGCATTTATATGAGACCGGGTGGAAATATCGGGGCCGCAACAGTAGTCAACCAGACAGGTGAGCAGGTGCCGGATAAGTACCAGTCGTTTATGAGGGGGATGATGAGATCAACCTCTGAGGCTCATGGTAAGGTGCCGGTAGTTGAAGATGGAGATACTACCTGGGTATGGCACAGAGATCCGGACATAGCTCAATCCATGGTAGATCCAAAAGTATATGTTGAAGGAGTAAGTGACACGGGTAGCGTATTAACCCTCACAACACTTGAAGCTATTGAGTTCGGGTTTTGCGAGGGTGAAGCAAATTCTATTGAGGAGGTACTCAGACTGGCTGGTATAGAAAACTATGATATCAAAGAATTTAAACCCAGTGGCATAGAAAGAATCATCCAATTATTCATTAACCCTATAGTATCCGGATTGCTAATAATGATTGTAATTGGAGGAATATATTTTGAACTTCAGTCTCCGGGAATTGGCTTTCCCCTGATTGCAGCAGTTTTTGCCGCCATATTATATTTTGCACCTCTCTACCTCGAAGGCATTGCAGAAAACTGGCAGGTACTCGTATTTATTGCCGGTATTGTGCTGGTGGCAATCGAGATATTTGCCATACCCGGATTTGGGGTAACCGGGATTCTGGGTATTTCCGGAATTATTGCTGGTCTGACGTTTGGCATGATAGACAAAATAAATTTCAAATTCGGACCCGCTCCCGAAGGAGGTAATACTGTGATTGCTGCATTTGCTATAGTATTTATTTCGATGCTTACCGCATTTATATTATCAATATGGGGAAGCAAAAAACTACTTACTTCAAACAGGCTTCTTGGTCGCTTTGCATTACAAAAAGTACAGGAAGCTGATGAAGGATATGTTAGTGTTGATGTTAAAAAACAAAAATCAGTTATTGGGAAAACAGGACTTGCACATACTGTACTTCGTCCGTCAGGTAAAGTAATGATAGACAATGAAATATATGATGCCAAATCTGAGGTTGCCTATATAGATAAAGGTGATAAGATTATAGTTAAAAGAGAAGAATCGGGACAGCTATATGTTCTTAAATCAGAAGAATAATGGAAGGATTCGGCACCAGAGACTACACCAGAGAAGATTATAATGCTGTTCAGAATATATGGCTTCAGACAGGGATGGGTGGTGCAGAAAGAGGGGATGATGCAGACACCATTGATGAAAGCTTTAAATTAGGCGGGCGCATGATCCTTCTGACTGATGAAAGTACAGGAGAAATAATAGGTAGTTCGTGGATGACTTTCGACGGGAGGAGAATTCATCTGCATCACTTTGGAATACTTCCATACTTCCAGGGGAAAGGGCTTTCAAAAATATTACTTCAGGCCTCACTAAAACATGTAAAAGAAAAAGGCTGCCAGGTGAAGCTGGAAGTTCATAACACTAATATTAAAGCGATTAATCTCTATTCAAAGAATGGCTTTGATTATCTTGGAGATTATGATGTATATATTATCCGGGATCTGGATAAGATTGGGGAACAGGATAAAAGATAAAAGATAAAAGTAAAAAGATAAAAGAGGGCCGAGCGTTAAGAAGGTTGCCAGTGGCAAGCTTTAGCGAGGAGCCAGGATGAGCAGAGGAAACGGAAACAGGAAACAGGAAACAGGAAACCGGAAAGTAAAAAGTTTTTAGGTACCCCGGACCTCGCACCACGTACCCCGCATCCTTTACCCCTTAGCACGAACCCATAAATTACTTGTAGCTCCTAACTAGTTTTATTATCTTTGAAGTGGTAGAATTTTTTATAAAGAAAAGTAGAAGGGTATGACGCGTACAATAACTTTCAATAAACTGAGAGAAATTAAAGATCAGCTCCCAACAGGAGGGGTAAAAAAAATAGCATCTGAGCTAGATTTAAGCGAAGATACAGTAAGAAACTACTTTGGCGGGTGGAATTATGACAGGGGCGAAAGTGCAGGAATTAATATAGAGCAGGGTCCTGACGGTGGTATTGTTACACTTAACGACACAACAATCCTGGATATGGCCGAGAAAATGATAGGTTCCTGAGACACCTGTTGTTTTCTTTTTTTTCTATGCTGTATAAGTATATAGTATCCCTCTTTGATACATCAATTTTTTTGTAATTTTCCGAAAACTTAATTCATTTTGCTATGAGAAGAATAATCTTCCTCCTATGCGTTTTAGCTATTATTATTGCAGGTTGTTCGGGCAATAAAGAGGTAAATATCGAACTTAAATACGATCAGAACATTAGTCTTGAGTATGACGAAGTAATAGATGCATACCAGCAGCTTGCCGATGCCTATGGTGAAGCCAGTCTTAGCGTAATAGGACGAACAGATATTGGTAAACCACTTCACCTGTTTATGATGTCTAAAGATGGTGATTTTGATCCGGCATCAATCAGAAAAAAAGGAAGGACAATTGTATTTATCAATAATGGTATTCATCCTGGAGAACCAGAAGGGATTGATGCCAGCATTCAATTCTCATGGGATCTTCTGGCCGGCAAAAATGATCTCAAAAAATATCTGGATAATACGGTTATAGCAATTATTCCTGTTTATAATATCGGTGGAGCACTCGACAGAAGTAAGTATTACAGGATGAACCAGGATGGACCGATCTATAAGGGAAGGAGAAGAAATGCAAAGAATATGGACCTTAATCGCGATTTTGCCAAGCAGGAGACTAAAAATGCACAGGCTTTTGCAAATATATTCACATATCTGAATCCAGATGTTTTTCTAGACACTCACACCACCAATGGCTCAGATCATCAGTACACAATAACCCTGATAGCAACGCTCCACAGCAAGCTCGAAGGAGAAATGGGACCCTTCTTTAAAGAAACCATGCTCCCTGCTCTCTATAAAGGGATGGAAGAAAACTCCGAATATGGTATGATACCTTATGTTGCAACAATGGGCTTTGGAGATATTAAGAACGGCATAGTAAGCTATAATGACCATCCCTATTATTCAACCGGGTATACTGCACTATTTAATTGCTACTCCTTTATGACTGAAAACCTGGTATATAAGTACTTCCCCGACCGGGTGAGGTCTGTAGTTGATTTTCTTACCCAGCTTGTAAAATTTACCAGCGAAAACAATGAGGAGGTAAGAAGAACAAAAAATGAAGCTGACGAGATTGTTAAGAATAAGGAGCAGTTTCATCTTGCATGGAAACTGGATACAGATAATAAAGAAAAACTGAATTTCAAGGGATATGAGTATGTAAGGGATGATGAGATTAGTTCAACCAGGGGAAGGAGATCGGGCCATTACGACCATAACAGTCCATGGGAGGATACTATACCATTTTATACCAAATACGACCCTGCCCTGTCAGTCAGTAAGCCATATGCATACATTATTCCGCAGGCATGGGAAGAAATTATAGATAAGTTTAACGATAATGGTATTGAGTCATTCAGGCTTTCTGAAGATATTAATATAGAGGTTGAATGCTATTATATAGATAATGTAAATGCTTCTACAAGAGCAACCCAGGGACATAAAATCAATAATGATGTGGAAGTGCACACCACCATGCAGAATATGCAATATTATATAGGCGACTATGTCGTAATTGTTAACCAGCATGCAAATAAATATATTGTAGAGATGCTCGAACCACATGCACCAAATTCTTTCTTTGCCTGGAACTATTTTGATTCTGTATTAGAATCACATGATTTTTACTCAGTTTGGGGCTTTGAAAGTCATTTATACGAATTGCTTGATGAAGATGCAGAGTTAAAATCTCTCCTGGAGGCTAAAAAAGAAGGTAATCCAGAATTTGCAGCAGATCCCATTGCCCAATTGCAATTCCTTTATGAAAACACAAATGTTTCTGAGATAGAAAAATGGAATAGATTATATCCGGTAACACGACTGCCTAAAGAGGTAGATTTGCCAATAAATGAGTAAAACAAAACGAATGAAAGAATTTGATTCTGCTAAATTCCGCGAAGAGGGACATAAGTTAGTAGACAAATTAGCAGGGTATCTTGATAGTATTTCACAAAGGGACTCATACCCGGTTCTTCCGTATAATGATCCTGAAGAATTATCTTCATATTTCCTCAGCAAACTTGAAGAAGGTCCGGAGCAGGACTTTCAGAAAATTATTGACGAATTTATAGCATCGTCCAATCATCTTCACCACCCTGGTTATATAGGCCACCAATGCACATCGCCCTTACCCCTGGCATCACTTACTCATTTTACAGCCGGGCTGCTTAATAATGGATCGGCTGTTTACGAGATGGGGCCTGCAAACACTGCAATGGAAAAGGCAATTATAAGACATATCTCTGCTATTATCGGATTCGATAACAGCTCTGACGGTGTTCTTACTCATGGAGGGAGTGCAGGTAATCTAACCGCATTGCTTGCTGCACGACAGGCCATGACTGGTTATAATATTTGGAGCGAAGGAGTTAAGGAAGGTAGCATTCCCGCTTTTATAGTCTCAGAGCAGTCGCATTACAGTATTTCCAGGAACCTAAAGATAATGGGCTTAGGTGATGCGGCCACTGTTAGCATCCCGGTAGATAATAAGTTTAAGATCAGAACAGATCTGTTACATGAGACTCTGGTAAAAGCAGAAAAAGAAGGACTTAATATTATTGGAGTGGTAGCAAATGCATGCTCCACAGCCACAGGATCATACGACGACCTTATTGCCATAAGCGATTTCTGCAGGAAGAATAATTTATGGCTTCATGTCGATGGGGCTCACGGTATGGGAGTGATAATGTCTGATAAATACCGCCACCTGGTAAGGGGAATCGAAAGGGCCGATTCTGTGATAATAGATTTTCACAAAATGTTTTTAATACCTGGACTCAATACCTGTGTGCTGTTCAGGGATGGCGACCGCTCCTACGAAACCTTTGCTCAGAAGGCCTCCTACCTCTTCGATAAAGCTCATGAAAAAGACTGGTATAACGGGGCCAAGAGAACACTGGAATGCACCAAGAGCTCTCTGGGTCTTCATGTCTACTCTATGTTCAGGTATTACGGAGATAAATTCTTTGGGAATTATATCGATACAATGTACGATCTGGCCTCTGAATTCAATAATGATCTGAGCAATGCACCGGATTTTGAAAGCATAGTGAACCCCGAATCTAATATCATCTGTTTCAGGTATTTAAAACATAAGGCCTCATCAGACCTGAACGACACTAATCGCCTGATACGGGAGAAAGTGATAAAAAGAGGTAAGTTCTATATTGTCCAGGCTGAATTAAACGAAAAAGTATGGCTTCGGGTAACAATAATCAATCCTCAAACAACAATTGATGATCTGCGGGCCTTACTCGATGAAATAAGAGAATGCGGGGAGACACCGGAGCTTACTTAACATTGAAATCCAGCACTTTCTTACCCTCCAGGTAGGCTGTTAACCTGTCGTTTTTATTTACAGGACCCGCTCCGGCCGGTGTGCCGGTAAAAATAAGATCGCCGGTCTTAAGGGTAAAGAACCTTGACACATAGGCAATAATATCAGCAAAGTTGAATATCATATTGGAACTACTACTGCTTTGAACTGTTTCACCGTTCTTCTCAAGGCTGAACGATATATTGTCCACATTATTCAGGCTGCTTACTGTTATGAATTTACCCAGTGGAGCTGAGCCGTCGAATCCCTTTGATATAGACCATGGCATAATTTCATTTGATAGACTAAGCTGAAGATCACGGGCAGTAAAATCAATACCAACAGTAAGCTTATCGAAATAGCGATGAGCAAACCTTGGCGCAATTGATCTCCCTACTTTGCATATGCTTAATACCAGTTCGGCTTCATAATCGATGGCAGAGCCATAATCGGGAATAAAAAATGGTTTATTGTTCTTGATAATTGCAGAATCAGGCTTGATAAATACCAGTGGCCTGGAAGGGAGTTTTCTGTTCATCTCCCGGGCATGGTCCTTATAATTTAAACCTATGCAAATAATCTTCATAACAGGGTAATATATCTACTTCTGATTAAACGACCTCAACCTTATCTCCGTAAGTATTTTTTTAGTATATAGTGGGAAATCACCCTTCATCATCCAGGCAAAATAGCCGGGTTCCTCCTTCAAAACTGTTTCAACGAGTTTTCCCTTATGTTTTCCAAAGTTAAATATCTCCTCGCCCTCTTTATTAAAAACTATCCTCCCGGCAAGATCAGCATGCTTATTATATGAGCTAAACTCTGATAACTTTTCTATGTCATTAACTAAATTATCATAACGATCCAGTTGTGCTTTAAGTATTTCATAGGTTGCTGCTGTATCAGCTTCGGCACTATGAGCATTCTCAAGGCTTTTGTCACAATAAAACTTATAGGCTGCCGACAGAGTTCTTTGCTCCATCTTATGGAATATTACCTGGACATCAACATATTTTCTTTTTCGCAAATCGAAATCCACTTCAGCCCTTAAAAACTCTTCTGCCAGCACAGGGATATCAAACTTGATTGCATTATAGCCAGCCAGATCGCAGCCCTCAAGGAAGATAGCGAGGTCTCTCGCAATATCAGAAAAAGTGGGTTCATCCTTAACGTCCTCATCTTTTATTCCGTGGACTTCACTGGCAGATGGACTAATTGGCATTTCGGGGTTAACTCTCCTGGTATACCACTCTTCGTCACCCTTTGGGCTTACCTTAACAATTGATATTTCAATAATTCTGTCTGTAGCAACATTTATACCTGTTGTCTCTAGGTCGAAAAAAGCGATTGATCGTTTAAGATTTAGTTCCATATTACTGGTTACATTGTTGGTTGCTGGTTGCTAACCACCCCGTCACTGACACTGGTCTAAGTGCCCCCTCCTTTGAAAGGAGGGAAATTAATTATCCTAATAATACCTTTCATTTTTTTGCTTTGCCCTTTGCCCTTTGCCCTTTGCCCTTATGCCTTATGCCTTATGCCCTGTTCAGGCATTTATCATCATCGGCATAAGGAGCATCAGCAGGTCTTCGGATTCGCTTTCATTCTCAGAGGGCAGAAAGAGTCCTGCTCTTGTCGGATCTGCAAGCTCTACTACAACATCCTGCGATGAGATATTGGCTAGTATTTCCAGCATAAATACTGATTTAAATCCTATCTCCATTTCTTCTCCTTCGTACTGACAGTTAATCCTTTCGTAAGCAGAGATTGAAAAATCTATATCCTGTGCCGAAACCTTGATCTGGTTACCGGTAAGTTCAAGTTTAACAAGGTTACTTGCCTGGTTGGAAAATACTGAAACTCTCTTAAGCGTATTTAAGAGTTCAATCCTGTCGATTGTTACTTTCCTGGGATTATTAGATGGGATTACAGAATTATAATTCGGATAATTACCTTCAACCAGCCTGCAAACTACCTTATAATCTGCAAATGTGAAGAACGCATTCTTGTCATCAAATTCCAATACAACCTGGCTGCCTTCTCTTGGCAATATATTCTTCAGAAGTGATGCCGGTTTTTTGGGAAGGATAAATGAAGCATTTTCTTCTGATTTTGCATCTGCTCTCTTATAGCGAACCAGTTTATGCGCATCTGAAGCTACAAAATTTAATCCGTCACTTCCTGCTTCTACAAAAATACCTCCCATTACAGGTCTTAACTCATCATCGGCTGTAGCAAAGAGTGTTTTTGTTATTCCGGAAAACAATACTTCCGCCTCAAGAGTAAAAGAGAACTTCTTATCTTCCTTTATTGCAGGCAGGACCGGGAAATCTATTCCATTCTGACCTACTATACTGAACTTACCTTTTTCCGAACTAATCACAACGGCAAGGCTGTCGGGATTTATATCGAAAGTAAGAGGCTGCTCTGAAAATTCCTTCAGGGTATCAAGTAAAATCCTCGCAGGAATGGCTATACTTCCGTCTCCCTCTGTATTCTCCAGCTTCATTCCTGTAATTAGTGTTGATTCCAGGTCAGATGCAGTAATCTCCAGTGTATTTGTCTCCAGTTTAAAGAGAAAATTATCCAGAATCGGAAGAGTATTTTTTGTACTGATCACCTTACTAATTCCTTGCAGGTGAGCCAGTAGTTCTGTACTTGATACAACAAATTTCATATTATCTATTCATTTAAATTTAAATAGCAAATAAAGAAAAGTTACAAGCTCCTGTAAATGTTATAATTGTAAGATTGTTACTCTCTTTGTACTGATTACCAATATTAGTAAAAAAAACCATTATCCTCAAATAAATAATCAGTCGCTTATAAAATAATCTGCACTTTTAATTAACGGATCAATATCAAAATACCTGGCTATAAAAACATCTCTACCATCATTAAGTGCTCCGTATAGTCTGTCAGTATCGGGAACCTGGTCCTGCTTGCTATTAATAAGCCTGGTCCAGAAGCTTGCAACTATCTTATTACCATCACTTAAACCAACTTTAATTATTATCTCTGGTTCAGAGTTAGTAAGCCTTGAACTGCTTACAGAATCAATTCCAAAAGCCCAGTTCTCGAATGGAACAAAGGTAAAATATGTTATATACCTGCGGATCTTATCCTGTTTTACTTCTGATGACGGGCTTCCATTAATAAACAAACTATATTTTTCTTCTCCTTTTATTATGGTTACATCATCCATATCGCTGTCTTTGTAAATCAGTTCTACTGACTCAATGATATCAGGGTCGATATTGAAAATATGATATGGCATCCAGAACTTCTCATCTGTCACGAAATTATTACCCGGATCGATATCATAAGCAGGAAGCGATACAAAGAAAGGCTTTGATTTATGGTTCCTTTTAAAGATACTCCCGTACAACAGGTCGGAACTTTTATAAATAAGGAAAGTAGTTGATTTTTTTCTTCCGTTAATTTCGATTCTATGCGGTTCAATCTTATGGTCTGCAACCAGATCCTTATAAAGATCAGCCGAAACGGGCGATTTTATTTCAACACTTCCGATGGTCTTTATAATGAAATCTACTGCCGATTTCCTTGCAACAAATAAATTATTTACCATCCACTCCTCCCCTTTTTTGTCGAGAACCAGTGTTTGATCTTTATAACTGATCGTAATGGATCTAACATCGTCTACCCAATCGATCGAAAAGCTGCTATTTTTTTCCCCATAGGGTACACGTACCTTAAATACGATTACAGCTGTAATCAAAATTAGCAGCAAGACCGCCAATATGCCATGGCTTTTACTCATTCCGCTAATCTTATAGAATATTTATTTCTCCTTAAATATGTGTAAAAAATTCCTGACAGAACTACCAGAAGAACAGGTCCCACGGTATTTAATAATTGCCAGCCTACCTTGCCTTCGCTAATCTTTTCCCGGTCGAGAAGCCTGAGTTTTAACTCTCTTGATCTCAGGTCCATAATACCTTTATCATCCACCAGGTAGTTAAGAGCATTTACCAGGAAATCCTTATTGCCATATATCTGTTGTGTGCTTCTGTCCTGCCCAAGAGTAAGAGGTACAAGGTGATTTCCTTCCCGCCTTACTTCATTTCTTATTATATCGCCATCAGCAATAACTATCATTTTATTCGGCACACTGCTTTTTACCAATGCTTTACCATTATAATTATTTATTCTGTTAGCATATAAGGATGGAAATACTCCTTCGAGTGCAACAGCTACAGGAAGGTAGGAATTATTAAAAAGCTCTTCAGTTGGCCGGGTCCTGAACTCAGATAATGATATCAACCTCGGGGGACTCACATACCTGCTGTTTGGTGAGGTTGCCAGTAATACTTTTTTGCTTAGATTATTGCTGGCACCAACAGTATCTATATAGCTTACGAATTCTCCTCTCACCTTGTTAATTGCCCTGGTTACAGGGCTCCTGAGGGAGGGATAGAGCAGTGGGTTATAAAACCATTCAACAGGGATTGGCTGCTGCTGAACACCTTCAAAACTGCTTATTACAGGTATTATCTGGCAGTCGAGGTCCTGAATTAAAACAGGATTGATTCGTATGCCGTATTTAAACAACTGGTCCTCAATTTCAAGGGGATTATAAAACGCCATACTACCACCAGCAGAAAGACTATCAGTATTTACATAAACCTCGTCGATAAGCCACATCACCTTACCGCCATTCATCACATACTGGTCGATTACAAGTTTATCCTCTTCAGAAAAAGCACTGCCGGGTTTAGCTATTACAATAGCAGAATAAGGGTCGAGTATTCCGGCAACACCATTTATGGTACCCCTGTCTATTGTAAAGAACTTTGCCAGTTCAAGAGTAAGATCAGCAACCTCAACCTCACCAAGTTCGTCATGACCCTCGATAAAAGCGATACGATGAATTGTATCGGATGTAATTGTAGCAATAGAACTTATCAGTTCATATTCCAGTCCTTCTATTGAGTGAGTTAAATTCTGTTCAGCCGGAATGGCAGGATTATTACGCAAAAAATTAACAGGCATCTCTACCCCGTTATAGTTAACCAATAAGCCGGGAAATATTATTTTTTCTGATTGCCCCCCTTCCCTGTCTTCGGCCATAATAGTTACTGGTATAAGCCCTTTATTTATCAGAGACATCTGATACCTGTATCTCTCCTCGGGATCATCTGCTCCTGATGGATTAATAAATTGATAGTCCACCTTCTTACCTGAAGCGAGCCTGAATTCATCAAGCCTGGCAGTAAGTTCACGGCGTAGTCTCGAAAATTCAACTCGAAGGTCTCCATCCAGGAATACCTGGATATAGATATCACTATCAAGCTCGCCCAGAATACTCCTTGTTTGCTCCGAGAGGGTATATCTCTTTTCCGAGGTAAGATCAATCCTCAGATTTATTTTCGCAAGCAGGAGGCCAAGTATAATAAGCACAGAGATTATCGACAAAAATTCGCTGATATGTTTTGCTTTACCTTTCATGCTCCTTATTAATTCTTTTTCCATTTTGATGACAGTAATACCAGCCGTGTTGCTTCCAGGAATATAATAATGCTTATAATGAAATAGCTTATATCTTTTATATCTATTACTCCCCTGCTCATAGATTTATAATGGAAGTTTATGCCGAGAGATGAAACAGAAGACTCAATATTTTTTAATCCGTCAACAAGCGAAAATATTTCAAATCCTATATACATAATGATACTTATCAGTACTGCAATAATAAAGGCAACAACCTGATTATCTGATAATGATGAAGCGAATACTCCACAGGCAGCATAAATTGATGCAAGAAAAAATAATCCTATATATGCTCCCCATGTACCTCCGGTATCAATATTTCCCGGAGTTTCACCCATGTAATACACAGATACATAGTATATCAGTCCGGGCAGCATTGCCAATAATACGAGGGCTACTGCTCCCATGAACTTACCATATATTATCTGCCGCTCGCTTAAAGGCCTTGATAGTAGTACTTCCATTGTTCCACTCCTCTTCTCTTCTGCAATTGTCTTCATAGTTACTGCAGGCACCAGAAAGAGGAAGATCCAGGGTGAGAGAATAAACATAGTATCAATACCTGCATAAGCGCTATCGATTATATTCCATTCGCCTGGAATAATCCACATAAAAAGTGAATTAATAAGCAGGTATACTATTATTACCAGATAACCTGTAAGGCTATTAAAAAACCCACCAATTTCTCTTTTAAAAATCTCAAACATCCCTTATTCAATTTGGTGCATAAAAATAACTAAAAAGATATTTCTTCATTCTTAATCGCCTTAACATCTTTTATGTCCAGAAGGTAAACCTTATTGTAATAGAAATTCAAAATCTGATTATAATTAAACCCTCTTGTAGCCATTACCATTGCTCCTTCCTGGCATAGGCCAACTCCATGACCATATCCCCTTCCTGACAAATGCAATGAATCTCCTTCCTCCCTTATCGAAAAAAATGTCGACCTTAATCCCCAGTCTGTTCTAATAATACCCAGGGGGATGGCTATCTCTCCCAGGCGATAAGCATACATCCTGCTATTCTGTATAAAAGATAGGCCGATATCTTGCTTTATGCCCACACCACTTTTTTCCTGAAGGTATCGAAGCCAATCATTACGTGAAATATTCTTTTCCCATAAGGCATTTCTTGAGAATGCACAATAAGGATCAAATACTGAAACCAGGTAAGGGGATGATGTTAACCAGACATTCTCAGATGATGCTGTTTCACCTCCGCAGTTCGAATGAAATGGAGTTAATATCAGCGCAGAGTCTCTATCTGCAAGAACCTGGCCTCCCGTTGAATAAACTGCCTCATCTATCGTTCCTGTAATGGATCTTCCATGATAAACCTGGCAATGTACATCGTCGCACAGATCATATCCTTCATCAGCATGCTTTCCCATATGAAGGTATGCGTAGGTACGCGCAATAACAGCCTGTGCCTTAAAATATTCGGGATGTCCCTTATAACCACCCTCAGCCTGCACAACACCAGAAATATAATCATCAAAGTCGAGTGTATTAATAATCTTAAGCTTCCCCAGTGATGAGCTGAATGTAAAATCGCCCTTGTAATCTGCCCTGTCTGCCGGAATTACGGGGTTAAACAGGTCGACACTGCCACTATCTGAACATGATATCAGCATTATACTATCAGCCAGATAACCATTGTTCTTCAGTCTGTTGACCGCTACCTTCTCCCCTGCTCTGCACACAAATAATATTTCACCCTGCGTAAGTAAGATGGGATCTTGTTCGTTCAACCGGAGCTTGTAGTCATTATCGCTAATCCTTACCAGGGCAGATTCACAATCCTTTCCATAAAATACCCCTACCCTTACCTGTGCATCTGCATTAATAAAAGAGGTGATTAATATAAGCGACGAGATAAGCCTAATTAACATTATTTATCAGCCTGAGAGAGTTATATATATCTTGTGCTACACGACCGGCAGCACCCTTACCTGAAAGTTCTGCCTTTAACTTAGCATAGTCTTCTTTCATAACATTACGCTTCCACCCTCCCGGCAGGAGGCTGTTTAATTCGCTCACTATTAATTTACTATTCATCTTTTCCTGGATGAGTTCTTTAACAACCTCCCTGTCCATAATCAGATTAACCAATGAAATAAAGCGAATATTGGCAAATGCCCTGGCAATTAAATAGGAGATCCAGGAAGCCCTGTAGCATACTACCTGAGGCACACCGGCGAGAGCTGCTTCGAGTGTTGCAGTTCCCGATGCTACAAGCGCCGCATCACAATGCTTGTATAGGGGATAAGTCTCATTATAGACCACCTTTACTCCGGAATCTCCAATTATTTTATCATATATCTCCGGAGATACCGTCGTAACACCGGCTACCACGAACTGATGATCCATGTAAAAGTCTGACACTTTTACCATCTCAGGTAATATCTTCTTAACCTCCTGGATACGACTACCGGCGAGCAATGCAATCAGTGGCTTATCCTCAAGGTTATATTTATTAAAGAATGCCTCTCTTTCTTCAACGGAGTTAATTTCCCTTTCAACTGTATCGACGAGAGGGTTGCCAAAGTACTTTACACTATAGTTGTGTTTTGCATAAAATTCTGTCTCGAAGGGAAAGATTACATACATCCGGTTAATATACTTCCTGATCTTCTTAATTCTGGATTCTTTCCATGCCCACAGCTTAGGGGAAATATAGTAATAAACATTTTCAACCTTTCCCTTCAGAAATTCAGCAATCCTGAGGTTAAAGCCCGGGTAATCTATCAGGATAACAACATCTGGTTTAAAGTCAATAATCTGTTGTTTACACAAACTAAGGTTCCTTCTTATTTTCTTCAGGTTTATTAGTACTTCCCAGAAACCCATAATAGCAAGATCACGATAATGCATAAGTACCTTAGCCCCTTCCTTCTCCATCAGGTCTCCTCCCCAGCATACAATATCAGCCTGCATGTCCTGCTGCCTGAGCTCCCTGACAAGATTTGATCCATGCAGATCACCAGATGCTTCACCTGAAATAATAAAATACTTCATTTATCAGATCATTTTTAACAGGAACACCAAAAGGGCCCATATTATTGTTATACCAAGAACACCTTTTGCACTTTGATCTCTGTCAAATCGATAAAAAAGCAGGAAGGTAAATACATTTGGGAAAACGCTTATACTAATAAAATGAGTTATTACATTCCTTTCCTGGATCCTGCTTAAATAATCTGCAAAGCTGGTATCACCAGTGGTAAAAAAATATACCAGGATAAAAACAATCAAGGGCAGTAAAAACCCGACCAGAACGCCCGTAGACATCCTGTTAGGAATAGTTATTAGTTTCATTCTTAAATCTTTTCCTGATTTCATCAATATTATTATGTGCAGTCATGTCAACAGATACCGGCACAACAGATACATATCCGTTGGAGATGGCCCATTCGTCTGTATCTTCAGCTTCCGGTTCATGATTTTGAAAAACACCTGTGAGCCAGTAATAAGTCTTTCCCATAGGGTCCTTCCTTTTTTCAAACTCCTCACGCCAGTTACCCCTTGCCTGCCTGCACACCTTTATTCCTTTAATTTCATCACGATCCAATGCAGGTATATTGACATTAAGACAAACACCCCTGGGTAGTGATTCTTTAGTAAGTGAGTTCATTACCTCTCTTACAATATTTTTAGCGGGTTCAAAATCAGCCTTTGAAGAGAAACTATTTAATGAAAAGCCAACAGAGTCAATCCCATAAAGACAACCCTCAATTGCTGCTGCCATAGTTCCGCTGTAAATTACGCTAACCGAAGCATTCGATCCATGATTAATTCCCGAAACCACCCAGTCGGGCTCCCGTTCAAGTAACCTGTTAATTGCTATCTTAATCCCATCTGTGGGTGTACCGCTACATGCATATACTCTTTTATTCTCAGTCTCATCAAGCAGTTTAACTCTGATGGGCATCTTAACAGTAAGGGCCTGCGACATGCCTGATCTGCTTTCTGTTGTGGATACTACCACAACCTTACCAAATTCTTCCATTAATTCAGTAAGTGTTTTTAAACCGGCAGCATACAATCCGTCATCATTTGTCAGCAGAATTAGCCTGTCTCCTTTATCAATCTTCATAATTATCCGTTTGTCGTTTGTCGTCTGAATATTGTCGTGCGTATTTAGTCTTTCGCGCGATACACAAAGATAGACAAATCCGCTTTCCCTGAATAAATAAATCAACTTCTAAATATTTTTTTCAAATTTACTTACTTTTGCTGTGTCGCTAAGACATAACGAATCTCTAATTTTTACCATGAAGATCTCTTATAACTGGATTAAGCAATATCTTGATATCGATAATAACCCTGCTGAGCTATCTGAAATACTTACCAATATTGGCCTCGAAGTTGAAGGCATGGAAGACTGGATGTCTGTAGAAGGAGGTCTTGAAGGTATTATTATAGGTGAAGTAGTTGAATGCCATCCTCACCCCAATGCAGACAAGCTAAGTATTACAAAGGTCGATATCGGACTTTATGAGCCCTTAAATATTGTTTGTGGCGCTCCTAATGTTGCCAGGGGACAGAAGGTTCCTGTTGCAACGATAGGAACCAGGTTGAAGTTCAATGATAATGAGCTGATAATCAAAAAATCAAAGATCAGGGGGGAGCTATCTGAAGGTATGATATGTGCTGAAGATGAGCTTGGACTGGGAACATCTCATGAAGGTATTATGATCCTGCCTGAGAATTCAGTTATTGGCACTGAAGCTTCTGACTATTTTAAGGTAGAAAGAGACACAGTTTTCGAAATCGGGTTAACACCAAACAGGATAGACGGAGCATCACATTACGGTGTTGCAAGAGATCTTGCAGCATATTTCAATCTGCAAAAAGAGGCCACTGCTATCAAACCTGATATAAGCGCATTTAAAGTAGATAATACAGACAATGTAATACCTGTTACTGTAGAAAACACAAGAGATTGTCCTCGATATACCGGATTAACCATAAGCAATGTATGCGTAAAAGAATCACCTGACTGGCTAAAGAACAGGTTAAAATCAATAGGCCTTGCTCCAATAAATAATATTGTTGATGTTACAAATTACGTTCTGCATGAAATTGGACAACCTCTTCATGCATTCGATGCAGACAAAATTGAGGGGGGCCGGGTAATTGTAAAAAATCTACCCGATAAGACTAAGTTTATAAGCCTTGATGAGATTGAAAGGGAACTATCCGACAAAGACCTTATGATATGTGATGCCAGCAGAGGAATGTGTATAGGAGGAGTTTTTGGAGGAATGGGATCGGGTGTGAATTTTGAAACAAAGAATATTTTCCTTGAGAGTGCATATTTTAATCCTGTTTCAATAAGAAAATCTGCAAGAAGACATGATTTAAATACCGATGCTTCGTTCAGATTTGAACGAGGATGCGATTATGCAAATACGCCCTGGGCATTAAAGAGAGCTGCCCTATTAATTAAAGAACTGGCAGGTGGATCAATCTCTTCGAAGGTAGTCGATATATATCCAAAAAATATTGAAAACAAAAGCATATCCATTACTTATGCAAACATAATCAGACTGATAGGCAACGATATAGATAAGAAACTTATAAAAAAAATCCTCGAATCGCTTGATTTTAAGATATCGTCTGAATCAGCCGAAGGGATGATTATTGAGGTCCCGTCTTACAGGGTTGATGTTACAAGGGAGGCAGATGTAATAGAAGAAATTCTAAGAATATATGGATATAATAATATTGTAATCGGCAATAAGGTAAATTCAACGCTCACCTATATAGAGAAGCCTGATAATGAGAAAATTGTGAACAGCATTTCAGATATGTTATCCGGATTTGGCTTTATGGAGATTATGTCTAACTCACTTACCCCGGCAAGCCTCTACGAGAATAATCCTGATTTTGACAGCAGTAAACTTGTTATGCTTGCGAATCCACTGAGCTCCGACCTGAATGCAATGAGACAGACACTTCTTTATGGTGGACTGAGCGCAATAGAAAGAAATATCAACAGGCAAAACAGTAACCTTAGATTTTACGAATTTGGAAACTGCTATTTCAGGAAATCTCCTGATGCGACCAAAGTTGATGATTATGAAGAAAGATACTATCTGGATTTGTTCATCACAGGCAACCAGGCTAAAGAGTCATGGAACACAAAGTCATCTCCTGCAGACTTCTTCCTGATGAAATCAACCGTTGACATGATTCTGGAGAAAGCAGGGGCTTCGAGAAATAGTATTATGGAGACGAATGCAGAAAAGGCATACTTCAGCGAAGGACTTAAATACAAGTTAAATGGTAAAACTGTCGCACTACTTGGTAAAATAAGCAGGAAAAATGCTGCAGCTTTTGATATTAAACAGGATGTCTTCTATGCATCTGTCGAATGGAGCAGGATATTGGAGATAATAAAAAATCTTAAACCGGGCTTCAGGGAACTTCCAAAATTCCCGGCTGTAAGGCGAGATCTTGCCCTGCTTGTAAATTCGGATATTAAATTTGCAGACTTAAGGGATCTGGCTTTCAAAACCGAAAGAAACATCTTAACGGAAGTAGGACTCTTTGATGTATATGAAGATGATTCTCTTGGAAAGAATAAGAAATCTTATGCATTGAGTTTCATATTGAGGGATGATAAAAGGACACTGACCGAAAAAATGATAGACAAGGTAATGAAGAACCTTATCAGGGTATATACAAGTGAAATGAATGCAACAATCCGATAAACCAGGCGAACGCATAAGGCTTGTCAGGGGTGATATAACCAAAATCGCATGCGACGCAATAGTAAATGCAGCAAATAGCTCCCTGCTGGGAGGCGGCGGTGTCGACGGCGCAATACACCGTGTCGCAGGGCCTGGCTTACTTCAGGAATGCAAGACACTTAAAGGTTGCCCCACTGGTGAAGCAAAGATCACATCGGGATATAACCTACCATCTAAATACGTGATACATACAGTCGGACCAATATGGAAGGGTGGACATAAAAATGAGCATAAGTTACTTGCAGATAGTTACAGAAATTCACTCTCTCTGGCCAGAGATAATAAAGTGACGTCTCTAGCATTTTCGGCTATATCAACAGGAGTATATCATTTTCCACCTGAGCAGGCTGCTAATATCGCAATTAAAGAGGTAAGGAGATTTATCGACAAAAACATCGAACCTCATGAAGTTATTTTTGTTCTGTTTACTGATGAGTTATATAATCTTTACCTAAATCTACTGTGAGATGAATAAATCTTCAGGCAGGATAAGAAGCTTTTTCTCACTGGTTAAGTTCAGTCATACAATATTTGCCATGCCATTTGCATTATTTGGTTTTGCTCTTGGTATTTTCGATAATAATAAGGAATTCGACCTTAGAGTCTTGCTGTTAATAATTCTCTGCATGGTTCTGGCGAGAAATGCAGCAATGGCATTTAACAGGTATGCCGATAAAAATATCGACAAGCTGAATCCCAGGACTGCAGGCAGAGAAATTCCTGCAGGAGTGATCTCGGCCAGAGCGGCACTTATTTTTGTAATAATAAATTCTATTCTCTTTATAGTTACCTCAGGATTTATTAACAGGCTTACCCTCTTCCTCTCCCCTGTTGCGCTGATTGTCATTCTTGGCTATAGCCTCACAAAAAGATTCACTGCATACAGCCATATTTTCCTCGGACTTGCCCTGGCTCTGGCTCCTGTTGGTTCATATATTTCTGTTACGGGCAGGTTTGAAATGGTGCCCATCCTTGTTGGCATATTGGTACTCACATGGGTTGGTGGTTTTGATATCATATATTCGCAACAGGATGCAGAATTTGATTCTGGCAATAAGCTCCATTCAATACCATCTCGATTCGGAAATAAATGGGCTTCAGCCATTTCATCATTTCTTCATTTTCTGAGTGCCTTAACAGCAATCATAATAGGTCTCCTATTAGATGCAGGTATAGTCTATTACTCAGGCGTGGTAATCTTTGGAAGCCTCCTCGCTATTGAGCACATTGTTGCCCGGCCGGGCGATAATCGTAGTATTAATATGGCATTTGCCACTATTAACAGTTACGCAGGAATAGCATTTGTAGCATTTGCAATTGCAGATATGTTTATCGTTTAGCAGGGGAGCAAAGAGGTAAGAGCAAAGAGGTAAGAGCTAAGGGGTAAGGGTGCAGAGCATGTCAAAAAAACATGCTTTTAAATTGCTTCCGGAGATCAAAAACAATTTATTACTATATTAGTCCGCCCATTTTAGGGGTCTTATATATGAAAGACATTGTTATTCAACAAGTTAAATCCAGAAAGGATTTAAAGACATTTATTTATCTCCCAGAGAAGATACACAAAACCAATCCAAACTGGATGCCTCCATTATTCAGTGATGAATGGGTTTTACTTGATCCAAAAAAGAACAAATCATTTTCCTACTGTGATTATATACAGCTACTTGCTTTCAGGGGATCTGAACCAGTAGGAAGGATAATGGGCCTGATTAACAGGAAATACAACCAGATGAAGGATGAACTTACCGGCCGATTCTGTTTCCTGGAGTGTTATAACGATGAAGAAGTGTCTCACACCCTTATTAAAGCTATTGAGGAATGGGCACACAAGCTGGGAATGACCAGAATAATTGGCCCATATGCTTTTTCCGACAAGGATCCTCAGGGTTGTCAGATTAGCGGTTTTGATACACTGTCTGTAATTGCAGCTCCAAACAACGGGTCTTACCTGCCTGGCCTGATAGAGAAGGAGGGCTATTCCACAGAGATTGACCTGGTGGAATATGTGGCACAAATACCTGATAAGCTTCCGGAGTTCTTCTTGAGGATTATTGAAAGGGCATCCAGCATGGAGAATATTGAAATAATTGAGTTCAAAACCAAGAAGGAGATAAAGCCATATATACTTGATATATTGGAGGTTATGAACGATACATTTTCGTCGATCTATGGTTTTGTTCCCCTGACCGACAGGGAGAAAAAGGATTTTGCAAGAAGGTACTTAGCTATACTCGATCCTGCCTTTATAAAAGCAGCCCGGATAGGGAATGAGCTGGTTGGCTTTGTAATTGCTATGCCAAATATTAGCAGAGGAATATTAAAGGCAAGGGGGAGGCTCTTTCCGCTTGGATTTATACATATACTCAGATCTATTAACAAAAGTACCGACCTCCTGATGCTGCTGGGAGGAGTTAAGGAAAAGTACAGGGGAAGGGGCATAGATGCAGTAATGGGAGCAAAGATCCTGGAATCAGCAGCAAAAAGCAGGATGCTTACACTGGATAGCCACCTGGTTCTGGCGAGCAATAGGAGAATGAGAGCTGAATATGAACGTCTCGGTGCAGAAATAAGCAAGACCTTCCGTATTTATCAGAAGCAGCTTTAGAACCTGAAGATAATAGATATACCAAATACTTCCTTAAACTGAACCTTTGGAACTTTTTTCTGTGTTCCATCAGATCCAAGAACAGGGTCACCATTATCATCTGTTACCAATGGAATAAGAGTATCATCGTCATATATTAAATGAGTATTTAACCTTACATCTGTATACCAGTTTAGCTTGGCTGTAGCTATCATTTCCCATTCTATATCTATATTCAGAGGATTATGAATATAATTTGTAAACAGCCTTATATCATTCGACAAATTGACGATGTCCCATAGTTCTGTTTTATGCTCAATCTGAACACTCATACCCGGTTCGTGTTTTGATCGCTGATCAGCACTTAGTCCATGCTTGGTTTGATCAATATGTATTGTGTCGGGAACAAATGTTGCCTTATACGAAAGCGGGGCAAAGTTAATCGAAGTTTTTTTATTGGGCTTGTAATCCAGTCCCAGTCCAATGGTTATTGTCGCGGGGTTAAAGAACTTTGATATTACTACCGAGTCGTTAGGATAATTATAACCCTTGGCCAGCTGCGATTTAAACAATAACATAGCACTGAAGTCAAACTTGCCGAATGCCTTATTACTAAACTTGGAAGTAATATCAAACAAATCTATATTCTTCCTGACATCATACTTCTTCTCACCATAACCTTCCGACATAATAAGACCATATTTAATTCTCCCGGTGGTATTCCAATTTATCTTCTTTGCCTTGTTTGTATAATTGGCACTTCCGGTGAGATCAAGTAAAGTTGAAATATTGCTCTCTCCCCCTTTTGTCCAGTTCTTGATAATAGCCTGGTTAAAAACAAATGATGCTTCAGAAAAGAATTTCCAGTATTGAGGAATTATTTCAATTCTCTTTGGATCTGCAAGTTTGGTATTATCAACCTTCTCTACTCCTACTCTTGCATTTGCTATCCTTGTCTCCACATTTGGTCTCCTGAAGTGAATGCCTTTTTCTACAATCACACTTATGGAATCGCGAGATGAACTTCCGAGCCATATTGAAAGTTCCTCTCCCCACTCATTCATAAGCCAGAGCCTTGTCATCTGGTTTGGATGATCGCTGAGCCATATTGATTCGGAGCTCTTAGAACCTGTAACAACAATTTTTGAAGAATCTTTAGCATGGGTATAAGACCTTAATACCTCAATTGCAGCCTGGATCGAATCTCCTGTCATAGGATTATTGTAGTAACTAAAGGGGAAAAGCTGGTTGGAACTTATTACCTCACTAAGGGTGTCAGAAATAACAATAATGATACTATCCTTTCCCATGGTTTTGCTATGCACCCTTTTTGAACCAGAGCGAAGATCCAGGGAGTCGAATCTGGCCGACACCAAAGTTGTATCTTCTGGAACAGAGACAGAAACGTCCCTGAGAGGAATAATAATATGCAGGGTATCCCACAGGAAAAAGTCGCTTGTAGGTATTTTGATATTATCCCATTCAAAGGCATTAACATACCACTCTGAAACATAAAACTGATCGTTAGTTGCTTCAAAAAGATACCTTCCCATGGCTTTTCTTAAAGGATCGTCAGGATTATTCCAGACAGAAACATCATTATACCATTTCCTAATATATTTTATCGCCTCGCCCTCTGAGAAATCTATTTTATTTATGCTCATTTTAATCAATGAATCCAGTTTCTGAGGATCAATTATATCTTTGATCAAAAGATCTTCACCCGATTCAATTGTAAATACTCCATCATCTGAAAGCAGGGGATCAATAGTCAAGGGTATTTCAACACTATTATCAATTAAACTATCGCCTGCTACAGACAGACTATCTGTCTTTACAATCAAAGTATCTACTTGTACCACTTCCTGTGAACTGACAGGATATGTACTGAAAATAACAATCGAAACAAGCAGTATTGAAAACGTTTTTGGGAAAATGTATCTCCTCATCCTAACTTTTGGTCGGTTTAAATTGAATATTCAATAAATGTGGATAATTTTGCAATAGTAATGCCAAAATTAATGCATTTATTCAATATAACGGAATTTAGGAATAAAGAAGTATACCGTAACCTCAAAAAGAGGGATGCCTTCCTTTATTAGCCCCCACCTATGGCTTTGCGCCTATTAATCGTGTAACATTATTTTCCTAACATTTTATACTGAAAACCATGAACTTACCATATGCCGAACCATTTAAAACCAAAATGGTTGAACCAATCAGAAAAAGCACTCGAAAAGAACGTGAAACCTGGATTGCCGAAGCAAATTACAACCTGTTTAACTTAAAATCAGAGCAGGTATTTATTGATCTTCTTACAGATTCGGGAACCGGTGCGATGAGCGACCGCCAGTGGTCTGAGATGATGCTGGGAGACGAGAGCTACGCAGGAGCATCTTCTTTTCATAAATTAAAATCTGTAATACAAGAGATTACCGGCTTCGAATATGTACTCCCCACACACCAGGGAAGAGCAGCAGAAAATGTACTTTTCTCAGTACTTGTAAAAGAAGGGGACATTGTTCCGGGGAACTCTCATTTCGACACCACCAAAGGTCATATTGAGTTCAGAAAGGCAGAAGCGATTGATTGCACCTGCGATATAGCAGGCGACACAAAAGCCATCCACCCCTTCAAGGGAAATGCAGACATTGAAAAACTCGAAAATGTTCTAAAAAAATATCCAATAGATAAGATCCCTTTCGTGATCCTTACAATTACAAACAATACCGCCGGAGGTCAACCGGTAAGCATGAAAAACATAAGGGAGACCGCACAACTGGCAAGAAAGTACGGAACCCTGTTAATCTTAGATTCAGCAAGATTTGCTGAAAATGCATACTTTATTAAAACCAGGGAAGAAGGATATGAAAATAAATCAATACGGGAAATTGTAAGAGAAATATTCTCGCATGCTGATGGAATGACAATGAGCTCCAAAAAGGATGCAATAGTAAATATGGGTGGTTTTATCGCTTTAAAGGATGAGAATATTTTTAAGGCAGCTGCCCAGTTCAATATTATGTTCGAAGGATATATAACCTATGGCGGTCTGTCCGGACGTGACATGAATGCACTGGCTCAGGGATTATTAGAGGGTACCGAACTTGAATACCTTGAATCAAGGATCAGGCAGGTAAATTATCTTGGAACCGGACTCTTAAAAAACGGAGTCCCAATCCAGGAGCCTATTGGGGGTCATGCTGTTTTTGTAAACGCACTCGAGATATACCCACATATAGCCCGGGAAGAGTTCCCCGCTCAGACTCTTGCGATAGAATTATACCTTGAAGCAGGAATAAGATCAGTGGAGATAGGAGCAATAATGGCTGACAGAGATCCAGTTAGCAGAGAAAACAGGTATCCTGCCCTTGAACTGGTAAGGCTTGCAATACCAAGAAGGGTCTACTCGGATAATCATATGGATTATATTATTGCCGCTCTGACAAATGTTTATAATAACAGGAAGATGCTTAGATCAGGAGTAAAAATTATCGAAGAAGCACCCTTACTCAGGCATTTTACAGTGAAGCTGGAGAGATTGTAAGATTGTTGGATTATCAGATTATCAGATTTTCAGATTATAAGATTGTAAGATCTTAAGATTGCTTAAGTATTTTACATACTTTTGCCAGCTATTATAGCAAAATTACCTTTATGAAAGATATGACAGTTGGCAAAGAGAGTAAGCTTATTCTTAAGTTCGCTCTGCCTATGCTGGCCGGTAGTATCTTCCAGCAGTTATATAATGTTGTCGACAGTATAATTGTAGGTAATTTTATCGGTAAAGAAGCCCTGGCTGCTGTAGGAGCATCCTTCCCTGTGATTTTTGTTCTTATATCAATGATAATTGGTTTTGCAATGGGTGTCACAATTATCATCTCACAGTATTTTGGAGCAAAGAGTTACGATAAGATAAGAAGAGCTGTTGATACAATGTTTATAACACTCTTCTTTGCTTCAATTATTACCACAGTTGCGGGAATACTCTTTAGCGAAGAAATATTCCGACTCTTGAACCTGCCTGAAGATATTATGCCCCAGGCCCTTAGTTATCTAAATATCTACCTTCTGGGCATGGTTGGTTTCTTTGGATTTAATGGTGTAAGTGCTATACTCAGAGGACTGGGAGACTCGATGACTCCTCTGGTATTCCTGATAATATCAACTGTCACAAATATTATACTTGATATACTGTTTATTGTTGTTTTTAAGATGGGTATTGAAGGTGTAGCAATTGCTACTGTAATATCACAGGGTGGTGCATTTATTACTGCTGTTATTTATCTGAATAAGAATCATAAACTTATCAGGTTCTCATTCAGAAACCTCGTATTTGACAGGGAAATATTTAAAATGGGTAATAAGATAGGGCTTCCCTCTGGCTTCCAGCACACCTTCGTTGCAATTGGTATGATGGCCATTATGGGAATAGTAAATTCATTCGGAACAGATGTGATTGCCGCATATTCGGTTGCCAGTCGTATTGATGCTATAGCGGTAATTCCTGCTATGATTCTGTCTCAGGCACTGGCTACCTTTGTCGGGCAAAACCTGGGAGCCCAAAAACCTGAAAGGGTAAGAACCGGGCTAATCGCGACTATCAGGATCACAATAATCGTTACGATAATTACCACGACCTTTGTTATACTTTTCGGATCCTTCTTTATGAGAGCATTTACGAACGACTCAGAGGTAATCAGGATTGGAAATGAATATCTTACTACTGTGAGCCTCTTCTATATCATTTTTGCAATGATGTTTATGTTTTCGGGAGTGATGAGAGGAGCCGGAGAAACAATTGTTCCAATGATTATTACCCTGCTGTCGCTATGGATTGTCAGAATACCTGTTGCCTGGTTTATGTCAAACCGTTTGGGCTCAGAGCAGGGAATATGGTGGTCGTTCCCAATAGGCTGGGCTGTAGGTTTGATCCTCTCATGGGCCTACTATTCAACAGGACGCTGGAAGAAGAAGGTTATAGTAAAACCTGAAGTTAAAATTCCCTGATCTATTTTCTCCAAGCCCTTTCTTCGTCATCCAGGGTCACCGGTACCCGGAACAAAGTAGGAGCCCTATGCCCTTTGCCAATTTCTTAGTATTTTTGTAGTCTACTAAAAATAAAACTATGATCAGATCTATGACCGGTTTTGGTAAAACTGATGCTGATATACCGGGGAAAAGTATAAGCGTTGAGATAAGGACACTCAACAGCAAGCAAACAGATATTAATGTTAAGATGCCCTGGCTTTATAAGGAAAAGGAGATTGAAATCCGTAATATGCTCAGCAAAGCACTGGAAAGGGGAAAAGTAGATTTCTCAATATATGTTGATATTATGAGCGATCAGGCTGTACCGAGGATCAATAAAGAAGTTGTTAAAAACTACTTCAATCAGTTAACTGAGGTGGCCGGTGAACTTTATATTGATAGCCCCGACCAGCTCCTGTCGGTAATAATGAGATTGCCGGAAACACTTAGATCTGAAAGGGTGCAACTGACTGAAGATGAATGGTTGATTCTGAAGCAGTTAATAAACGAGGCTCTTATAATGGTAGACGGTTACAGGCTTGAAGAGGGTAAGGCCCTTCTTGCTGATATATCTACTCATATAGAAAATATTGTGGCACTACTACAAGAAATTGAGCCCTTTGAGAAGGATAGGATAAAATCTGTTAAAGAAAGGTTGATGGCAGCTCAAAAACAATCAGGTGCAGAAGGCCTGGATATGAACCGATTTGAGCAGGAACTTATTTACTATCTTGAGAAACTCGACCTTAATGAAGAAAAGGTGCGCCTCAAGAAGCACTGTGAGTACTTTTTGGAAACAGCCTTAAGCAAGGAATCAAATGGTAAAAAACTAGGTTTTATTACCCAGGAGATAGGAAGGGAGATAAACACCATAGGATCAAAGGCAAATAATGCATCTATTCAGAAACTGGTTGTAAGAATGAAAGACGAACTGGAGAAGATTAAAGAACAGGCTCTTAACATCTTATAATCTTTAATTTATAATCTTTAATCTTGAACATTTAATCTACACATGAAAGGCAAATTACTCATCTTCTCTGCCCCTTCCGGGTCCGGCAAAACTACTATTGTCAAACATCTGTTATCATCTGATTTACATCTTGAATTTTCAATTTCGGCTACTTCAAGAGAGATACGCGGAAATGAAGTAGATGGTGAAGATTACTATTTTTTTACCGTCGAGAGGTTCAGGGATAAAATTAAGCAGGAAGAGTTTATTGAATGGGAAGAGGTTTATAAAGACCATCTTTATGGTACCCTGAAATCGGAAATTGAAAGAATCTGGAATAATGGCAACCATGTAGTTTTTGATGTAGATGTTAAGGGAGGAATTAACCTTAAGAAGATTTTTGGGAAAGAGGCACTCTCCGTTTTTATTATGACCCCTTCAATAAATACACTGAGAGAACGACTGAAAAGCAGAGGCACCGACACCGAGGATAATATTGAAATGAGGATAAAGAAGGCAAACGAAGAAATTAATAGTGCAGACGAATTTGATGTGATTATTGTTAATGATAATCTGGAAAAAGCCTGTGATGAGGCCTATAAAAAAATATTGGAATTTATGCAAAATGATAAGTAGAGTCGCAAAAGTTTTGCATCTCTGCTAATAATATATTAACAAACCTGATTGTAATGAAAACAGGGCTTTATTTCGGATCATTTAATCCCATCCATATTGGTCATCTTGCAATAGCAAACTACCTGGTCGAAAATTCTGATCTGGGAGAAATCTGGTTTGTTGTTAGCCCTCATAACCCTCTGAAAAAAAAATCATCCCTGCTTGCAGATCATCACAGGATAAGACTTGCAGAGATAGCTACAGAGAATGATGACAGGCTATTTGTATCTGACATTGAAACAAAGATGCCTCAGCCATCATACACAATTGATACACTGACATGGCTTGATGAGAAATACCCGACACGGGAATTTGCTCTTATAATGGGTGGCGACAACCTACTCACACTCCATAAATGGAAAAATGTAGATGAATTAATCCGCAAATACAGTCTCTATGTCTACCCGCGAAGAGACAAACAGAGTGGTTACCCTACTGAGCTTAAAGAATTGATTAAAAACGCAAAAATAAGTCTGGTAGAGGCCCCACTTATGGATATTTCAGGGACTTTCATACGCGATTCTATAGCTAATGGTAAAGATATACGTCACTTCCTTCCGCCAGGAGTCTGGAAGTATATTGACGAAATGAATTTTTATAAGTAAGGAGCAAAGGGGTAAGGGGTAAGAGCTAAGGGTGTAACTTACTCTCAACTCATTCAAGCCCTGAACCACTCAAACCACTCAAACCACTCAAACCACTCAAACCACTCAAACCACTCAAACCACTCAAACCACTCAAACCACTCAAACCACTTAAACCACTTAAACCTTCCTAATTATCTCCATCCCCCTGTTAAGGGCATTTTCATTCATAGGTATCATATGATGATATCTCTCGGGAAGCGACTTTTTAAGTCCGAGAATTACATTCTCGAGCTTAACTATCGGTTTCACTTTAAGGAAACCACCCAGCACTATCATGTTAAATGTCTTGGTGCTTTCAAGCTTTGCAGATTCTTCAGCTGCATCTACCCTGTAAATATTTATATCTTTTCTTTCCGGATGACGGCTAATGCCATTACCATCATAGATAAGGGTTCCTCCAGGTTTAATAGCCTTCTCAAATTTATCCATAGATTGCTGATTGAGAAGGATGGCTGTATCAAAAATACGGATTATCGGACTGCTTATCCTTTCTTCACTTAAGATAACTATAACATTTGCTGTACCACCCCTCATCTCCGGTCCGTAGGATGGCATCCAGCTAACTTCCATATCCTGCATAATACCTGAATAGGCCATGATTTTACCCATTGAGAGCACACCCTGTCCTCCAAATCCTGCAATTATTATTTCTTCGGTCATAAGATTCAGTTTTTAAAATTGTAAATTCTACTCCTCAGGTACTTTAAAATCACCAAGCGGATAGAATGGGAACATGTTCTCTTCCATCCATTTATTAGACTCAACAGGAGTCATTTTCCATCCTGAAGGACAGTTTGAAACAACTTCAATAAAACAGGTCCCCCTGTTTAATTTCTGGTATTCAAATGCTTTCCTGATTGCCTTTTTTGTTTTCCTGACATTTCCGGGCTTATGAACAGCCTGTCGGGTAACATAATAGGTACCGGGTAATGTAGCAACAATATCAGTCATCTTCAATGGATTACCCATCATTCGAACATCCCTTCCATAGGGTGAAGTAGAAGATATCATTCCCTCCAGGGTAGTTGGAGCCATCTGCCCGCCTGTCATGCCATATATACCATTATTAATAAATATTATCAGAATATTTTCACCACGGTTACATGCATGTATAGTCTCAGCGGTACCAATAGCGGCAAGGTCGCCATCGCCCTGGTAGGTAAATACGAACTTTTCGGGAAGCAGCCTCTTTATAGCTGTAGCAACAGCCGGAGCCCTACCGTGAGCTGCCTGTTGTATATCAAGGTCGAGGAAGTTGTACATAAGTACCGAGCAACCAACAGGTGCAACACCAATAGTCTCAGCCTGAATGTCCATTTCCTCAATTATCTCAGCTATTATCCGATGAGTGGTACCATGACCGCATCCCGGGCAATAACTTGTAACATTATCTGTCATTACCTTCGACTTGGAATATACCAGGTTCTCGGGCTTAATAATTTCTGCACTTGTAATAATATCAGTCATCACTTAACCTCCAATTATTTTAGATTTCAAATTTTCCACTACTTCTTCAGGGGTTGGCACTATACCACCCATTCTTCCCCAGTGTTCAACAGGCTTTTTACCATTTACTGAAAGTCTTACATCCTCTACCATCTGTCCTGCACTCATCTCTACAGTAAGTATACCCTTTACCTGGTCTGCCAGCTTGTTAATCTCTTTAGACGGGAATGGGAACAGGGTAATTGGTCTTAGCAGTCCAACCTTATATCCTTCTTCCCTGGCCAGCTGAATTGCCTTCTGACAAACTCTTGCGCTCGTTCCATAAGCAACAAGCAGGTACTCAGCGTCATCACAATCAAACTTCTCGAATCTTACCTCATTTTCTTGAATTGTCCTGTATTTATCCTGCAGCTTATGGTTAAACTGCTCCTGTTTTAGTGAGTTCAGGTCGAGGGAGGTAATAATATTTCTTTCCCTGTCGGGTGTTTTACCTGTTGTAGCCCATTTGGGAAGATCCTGTGATCTCTCTTTTTGAGGATTCAGGTATACCTTTTCCATCATCTGTCCTATAGCACCATCCGACAGGATCATGGCAGGATTCCTATATTTAAAAGCCAGTTCGAATCCCAGTTCCACAAAGTCGGCCATTTCCTGCACTGAAGCAGGTGCCAGCACAATCAGTTTATAATCACCATGACCGCCTCCTTTAACTGCCTGGAAATAATCAGACTGCGCGGGCTGAATAGTTCCCAGTCCGGGACCTCCCCTGACAACGTTAACAATAAGGCAGGGCAATTCTGCACCGGCAATATAGGTTATTCCCTCCTGCTTGAGGCTTATTCCGGGTGACGATGAAGAGGTTATTACTTTTTTGCCACATCCGGCTCCACCATATACCATATTTATTGCTGCAATTTCACTCTCAGCCTGCAGTACAACCATTCCGGTTCTTTCATAAGGCTTTTCTGCCATAAGATACTCAAGCACCTCACTCTGTGGCGTGATAGGATAACCGAAGTAGGCGTCAGCCCCTGCACGAATTGCTGCTTCTGCAATCGCTTCGTTACCTTTCATTAATTTTAATTCCTTTTCCATTATGTATGTGCTATTAATATTATACTAAATTTTTACTCTATAAACCGTTATTACTCCATCCGGACAAACAACGGCACAATTTGTACAACCGGTACATGCATCCAGGTTGACAGGTTCTGCATAATTATATCCTTTCCCGTTTACGTTGGGTGACTGGGCAATAACTTCCTGAGGACATGAGACTACACAAACCCCGCATCCCTTACACTTTTCAGTATCTACTACAATTGCTCCTTTAACTTTAGCCATATCTATCTGTTTATGATGTTAATACTACTTACTGTGATCCTTATAAAACAATTTTAATCTTTGCTCCAGTTCAGGGAACATTTCCCGCGACACCAACGACACGCATGCTCTTACCCCTTCTGAATGATTACTTCCTGTAATACCAAGGCTGATTGCACTTATCCCATATCTGAGCAATTCCATCAAAAGAGTGTCACCGTTCATTCCAGGGTAAGCAAGTGTGAAATAAAAGCCGTCAGCAATTGGTTCGTCTATATCTGTATCATATACTATATCAAATCCATTATCGAGAAACAAACGCTTCATCACCTTTGCTTTCTCTCCATATTCTTTTACATCCTCAATGTAATTATATTCCCCATCGTTAACCGCCTTAAGTAAGGCTGTAAGTCCTGCCTGTGCCGACTGTGCTACCCCGGCCGACAATGCGTAAAGAGCTCCGAAGATAACAGAATGTCCGAACATATCTGAATTATAATACCTTAATAAGTCAGGGTACTTCCTATTATACAGATGATCAGACATTACCATCATTCCAATCCGCTGACCAGCATAGCTAAAAGCTTTAGAGCTTGAGATAAGGAGAATGTAATCATCACAATATTTGGCAACTGTTGGCTGGTAGGGAGCTTTACCCGGCACAGAATAATCCTTTCTGAAATCCATTCCGAAATATGCCAGGTCTTCGATAACAACGACATCGTATTTTTTTGCCGTTTCTCCGATTATTCTCAGTTCCTCATGTGTAAGGCAGATCCAGGCAGGGTTATTGGGATTTGAATAAAGGATACTCGATACCTTACCCGTCTCAAGGAAAGATTCAAGTTTATCTCTGAGTTTCGCTCCCCTGTAATCATACACATCGAACGATCTGTAATCATGCCCAAGAATTTTCACCTGTACTTTCTGGACCGGAAAGCCGGGATCAATAAACAAAGTACCTTCCTTTGTAGCATCGTTACGGTTTACAACCATAAAGCTTGCCATTCCACCCATCATCGATCCTACCGTTGGTACACAACCCCTGGGATTAACATCGATATCAAGGAATAGTTTCAGAAAACGCGATGTTTCACTTTTCAATTCTCTCAATCCCTCTATATTTGGATAAAGCGAAGCAAGCCCCTTATCCAGTGCCTTCTTTTCTGCTTCAATAGCTATAGAAGGTGCCTTTAAGCCGGGAACGCCCATCTCCATCCTTACATAAGGCTCACCCGATTCCCGTTCAAGCTGATTCGCCAGCTTAACTATTTCCCGAATACTTGCTTTGCCAAGAGTTCTAATTCCAATCTCGGTAACTCTCTGCTCAATTACTTCTTTAGATAGAGGTAGCTGACTCATAAATATTAGTTAGTTAATTGTTATAAAATAATCAGGGGCAGCCTGTTCGAGCCACCCCTGATATTATATTAAAGTTCGTTTAGCAATTGCATAAAGTCAAAAACAAGCAGTCCAATAATAATAGTCAAAAACATCCTGGTACTTCTATTTTTATACATATAATCTATCATTTCAGACATTAGGATTTTGAACCTTAAATATACAAAATCTAATTTCAATAAAACCTGTTATACATCAGTTTTGCTTCTTGCTGCAAAAGCAAGAATAACACCCAGAATAATTCCGTAAAATGCAGCTATAAGAATCCTTAACTCCTCAGGCATCAAAAAATTAATTGTCTGTGCCGGTATCCAGAACAAAAGAATTGTTTTCTTAAGCACAAAATCATAATGCATCTTCCAGTCGATATTTTCCAGAATATGTTTAATATCCATCCTCGAGAATAAACCTGCTATTGTGCCTCCTGTTTTTTCAATATGTGTATCGGTAATTCTGTGTACTGTCATTAATACAGGAGCATAAAAGATATTGAGAAAGAAACTGATACTGAAAGCTGACAATAACTTACCCCAGCCGAGTGGACCTTCCATGTAAGCAGATGCCGAATCTATACCGATAAATTCAAGCAATCTTGGAGCACCACTACCAAAGATAAGGAATGCAGCCTGGATAGTCATACCCAGGAAGCCCCAGACAATAGCCCTGGGCAAAACGCCAAAACCTTTCTTCCTGTAAGAACCTGTCCTTATTCGCAGGCCTATTAACTCGCCAATTGTAGCCAGGATAGCAAACTTAATAAAACTCAGTACAAAAGGGAACCTGGCATACGCATCCTTATAAAAGGTGTAAGCACTGTCAAATATTATAAATGGTAAGAATAATAATGCAATAAGCAGTACTATTCCGAGATCTGATCTTTTCATAAAATATTATCCATTAACGTGAGCATAGCGAACCAATAACTATTAACGTGAGCGTAGCGAACCAATAACTATTAACGTGAGCATAGCGAACCAATAACTATTAACGTGAGCATAGCGAACCAATAACCATTAACCATTAACCTTCTCTATCCTTATCCTGGCATCAACAGCTATAACTCCATCAGGCGATCCAAGCAAGGGATTAAGGTCCATCTCATATATTTCAGGGGCAACTTCAAGCAATGCGGAAAGTTTAAGTATAGCAGACCGGTACTTATCTATATCTACTCCTGCTTTGCCTCGCACTCCCTCCAGCAGCTTATATCCACGGAGTGAACCTATCATACTATCAACCTCACTTTCAGAAAGAGGAACCAGTCCGCTGCTAACATCTTTCATTACCTCTATAAATATTCCTCCAAGACCGGCCATTACCAGGTGACCAAATCCATCTTCTCTTTTTGCACCTATAAACAGTTCTGTTCCACTTGCCATCTGCTGGATCAACACAGCTTCTGTATCTTTTATCGACATCAGCCTGTCAAACTCATTTCTAATCCTTTCAGCGCTATCCACACCCAGCACCACACCACCGATGTCTGACTTATGAACAGGGCCCACAACTTTCATGGCTACAGGAGTTTTGAAGGCATTGAACACATCCAGAGCTTCATCTATGTTGTTTACTATAGCTTCACGAACCCTGTCGATACCTGCAGCATCGAGCAATTCAGAAACCTGGTCAGGCGGAAGATATCCATTGTCTGATCTGTCTATAAGGGCACGAATTTTATTTATGTCGTTATCAGGCTTAATGTAATCAGTTTTGAAATCAGTCCTGTTCATAACCCTGGAAAGAGCATTAGCAAACACAACCTCATCCGGAAAATTAATTCGACCCCTGGCTATAAACTCCTTTACCTCTCTCCCGGCTGTAATCATTGAAGGCAATACAGGATAGACCGGTTTTTTCATGGTCTTTATCTTCGTGTCAAGCAAATCGTAAATATCGTCAAGTGGAAACAAGCCCGGACTACCAAATATAACAGCAACTGCATCAATACTATCAAAATCGTTCTCACAGGCATCAAGGGCATAGCCCAGTAACTCTGCATTACATGTTGCAAGAAGATCAATTGGATTGGAAACCGAAGATCCCGGGAACAGCTTACCTAGTAGCCGGTCGGCTCCGGGGCCCTTAATTGCAGGTACATCAATACCCCCTTTGGCAAGCGCATCGGTCATCATAACAGCAGGACCTCCGGCATGAGTAACAATTGCAAGATTTCTTCCCGCCGGCAGTGGGTTGAGCAGAACTGAGGCAACAGATGCCAGCTCCATTCGGCTGTAGCACCGAATAATTCCTGCCTTACTGAAAAGTGCGTCAACAGCCACATCAGGATTGGCCATTGCTCCCGTATGGGATGATGCTGCCCTGCTTCCTGCGTCAGAAGTACCTGCCTTAATTGCTGCAATATAACACCCCTTTGATATCAAAGAAGCAGCATGCTTCAATAACATATCCGGCTTTGAAACACTTTCTATATAGAGTACCTTAACATTCGATGATTTTTCTCTATCGTAAGTTTCATCAAGGAATTTCAAGACATCTTCCACTCCAAGATGGGCACTGTTACCGACAGAAAAGACACTTGCAAAAGAAACACCATTTGGAATGGCCGTCTCCATAATAAAGACAGCAGTTGCACCCGAGCCAGAGATAAAATCTATCCCCTTCGGATTAAGTCTCGGCACGGGCTCAGTGAAAACTCCATTATAATTCTGGGTCAGCACACCAATGCAATTGGGTCCTATAAGACAGGCATCTGTTTCCTCAATTATAGCTAATATTTCCTTTTCAAGCTTCGCTCCTTCTTCACTCTCCTCACCAAAACCAGCCGAAAGAATAATAAAGGCCTTTGTTGATTTGTTATAAGCCAGATCTGCAACAACATCCTTGCAAAATCTCGATGCAACAGCAAGTATTGCAAGATCAACATTTGGAAGATCCTTACTCTCGCGAAACGATTTTATTCCCTGGATATTATCAGCTTTCGGGTTCAGAACACTCAGGTCGCCCTTATAGTTACCGCTAATAATATTTTTCAGTACTTTACCACCCGGTTTTGACAAATCTTCCGAGCCACCTACAACAACTATGCTGCGAGGATTTATTAATTGATTATTTATCATGATGCTTAGGATTAACTGATTGGTAAGAGACTGCTTGCAGAACTAAAATATATAACTTAACTTCTTATATTATAATATTTTAGAGGCCTCCAAATATTTTTAACCAACCCACGTTAAGAGCAACGACATAGAGATATTTACTACCTGTTTCGCTCAATTGAATAAGTTTTTATCCTGCAGCAATGTAGGAAATTCGAGGGAGGGAAACAATGATTTAGATAAGTATTTATGATCTGATTCTATGTATATTTGCAACTCGTATTATCGGATAATGGATAAGACTTTCGCAGATATATTGAATAACCCAGCGCTCACGGTGAATGATCTTGCCCGGATGTTAAGGTCAGAGGGTGAAGACAGGAACATGCTTTTTAACAAAGCTGCTGAGATTAAACAACACCATGTTGGCAACAAAGTATTTTACAGGGGGTTAATTGAGTTTTCAAATATCTGCGCAAAGGATTGCTTTTACTGTGGTATCAGAAAAAGTAACAGGGAGGTAGAAAGGTATAATCTTTCTGATGATGAAATAATAGAAGCTGCGAAGTTTGCACTTGAAAATAATTATGCCTCTATCGCATTGCAATCGGGCGAACTGGAGAGCAAGGTTTTTACAGACAGAATTTCTACCCTGCTAAGAAAGATAAAGAAAATCTCCGCGGGAAAGCTCGGTATAACTATCTCTCTTGGTGAACAATCAGAAAGTACATACAGGGAATGGTTTGAAGCAGGTGCACACAGGTACCTGCTGAGAATAGAATCAAGCGACCCTGTTCTATATGGTAAGATCCACCCTGATAACAACTTACACAGGTTTGAAAGAAGAATAAACTGTTTAAGGTCGCTACAGAAAACTGGTTATCAGACAGGTACAGGTGTTATGATAGGATTGCCCGGGCAAACATACGAGCAGCTGGCAAACGACCTTATTTTTATTAAGGATATGGACATTGATATGGTAGGGATGGGTCCATATATTGAACATGCCAATACACCGCTGGCTGAGTTGGAAAATAAACTTAATTTAGAGGAAAGATTCGATCTTTCTCTTAAGATGATTGCATCGCTCAGGATATTAATGAAAGATATTAATATTGCTGCAGCAACAGCACTTCAGGCAATAGATCCATTGGGCAGGGAAAAAGCAATTAAGATCGGCGCTAATGTAATTATGCCCAATGTAACTCCCGGAATGTATCGTGACAGCTATTCACTATACGAGAATAAGCCCTGTACAGACGACGCATCAGAAGATTGTAAGGGATGTCTTGAAGCAAAGCTTAATATGGCCGATGCCGAAATAGGTTATGGCGAATGGGGAGATTCACCACACTATGCACTGCGAAGGGCGAAAGCAAAAAGGTTGAAACTGAGTTGAAACTGAGTTTAATTGGTTTAAACCCTTTCAACAATTGGCTGCACAGCAGCCATCTCAACCATTGCTTGCTTTACAAGCATCTCAACTTATCATTAGATTTCCTGACCAAAAAATATTGAGTTCATAAACAACTTGGTAGTACCGTACCATATACCCCTGAAATTGGGATTATCATATAGGGATATTACCCTGCCACGACCTGCTGAATGTACACTAACATAGGCTGAGCCGGCGATCCGGCTTACATTCTCTTCTGAAGAAAAACCGCTTAAAAATGGTTTATCAGTGAACCTGGCCGGATTATTATAAGGATCATTATTAGGGTTAAAGGCCGAGGCGCTGCTCTTAAACACCGGCAGCAGAGCTCTATCATAACCATAACAGAGAGGATGTGTCAGATCAAGTTTAACCTCGAAGATTGACCCCGGGATTCTATGATGTGAATAGTCTGCGCTGCGAGAAGCAAAATTAGTGGAATTATCAGGTTCCGGGCTGGCATCAGCTATTGATTCAATTTTTACAAGTTCAGACCCTGAGAGAAAAGAATTTCCTCCTTTTAAAGCAATTAAAGTACCTCCCTTGCTTGTCCACTCAACCAGGGATTTTGAAACAGATTCAGATAGTCCAGAACCAGTAAGGATAACAACATTATACCTTGAAAGATCAATCGTTCTGTCGCCATTAACCATTGTTACCGGTACATTAAACCTGGTGTCCAGAATATGCCATATCTCTCCGGCATCTCTGCTACTGGAACCATCTCCGATAAACATTAGAATCTCAGGTTTTTCCACTACAACGAAGTCGTTACTTCCGAGGTCTATGCCTGAAACTGTGTGGCCACTTGAAAGACCGTATACAGTAATTCCGCATTCTGCTACCACATCTTTCATAAGATCATATAATCCATCCCTGTCAAATTTCTGGTCATAGGCCTGGATCATAATAGATCCTTCTTTAAAATCTCTTCTAAATTCTCCGTCATCGTAGGTATAGCGGCCCATTCCAAGTTTAGCAACTATTCCTGCTTCCTGAAGCATATAAAGAGCCTTGGGAGCGTAATAAGCATTCCATTCAAAAACATATGCATATGCATCCCTGGTTGCCTGCAGGCTGCCCTCTGGGAATAATGGCAATAATACCCTGGGACCTCTTATTCCATCTGTTCCCCTGGAAGATCCATATGCTGCATAGGGAAGGTTAAAAGACATTGGAAGGGTCCATGTTGAGATATCATAAAATATCTCTTCCTCAAATTCTGATATCGTTTCAAACATGCTCTTAATATACCTGTATTCGGGCTGATCGAGAGGTACTACGAAACTATTGTTGGCTTTAAATTGCTTTCCTTCGACAGTAATATTTCTTGTCAGTCTGTAAATATTAATCTGATGTCGCAACAAGTTCTCCATAAAATGAGCAGATCTCGCACCATCGCCATCATCGCTGAATACATATCCCTTAACATTATCGCCTGCTGCCAGGGTAAGAGCTTCATTATAGAAATCAACCTGATGCTTCAGAAGTTTTTGCCTCATATTCAGGCCAGCTTCAAGGGTCGACATTGAAACGGTAATCTGGTTCTTTATTGCAAAAGGGAAAGAAATGAGACCTGTTGGCACCTCCCTGAGGTGTCCTTTCACTCCTGCCTGCTCGAATAGTATTCCTACAGAAGCATGTATATCGGGGTATGCAGAACCCTTACCAAGGTAGAAATCATCGAACCCTTCTTCAGAGTAATATAGGCTACCTATTGCATCGAGGTGCTTAATATGATATTCAGCAATCTCTGTAACAAGCTCATAATTATCTTTGGGAGTTAAGGGATTTTCCCTTGTCCTTACACCGGGTTGGAAGAAGAATGTTGAGCTTGCACCCATCTCATGGTGATCGGTATTAATGTTTGGTTTCCACCGGTGGAAGGCAGCAACTCTTCCTATCGATTCGGGATGCTGAAGCATAATATAATCCCTGTTAAGATCGTACCAGTAATGGTTTGTGCGTCCTCCTGGCCATGCTTCACTAAACTCTATTGAATTTGCATCTGGATTTAGATTTGCACTTTTATACATATTAACCCAGGTTGCATGCCTGTTAAATCCGTCAGGGTTAAGACAGGGATCAAGCAACACAATTGTATTTTCGAGCAATTCATCTATCTTGTCTCCATTTCCTGCAACAAGGTAATAAGCCATCAACATTGCAGCATTCTGAGAGCTCGATTCATTACCATGTACTCCATAGCCCAGCTTAACTATCACAGGCATATCAGAGATATCAATGTTTGATGATCTTGCAGGATCGCTAAGAGCAATATGCTTTTCGCGAATTGATTCTATGTTTTTAATATTTTCCTCTGAGCTTATTACAAGGTTACCAAGTGGTCTTCCTTCATGGGATTTACCATACTCTTCCCAGAATGCCCTGCCTGAAATATCAGATAGCTTAAGCATATAAAAATACAGTTTATCGTGTGTCAGGTGCCATTCTCCAACCTGGTGACCAGCAAAATCTTCCGGTTTAATTATGGTCTGGTCGTAGTTAATATCCTTAGGAAGATAATAACTCAGATTTACCTGTGCGACGGCAACAGATGATATCAGAGCCAGAAATACTAGGGGAAATATTTTTTTCATGAATGATAGATTATATGTTTACCCTGCAATATTAAGAAAAATATTACACCTTGTTCCCACTAACAATTGTTCTATAACATGAATAAGTATACTAAACTCAATACAAGTAATTTTGTATATTGTTGTTAAAATATGAAGAAATGAAAAAAAAGATAATTGTTCTGGGAACCGGACTCGTTGGTTCTGCAATAGTTAAAGACCTTGCACCTGATTTTGAAGTTACTGCTGTAGACCTCAGTGCAAAAAATATCGAAGGCCTTTCCGGCCTGAATAGTGTAAAAGCCGTAACTGCAGACCTGTCTGATGGTAATATCCTAAAAGACCTGGTGAGAGATCAGGACCTTGTTATCGGAGCACTTCCGGGATTCATGGGCTATCAATCAGTTAAGCACACTATTGAGGCCGGTAAAGATATGGTTGATATATCATTCTTTCCTGAGGATCCTTTCGGACTCGACAGGCTTGCTCAATCGAAGGGTGTAACTATTGTTACAGATTGCGGTGTTGCTCCGGGAATGAGCAATATTATCCTGGGACACTATAATAATAAGATTGATGTAAACAGGTTTGAATGCCTTGTAGGTGGTCTACCCTTTAAAAGAGAATGGCCCTGGCAGTACAAGGCTGTATTTTCTCCAATTGATGTAATTGAAGAATATACAAGGCCGGCAAGATATATGCTTAATGGTGAAATTGTTACAAGAGAAGCCCTCTCCGACCCTGAACTTATTGAATTTGAAGAAATTGGCACTCTTGAATCCTGGAATTCAGATGGACTCAGATCGCTTTTGCACACAATTCCGGTACCTAATATGATTGAAAAGACACTTCGATATCCGGGATCAATTGAATACCTGAGGATGCTCAGAGAGGCTGGTTTCTTCAGTAATAAGGAGATAGAAGTAAATGGACAGTCTATAAGACCTATCGATCTGACAGCCAGGTTATTGTTTCCTGCATGGAAACTCTTGCCGGGAGAAGAAGAATTTACGGTAATGAGAATTACTATAGAGGGCAACAAAGATGGCAACCCGCTTAAGTATGTTTATAATCTTTTCGACAGGTATGATTCTGTAAACAATATAACATCAATGGCACGTACCACAGGATATACATGCACTGCGGTTGCAAACCTGATGATGGAAGGTATGTTTGACAGTCCTGGAATTAACCCACCGGAATATATTGGGAAAACTGAAGGTCATCTTAAGTTCATTCTTGAATATTTCAAGGAAAGAAACATATTCTATAAGCTGACATTATAAACGGGCTTATATGCGGGCAAGTGAAACAATCAGGCCTAGTCGAACCAGATCACTCCAGCACAAGCTTCCTCTATTGAGGAAAGTCTTTCTACAAGTGAGTTAATTTCAGATATTGCTCCGGTAAGCTCCAGGATAATCAATCCATCTTTCCCGTCAATGCCCATGTTTATACCCATGCGGGTTCTTATTGAGCAACCAAAAAGTGACAGCACTCTCTGAATCTGATTAACTACTTCATGCCTGTCTTCGATAAGTATTGCGGCTAACGAAACTCTTGCATTATCGGGAACCAATTCTTCATGATCACTCTTTCCACACAAAAAAAGCTCCTTAATTTCTATCCCGTATATATCGTTAAGATCGTGTCTGAAACTATCATACGCGTCGATATTGTCTCTCAGCTGCAAAACAATAAATCCCTCCCTGCTACAGATTTGTTCATTCAATTCATGAAATCCCAGCCTGCTTAAAATAATATCCGAATGTGCAGTAAGTACTTTCTGAGTATTTCCCGATTCTTTAATTCTGTCAACAACTTTTATGGCTATAAGTCTAATCATATGGCTTAGATTAAAAATAAAGATCTCGTTCCCCGTTCTTTATCATATCGAGTCTCTCCCTAACTTTATTAGCTATATTTTCATCCAGGTCCTGAATTCCTTTCTCAATAGCTTTATAGCCTTTTTTTGCGAGATCAGGACTTGCATAATCTTCAATATATTCAGCAAGAGTTAACATCGCATTTGGCGAACAACATCTCTTAATAAATCCAGGAACAGAAAACTCCATAAAATGCTCACCTGTTCTCCCCAGTCTATAACAGGCAGTACAGAATGATGGAAGAAAATTATCATCCAATAATTCGTCTATTACCTCTGATAAGGATCTCTCATCTGCAATCTTAAACTGCTCACGGTTCAAATTCTGATCTTCATTATTAATTTCAGAATATTTTCCAAGCTCAATCTTAGTCCCTCCATCTATCTGCGAAACTCCATACTGCAATACTTCCCGCCTTACATTATGGTCCTCACGTGCAGTAAGTATGAGTCCGGTATAGGGTACAGCCAGACGAATAATTGCAACAAGTTTTTTAAAATCTTCGTCAGACACCTCATATTTATTGTCTATGTCAAGGCTGGCAGCATCTTTTAGCCTTGGGAAAGAGATGGTGTGAGGCCCAACATTATAGCAAGCTTCAAGGTGATTGGTATGCCTTACCAGGCCAAGTACCTCAAATCTCCAGTCGTAGAGTCCGAAAAGGGCACCTATTCCCACATCATCCAGTCCGGCCTCCTGGGCCCTGTCTAATGATGTAAGCCGGTAGTTATAATCAGCCTTCTTTCCACTTGGATGGTACCATTTGTAAGCCTCAGGATGATAGGTTTCCTGAAATACCTGGTATGTACCTATACCAGCCTCAGCAACAGTTCTGAAGCCTTCAATTTCAAGAGGTGCAGCATTAATATTGACTCGTCTTATCTCCCCATTTCCCTTCTTAACACTATATATAAGCTTTACATTTTCGGCGATAAACTCAGGTGAATAAGTCTTGTGCTCACCATAAACCAGGATTAATCTCTTTTGCCCGTTATCCTCCAGAGCCTGAACTTCGTGCACTATTTCAATATTACTTAAAGTCTTGCGCTCAGCATCAGTATTACTTGCCTTAAATCCACAATACTTGCAATTATTGCTACAATAATTTCCTACATAAAGTGGTGCAAAAAGAACTATCCTGTTTCCATAGACCTTTTCCTTCAGTTCCCTGGCACCTGCTTTAATTTCCGAAACTAATTCAGGGTCTGTTGTATTTACCAGGACAGCTGTTTCCTCCATTGTAAGTCTTTGCTTATCAAGAGACTTTGATATTATCTCTCTAACCCTCTCTGGAGTAGGAAAGCTATTATTAATCAGGTCCCATATCTCATCAGGGTCAATAAACGGTTCCATTCGCTGGTCCCTGATTTTAAGTTTTTCCGGATTAAACTTCATTTGGTTAAAAAGCTATATGATTTATAGAATTTTTCTATCAACAAAGATAGTTACCATCAGTATCTATCCTATGAAATTTATCATAATTGTGAAACAAATAACAGAAAGATAATATCTGTATGCAATCGATAAAAAATGTCTCTTCTTAAGGTTTTTTTTCAGACCTAATTATTTCTGCTACTTTCTTTTACAAAATATGCCACCTTTTCAAGAGAAGTTATCATATCATATTCTTCGAGGCGAACATTTGATGGCATATTCAAAGGAACAGTTGTGAAATTAAGAATCCCCTTAACACCGAAGTTAATAACATCTTCTGCAATAGGCTTGGCATGTTCCGGGGGAACTGTCAGTATAGCTATAGAAATCTTCTTTTCCTTTATTATCTTTTCCATATCTTCGATTGAATAGCAGGTCACTCCCCATTTATCAGTTCCAACTTTTTTGGGATCATTATCAAAAGCTGCCACAATATTTAGCTGGGATCTTTTCCCCCTGAAATAATGACTTATAGCTTTACCAAAGTTACCCAATCCAATAACTGCAACATTCTGACCTTTTTCAGAATCAATAATTATTCCAATTGTTTTAATTAATTCTTTTATGTCATAGCCTTTTTTCATAACACTGGTATAACCAATCAGCATAAGGTCACGTCTCACCTGCACTGCTGTAATATGCAATAAGGCAGCCAGTTCGTGAGAAAAGATATATTCATTTCCACTTTGAAGATAACCAAGCAGGTTTCTCCTGTATTCGCTTAGTCTTTCTACTGTTTTACCAGGCAAAATATCCATAGTATCGTTATTTGTTTATTTTATTACCCTTACCTTCTAAAAAGGATTATTCGACATTCATATTTTTATTAATAAACTCTTCCAGCTTATGAAATAAACTTTCCTGAACCTCTGGAAATGTCAGGTTTTCAGGAAGTGAAGACCTCGAAATGCATTCCTCTATTTCATCTTTGTCTTCGATCTCTGCCAGTTCAAGAATACTTGAATAGAACAACTTACCTGTTCGCAGAATATCATTATCTGTAACAGAATAAGTGTTAATGCACTCTAAAATAAACTTTCTTGCTCCTGTTTCCTCCATTAGCTCCCTGCCAGCAGCCTCATATTCTGATTCTCCCTTATCGATATGACCGGCCGGGAGCTCAAAACTTCCTCTCTTCCGGCTTTTTACAAAGAGCCACTTACCGCGATAAGATGCACCTATAATTACATAAGTCGGCCCGGGTATTCCTTCGTGCATGCAATTATAGAACTCGATTTCAGGCATATCCCTAATATTATACTTTTAATTACGCAAGATATAATTAATATGAAAAATCTAATCATATCTTTTTATATTTACCACTGAAAATCAAAGCTGTGTTTATTCTTATTCTCAATATCTTATTCCTTCTTGCGATAGACATTCTCTCGTTTATCACCCTTGCCAGGGGACGTATAATTAAGAAAAAAGCCGGGATCAGATTATTGAAGATAGTGCACCTGGCTTTCAGTCTCTTCAGCTGGATTGTATTTATACTCATATTGATATGGAAGGGAGATTTTGCCGATAACAGGAATATCTCCCGATTATTGACTATGGGTTTTCTTATAGCAGCCATATGGCTACCCAGGATAATTATTCTACTCTTCTCAAACCTTGCATATCTGTTTCGCAGTAAGTTTTCAGCAGCAGCAAAGGCAGTAAATAATATCGGGATTTTTTTATCTCTATTGACGGTCTCACTTGTTTCAATGGGTACTTTTGTGGGGAGATTCAATTTCAGGTTTGAAGAGGTAAATATTAAGTATCATAATCTCCCTCCGGAACTGTCAGGATTCAGAATTGTGCATTTATCTGATATGCATCTTAGCAGTTTCCACAGAAATAAGAATCGCCTTGCAGAATTACTTGAAGAAGTAAATGCTCTTAAACCCGACATAATAGTAAATACCGGAGATTTTGTAACAATAGCATGGAATGAACTGGCTCCTTTTACCAATATACTGAATAGGTCAGTAAGCAGGTACGGTAATTATGCTATTCCGGGTAATCATGATGCAGGAACTTACCATCCCTACTATGAAGATTCCGACAGGAAATTGAATACCAAAATTATAGACTCCCTCTTAGTCGAGTCTGGCTACACCCAGTTAAAAGATAGTTGTGTTATTCTTAATATAGACAGTACCAGGCTGAAGATAGCCGGTGTAATTACCACAGGGTCGATACCTGATATTATTTTCGGAGATCTTGATAAAGCTCTTGGGAATCAGGATGCTGATTTTACTATTCTTATGACGCATGATCCCAATCACTGGTATTACGAGCTACAGGAAAGCGAAATTGTAAACCTGACACTTTCAGGTCATACTCATGGTATGCAATTTGGCTTAAGAATTAGAAATTTCCAGTGGAGCCCGGCCTCATTACTTTATCCGGCCTGGAACGGGCTCTATGGAGCTAATAATAATTATTTATATGTAAACAGGGGGCTTGGTACCATATCACTGCCATTTAGGATAGGTATGCCCCCTGAAATTACTATAATAACATTAGTGTCCGAGAATTAGAGCCGACGCTGGCCGCCTCTATCCTGCCTGAGTTTTTCCAACTCATCAAGATATGTTTTCATCCTCTTTTCACCCAGGACCTTTTTCAATTCCTCATCACGAGATGTGTTTAACTTATCCATCGCATCTCTCATTCCATCGCGATCTCCGCCATCTCTCATCTCTGTCATTTTCTTCTGTCTCTCTTTGGCAGACTTCAGAAAGATCTCACTTAGTTTTGCTTCTTCCTTCTTTTCGATTTTCACAATTTTTTTGAGCTGTTCGAGCTGTTGTTTGGACTGAGCCTCAGGATCCATATTCCCCATACCCTGACGCTGTCCGCGCTGCTGAGCAAAGGCTCCCGTTACCATCAGCGACATAAACAAAATTAGTCCAATACGCATTACTGATTTCATAATTATTTTTTTTAATCGTTTAACCTACATGTTAGACAAAACAATAATGATTTATATTCCATTAAGATATTTTTTATCACCATTTATTTCCCTCTGCCCTTACCCCTTAGCCCTTACCTAAAAATAAAACCATCAATAAGAGGATCAGACTTATCAATCCAGAAACTATTCCTGCCTGTGTAAAAGGCGGTCCCGGTCACTTCCGGCACTACAGCTTTATGTTTACCATACTCAAGGGTATCGACTACTTCAACATCCATAGTAGTACCGAGGATGCTTTCAATTGTAACTTTTTCATTCTTCTGCAGCTCTCTCTTAAAATAATGAAGAGCAGCTCTTGCACTTACACCTGAACCTGTGGGTGAACGGTCTACTTCACCTTCAGCAAATATACAAACGTTTCTACTCCAGTTTGTAAGCTTATAGGGTGCTCCGGTAAATATAGTGCCATAAAGGAAACTGAGATCGGGCTCGTATGGATGGACTATGTTATAATTTTCCATTACTGCATTCTTAATTCTTCTTCCGTAATCAATTAGTTTATTATAATCTGAAGAATCTAGATTCAGTCCAAGTGAAGCAGCATCGCAGAATGCATAAAAAGCACCCCCAAATGCCACATCAAACTCTATTCTTCCAAGACCCTTTACATCAACAACCTTATCTTGTAATAACAGAAACGACGGAACATTACGAAAAGAGACTGATTCTACGATACCGTTTTTCTTATTGGCAACAGCACTAATCCGGCCCGGAGGAGCATCAATTTCGACCACAGGACTATCGCCCTCCTTATTCAGGAAACCGGAATCCAGTACCAGCTTGGTAAGAGCAATAATTGCATGTCCGCACATGGTGCTGTATCCCTCATTATGAAGAAAGAAAGTGCCAAAATCAGCTCCTTCTGTAACAGGTTCTGTAAGTATAGCCCCATACATATCGGCATGGCCCCTGGGCTCGAACATCAGGGTGGTTCTTATCTTATCATAATTCTCACGGAAAAACCTCCTTTTTTCGAGTATTGTATCTCCTTTAATCTCAGGCAGGCCGCCTGTAATAACTCGAAGGGGCTCTCCTTCTGTGTGCATGTCAATTGTTTCGATTACACCAAAACCGGGCATAGGTTTGAATCCTGCGAGTTTATTAAAATCCATATCTTATAAAGTAATTTTATATAATTAAAACAGGGAAGATAATTGTTCCTCAATAAGATTTCTGTTTATATCTACCAGGCGTGCTCTTTCGAGTAAGACTCTGACCCTCTTTAACTGTTCCCTGTTCCTTTTGTATATGAGTTGATGCAGATGCCATGAAGTCATGCCAACTGCTCCCCAGCATACATAGTCTACCAGGTGTTTTATCTCCTCAGACGTTAATTTTCTTACAGAATTATATTTCTCGATAAAGGTGCTGAATAATTTGAGGTCCATCTCCACCCCATCAAAGCAGAAACCGTTTATTGTCATGCCAACGTCAAACAAAAGATTATCGATAGCAAACTCTTCAAAATCGACAATTCCGATAAGAGAGTCGTTTTTAAACAATGTATTATCAGGAAATACATCTCCATGAACTATTCCTTTTGGTAATTCAACAAGGAGCATCTCCTCAAGCTTATTAAAATGCAATACAAAATTTTCTCTGACATCAGAGTATGATGATTTCCGGAAGGCATTTGACTTTATTATTTCCCTGCTATCGCTAACGGAGATGGCATTCTTCTTTTTTAAAGAAGGTGGACTTTTGATGGCTGATAATAAGGCCACAGCCTCTGCAATTTCAGAAACCACCTCTTTATTAAGACCGGGTAGCTCCCCGGGCAGATATTCGTAAATCACAACAGGAACTTCGTTAAAAAAAGAAAGATAAGCTCCATCAGCCCTTCTAACAGGGTAAGCTGTCTTAAAGCCGTTCTCTTTAAGAACCGACATCAGGATAAGCTCCTGCTCTATGTTCTCAGTCGACTGCTGATCGCAAAACCTGACAAAAACTTTTCCAAATGTACATTTTACATTAAAATTCCTGTTGGCATAACCATGACTCTGATCGTTAATAGATTCTACCCGACCTAGATCATAATCTTTAAGGACTTTTTCTATTTGAAATTTATCTGCCATGTTTTGCTTTATTAAGCATTTAAATATAAAGTCGAGAAGATTATTGCAATGACCTTGCTCAATATTTTATTTAATCCCACTCAATAGCTATATTAGATAGCTAAATTTACACAATTAGATGATAACTTAAAGAATGAATAATATAATTTATCATGTCGATGCCTTTACCAGCGAGCCTTTCAGGGGCAATCCCGCAGGTGTATTTATTACATCCGGTGAGCTTGTGGAAGACTATATGCAGCTTATCGCAGCCGAACTAAATCTCTCAGAGACAGCTTTTCTTTCACCTCAGGATGATGGCTTCAAGATAAGATTCTATACTCCCGAGACCGAAATAGATCTCTGCGGCCACGCAACCCTTTCTGCAGCGCATATTCTCTACGAGCAGGGTATTGTTCCGCCAGAAATGATGCTCAAATTTGAATCAAAAGCCGGGATACTTAATGTTCAGATTATTAACGACCTGATAGTTATGGATCTACCTGTTTACAGCTATAAAAAAGAAGCCCTGCCCGGCGATTTTACCAAAATAACAGGACTCAGTCCGACTGAGTTTTACAGATGTGATTATAACTGGTATATGGCACTGGTTGAAAAGGAGGAGGATGTAATAAATGCCTCGCCTGATTTTACAAGTTTAAAAAAATCCGCCTTTGCCAACCTAATCGTAACGGCCCAATCCTCAAACGAAAATATTGATTTTATCGTTCGTTGCTTTGTGCCGGGAATGGGCATTAATGAAGACCCTGTAACCGGATCGGCTCACTGTGCGCTTACACCATTCTGGGCACAAAAGACAGGCAAAAATGAATTTGCCTCATACCAGGCTTCGAAAAGAGGAGGATCCCTCATACTTAGGCTGGATGGTGACAGGGTTAGAATTGCAGGAAATGCTATTACGATCCTGGTGAGTGAACTGATGGTATAAATATTTTTCACAATAAGTTGATAAGAGGAAATTATTATACAATCCAAATAAACACTGTTATCAAAAAAATAGGATTTAGTATTAACTTTGTATAAAATCAAGACCTTATAAAGGAATAAAGCATAAATAATAATGAATATTACACTTATTGGGACAGGATACGTTGGATTGGTATCAGGAACCACACTTGCTGAAACGGGAATAAATGTTACCTGTGTTGATATAGACAGTAAGAAAATAGATAATCTGAATAAAGGCATTATCCCTATTTACGAACCCGGATTGGAGCCAATGGTGCAGAGGAATGTTAGCGCCGGCAGACTTAATTTTACAACAGACCTTGCCAGTGCAATACAGGGCTCAGAAGCTATCATGATTGCAGTTGGAACACCTCCCGATGAAGATGGCAGTGCTGATCTTAAGTATGTTCTGGGAGTAGCCGAAGAGATTGGTAAGAGTCTGAATAACTACGCGGTTGTAATTACAAAAAGCACGGTACCAATAGGAACTGCTGAAAAGGTGCGTGCAAAAATTGCCGGAGAACTTAAAAAAAGAGGCTCCGAGGTAGAATTTGATGTGGCATCAAATCCGGAATTCTTAAAAGAAGGTGATGCCGTAAATGACAGTATGAAGCCAGACAGAATTGTAGTCGGAACTGACTCCAATAGAGCTTCTGAAGTTATAAGAAAATTATATAAGCCCTTTGTACTGAACGGTCACCCGGTTATCTATATGGATATACCCTCGGCAGAACTCACAAAGTATGCTGCCAATGCAATGCTTGCTACAAAGATAAGTTTCATCAATGATATCGCTAATCTCTGCGAAAGAGTTGGAGCCGATATAGACATGGTAAGGCGTGGAATTTCTTCTGATTCAAGAATTGGGAACAGGTTCATCTACGCCGGTGCAGGTTATGGAGGATCATGCTTCCCAAAAGATGTTAAGGCCATAATTCGCACAGCAGAAGAATATGGATATGGTTTAAAGGTAATGAAGGCAGTTGACGAGGTAAATGAACTTCAGAAAGAGGTATTGTATAATAAGATATCGACTGTATTTAAAAATAAACTTAAGGGCCTGAAGATTGCAGTCTGGGGACTGGCATTTAAGCCTAATACTGATGATATGAGGGAAGCTCCTTCTCTTAGACTGATAAGTTTACTCAATAAAGCAGGGGCAAGTATAACCGCATATGATCCGGTTGCAATGAATGAATGCAGAAGGAAGATAGGCGATACTATTAACTATGGGAATGATGCATATGACTGTATTATTGATGCTGATGCCCTGGTTCTGGTTACAGAATGGAATGAATTTAAAAATCCAAACTGGAAGATAGTGCAGAAAGTGATGAAGGACAGGAAAGTTTTTGACGGCCGGAATATTTACGAAAAGGAGAGCCTTATAGAAATGGGATTTGAATACTACGGAATAGGAAGATAGTTATGAGCATTTTAATTACAGGAACGGCAGGATTTATTGGCTTTCACCTTTCAAGGAGATTGATAAAAGAAGGTCAAAGTGTAGTCGGGATAGACATTATAAACGATTACTACGATGTTAATCTAAAATATGGAAGACTCAAGGAGAAGGGTATAGACCACCAAAAGATAGAATATGGTGTGCCCATAAAGAGTTCTCTCTACCCCAACTATACCTTTATAAAATGCGATCTTAACGATTATACTACACTGCAAAATATTTTTAAGGAAAATAAGTTCACAAGGGTCATTAACCTTGCAGCGCAGGCAGGAGTGAGGTATAGTATAGAGAACCCCAAAGCCTATATAGACAGTAATATTTCAGGCTTTGCAAATATTCTGGAGTGCTGTCGTAACTATGATATTAAACATCTTGTATATGCCAGCAGCTCAAGCGTATATGGATTGAATGAAGATATGCCATTTTCAACCTCCGACAATGTTGACCACCCTATCAGTCTCTACGCTGCCTCGAAGAAATCTAACGAACTGATGGCACATACCTACAGTCACCTCTATTCACTTCCAACTACGGGATTGAGATTTTTTACTGTTTACGGTCCATGGGGAAGACCCGATATGGCTCTTTTTATATTTACAAAAGCCATACTTGAGGATAAAGCGATAAGCATAAATAATCACGGCAATATGGAACGTGATTTTACCTACGTGGATGATATTGTTGAATCCATTAAGAGAATAACAGACATCACTCCTGTGCCTGACCCTGAATGGTCGGGACTAAAACCAGATCCCTCATCTTCTCCTTCGCCCTACAGGATATATAATATAGGAAATAACTCGCCCGTTAAACTGATGGACTTTGTCGAAGCAATTGAGAAGGAACTGGGAAAAGAAGCAATTAAGGAATTCAGACCCATGCAGGCAGGTGATGTTCCTTCTACATGGGCCAATGTTGAAGATCTTAGCAAAATAACCGGCTTTAGGCCGGCCACACCAATAGAAAAAGGAATAAGGGATTTCATTACCTGGTACAGATCTTATTACCCGGTCTAGCACTTATTATGCAAAAAACAGGTAGCCTATAAAAATGGCTGCTATAATTCCTGCAAAATCGGCTATCAGGCCGCAGGTAATTGCATATCGTGTGTTCTTTATACCAACTGAGCCAAAATATACTGCAATTATATAGAAAGTAGTATCGGTTGCTCCCTGGAAGGTTGAAGCCAGGCGGCCTACAAATGAATCGGCTCCATGGACAGTCATTGCATCAACCATCATTCCCCTTGCCCCTGCCCCGCTCAGTGGCTTCATAAAGGCAGTAGGCAGAGCATCTACAAAGCCTGTATCAAATCCCATAAAGGCAACAGCTTTGCCTATTCCGTCAATAATCAGATCGAAGGCTCCGGAAGCCCTGAAAACACCGATTGCGACAAGTATGGCCACGAGGAAAGGAATAATCTTTATAGCAATGCTAAAACCTTCTTTGGCTCCTTCAATAAAACTATCATATACATTTACTCTTTTTACCATGGCAAGCACTATAAAAGACACAATCACCGAAAATAATATAAAGCTCGCGGCAAAGGTTGATATGCTGGCTATTTCCTCACGGGGAAGTGAGCTGAAATACCAGATAATACCCACTATTATAGCTGTCATACCACCAAGATAAAGCAAAATGGTTCTGTTAAGCAGGTTTATCTTCTGTGCAATAGCAACTGAGATCATGCCTGCAAGTGTCGAAAAAAATGTTGCCAGCAGGATTGGAATAAATATATCGGCAGGATTTGCAGCACCGAGCTGCGCCCTGTATACCATTACACTGATGGGTATTATTGTAAGGCCGGAGGTGTTAAGCACAAGAAACATGATCTGCGCATTTGATGCACTGTCTTTTTCCTTATTTACCTCCTGCATCTCCTTCATTGCCTTCAGTCCCATTGGAGTTGCAGCATTATCGAGGCCAAGCATATTGGCAGCAAGGTTCATCATTATTGATCCATAAGCCGGATGATCTTCAGGTAGCTCGGGAAATAATTTACGGAAGAATGGACCCACCAGCCTTGAAAATATCTTTACAACTCCTCCCTTTTCACCCACTTTCATTAAGCCCAGCCAGAGGGTTAATACACCGGTAAGCCCCAGGGATATCTCAAAGCCTGTTTTAGCGCTTGAGAATGTGGCATTTACCATCTCGCTAAATACTTCGGTATTTCCGGTAAATATTAACTGCCCCAGGGCAAATATAAATGCCAGGAGAAAAAATGCTATCCAGATGTAATTCAGAGCCATACTAAAACATATTTTACTAATCTAGTTCTTTTATCCTGATATTCCTGAAACTTAGTACCGATCCATGTCCCAGGAACCCAATATGCCCCTTTTCTCTCTTTAAACCTGGATGATCACGATGATCCATGGTACCTTTATCGCGAGCTTCAGCAATATCGCCATCTACAATAACTTCTCCATTCAATATAATTTTAATACGTGTTCCGTCAACAATTACTTCCTCCGAGTTCCATTCATCCAGGGGTTTCAGAAAGCCTCTTTTTGCAGGAATCACGCCATAAACAGATCCATGATACTGGTAAGGTTCCAGGTCGGCATAAATATCAGCCCTGTTATCGAGTATCTGCAACTCCATACCTACATAAGCAGCGTCTCCTTCAAGTGGAGCTCTTATACCAAGTCCGTTATTTGCCCCTTCTGTAAGTTTAAACTCGAATCTGAAATTAAAATTACTGTATTCATTCTCTGTATATAAATTTCCTCCTGATCCCTGGTTTGGCTTAACGGTAATTGTCCCATCCTCAACAACATACGATGATTTATCTCCAATCCAGTTATCAAGGTTACTTCCATTAAAAAGAGCCATAAAGCCTTCAAGTCTTTCCAGTCCGGTCAGATTATATTCCCTGCTGTTAATCTCCCTAACATAGATGTCTCTGAATGCAAGTTCATTTCCATGTGCCTGCAATTCAATTGCACCTTCCGGAAATATGGGGATTGAACGATCCCAGTAGTTTTCCATAATAACATCATCCACTACCAGTTCACCATTTAGCCATACCGATACTCTTTCTCCTATCATAATTATCCTGAATGTATTCCAGTCATCAATGGGATTATCAGCTATTACCAGAGGATCACTTTCGTTAACAGAATTGTTATACAGTCCGCCAGAACCAACCTGTGCTCCAACTTCAACTCTTGAAGTATCCCATATCTGCACCTGTGGAGTGCCACGTAAATAAATCCCACTGTCGCCTTCCCTGCTTATTCTCCAATCTACAAGCATCTCAAAATCTGCATATTCCTTAACTGAACAAAGATTGGCACCATTACCACTAAACCATATTGCATTGTTGCTAACACTCCAGTTATCCTTCATCTTTTTGTTGGCCTCCTCCTGTTTGCGGGCAAGCTCAGATTTACTCATTTTTGATCTTGCTACAGGATCTTCAACCAGGCCCTGCCATCCACCCAGGTCGTTCCCGTTAAACATCGATACAAAGCCCTTATCATCTGGCATTTCCTCAATATAATTTTTTATGCGCTCAATATCGTATTCACTGCCATCACCTTTAATAAGAGCAATAATATCCTCAAGCACAAGCCTTACATTCTCACCATACAATCCAACTCTTTCATTATCAGGTGGCAAAGCAATTTGCATCGCTGACCTTATTGCAACCTGGTTTATAACATTATCGTCAAAATAACTTGCAGCAAACATCAATGCAGGAATTGTATGTATATCTGAAATATTTGAAAGAACCTTAACTTTTAAGTCATGAGTCTCTGCGTAGGGCATAATTTTTCTCAGTAATAACAATTTCTGATCCTTCGTAATATCAGCAATTGTTACCTGTCGTATATAACCTTCGAAGGCTGGTCTCAGGTAGCTTTTGTCGTCAGAGCTACAAATATCAAAGAGGGCATATAAGGCAGAATTATCAATCCAGCCGGCCAGGGCATCAAAGCACAATTCTTTTAAACCGGCTTCTGCATTATAGAAATTTTCAAGCACCAGTTTCAAAGCTTTGCTTCCTCCTACTCCTTTAAGCACAGGAATAATTTCATTCTTTAATGCTGGGTCAGATGCAGCTTCGATAAGAAGATCTGCTCTCTTTTCCTTTTCAGGTATTTGATTCGCCGCCCTCACCAGGGCCTGTTGTACCTGAATTATTTCTTCTCTTTCTCCTGTTATAGTTAACAGTTCAATTAGCTCAGGGATATCATCTTCACTAACTATATTCTTAAGCGAAACATATGCAGCATTCCTAACCAGGTCGGAGTCAGACCCTGTTTCTGTAAGCATATGCTTAAAATACTTATTATCACCTCCCTGTGCCAGTAACATTAATGAGAATGCCTTAGTAATCTCCCCTGCTTGAGGATATGCATTTGCAATCATGCCAAGTCTTTCCTTATCAGCTATGGTTGAAAATAATGAGAATGCCTTCTCCTGGTCTTCTATATCAGGGTAAGAATGCATATAAGAAATGAGATCAGCCGCCGCATCCTTTCCTTCAAGCACTGTTAAGGTTTCAAGGGCAGCAAGCCTGATATTCCTGTCTGCATTATTTATCAGCTTCTTAATAGATGGTACAACACGGGTGTCGCCACGTTGACCCAGCATGTGAATAATACCCGGAACGTACTTATTATCTGTTTTAGCAAGCGCTTCTAAGTAGGCATTACTTGCTTCTTCTCCGGGGACAGATACTGCCAGAGCAAGTGCATGACTTCTGTACTGCAGATTCTCATCATCAAAATCAGAGATTAGCAGTTTTGCGGCTGTACTGCTGTTAATCTTCACTTTCAGAGCAAGAGCATTAGCCTTAAACTGGATTGAGTTTTCTCCTGTTTTTTTAATTATTTCATTACATATTTTATCTGCCTTCTTTATATCACCTCTGTAAGCCAGTTCAGATGCATAATTAAGGTAGGCATCAAGTGCACTGGTTCTCTCCCATGAGTAGGCTGCCATTTTAGCAGCCGAGGCCAATGTTTTTAAGGCACCGGGATGTGCGCTTCTGGCCATGGCATTTAGAGCTGCTTTCTTTTCATCCACAGAGCCCGTATTGTGCCATGAAATATATTCTTCTATTGCTAAATCAGATTTGAAGTGAGCAAGTGTATTCATTATAGAAGCTGCAGTACTGATACTTTTATCCTTAAGCTTCGCTGCAAGAACCTCTTCAGAGTTATTATCGCCTGCCAGGGTAATAACAGCCAGGGCAGCCTCAGCAAGGTCGGGATTGGTTACAAAGTTGCATGAAAACTCCGAAGCCTTTTCACCTCCAACGATCTTAAGCTGACTGAAGAAAAATCGCCTGGTATTCAGTCCTGCAGAGGAAGAAATAAATTCAATGCATTTTGCTTCCCATTTGTCTTTTATTGAAGGCTTGGTCCCTTCGGACAGGTACCTGCTATATGACTCTATAAGGAATCTTGCACGGGTATCGTCGCCACTTCCCGGCTCGATAATTCCCGAGCAGACCTTATCCCAGCCCTTATCTCCTATATCTGTCATAAGTCCCATATGTACTTCAAGGTCATCCTGACTATATACAGGCATTCTTGCAAGCAGGTCGGCTACTTTGGTTTCAAGTGTTCTAACATCCTGGTTATAGGCCCAGAGCGAACTTATAAGGGCAAACGCTAATATTACTAGTCTTCTCATTCTTGATTTTGCTTAAAATAAAATACTAAATAGTCCATGGACCTCTCATTGGCTGATATATAAGCCGGTTAGCGCCCTCATCGTCAACAAATCTTTGTTTAACAGGATCATATTCAAGATTTCGTCCCAATCTTACAGCACAAATACCAAGGTTTACTATAGTCGATGACCTGTGACCATTTATCTCGTTTAGAGCAAACTTCTGCCTTGTTCTTACTGAATCGCTGAAATTTGTTATCTGTGGCTCAGGTTCAGGTAGTGAATTAGCCAGTTCCTGAATATCCGGAATGGTCGATCTGAACCCCTTAAAAATCTTACCACCGGGACCCTCTATATATGAGGCCCCGGCGTCTCTGTTTGCCCCGTCAAGAATAATTTTACATCCATCATCATAGGTATATTCAATACGGCGCCATGAACCAACAGCATCGGGGTGTTGTTGTGGTGCGTCAACTTCTATATATCGCGGGCTGGTATTGTCTTTACCAAGGAGATACTGAACGGGATCAAGATAGTGCTGTCCCATATCGCCCAATCCACCTCCGTCATAATCCCAGTATCCTCTGAAATTGGCATGAACACGGGCAATGTTGTAAGGCTTATATGGCGCCGGTCCAAGCCAGCTTTCATAATCCAGGTTAGCAGGAACTTCCTGGGGTTCAAGATTATGTTTCCCGCTCCAGTAAAATTTCCAGTCATAACCGGTATGTCCGCTTACGGTAACTTTAAGCGGCCAACCAAGCACACCGCTATCGACAATCTTCTTTAAAGGTTTAACAGTGGTTCCCAGTCCGTAAAACTGATCCTTAAACCTGAACCAGGTATTCAGGCGAAACATCCTGCCGTACTTATTCACTGCCTCTACAACTTCTATTCCTTCACCAATGGTACGTGTCATTGGTTTTTCGCACCATATATCCTTCCCTGCTTCGGCAGCCATTTTCGACATTATACCATGCCAGTGTGGTGGTGTTGCTATATGGATAATATCAATATCAGGCCGGGCAAGCATCTCCCTGAAATCTCTGTAGGCATCGACACCCCTGCCCGTAATCTGGAGGGCTTTTTCAATATGGTCGGTGTCGACATCACAGATTGCCAGTACACGGGTACCCTCATAAGGAATATGACCCCGACCCATTCCACCAACACCAATTATCCCTTTTGTTAACTGATCGCTTGGGGCTGTAAAACCTGTTCCTCCAAGGACATAACGGGGCACAATAGTAAATGCCAGGGTAGCGGCAGCACTCTTCTTCAAAAAGTTTCGCCTCCCTAATTTTTTGTTCTTCATAGTGATATAGTTTCTTCTGACTAGATCCTGGCAGGAGTTATAGCCTGGAATTACCGGCTATAAGAATTACATGTCAGAATCGGATTAAGAATGCAATTTGCATGATTTTGGAGCAAATTGCAAACTTGCCCGGTTCTTTTTTATTATGCTCTGGGAAGCTACTTCAAGAGGTTAAGCCCTTCAAGTGCTGAACTACCATTTGGCGTATTCAAGAGTGCTTTTTGAAATAAAACAGTGGCTTCACGTATATTATTCAATTTGAAATTCGACCAGGCAAGCATGGTTAATCCATCATAGTCAAAGGGGTATAGATTAACTACCTTCTCAAACTGTTTTCGCGCCATTTCGTATTCTTCCCTACCGTAATAAATAAGCCCAAGCCTGTGTATAGCAATAGAATTATTGGGAGATATTTCCAGGATCTTTTCATACTGTTTAATCACCTCTGTCCAGTTACCCATCGCTGCAGCAGGATATACCAGACCAAACCTTGCCTCTATTGCATAAGGCATCAGAGAAATAGACTTATTGTAATAGGCTTTTGCTTCGGTGAAATTTCCTGAAAGATAAGTTAACCATCCAAGTCGCAGGTTAATCTCGTATGAATTTTCATCATACACCTCTTTAAGGGATATTGCAGCCGCACTGAAATCTCCTGTTGCTTCCTGGATATAGCTTTTCTGGAAGGCATCCTTGATTTCGACAAAACTCTGGCCCGATGCATTAACTGAAAAAATGAATAATAAAATTACAAATGTTTTAGCTTTTAAAATGTCCATGATAATCCTCCTATAAATGATAATGAATTAAATCTTTTTTCTGATGATGTACTGTAAGTATAGTCAGTGGGAATCCGGGCTGTGTACTCAGTTGTATATCTTGTGCCCAGATAGAATAAAACTCCCGAATTTTTTACGGGTATGCTTATATCGGCCTTAATAATCCTGTCTATTTCGTTTATTCCATTATAAACAACCTGGTTGGTACCATCAACATAATTTTGGATCTCACCGCTTAGCAATGTAAAATCTATAAAAAATTTGTTATTGGCCGAAATCCCTGCCATGGCTTTAAGTACGAATGACCTGTCGTAACCTTCAACAAACTCAGACATTTTGATATTGTACCCGGCGCCAAAATACAGATGGTTATTTGAAAGAGGGTAAAAAATCATGCCCGATCCCGCCTGGAAATGATTTCGTGATCCCAGTCGAGAAGCATAGCCATTAAGATAAAGGTCGATAATACCGGCAGTCAAACTAATTTCTGCACCACCACCGATATTATTCTCTCTTACCGGGATAAGATAGGCAATGGTGCGTGTACCGGTGGTGCTAAAACCTATCAGGGGATATGATGTAAATATGTAATATACCGATGGTGTGATTGACAAAGCTGATTTATTGCCGGCAATGGCAGAAAGAAAATACTGCACCTGGTTTACCTTCTGCCTGTAATTCGGATATGAATCTGTTTCGTCATTTGTGAACAGGCTGTTTTCCCTGGACAGATATGAGAGTGAATGTTTTAATGTGAAGCCAGGGCTCATACTATTATACATTGTTACCCCAATATTTGAAAAACTTACCGGAATAACCAGGTTCCCTGGCTCTACAATGTCATTTATATTTAAGAAATAGTTAATTATATCTTCTGACTCTGACCGGTTGTATAGGTAATCTACTGACAATCTGTTCGTTTTGGCTGTACTTATACCAGTCTTCTGAGATAGAGATTTACTGAACATTCCTGTCCAGGCATCTGCGGTGTTGTATTTTCCGCTTAATAAGTAGCAATAATATAAATACTCTGTTGCAATCTGATCATTGTTATTAAATTCCAGGGCCTTTTTAAAATGGCTGATGGCATTTAAATAACTCTTCCTCTCATAGTAGCTAATCCCTATCCTCATTCTCATATAGTAATAGTCGTATCCCAGCCTGAGAGCTTTCTTTCCACTCGCCGTAAGCTCATTCCATCTGCCATCCTCATACTGTTTATATGTAAGGCTGTCTAAATAGGAAAAGTCTGTCCTTTCCTGGGCCTTTAGCGACCCGAAAAAACAATAAAGCAATATTATAATAATTAATCTTTGCACTCTGCTTCAATATTTATACCGTTACCAGTAATATTTATCTTACTTACTCCCTTATCACTAATCTCAATATCTGATCGTATTTCACGGGTAATAAAAGTCCCAACAGTGTTTACAGTTCTTGATTCAAGTACTATTCTGGAGGGAGATATTTCACTGTCAATATTTTTATAATCAAGACTGAATTTTGACCGGAGTATCTTCAAAAACGGAGCAAGGAAGTCCTGAAAAAACAATATCCTTTTCCTGAAGAAAAGGTTTACAGGATAATCATCCTCTACCTCAACCTTATCGTAGTATCCCAGCTGCACCCTGTAGAGAGATAAATAAAACCAGTAGAGGAAGCTATCTCTCGTTCCTTCATAGTGCCTGAATAAAAACATATTACCATCATTCTCAAAATATGCGAGCGAAGCATTTTTATTACACTTAATAAATGAATTATTGTACTCATCTGTAAATACCTCCCACTTCTCATCCCATTTTACGCCATTATAGTCGACAGCATAATTAAACTGTCTTCCCGGTATAAGATTAAATGCTTCTGATAGCAGGTCTGTTGATTCAACATTCATCAGCTTTTGACCTTCCCTGGGATAGCCATAGTTATTTAGCTTCAGGCTATTATTTTCACTCAATAGATAATAACCAATCGGATAGTCAAGTGTCTTTGAGCCTATATACGGACTGTATTGCATTTGAAAATGAAGATGTGGATATGGAGACCTGCCTGAGTTTCCGCAAAGACCAACCTTCTCGCCTCGTCTTACCCTCTGACCTTCTTTAACAATAATAGAACCCGGCATAAGGTGACTCAGCGAAGAGTAAACAAAGTCATCGTGTTTTATGATTACTGTATTACCCCAGTTCTCTTTAGTATTGGGCACACCAATAGGGTTATCGGGTATATTATCTGCTACAGACTCAATAGTTCCATCGGCAACTGCTGTAACAGGTTTATTGTAGCAATAATAATCTGTCGCCTCATTGCCCTCGGATTTAAACTGGACACCCTTATCATCTGTAATAATAAAATCCCATGCATGCTTCCAGTCTCCCTTGTGGGTAATTTCTCCATCATGTGCCTGCGAAACCTGCCACTTACCGTAAAAAGGAAGGTTGGTCCTTATCATATTGGGCTTGAACCTGCCAATATCGTTAACATATGAATACAAATTCTTCTCCGGACTGTTTTGCTGAATAACTACCTCCGCAAGATTAAGAGATGGTTTTACCCTGAATTTAAGAACATAGAGAAAGAGCAATACAACTATATTAAAAGGCAATGCGAATATAGGTAAGGCAAATACTCTGAATACAGACGACATACTGATAGTTAGTATTGCTACAAGGGGAACCAGTATTATAGTCCATAGATATGATTTCCAGGAGGGAATAATAAAAAATCCTCCCAGGGCGATTGATGTAAGTATATAATTAAACCCGATATAACTATAGTTGAGATCGGTAATACTGGCACCGGTAACTTCGTAAAACAGGTAGGCTGTAAAGAAACCCAGCAACGATAGTGTAAATGAGATCCTTGAATGATACAATAAGCCTATTGATATAATAACACCAGCCAGAATATTGTACTGGAATAATATTGCACCCAGGCTGATAAAATATATTCTGAGAGCCCTTGCTATCTCAATATTATTCCACCATTCGTAGAGGGCTACCATCTTATTTCCTCCAAGGGTATACATTTCATTTACAGTATATATACCACGTTCACTGATACCCAGAACTTCAAACTCACGAGCTGCCAGAGTAACCAGCCAGGCCGCGATAATAAAGGGGACACTCAGATAAGGAAGGCCATATTTCCCTATTACACCCTGCAGAGAAACAGAAATAAAAAGAGTTAAGATTGATGAAAGAATGATAATAAGTATAAGAACAGGACCAGGAGCATAATATATACCCAGTCCGAGTCCGACGAGAAGGCTGTTAAAACCAAATAAACCTTTAGCAACCGTCTGCCTGTCAAAGCCCATTATAAAACCTACGAGATTTGTTACAATCACAGCAAGAAGCCCCAGCAGTCCAGCATAAAGGTCGGCAAACGATACTATTATCAATATTGCCGCAAAAGTCCTGTTGTCAGAAAAGAAGACCTGCGAGTAGCTGTTAAACAAGCTTTTTATATATATCTTAATATTATCAGTCATGCTACTTAAGATGTTCAGGCAATCTTTCGTTGGATTTTATTGTATCGACAGTTTCGCGCTCTCTTATTACACTCACCTTTCCATTTGTATCGATCATTACAACTCTGGGACGCATTGTAATAAACTGCATCCACTGTGTCATATTATATGCACCTATCCTTTTTATCACAAAATTATCTCCCTTCTTAAGGAGAGGAAATGCAATAGCCTCTCTGAGTATATCTATGTTCATACAGAGTGGACCATAAATAGTTGTTTCTTCAAGGTGATCAGATGTCGGACTTGCGGGGTAGAATTCATGATCGTACCAGAAAGAAGTAAACAAGAGGTTGACGCCAATATCCACAATGGTAGACCTGCGTCCATCTGAAAGTCTTTTGTTTGCCAGAACTGTCCCGAGTAAATAACCTGCATCATCAATTAATGCTCTTCCTGTTTCAAGTATTAGTGTGGGCAGCCGGGATGGGTTAATTTCCGAATTCAGCAGTGCCCCGGAGATGGCTTCAGCATAATCGTCGAAAGAAGGTACAGTGTCTTTACCCGGAAGGTAAGCACCTTTAAGAGTGTTTGAAGAAGCAAATCCTCCTCCTAAATCAATATATTTCAGGGAATAATCATACTTACGTTCTATCCTGAAAGCCAGGTTTGCCAGCTTTGAAGCAGCAATAGCATATGCATTGGCTGTAAGCATATAGGTGCCAATATGGGTATGTATACCGGTCATTTCAAGTTTGCCATTCATCATTATCCTGTTAATGGCATCCCATGCATCACCATTCTCATAATTAAATCCGAATCTATCCCACATCGGATAAACACCGGTATCCATATTAACCCTTATGGCCACCTTGGGTTTAAGATTGTTCTTCTCGGCTAAATCAATCAGGGTATATAGTTCGTCAAAATGATCGATATGAATAAGTGAGTTATTCTCAGCGGCTAATTTTAGATCTTCCTCTGTTTTATCAGGACCATTAAATATTATCTGTGAGCCTTTAACGCCATTTGACAGGGCTTTCTGATATTCAAAACCCGACACCACCTCAGCCCAGGAGCCCTCACTATGATAGACACGGCATACTGCATCGAGGTAGTTAGTCTTATACGACCAGGCAAACTGAACCTTGGGATATCTGCTTTTAAAAGAATCATAGGCCTGCTTATACTTATCACGTATTGTACTCTCAGATATCACGTAAACAGGAGACCCATGCTCCTTAATCAGATCCATCACAGGCACATCATCAATGTGAGTAATTGGCTCTGAATGTACCGACATACCAAATTTACTTGGCATCCCTGCTCTTAATTTCTTTATATATGGACGTTCAAATTGCTTTTTCATCTTTTCTATTTTAGAGTTCTCCATTCATTGTTAGTTTTTCAAATTCTGACATGTCTGTTATCATATCATAAGAGTATCGAATAAACATCTTACCTGTTTCGTAAGTTTCAAATCGCTTCACATCATGGCCAAGAGCCAATTTTACAAGTGCTGCCGGCAAATTCTGACCGGCTCCTACTGCAAGATAAACCCACGCAGGTATCCTCGGATTTATCTCAATAAGGTAAAGTTCATTTTTTTCAGACCTTATAAGTTCCAGTTCCATTCCACCCCTCCATTTTGACTCGCTGATAATTTTATCAGTCAGGTTGAGCATGCTTGAGTCATCAAGCGTTACACCGGCCCATGCTTTACCTTTATCAGTAATATATTGCTTTCTCATCGGAACAGCACCAATGGTATTTCCCTTACCATCACCCAGTGCAACAACATTTACCTCTGTTCCGACAATAAATTCCTGAATAATAACGGGCAAACCCCACTTTGAACTAAGTTTAGAATAATAGAGAGCCACCTGCTCGCGGTTATTAGCTATATATGCATCATAGAATTTACCCTTCACTACTACAGGATATTCAAAATCATCACCGAGGTCCTCAATATCCCTGATAGATGTTATTGGCTTACTGAAAGGAACCTTTACTCCATACTTTTTACCGTAGTCAGGCAGGTTTGCTTTTTCCCTTTCATTAAACTGTTTTAGTGTGGGTAAAAATGTTCTTATGCCAGCCTCTTTTAACTTTTCTTCTGCCTTCATGAAAGCAATAAGTTCGGCATCAAAATTCGGAATCAAAACATCAATATTCTCAAGCCTGTTTATCTCCATAATTCTACTCATCAGGATGTCTGAGCCTTCAGAAGGGTACGGAACACGATATGTTTTATCTACTATGTCGTGCATGTATATTCCTGGTTCAAGATTTTCATAGGCAAGGCCAATTATCCTGGGGTTGAATTCTTCCGAATCCCTTATTCCCCTTATTACGGGGATGCCCGGACCAGGATTGTCTGTATTATTCAGACCTGTTACTGCTATGGTTAGATCTAGTCTACTCATCTTCGTCAATTAACCTGAACTGTTTAAGCATACCTGCAAAATCAAAATAGTACTTTTCGAAGCTTACCCTGTCAATTTCATAATTCTCTGTCATATAAGCCGTTATAGTCTCCAGATCAGACCCCTCTTTAAGCAATTGAACAATCTCCCTGGCCTGTTCATTAAGTGAGTACGAATCGCCCGACGAAGGATCGAACACAAAGCCTGACTCACTTAAAGCAATATTCTTTTTAAGTCGCATATCAACAAATATTTTAGATTACACAGATTGAGGTATTAAATCTTAAGTTATACCATAAAGTTAACCGAACTTACATATAATTACCCTACCACTCGAAGTTTAAAATTTATTTATCTTCACCACAATATTTTGAATTTAAATAATACAAATGTATAAAAGAACAATAAATATAATAAGAACCACACTTATCATATTCTTTCTGGCTCTACCTGTAAAGATGATTTCTCAAGCCGGTCTTCCTGAAGGGAAATTATATAGTACTGACGGTAAGATTTATAATTTAAAAGAACTTGGTGATAGCAACAGGGTCTCAGTCCTTGTATTCTGGGCAACCTGGTGCAAGCCATGTATCGAAGAATTGGATAATATCGCCGATTACTATAGTGAATGGTCTGACCAGGCTGACTTTAACTTTATTTCTATCTGTATTGATGATTCGAGGACATCTTCCACCGTAAAGAGTTTTGTGATGGGTAGAAATTGGCCATTCCCTGTGCTAATGGACGAAAACCAGGATATGAAAAGAACACTGAGTGTTACAGATATCCCATTTTACTGCCTTTATAATAAAAATGGAAAAATCGTAAAGCGACATACAGGATATCTGCCCGGCGATGAAGAGTTTATGTTTGAAGAGATACTGGAATACAACAATGAGAAGTAGTTATCTTATATTCATTACGGCATTTATAATAAGTATGCCATTGTATTCTCAAACCGAGAACGCAGGTACACTCTCCGGTAGTTTTGCAAGCACTATCCATTTCTATAACGACGATAATATTCTAAATGTTCTTGCCCCCCAGGATGGCTATGCATCAAACAATTACCTCTGGTTACAGTACACAAAGGGTTCTTTCTCTGCCGGTATGCAGTATGAAGCATATATGCCTCCTCTACAGGGTTTTCCCTACCAGTATGAAGGGAATTATATCAGCCACAGGTTTATCCGGTTCAAAAAAGATTTTATTGATATTACGGCCGGAAATTTTTATGAACAGTTTGGTAGTGGCCTGTCGTTCAGGGCATACGAAGAAAGAGCTCTCGGATTAAATAATTCACTTGATGGAATACGTATACGCTTTAATCCGACCAGCTGGTTATCTGTAAAAGGCATCTACGGACGACCCAGAAGGCTTGATAACTATGCCAATGCTTATTTAAGGGGACTCGACGGAGAAATAAGAATAAATGAAATATTCAAATCAGAAAACACATATATTATTGGCGGTGGATTTGTCAGTAAGTATGAGCCTTATACAGGCCCAGAAAGCGACTTCCCTTCGACAGTAAATTCTATAAATACCAGGATAAACCTTACTATAGGTAAAGTATCACTATATTCAGAATATGTGTATAAATCAAAAGATCCTGATGCCTTTAATTTATTCACAGAAGATGCTGGAAAAGCACTCACAATTAATACATCATTTTCAGGAAGGGGATTAGGAATATTTATTGCTTCAAGATATCTGAGTCAGATGAATTTCCAGGCTGAAAGACTTCTTACTGACTCCTATTCAAATATAAATTACCTTCCTTCCAATAGTCGTCAGTATACTTACTTATTATCTAACCTCTATCCATATTCAGCACAGGCAAGTTCCGAATTATCGATCCAGGCAGATATAAACTATAAAATTACGCCAGGAACCGACCTCAGATTCAATTATGCACTTGCAGGAGGTGCAGACAATGATTCCTCGGAAGATAATTTATTCTCCTATATGCTTAATAATGAATACTATGGAGATTTAAATTTTGAAGTTACCAGGAAATGGAGCAGAAGTTTTAAAACCAAGCTAGCCTATCAACAGATTCTTTATAACAAAGATGTAATTGAAGGGGGTGATGATGGAGTTATCAGATCGAGGATTATCATTTCGGATGTACTCTACAGATTTACCAGGAAATTATCGCTACGTGCAGAGTTACAGCATTTATGGACAAAAGACGATCATGGCAACTGGGTAGCCATCCTGGCAGAATTAAATATGGCTCCAAACTGGTCGTTATTCTTCTCTGATATGACCGACTATCAGTACAGTGAGCAGGCGCATTATTATAATGGAGGCATAAGTTATAGCAATAATTACTTCAGGATAAATATTGCCTATGGCAGAAACAGGGAAGGGTTTATCTGCTCTGGTGGAGTATGCAGGTTAATACCTGCATATAAAGGACTCAATATCGGGATTACTTCATCGTTCTAAGCAAATCTACTTAACCAGTAACTCAGATTCGGCTGTTTTACCAAAGTCGCAGTAAATCGCATTAATAACCTCATTTTTTTTAGGACCGCTTGCATAAGAGACAAAGGCTAGCAAACTGGAATTATTAAGATCAGATATATTGAGATTACTATTCTCAAGTACAAGCCTGTACACAGATCCAATATCTATGGCATCACCAGGGATCTGGTCTCCAAACATATCTGTAAGGGTTTGCCTCATAACATTATCGTGAGCAAAATCTGTGACTGTTGACCCAAGCTGATACCATGTAGAGTTTGCATCATCAGTATAATAGTTGGCCTGATCTGCTATAAGATTATCTTCGATTAGATAGGCTGTAATGGATAAAGATTCGGCATAAATTTTACCAAATCTGACATCTATAGTAGCCGTAATACTACCGGTATCGCCTGTATAGCTCAAAGATAAACCCACCCTTACTTCATCATATAATTGTCTGAGCTGGGTATTTGAAAGATCCCAGAAAAATTCCCTCCCGGCAACAACGGCCGGAATACCTTCCACTCCAAAACTTTCTGCGAGATTAGAGTTATAAACATATTGAAAAGGATCACTATCCCGCATATGATAAGCAACATGCACAATATTTTCGCCTGTTATACTAACATTCTTTATTGCCGAAATAGCTCTTGGGCAAAATCCACACCATGTGCCTGTAAATTGCTCCAGCAGTACCATCCTCTCATATTTTAAGCCTGCATCTTCTACAACAGTTAATTACTGATGTACTACTTACAATATCCTGGTACCCGGCATAAACCTCGATAGTTCCAGTCTGTGACGATCTAATATCTGGTCCGGGAATTAAATTACCTCCGGCATATATATTTATATCAGAAGTTATATTATTACCATTCTGATCAAGAACATTAACCGTTGCCACATCAATATTATCATCAAGTATCGTATTCTTATCAAGGCTTATATTGAGTTCAGTAATGCTGTACTCCTTACCACAGGAAGTAAATAAGGTAATTACCAGCAAAATCATAAATTGTATCGATAAGTTTTTCATGCCCTTTATTTTCTCTGCAAATATAACATTAGAAAAGTTTATTATTCATGGATATAATAAATGCGATGTATGACAATATTTCAAACTTACTGTCAAAAATTCATTTCAATCCTAAATGGCATGAAATATGTATATATGTACATGCTTTAATATAATATAAATGAATACACGTAGTATTAATAATAAGGAAGATCTGGACTTCGAATTATCAAAGAGATCTACAAATTATCTTCTGCTTTATAAAGCCGGAGCAGAGCAGAGCGAATGTGCTCTTAATAATCTGAAGCAACTTGATATAAAGGATAAGGAAGTAGGAGAAGTCCTGATTGCAGACGTCTCAAATGTCAGAGATATTCATCCCGAATACAAGGTAGAAAGTGTTCCTTCTCTCCTGAAATTTTCACTTAATAAACTAATTACTATTTACAAAGGATGTAACGGGAAAGAATTTTATCAATCTGTATTTTCAGGAGACAGACCAACTCTTACAGGTAAAGGCGATAGTCCGGCAAAGAGAGTAACTGTATATTCCACTCCAGGCTGTTCATGGTGTACTACTTTGAAGAATTACCTCAGGGAGAAGAACATTATTTTCTCTGATGTTGATGTATCTTCCGACCAGAAGGCAGCAGAAGCCATGGTAAGGAAAAGTGGACAGCAGGGTGTACCACAAACAGATATAAATGGAGAAATAATAATCGGTTTTGATAAAGCCAGGATAGACCAGCTTTTAGAAATCGGAAGATAAAACTAAAATTTAGCAACTATTAAAACTTATAAATATGAAAAATTTAATTACTCCAGTTCTTGCATTCCTATTTACACTTTCCATAATAGGATGTTCAGGCAATGAGGCAAATGCAAAGGGAAGTGAAAAGGAAAAAAGTGGTGAAAAAGCGATTCATCTCACCAAGGCAGATTTTATTGAAAAGGTATTCAACTATGAGAATGGTGCTGAAGAATGGAAGTTTGAAGGTGATATTCCATGTATTGTTGATTTTTATGCTGACTGGTGTCAACCGTGTAAAATTGCCGGACCTATCCTTGAGGAACTTGCTGCTGAATACGAAGGTAAGATAAATGTATACAAGATTGATACAGAAAAGGAAAGAGAACTGGCAGCTGCATTTGGCATACAGAGCATCCCAACTTTCCTTCTATGTCCAGGAGAAGGACTGCCACAGATGTTCAGCGGAATCGGCCAGACCCCGGAAGCCACAAAAGAGATGTTTAAAAAAGCTATTGACGAAGTATTATTAACTAAAACAAACAATTAAAATGAAAGAATTGCAGCCAATAAATCAACAGGTTCTATTAGAACTGGAGAATGCAAAAGAGGAGACAACAGTTTCAGGTATTATTATACCCGATACTGCTAAAGAAAAACCTCAACATGCGAAAGTTATCGCTTTAAGCGGAATTGATAAACCTGAGATAAGTGTGGGTGATGTAGTTTTCTACAAAGCATTTTCGGGTACAGAATTAGAATTTGAAGGTAAAAATTATCTGATGATTCCATATGCTGATATCCTTGGAAAGCTAGTCGAAACCGACAGAATCTAACGCTGTAATTATTTTACCGACAAATATTAATAATACCGTCTCTATTTAAAAAAGTGCTCCATCAGGAGCGCTTTTTTTATTTAGCGCTCTTCTCCCATTCTCTTCTTCTCCTCTTCTCCCATTCTCCCATTCTCCCATTCCATTCTCCCCTTCTAGTCTTCTCCCCTTCTCGTCTTCTCCCCTTCTCGTCTTCCCCCTTTGCCCTTTGCCCTTTGCCCTTCGCCCTTTGCCCTTTCCTCTTCCCTCTTTGCTCTTTGCTCTCTGCTCTTTGCTCTCTGCCCTCTGCCATATGTTGAGTGGCATAAAAAGCTATCTTCTTTTTCTTTCTTTCTCTAATCTAGAAATACTACATTTATAACTGGTATTTCACTATCCGCATTGAGTATGAATATTGTAAGGCGATTACTATTTAAATTGTTGGGTAAAAGCCTATATTTCAGAACTATTAGTAAATCATTTCTGATAATGTACAGGATGGGCCTTCTTTCCTGTTTTAAGAAATTTAATACTCATTACCTGGCAAGAAGGTTAATCAGGAAGGATGATTTTATTATAGATATTGGCGCGAACTTTGGATATTACACCTCTATTTTTGCAGATAAATCCGGAAATTCGGGCAAAGTATTTGCCGTGGAGCCTGTACAGGAATACCAGAAAATACTGAAATCAAATACAAAAAAATATTCCAACATCGAAATTATTCCTTATGCCTTAAGTGACAGGGAGGGTGAGTCTTATATGGGCATACCATCAGATCAGAAATTCAGACATGGGCTTACAAGGATTTCCGAAGATGATAATAAATACGAGGGTGACAGCACATATAAGGTACTTACAAAGACTCCCGAATCTCTCTTTGGAAGTATAGACAGGCTTGACTATATTAAGTGTGATATTGAAGGACATGAGGCTAAAGTTATGCCTGGATTTAGAAAATTGATCGAAAAATTTCACCCATTGATACAGATAGAGATTGAAAGGCTTAACTTTGGATTAATAAACAATCTTCTTTCAGACCTGGGCTATAATAGTTTTATTGTATCGGGGAAAAAACTTATACCCCTGGATCCTGATAAGAAAGTTTCATGTGACATTATTTTTATACCAGAATTACGAAAAGACCAGCTAATCGAAATAATCAAACAACATTAAAAACACTTAAATACCTTAATCATGCCAAAAGTAACTAAAGAACATGCACTAAAGTATCACCAGGCTCACCGTCCTGGTAAAATTGAAGTAATACCTACAAAGCCATATTATACTCAATTTGATTTGAGTCTGGCCTATACTCCGGGAGTAGCCTATCCGTGCAAGGAGATTGAAGCAAATCCTGAAGATGCGAATAAATACACAGCAAGGGGTAACCTGGTTGGAGTTATATCGAATGGAACAGCTGTACTGGGACTTGGAGATATCGGAGCTCTGGCAGGAAAGCCAGTAATGGAAGGCAAGGGATTACTTTTCAAGGTCTTTGCCGATGTCGATGTTTTTGATATCGAGGTAGATGAAAAAGATGTCGAAAAAATGATAGAGTTCTGCCGACAAATAGCACCTACATTTGGTGGTATAAACCTGGAAGATATTAAAGCACCCGAGTGTTTTGAGATTGAGGAAAGACTTAAAAAGATGCTTGATATTCCTGTATTTCATGATGATCAACATGGAACTGCAATTATCTCGGGTGCCGGATTACTCAACGCCCTGGAGATATCAGGAAAAAAGATTGAGGAGATGAAAATCGTAGTCAGCGGTGCAGGAGCAAGTGCTATATCCTGTTCGAAGCTATATGTAGGGCTTGGTGTAAAGAGAGAAAATATTGTAATGGTAGATAGCAAAGGTGTTATAAACAAGCACCGTAAAGACCTGAATAAGTATAAAAAGTTGTTTGTAACAGACAGGGAATTAACAACCCTCGAAGAAGCATGTAAAGACGCAGATATGTTCCTGGGACTTTCGGTAGCAGACAAATTGAAACCAAATATGCTTGCTTCAATGGCACCGAATCCAATAGTTTTTGCAATGGCTAATCCAAACCCGGAAATATCTTACGAGGATGCAATGGCTACTCGCGACGATCTTATTTTTGCAACTGGTCGTTCTGATTATCCAAACCAGATAAACAATGTACTTGGTTTTCCATTTATTTTTAGAGGCGCACTGGATGTCTGCGCAACTGATATTAATGAAGAAATGAAACTTGCTGCCGCCTATGCCCTGGCCGACCTTGCAAAAGAACCGGTACCTTTTGATGTTGCCGGAGCATATAATGTTGATAGCCTTGAATTTGGAAGAGAATATATAATCCCAAAACCCCTCGACCAACGGCTTATTTCAAAAGTATCAATTGCTGTTGCCAAAGCGGCAATGGACACTGGAGTAGCACGAAAGCCGATTACCGACTGGAAAGAGTATGAAAGATCGCTCGACGACAGGGTAAGAAAACATATCAAACATATTGGTTCCTGGGCTGTAGATCATATATCTTACGGTGAGTAGGAAGCAGGAAATAAAAGAATGCCACATCTACGAGAGATGTGGCATTTTTTTATCCATAGGTACTATTAAGATCTTGTTTGTTATTCTCTCCTTCGGCTTTAATCTTTTTCATCCTGTTCTCATAATGATAAAAGATAAGATCTGCAATCTGATCAACAGAGTAAGAGCTTCTGTTTATTGTAGCATCGAACAGGTAATCAATATTTAAAGGCTTTTTATCCAGAAAATTAAGAATAATATTATATCTCTTTTCATCGGTATCAACAACAAACTCCTCAGCATCTTCAATCCCATATTGCCTCTTCTTTATAATGTTTTCTACCCTCCAGTAAAAGGGAGCAACCAATCTGATATGTAGTGCTTTTCTAATTCCCCCGGCTATTGACACTCCTCCTCTTCCCACCAGAATAGCGTGCCCTTCGTTACATATAGAAAGGACAACATCCCTCACTGCCTTATGGATTTTCATATCGCTTAGATAATCGCCCGAAATCGCCATGATCATCTCCGAGAAACCACTGAATTCATAAGTTTTTAAGGAACTTTCGATCCTTGGCTGATCGGTCTTGAGTCTTCGTGCTGCATCAGTTAATATCTGCTTATCGACCCAATGCCACTTATTGGTTTTATATCTTTCGTTTAAAATTGAAACAAGCCTCTTCGCTGTGGCTATAGCATCACAACCTGTTTGTCTTGAAAGGGTAATTATTGGGCCGCAGCTCCCTGTATTTTCGTTGCGTAAAACTTCACGGTACCTGCTATCAAAATAATTAATAAACTTATCCATCAGGGTAAATCATAATTAGAAATAAACCGGACACTTATAAAAAAATCAAACTATCCCGGATTTCCGGATGAGAAGCTATCTCCAGAAGAGAACCATATCAGCACTATAATATACTAAATTATCCGGTCAATTGGAAATTATTCGCGGTAAACAGTGTTCACCGAAGCATGGGAGTCTTTTGCCGAGCCAGAGAAACAAATTACATATTAACCAGATAACAATGAACCACGTTTGTTTAACTATTCGTATATTTATTATGAAACAAACTATTCAAGCTTGATTAGGAGTAACAATTAAAAACAATAAAGCTATGGACTCAGAATTTTTTATGCGACCAGATCTATTCTGGTTTTTACTTGGACTGGCATTTTTCCTATTTGAACTGATAATACCGGGCTTTGTAATCTTTTTCTTCGGACTTGGTGCATGGGTAACATCACTGATATGCCTTGTGGCTAATCCGGGACTTGATTTGCAAATAATTATTTTTTCCATCACCTCGATTCTGTCGCTAATTCTTCTCCGAAATATGTTCACAAAGAGGTTCTTCAATAAAGACGGAAGTTCTCCTGACATATTGGACGATGAGTTTATTGGTAAAGAGGCAGTTGCCATAGTGGATATTGCCAAAGGATCAAGGGGTCGTGTAGAATTTAAAGGAGCTCCATGGACAGCCAGTTCAGATGAAGATATCAAAAAAGGACAGACTGTTGTGATCACCGAAAAAGAGAGTATTAATTTAATCGTTAAACCAAAAAACTAATTATTATGGATACAAGTACTATTTTACTAATTGGTATTATTTTTCTGATATTTATCCTTATAGTCTCGTCGCTTAAGGTTGTACCTCAGAGACAGGCATATATTATTGAAAGACTGGGAAAATATAATACCACATTTACTGCCGGATTTCATATCCTGATTCCATTTGTTGATAAGATACGCTATAAGCACACACTAAAAGAACAGGCAATTGATGTTGCATCCCAAACCTGTATCACAAGGGATAACATCTCTGTAGAAGTAGACGGCATACTCTACCTCCAGGTTATGGATCCAATGAAAGCTTCCTATGGTATAGATCACTACAGATTTGCATCTATCCAGATTGCCCAGACCACCATGAGGAGTGTTATTGGTAAAATGGAGCTCGATAAAACATTTGAGGAACGTGACGTAATAAACGTTTCAATTGTCGACGCTGTTGATAAGGCAAGCGATCCATGGGGAGTGAAAGTTTCCCGCTACGAAGTAAAGAACATTGTTCCTCCACAGAGTATCAAAGATGCTATGGAAAAACAGATGCGTGCTGAGAGAGAGAAAAGGGCAACTATTGCAGAATCAGAAGGCGAAAAACAGGCAAAAATAAATGTTGCACAGGGTGAAAAACAATCTGATATAGAAAGATCTGAAGGTGAGATGCAAAAAAGGATCAACGAAGCCAAGGGACGGGCATCAGAGATTGAGCAAGTTGCCAATGCAACGGCCAAAGGGCTGTCTGCCATTGCAAAATCGATTGGCGATAAAAATGGTATGGATGCTGTTAACCTGAGAATTGCAGAGCAGTATCTGACCGAGTTTGGAAAACTTGCCAAAGAAAATAATACAATGATTCTACCCAGTAATCTCAGCGACGTTGCCGGCATAGTAGCTACAGCAACAAAGGTTTTTAATGAGACAAAAGGCTAAGAGCTCCACCTTCGCTACATTGTAGCTTCGGCGGACGGAGAAAGGGCTAAGAGAAAAGGGTACCAATATTCAACTGGCACCCTTTTCTTTAGGCTTTAGGCTTTAGGCCTTAGACTTTAGTTCCTTATTTGTCTCCGCTTCTACATCATCAATGCTCTTTGGCTTTGCTTTGCCAAGTAACTCATACCCGCTTTCTGTAATCAGGAAATCCTCTTCATTTCTAATACCCCCGAAATTCCTGAAGTCATTTACCCTGTCATAATTAATATAATCTTTATTATGACCATCTTTCATCCAGCTGTCTATTAGCTCGGGAATAAAATATATTCCTGGTTCAATTGTAAGCACAAAACCAGGTTCAAGCTTACGGCCCAGCCTGAGTGATTTAATTCCAAACTGGGTAGGCTTGGGCTCACCATCCCACCCTACGTAAACCTCACCAAGGTCTTCCATATCGTGTACATCCATACCCATCATATGTCCCAGTCCACACGGAAAGAAAAGGGCATGTGCCCCACTGGCAACAGCATTATCCACATCTCCCTTCATTAATCCCATATCTTTCATCCCTCTGACAATTACCCTGGCAGACTCAAGGTATATATCCCTGAATGGAATCCCGGGTTTTAACATAGATATAGACGTATTATGACTATCCAGTGTCAGCGTATAGATATCTCTCTGCAAGGGTGTAAACCTCGTATCAACCGGTACAGTACTTGAAAGATCGGCACAATAACCCGATTCAACTTCAGCACCACAGTCAAGTAAGAATAGGTCACCTTTTTTAAGGACATTCCCATGATAATGATTGTGAAGTGTTTGTCCGTTTATTGTAGCAATTATCGGGAATGAAATCCTGGCACCTGAAGCTTCTGCTATCCTGTTTACTTCTGCTGCAATCTCGGCTTCGGTAACTCCGGGTTGTGCCATTCTCATCGCTGCAGTATGCATGTTAACAGATATATCAGCCGCCTTCCTGATCTCATCAATTTCCTCATTCGATTTATAGTTACGCTGATTTATAACAGCTAAAACAAGTTCAAGCGAAAATTCCTGTCCTGCCTCAGGCGGCAGGACTCCAAGCCATTCAAATAATTTAATCTTATTCTCAGCCCTGTAAGGAGGAAGGAAATGTATCTTTCTTCCCCTGGTTTGAGTATTAGACAATAGCTCAACAAGTGACTTAATCGGAGCAGATTTTTCTACTCCAAATAGGGAAACTCTTTCTGAAAGAGTTGGTTGAGGACCCATCCACACAAAGTCCTCAACGCTTAAATCATTTCCAAATAAAGTATCTTCGCCTGTATCGCAATCCAGAACGCCAGCCAGGAAGGGGAAATCAAGGCCGAAAAAATACCTGAAAGTACTATCCTGGTGAAAATGAAAGGGATTATCTGCATAATTCATCGGACTCTCATCATTACCCAGTAATAATATTAATCCCGATCCAACAGTCTTTCTCAGTTTGTTACGCCTGGCAACAAATAATTCTTTTGACAACATATCTGTAATATTGGTTGGTTATTATATTGATTCATGTTCTGTACGTCTGATTACCTCATTCTGCAGATCTTCGCCAAGGTCATTGAAGTAATCGCTATAGCCGGCTACCCTTACTATCAGATCCCTGTGCAGCTCCGGATTCTTTTGAGCATCCCTCAATGTTTCGGCATTAACAACATTAAACTGAATATGGTGTCCATTAAGTCTGAAATACGACCTTATAAGGGCAATTAGTTTCTCATATGACTCTTCATCGCTAAAAAACTGTGGACTGAATTTCTGGTTTAATAATGTTCCGCCTGTCTTTAGGTGATTAATTTTCGAGGCTGATTTAATTACTGCAGTTGGTCCAAGCCTGTCTACCCCCTGGAATGGAGAGATACCCTCAGAAAGAGGAAGAAATGCCGTCCTTCCATCAGGTGTTGCACCGATCACGCTGCCAAAATATACATGCGATGTAGTAGGAAGCATATTTATCCTGTGAATTCCCCCCCTGGGTGTTGGACGGCCATTAACAGCATCGTAAAAGATTTCAAATACCCTGAGCGATTGCTCATCCGCATAATCATCATCATTCCCATATTTGGGAGTATTATATATTACATCATATTGCAGCCTATCATGACCTTCAAAGTTATCTCTTATGGCTTCCAGCATTTCATCCCAGGTATATTTCTGATTATCATAAATATTATACCTTATGGAACTTAGCATATCGGTAATACTTCCCAGTCCGACCCCCTGGATATAGGAAGTGTTATACCGTGCACCACCATCATTATAATCCTTCCCATTCAGAATACAATCTTCAATCAGCAATGATAAAAATGGTACTGGAAGATTACTGGCAAATAGTCTTTCAATGACATTGTTTCCCCTGATCTTTATATCTGCAAAATATTTCAGCTGCTGACTGAAAGCCAGCATAATATCGTCGAAAGTCTTAAATGCGTATACTTCTCCTGTTTCGGGACCAACTCTCTCCGCGGTACGCGGATCAATACCATTATTAAGGGTAAGTTCAAGAACCTTGGGAAGGTTAAAATAACCGGTCAGCCAGTAACTTTCAGTCCCGAATGCTCCTGTCTCAACACAGCCTGAAGCACCCCCGTTCCTGGCATCCACAAGTGATTTTCCCTGGTTCAGTAATTCCTGGATTATGGCATCGGTATTAAAACAAGAGGGCTGGCCAAAACCAGTCTTTATTATGTCAAGCGCCTCACGAATAAACTTATCGGGACTTTCCTTACTAATCTGAACCATTGAACTGGGCTGAAGGATTCTCATCTCTCTTATTACATCCAGTAAGATATATGACATAGGGTTAACAGCATCGCTTCCTTCAGGAGTAAGACCCCCCAGGTTAACCAGGCAGAAGTCTGTATAGGTATTACTTTCCTGGGCGGTAACGCCCATTTTAGGAGGTGAAGGATGGTTATTAAATTTAATCCAGAAACTACCCAGGAGCTCATAAGCATAATCCCTGGTTATTCTGCCTTCTTGTATATCTTTCTCATATACTGGATTAAGGTGTTGGTCAAGCCTTCCGGGGTTAAAAGAATCCCATGGATTTAATTCTGTAACAACACCCAGGTGAATAAACCAGTAATGCTGCAACATCTCGTGAAAAGTGTCGGGCGAATGGGCAGGCACCTTTCTGCAAATCCTGGCCATCTCAATCAATTCTTCTTTTCTCTTTTTATCCTTACATTTCTCTGAAAGGTGGTCAAGTTCTTTGGCATGCCTTTCAGCATAGGAGATTATTGCATCGCAGGCCAGATCCATTGCATCAAGCTCGATCTCCCTGTCGAATGCCTTAATGTCGTTGAAGAAATCGAGTTTCCTCTTACTCTCAGCAATCTCCCTTTTCAGATCCAGGAAACCGGTTCTGAACATCTTATAGCCCAGCACAGTATGTCCGGGTGCTCTCTGCTCCTGAAATTCAGTAAAGAGGCCAGCCTTGTAGGCTTTCAGCCAATCTGGAGTCATAGAGCTCATTATCTTGTCCCTGTTGCTTATCCCTTCCCAGAAAGGGATTATCTCATCCCTGTATATATCCTTAACTTCTTTGCTCACCCTGAAAAACACCTTCTCCCTGGTATCTAAAATATCCAGGTCCTGCAATGAATGAAGGCTTATCTCTGGATAAGTCGGGGTAGCCTTTGGTGAAGGGCCCCTCTCTCCCACTATCAGCTCACCCTCATTTATGCAAATACTTTTATTGGCAAGGATATATTCAAATGCCCTTGCCCTTTTAATCGGGGCAGGTAATTCTTTTGATTCATCACTTGCATAAAACCTTGTTACTAGCTGTGCTCTCTCGGCCGAAAGTGTTTCGACTGCATTTAAACTCTGTTCTCTGAGTTCAGATATTCTTTTGGTCAGTTTCATATTATCCACCTATTTTAACTTTAAATCCGGGTTCTTCAAAAAACATCTTTAATTCATTCATTCTTTCCTCAGATGGCTGTTCAATACCATCCATTTTGTAATCAAGGCCAAACCTTCTGTACTTGGCCTGCCCTATCTTATGATATGGAAGCAGGTCGATTCGCCGTATACTGCTTTTCCCTGACGACACAATATAATCTCTCAACAAATCCAGATGATTATTATCGTCATTAATGCCCGGGATAATTGGTATTCTGATAATTACGTCTTTCCCTCTTTCAATAATTCTTGTATAGTTTGACATAATTAAGCTGTTTGACACCCCTGTATATTTTTTATGAACCTCATCATCAAGATGCTTAATGTCAAATAGAAATAAATCTGTTAAGGGAATTACAGAATCTATTATTGTGCTATCAGCCTGACCTGAAGTATCGATACAGGTATGTATATTCATTTCCTTAAACATCTTTAAAGCCCCGATAACAAAATTGCTTTGCATCAGGGGTTCTCCTCCCGAGAATGTTATTCCACCTCCTGATTCTTCAATAAAAACGCTCTCTTTCTGAACAACTTTTTTAAGATCATCAAGAGTGTAGCTTTGACCCACGACTTCTTCTACGCTGAACTCCTTTTCACCTATCCTGTCTACTCTTACAATATTTTCAACATCGGGCGATATTCCCTCCGGGTTATGACACCACCAGCAGGCAAGGGGGCATCCCTTCATAAAGAAAGTCACCCTGATTCCCGGACCATCGTGTATTGCAAACCTTTTAATATTGAAAATTAAACCATTCATTCGATTGAAAAATAAAAGAGATAAAGAGGAGAGAGAGATGGTACTGCAAAGAAAGTCTGCAGGAAAGGTAATTTTATCGACTATAGAACATACGACACTCATACAGGCGTTTCCCTAGCCTGTTGTACATAAATCGGTATGTTAACTTACTGAGCATAAACATTTATTCACTGGCAAGATAGAAAAAAATCATTACACTGTCTCCTGGAGCAGGCTGATTTTAACTTAAACATTAACCCGGCATTAACATTTTGTGATGCAACAAGTGCTTAACTTGATCGTCTATAATAATGAATGGGAAGTATTCATAGATAAACACGGACAGGTTTTCTGTGAAAATGTAGAAGTAAAACACCAGAATTGCAGTCATGAAAAGCAACAAAGCAGGTATAATTAATAAACACTTATTTATTTGCAGTTAAGTAGCTCAATATATTAACTGAGTAGTTTCTTCTACGATCAAGTTTTAGGTTTTGTGAAGCAGGTTTGTCTCTCCGACAGCCTGCTTCCTTTTTTTAACAATCTGTGAATTTTATACTCATAAATAAGTACTTTTGTAGTCATGCAAATCAGATAGTTTTATACCATGAAAAAGAAGATAAAATTCAGCCTTGTATACAGAGATATGTGGCAGTCATCCGGAAAGTATCAACCCAGGGTGGATCAGCTAAAACTAATAGCACCACATATTATTGAAATGGGATGTTTTGACAGGATAGAGACCAATGGAGGTGCCTTTGAACAGGTGCAATTATTATATGGAGAAAATCCAAACCTGGCTGTCCGTGAATGGACCAAGCCTTTTAATGAGGCTGGTATAGAAACACATATGCTCGAGAGAGCTCTGAATGGTATAAGAATGTTTCCTGTACCTGCAGACGTAAGGAGACTTATGTTTAAGGTTAAGAAGGCACAGGGGGTTGACATAGCAAGGTCATTCTGTGGTTTAAATGATTACCGAAATCTTGAGAACTCTATTAAGTATGCAAAAGAAGCAGGGATGAAATCCCAGGCTACATTATCAATAACATACTCACCAGTACATACAGTTGAATATTACATGGGAGTTGTTGACAGGGTTGTTGAATACGGCACCGACGAAATATGTCTTAAAGATATGGCAGGTGTTGGAAGGCCAGCTATGCTTGGGAAACTTGTAAGAGCCATCAAGCAGAAATATCCCGAACTAATTGTTCAATACCACGGACATGTAGGACCCGGATTATCGGTTGCATCAATGTACGAGGTTGCAAATGCAGGTGTTGATTATCTTGATGTTGCGATGGAGCCTCTTAGCTGGGGAATGGTTCACCCGGATCTGATTGCAATACAGGCCATTCTGAAAGATGCCGGCTTTGATGTACCCGAGATTAATATGGATGCATATATGAAGGTTCGATCCATGACACAGGAATTTATTGATGACTTCCTGGGTTGTTTTATTGATAAACGTAATCGCCAGATGACTTCGCTTCTCGTTGGCAGCGGACTCCCTGGTGGAATGATGGGATCAATGATGTCCGATTTGAAAGGGATACATGCAGGTATTAATAATACTATGAAAGCAAGTGGTCAGAAACCTATTAAGGAGGATGAACTTCTTGTGAGACTATTCAAGGAGGTAGAATTCATATGGCCAAAACTTGGCTATCCTCCCCTGGTAACTCCATTCAGTCAGTATGTAAAGAATATTGCGCTGATGAATATTATTCAACAAACAAACGGAAAGCCAAGGTTTTCAGTGATAGACAATAACGCCTGGGATATGATACTTGGAAAATCAGGTAAACTACCGGGTGAACTCGACCCTGAAATTGTTTCGCTGGCCGGGAAAGAAGGAAAATCGTTTTATTCAGGCGTTCCCCAGGATAATTATCCGGACGTGCTGGATGATTTCAGAAAAGAAATGAAGGAAAATAACTGGGATACCGGTAAAGACGATGAAGAATTATTCGAATTTGCCATGCATGAGAGACAGTATCGTGATTACAAATCAGGCATTGCGAAAGAAAGATTCGAGGAAGAGTTGGACGCTAAGCGAGAAGAAAAAGAAAGTAAAAAACAGACCAGCCCAAAAGTGAATAATAAAATGTTAAATTCTCCTCATAATGGTGTAATTCTGTTTTATGTGGGCGGTAGCGATTACGTTCCTTATGAGACTTTTGAAATGACAGCAGGTGATACTGTTCATAAGGGACAGAGAGTATGCTATTTGCAGTCTGGAACCAACTACGAAGAGATATTATCAGATAGATCTGGTAAAATAAAGAGGGTTAAATGCAGTCATGGTGATTTCCTTAATAAGGGCTTCCCAATCGTTGAATTCGTTTAAACAAATCAGTCGTCATTAATAGTCTGTAATCGAAACATACAAATATGAAACTGAAGCACCTGGTATTTTCTTTATTACTAATTCTGACAGCACTAAATACTGCAGGGCAATCAGTTGAAATAAAGAATGGAATACTGGATTTAAGGTATACCGGTGTGCCGGAAAAGATATCAAATCTTAATGGAGAGTGGGAATTTTACTGGGAAAAGCATCTCCTCCCTGCTGACTTCAAAAAAAACAGGGATCTTACTCCTGATATATATGCGAAGATTCCTTCTTACTGGATAGATTACTCGGATGAAATTGACGGCATTTCGACTACAGGCTATGCAACATACAGGTTGAGGATAATAATCCCTGAAAGCTCAAGGGAAGAACTTAGCTTCATGGTACCAATTTTCGATTCCTCCTACAGGATATATTTTAATGGCAAATACGTAAATGCAAATGGTGTTCCCGGGAATACTGCCGAGACAACTAAAGCAGGATACAAACCCTATACTTACAACCTGGTTCCTGATAAAGATACAATAGAGATAGTAATTAATGTTGCCAATTTCCACCACCGCAGAGGAGGCTTCTGGCTGCCAATGAAATACGGAAAGAGAGATATTGCTGAACTTGATATTAAACGAAGTAGTATCCTGGAAACTATTTCTAATGGGATGCTTCTGGCATTTTTCGGCTTCTTTCTCCTGTTCTTTAGTGTTTTCAGAGACGACCGCACCATGTTGTATTTTGCCCTTGCCTCCCTGGGCGTAATGCTTAGAACTCTATTTACGGGCAACTTTGATATTCTGTATTTCTTTGATATAAACTGGCAATGGCTTGTAAGGATTGAATATCTGAGCTCATTTATGGCAATAATTTTTGCTATGTGGTATTTCTACTACATCTACAAGGATAAAGTTATTCCATGGATTAGTACAGCTATTACTGTACTATTCATTGTAGCATCAATACTAACTCTTACCACACCGGTTTCAATATTCTCTTACACCATGTTGTTGTTTTTGCCTATAGTGGTTGCAGTTCTTGCTTATTACCTTGTAAGAAGTATCATTTCGGCTTTCAAAGAAGGGGGATATAGAATACTTATTGCATTGGGATTTGGAGCCCTTCTCCTTGGTGTCATAAATGATATTTCTGTTTCTGTCGGGCAAAAAATTATTGTTAGCGAGTATATACTTAGCTACTCACTTATACTTTTTATCCTGGTACAGGTTATTATTCTTATTTACAGGTGGTTCGAATCAACACAAAAAGAAAAGAAGCTACTTGATGAAATTGAATTTGTTAATAAGAACCTTGAAAACATAGTAATTGAACGCACAACTGAATTAACAAATCAAAAAGGAGAGCTTGAAAAGCAAAAAAAAGTTACAGATACTAAGAACAGGGAACTCGAAAAAACAATCTCTACAAAAAACAGGATCTTCTCGATTATTGCTCACGACTTAAAATCGCCTGTTCTTAACCTCTCAATGATGATAGAGCATCTTAAAAACAGTAACGATCCTGAAGTACAGCAAAGTGTTATTAATTCTATTTCTCAGCAAGCCGGATTTGCAGGAAACCTGATAGAAAACCTTCTTATATGGGGAGAGCAACAATATAACAGAATAGAATATAAACCCGAACATATTAATCTTACAGACCTGGTTCTTGAAAACTTTAATCTCCTTAGAGAACCTGCAGATAGGAAAAAGATTAAAATGACCTATTCGCATAAGGGAAACCCTACGGCAATATGCGACAAAGATCTGATTAACATTGTCTTAAGGAATCTTATATCCAATGCTGTTAAATTCACCAACAAGATGGGATCTATCTATGTGTCTGTTGAGGAACCCTCCATCAAGGACGGAATGATATATCTAAAGATCAAAGATAACGGTGTTGGAATGTCCCAGGAAAAGCTGGATAAAATACTACAGGACGAGATTGTTGAAAGCACCAGGGGAACAGATGATGAAAAAGGTACCGGACTGGGACTTCAACTTTGTAAAGATTTGATCAATATTAATAAAGGCTCAATATCTGTAAAAAGCGAGCCTGGCAGAGGTACGACAATTAGTATTATGCTACCATCTCCTACCCTGAAGGTCTGATTTAGCAGCACTCAGGTACTAGTTTCCTGATCTGTGTATCGGCTCTCCCATTTGTATATTTTGAAGAGTATATCCTTATTTTGTGACCATTATTACGTTATATTTGTAACATAAATGGGTACAAAAAGCAAGATTCAAAGATTAATCCTTTACCGGATAGCTCTTCTTCATTTTAAATCAATAGGGTTTAAGAGGGTCTTCAGTTATAATATTGCCAGGGAGGTTGGAGTAAGTCCCGAACAGGTCAGAAAAGACTTCTCAGAATTTAAAATTCGTGGCAACAAGAAGGCCGGCTATGATATCCAGGAGTTGCTGAAAAGATTCGATAGTATCTTTGAGAAAGACAAGGAACACCACATCATACTGGTAGGTATGGGTAACATAGGAAATGCATTGTCTAACTATCAGGGATTTATCAGAAGTCGAATTGTTATTAAGGCAGCTTTCGATATCGACTCTGGAAAATCAAACATCGAAACACCTGTCCCTGTATACCCTCTTGAGAATCTGAACTCCTATGTGAGAAACCATAATATAAAGATCGCCATACTTGCAGTACCTTTTGACTCGGCACAAACCGTTGCCAACCTCCTTGTTGACTCTGGTATTAAGGGTATTATGAACTTCACCTATGCCAATCTCAGGGTACCCGATGGAGTGCATGTTATTTATGTAAGCCTCACTAACACTCTAGAATCATTAATCTTTCTAACGAATCAATAAAAGGGGTACGGGGTACGGGGAGCGAGGTACGGGATTTAATTACTTCAGGCACTTTAAGTACTTTAGGCACTTTAAGTACTTTAGGCACTTTAAGTACTTTAGGCACTTTAAGTACTTTAGGCACTTTACTTTAGGCACTTTAGGCACTTTAGGCACTTTAAGTACTTTAGGCACTTCTCCCTGTAACATATGTTACAATATGGTAATGGTACTATAGATATCTTTATGCATTAAAAATAAAACAGGTATCATGAAAAGAGATATGGTGAAGATTGATGAAGACCTTTGTACAGGGTGTGGATTATGTATTCCGAACTGTCACGAAGGAGCCTTACAGATTATTGACAACAAGGCAGTACTTGTAAGCGACCTTATGTGTGACGGACTTGGAGCATGCATAGGACATTGTCCGGAGGGTGCCATTACAATTGAAAAGAGAGAAGCGGAACCTTATGATGAGATTAAGGTAATGGAAGAGATGGTAAAGAAGAGCACAAATACAATTGTGGCCCATTTAACTCACCTTAAGGATCACAATGAGGAAGGCTTTCTTAACGAGGGAATAGCTTACCTGAAATCAAACAAGAAAGATATTAAACACGACATCAATAATATAATAGACAGAGTTATGGGAAGAAATGAAGATAATCACAGCCATGATCATGGCAGTGCTTCGCCAGGGTGTGGTTGCCAGGGTTCAGCTCCACAGGAGTTTAAAAGGCCTGAAATAGTTGGTCTGAGCACAGCGCAACCAGAAGAATCAGCATTAAGTCACTGGCCGGTGCAGATGCACCTTATCAACCCTAATGCCGGATATTTTAAGAATAGTGATCTCCTGATAGCAGCAGACTGTACTGCGTTTTCGTTAGGCGCCTTTCATAGCAGGTTCATTAAGGGAAAGACAGTTGTTATTGCATGTCCGAAACTAGACCAGGGTACTGATATTTATATTGATAAATTCAGGACTCTTATCGATGATGCAAAGATTAATACCATCACTCTTTTAATAATGGAGGTACCATGCTGTGGCGGATTACTGCAGATGGTACAACAAGCACTGGCTATGGCCGAAAGGAAAGTCCCTGTAAAACTTATGGTTGCCGGAATCCAGGGAGATATACTAAAAGAGGAATGGGTTTAATAGCAAGGAGCAGGGGGCAGGGGGTTGCCAGCTTTCGGCTGGCGTTTGGCCATCAGCGTTGCAAAGCAACGCAACTCCATGCCCCACGCCCCATGCTCCATGCTCCATGCTAAATGTTATTCAACAAGCGTCATTTCATCGAGCAGGTATCCTGCTCCTGCAAACTTATCGATCAGGAACAGAGCATAGCGTATATCAAGACTTATATTTCGGCTCTGGGTCGGATTAAACATAAAATCGCTCATTACTCCTTCCCATGCCCTGTCAAAGTTAACTCCAATCAGATGTCCTTCCCCATTTATAACAGGGCTCCCGGAATTACCACCTGTTGTATGATTATTTGCGATAAAGCAAACAGGTATTTCCCCATCCTGGGCATACCTCCCATAATCCTTGCTGCGATATAATTCTCTCAGCTTTTCAGGCACATTATAATCGTAAATTTCAGGATTATCCTTCTCCATTATACCCTTAAGTGTTGTATAATGAGTATGGTATACTGCGTCTCTCGAATCATACCCATCTATATTACCGTAGGAGACTCTCAAAGTAAAGTTGGCGTCTGGCCACAATACTTTATCACCGGCATATTCGAGCTGGGCAGTCATATAATCCCTGTTAAGGGCTGCTATATCCTGTTGTAGTCTGCTATATTCAGGCCTTATTTTGTTCTGCAGTACCTCATTTGCAGATTGAGATAGTTTATAGAGCGGATCCTGGCTTATAAGGTCGAGTTTATCGAAATTAAAACCTTCGATATAATTATTAAAGCGTTCTTCGTTAGTAAATATGCTCTTTGCATATAGATCGTCTGCCAATGAGGCAAAATTGCCCTTATATTCTTTGCTTAGTTGCTTGTAATAATCTGCCTGCAGTTCAGCGTCAACATTTTCTCCGTAAAGTTTCATCAACTCTACAAAGAGCTTTTTGTCTGTTGATTGATTGTAATTCTTAAAAAAGGTATCAACTCTTCCACCTAGCCTGCTAATAACATTCTTTGCGGAATTGTCTCTGTCTGCATCATCAGCCAGTTCAACCAGCGCACTCATATTGCCTGCAAAAGATACTGCTTCAATACCACTGCGGCCGAGTATCTCGCTTGTATAGCTGTTAACAAGGCGATAATTTTTAAACTCTTTATATAATTTCTCATATTCCGGCAGGATATTGCCGTATATCTTTACTCTCTTGTGTTTCGAATTTACCCAGCTGGTAAACCCTGCTTCAAAATCCTTTTTCTTTTGTATCGTTCCAAGCTTGGTCATGCCTGACTTCTCTCCAATCCACCTCTTCCATGAATTTGAAATCCCCGATCTTTTAGATGCATATTGTATTCTAACACCGGGATCGGCTTCCATATCGGCCACAATTATATCCAGCTTGGCACTCCTCAGATCGATCATCTTTGGATAAACATGGTTAATAAGCATATCAATATGGTAGGATGGTACATATTGTTCTGTAGATCCAGGATATCCGAATACCATAGTAAAATCGCCCTCATGAACACCTTTCAGGGATATTGGAAAATGATATGCAGGTTTGTAGGGAACATTATCTGCCGAATATTCAGCCGGCTTATTATCTTTATCGGCGTAAATCCTAAAGAGAGAAAAATCGCCTGTATGTCTGGGCCAGACCCAGTTATCAGTATCGCTTCCAAAATTACCAATTGCTGAAGGAGGGGCCCCAACAAGCCTGACATCCCTGTAGATTTCATTCACAAACAGGAAGTACTGGTTGCCCATATAGAAAGGCCTTACATAAGCCTGATAATCATTGCCTTCCTGAGCTTCTGCCACAATACTATTTATATTAGCAGCAATTATATCGTTCTTCTCACTCTCTGTCATTTTCTTTTTAATACCTGCTGTTACCTTATCGGTAACATCTTCCATATATTTAAGGAAGGTAACCGACAAACCCGGATTGGCCAGCTCCTCCTTTGGAGACATTGCCCAGAAGCCGTTGGTAATGTAATCATGCTCAAGGCTTGAATGAGACTGAATCCTGCTAAATCCACAATGATGGTTTGTAATTAATAATCCTTTGGATGAAATCAGTTCTGCGGTACATCCACCTCCAAATATCATTACTGCGTCTTTCATACAGGCCTGGTTGACACTGTATATGTCTTCAGCGGTAAGCTTAAAGCCCTTCTCCTGCATCATTTCTATATTAAACTTCTCGATCAGGATCGGAATCCACATCCCTTCGTCGGATCTGACCGAAGGGCTGAAAAGAAATAAGGCTATAAAAAATGTCAAAAATATCCTCTTCATAATTATCTGTTTTAATTATTATTTATTTTAATTTGTTCCTTAGCAAACCATTTTAATTCTTTATAAAGTCTCTGAACTGGTAAACCCATTACATTAAAGTAAGAACCAGAAATTTCTTTTACTCCAATAAAGCCTATCCATTCCTGTATTCCATAGGCTCCTGCCTTATCGTAGGGTTTATACTTATCGGTATAATACTCTATCTCATCCATTTCAAGATCAGAGAAAACCACCTCGGTTGTTGATGTAAAACAGGATCTCATCAATCTACTCATAATACAAACACCTGTTATAACACTGTGTCTTTTCCCTGACAATTCACTTAGCATCCCAATTGCTTCCTTCCTGTCGGCTGGTTTACCAAGGATTGTATTACCATAGCACACAATTGTATCTGCGGTAATTACTATTTCATTTCTCTCCAGCTTAAGACTTGCATAGTCGGCCTTCTGATTGGCAAGGAAAGCTGCTGTCTCCTCGTTACTCAGATTATCAGGAAAGGATTCAACAAAGGGGTAATTTACCTGTATAAAATCCAGCCCAAGGTTTTTGAGAAGCTCCTTCCTTCTGGGTGATGAAGATGCCAGAACAATATTCCAACCTTTTAAATCGTCAAAAAGCATCTAAATAAATACCTCTCTGTTAATAATCAATAGAACGAGAACAGAATAAAAAATACCTGACAGCATCACAATTTTTATCCAGAAGCTGGCAATATGAAAATCGCGCTGATCTTTTCCCCTTACTATGTACAGGGAGGCAATAACCAAAGGTATAATCAATGCTACTGTGATATATATAATTGTAAGTGTATCAAATAGTCGGAAGTACCATATAAATAATAGTAGCAGGACAATAGTTGCCAGAAGTGAGGCAGATACCACCTTTGCTCCTTTTAAGCCCATAGCAACTGGCAATGAGTTACTTCCATAAGCTCTGTCTCCCTCATAGTCCTCCATATCCTTCACTATTTCACGGGCAAGAGATACAAGGAAGGCAAATATTGAGAAGCCTCCTACCCAATAGAATAATATTGCCAGGGAAGGCATCTCGTTTGCAATCTGTGAGTAATAAGTATATATAGGAGGCACATCGAATACTACTACCATAAAGGGTACCGCAGCAGTAAGAAGAGAAACAATAATATTGCCAATTAGCAGTTGCCTCTTGTAGGTGGCAGAATAAAAATACAGTAAGCCGGAAACAAGGAGAAAAAAGATGCCCAGCCAGAAATATCCAATCTTATAGGAAACATAGAATCCACCTATTATTCCCAGGGCATTTAGAATATTATGCCACATCATTGCCTTTCTCCTGCTTATAACTGAGCCTACAATAACCTTTCCCCTGTTCACAAGGTCGGTTTTGATATCGAAATAGTCGTTTATAACATAACCGGCTGCTGTAATAAATACAGTAGATAGCACCAGGATCATGAAATCGTACCAGGCAAACTGAAGGATCATCGATTCTGCCTGGGTACTGCCCAAAGCAGAGAATGGAAGAATGCTCAGGATTGGTTCAATTATAGCGTAGCGCATCAGAACCATTGTAAGAGCAACAATAAAGAGATTCTGAACTCTTACCAGTTTTAATAATTCTCTAAATTTTACCATAAGTGTGCATCATTATTCATCCATTTTCCATGCAACCTCATAACCTGTTCTATCACGTCCCTTACACATCCCTCGCCACCGACCTTGTCAGAAATATACTGAGAAACCTCCTTTATCTCGCTGTCGGCATCTGAAGGACATACTGCAACTCCTGCCAGTTTCATAACTTCTATATCAGGAATATCATCCCCCATATAAAGCACATCGGCAATATCAAGTTTCTTATTTTTCAGGTACTCCATAAAGACTTCCTTCTTATCCGAACAGTTAAGGTTAACATCTGTTACACCAAGTGAATTCAGTCGCTTTTCAAAGGCAGGAGAATGGCCACCTGAAATTACTGCCACCTCGTATCCCTGTTTTACTGCCAGTTGCAAGGCATAACCATCTCTCAGGTTAACAGTTCTCATAGGAACTCCGTTATTATCCAAAACTATTGTTTGCCTGGACAGCACCCCATCAATATCAAATATAAAAGCCTTAATCCTTTGTAAATCTTCTTTAAAATTACTCATATTATTTTTGCGCCTTATTTTTTATTATAGACCGGGTAACAGCCTTATATATTTCTGATAATTCCGGAGAGAAAGATAATAAATCAATCTGCTTTTCAATAGTACTAAGATCATTTCTTGCTGCCGGGCCAGTTTGTGCAGCAGCGGGGCCAATGTCCATTGCTTTAGAAAATGTTTCATCAATCAGAGACTGAAGAATGGAAAAAGGCAGGTCTGTTTTTGAGCTTATCTCCTCGCCTGCCTGCAGCAGATGGTTTACAAAGTTGGACACGAAGACCGCTGCCAGGTGTATCATCTTCCTGTCTTCCTCACCAACCCTGGTCACTCTGTCGGATATTGATTCTGCAAGCCTGAAAATATCATCTTCAGTCTTATCGCTGTCTCCTTCAACCAGGAAAGGCACAAGACTAATATCTATGTCTCTTCCCGAGGTGAAGGTCTGCAGTGGATAAAATACCCCTTTCCCCCTGCAATTAAGCGATGCCAGGGCATCAATATTGCATGTACCTGCAGTATGCATTATTATTGAACGGGAAATATTTCCCATTTTTTTGCACACATCTCCTATCACACTGTCGGGTACGCAAAGCAAAATAAAATCCGAGTTGATGTCTTCTCCAACTTTGGTACTCCACGAAGAGTTAATTATTTGAGCAAGCGACCTGGCCGAATTGGCTGATCTTGAGATTACCATATCGATAGATAATCCTGATTTGAATAAGGCTTTAGCAAGTGCTGCTCCCACTTTGCCTGCTCCTATAATAGTTATACTATCTGCCAATTCTGTATCAATTTGACAGAAAGATACAAAAAAGGAACAGGAGAATCTAAAAAGTAGTGCGGAGTTCGAAGTGTGGAGTGCGGAGCTAAACGGCCTTCGGCCTGAAATAAGATTCCAGATTAACGATTCCAGATTCTTGATTTGAAAAAACAGGAATCTTAGTCTTGATTGTAGAGAAACATAATCTTATTATCAAGCACAGCACAAGGAATCAGTAAAAAATCATAAATCTGAAATCTGGCGTCTAGAACCGAGAATCATGAACTTGCCGATGGCCAGTGAATGGTTCGAGTTCACCGAAGGTAATCTTAGATCGAGGAGTTATCGACGCAGTCGATTCCTCCGAGCTAAGTTAGTCGTTACCGTAGAGTGATGATTGAATCTTATCAACCTTCACCATATACGCCTGGTAGTAACTGTAATATGAATTACTTGCCTGCATCATATAATTACATTCGTAATATATCTCACAATCAACAAGAACCTTGGTCCCACTCTCATACTTGGTAAGCTCGGACATCATCTCTGTAGGATTACAGAAGTAGTATCTTGCCGTTGGATTACCATCAAAAGTAAATTCAGCTGAATTGTTTTCGGCACTATACTGTATATAAACAGGCATCTCAACAAATGAATTTATCATATCTCCATCACAGCCACACCTGATCTGTTTCTTACATGATCCGAGTAATGTTGACGCCAGAATAAAGAGAATAAAAATTGATTTGTATACGTTCTTCATACCCCATTTGATTATGTTTACAAATATAGCAGTAATAATTAGCAACAAAAAACCTGCCACAATATGAGGCAGGTTTTATTTTATACTAGGCCTGAGCTGTAGGACCTCCAAAATTCATTGGAGTAACCGGCCCTGAACCCTGAACATCTTTAATTCTGCCATGCACTGATTCATATTTACCTATGTTATCCTGAAGAGCATTCAGTAGTCTTTTTGCATGCTCCGGAGTCAGTATAATCCTCGACTTTACCTGTGCTTTGGGCACTCCCGGCATTATCCTGACAAAATCGACAACAAACTCAGACGATGAGTGCGTAATAACTGCAAGGTTCGAATAAGTACCCTGCGATACATCCTCATTAAGCTCAATACTGATCTGATTTGGTTTATTTACATTCTCAGCCATGACATATATTTTATTTTTGGTCTTCCGCAACAGTTTCAACCTCGACTTTATCATCTCCACCTACAAGAGATTCATACTCTTCCTTCGACCCTACAACCATATTCTTATAGAATTTTAAACCTGTCCCTGCAGGAATAAGGTGACCTACAATAACATTCTCTTTCAGCCCTTCGAGCTTATCAACCTTACCGTTAATAGCAGCTTCATTCAGAACCTTGGTAGTTTCCTGGAATGATGCAGCAGAGAAGAAACTAGTCGTCTGAAGGGCAGCTTTAGTTATACCCTGCAGTACCTGGCTTGATGTTGCCGGAATAGCCTCTCTTGCTTCCACAGTCTTCAGGTCACGGCGCTTAAGAAGTGAATTCTCGTCTCTAAGCTTACGGGCAGAAACTATCTGACCAGCCTTAAGTGTCTGTGATTCACCTGGATCAATAACTACTTTTTTGTCGTAGATCCAATCATTCTCATTCGAGAAGTTAAGTTTATCGACTATCTGTTTCTCGAGAAATTTAGTATCACCCGGATCTTTAATCTCAACCTTACGCATCATTTGTCTAACAATTATCTCAAAATGCTTATCGTTGATCTTAACACCCTGAAGCCTGTAAACTTCCTGTATCTCATTCACAATATATTCCTGAACTTTGGTAGGTCCTTTTATTGCAAGAATATCGGCAGGAGTAATAGCCCCGTCAGACAATGGAATACCGGCTCTTACATAATCGTTTTCCTGCACAAGTATCTGCTTTGACAGAGGAACAAGATATTTCTTTGTTTCGCCCGTCTTAGATTGTATTATGATTTCACGGTTACCCCTTTTTATCTTACCAAAGGATACCTCACCATCAATCTCAGAAACTACAGCTGGATTAGATGGGTTACGTGCCTCAAAAAGTTCGGTTACCCGTGGCAGACCTCCCGTGATGTCTCCTGATTTTCCAACCGCCCTCGGAATTTTAACCAGGATATCCCCTGACTCAACCTTCTTACCATCGTCAACAACAAGGTGGGCTCCAACCGGAAGGTTATACAACTTAAGGGCTGTTCCCTTAGTATCAGTTATCTTCACGATAGGGTTCTTTGTCTTATCTCTTGTTTCGGTAATTACCATTTCCTTAAACCCGGTCTGCTCATCCGATTCCTCACGATAGGTAATTCCCTCTATCAGGTTTTCAAAGGCTATCTTACCTGCAAGTTCAGATATAATTACCGCATTAAAAGGATCCCACTCACAAATCAGATCACCTTTCTTAACAGCGTTACCTGGTTTAATATATAGTTTCGAACCATAAGGAATTGTATGAGTTGAAAGTGAAATTCCGGTATTTTTATCTACGATTCTCAGCTCGGCCAGACGTCCAATAACTATATCTACCTTACCAATCTCTGCATCATTTTTGACTACAGTACGAAGCTCTTCTATCTCTGCCACACCGTCATATCTAGCTACAATGTTCGATTCGGCTGTAATATTTGAAGCAGTACCACCAACGTGGAATGTTCTAAGCGTAAGCTGGGTACCAGGCTCACCAATACTCTGGGCAGCAATTACGCCTGTTGCCTCACCATTATGTACCATCTTTCCTGTTGCCAGGTTACGTCCATAACATTTGGCGCATACTCCCTTAATAGACTCACATGTCAGAACCGATCTAATTTCCACCTGCTCGATAGGCGAATCCTCAATCCTTGAAGCAATTTCTTCATCCAGCTCAATACCTGCTTCAACAATTAACTCTCCGGTAAGTGGATGGTAGATATCATGAACTGTAGTACGTCCGAGTATTCTTTCATAAAGTGTTTCAACAACTTCCTCATTCTTCTTGATAGCAGTTGCAACCAGTCCCCTGAGAGTACCACAATCAGGTTCGGTTATAATAACATCCTGTGATACATCAACCAGACGTCTTGTAAGGTAACCTGCATCAGCAGTTTTAAGGGCTGTATCGGCCAGACCCTTACGAGCACCGTGAGTAGAAATAAAATACTCGAGAACTGATAATCCTTCTTTAAAGTTAGAAAGGATAGGGTTCTCAATAATTTCAGAACCTGATGCTCCTGATTTTTGAGGTTTGGCCATCAGTCCCCTCATACCTGAGAGCTGACGGATCTGCTCTTTGGAACCCCGGGCTCCTGAGTCCAGCATCATATAAACTGAATTAAATCCCTGCCTGTCGGTTGAGATTTGCTTCATCAGTGTTTGTGTAAGTCTGGCATTTGTATGGGTCCAGATATCAATAATCTGGTTGTACCTCTCGTTGTTGGTAATAAATCCCATATTATAATTGGCAAGCACATCCTCAACACTCTTATAACCTTCATCAACCAATGCGGTCTTTTCAGCAGGAATAATAACATCATCAAGGTTGAACGATAATCCGCCCCTGAATGCCATAGTATATCCAAGGTGTTTTATTGAATCAAGGAAAGCAGCAGTTTTTGCTGTTCCGGATTTCTTAAGTACATTACCAATAATATCCCTTAACGATTTCTTGGTTAATAACTCATTGATATAGCCAACTTCTTCAGGAACATGCTCATTAAAGATGACCCTTCCAACAGTTGTTTCGACCAAATGATTTACCTTCTTTCCATCAACAAGGTCATCAATCTTTATCTTTATAATAGCATGAAGGTTTACTTTACCTTCGTTATATGCAATATTTGCTTCTTCCGGCGAATAAAACACCAGGCCTTCTCCCATTACAGGAAATTCCTTGCTCGATTCTCTCGACTTGGTCATATAATACAGTCCCAGAACCATGTCCTGTGACGGAACAGTAATAGGAGCACCATTAGCCGGATTAAGTATATTATGCGATGCAAGCATCAATATCTGCGCTTCGAGTATAGCGGCATTACCAAGTGGTAAATGCACTGCCATCTGGTCGCCGTCGAAGTCGGCATTAAAAGCGGTACACACCAGTGGGTGCAACTGAATAGCCTTACCCTCAATAAGTTTTGGCTGGAACGCTTGTATACCAAGCCTGTGCAGTGTTGGGGCACGGTTTAGCATAACAGGGTGACCCTTAAGCACATTCTCAAGAATATCCCATACAACAGGATCCTTACGATCGACTATCTTCTTGGCAGATTTAACTGTTTTTACTATTCCACGTTCAATCAGCTTTCTGATAATAAATGGCTTATACAGCTCAGCTGCCATATCCTTAGGTAGTCCGCATTCATGAAGTTTCAGTTCCGGTCCAACTACGATAACCGATCTGGCAGAATAGTCTACACGTTTACCGAGCAGGTTCTGACGGAAACGGCCCTGTTTCCCTTTCAGGCTATCACTAAGTGATTTTAAGGGACGGTTAGCATCTGTTTTAACGGCATTAACCTTACGTGAATTATCGAAGAGCGAATCAACAGCTTCCTGTAACATTCTCTTTTCGTTTCTCAGGATAACTTCCGGAGCTTTTATCTCGATAAGTCTTTTAAGCCTGTTATTCCTTATAATAACCCTTCTGTACAGGTCGTTAAGGTCGCTGGTTGCAAACCTTCCTCCATCAAGTGGAACAAGAGGTCTCAGTTCAGGAGGTATAACCGGAACGACCTTTATGATCATCCATTCTGGTTTATTAACACTCTTTGATGCCCTGAAAGCCTCAACCACCTGAAGCCTTTTAAGCGCTTCATTCTTACGTTGTTGCGAGGTTTCAGTATTTGCTTTATGACGGAGTGTAAAAGACAGATCATCAAGATCGAGTCTACCGAGCAACATTTTAAGTGCTTCGGCACCCATCTCTGCCATAAACTTTTCAGGGTCGGTATCTTCCAGATACTGATTCTCTTTTGGCAGAGTCTCAAGTATATCGAGATATTCTTCTTCTGTAAGGAAATCAAGATAATTTATCCCATCAGCAGCTTTTACTCCCGGGTTAATTACCACATATCTTTCGTAGTAAATTATTGAATCAAGCTTCTTGGTTGGAAGTCCAAGCAAGTAGCCAATCTTATTGGGAAGTGATTTAAAATACCAGATATGAGCTACAGGTACAACAAGAGCAATATGGCCCATTCTTTCGCGACGCACCTTCTTCTCAGTAACCTCAACACCACATCGATCACAAACAATTCCCTTATAACGTATTCTCTTATATTTACCACAGTGGCATTCATAGTCTTTTACCGGGCCGAAGATTCGCTCACAAAACAATCCATCGCGCTCCGGTTTATAGGTACGATAGTTAATTGTTTCAGGCTTAAGTACTTCACCGCTTGAGCGATCGAGTATCTCCTCGGGTGAGGCAAGACCAATAGTGATCTTCGTGTAAATGGTTTTCGCTTTATTATCTTTCCTGAATGACATATGATGTATTTATTAAAATCAAAAAATAAAGTAACTATATAACACTTATTAATCAAGATTAAGACTCAATCCCAATCCTCTTAATTCGTGTAATAATACATTCAATGATTCGGGGATACCAGGCTGTGGCATGGGTTCTCCCTTTACAATTGCTTCATAAGCTTTAGCCCTTCCGACCACATCGTCAGACTTAATGGTTAGTATCTCTTGCAGGATGTGAGCGGCACCAAAGGCCTCCAGGGCCCATACCTCCATTTCACCAAATCTCTGTCCACCAAACTGAGCCTTACCTCCAAGAGGTTGCTGAGTAATAAGTGAATAAGGTCCGATTGAACGGGCGTGCATCTTATCGTCGACCATATGGCCAAGTTTCAGCATATAGATTACCCCAACAGTTGCAGGCTGGTCGAACCTCTGACCTGTTCCTCCATCATAGAGATATGTTTTACCATATCTTGGCACACCTGCTTTATCTGTATATTCAGTAATTTCGTCAAGTGTGGCACCGTCAAAAATAGGGGTTGAAAATTTAAGTCCGAGCTTCTGCCCTGCCCAACCAAGAACTGTTTCATAAATCTGTCCAAGGTTCATCCTCGAAGGCACACCAAGTGGATTAAGAACAATATCAACAGGCGTTCCGTCTTCCAGGAAGGGCATATCTTCAGGCCTTACTATCTTGGCAACAATACCTTTGTTTCCATGTCGTCCGGCCATCTTATCGCCTACTTTAACCTTTCTCTTCTTGGCGATATATACCTTTGCAAGTCTTATTATTCCTGCTGGTAATTCATCACCTATACTAATATTGTATTTCTTACGCTTGAATACACCGTCTATCTCCTTGTACTTGATAAGATAGTTATGAAGCAATTGGCTTATTGTATCGTTTTTCTTCTTATCTGTAGTCCATTTATTAGGATTAATTGCCAGGTAATCAAGTTCCTGCAATTGTTTAAGTGTAAACTTCGTTCCTTTAGGAATAATATCGACATTCAGATAATCTTTTACTCCCTGGGATGTCTTACCATTAACCAGAATAAACAGTTTATCTACCAGTCGCATCTTCAGATCTTCAGCATTTTTTGCAAATTCAGCATCGATCTTTTCAATAATAGGTTTTTCTACAGCCTTTGACTTCCTGTCCTTGACAGATCTTGAGAAAAGCTTCTTATCAATTACTACTCCTTGTAGCGAAGGCCCGGCCTTCAAAGATGCATCTTTAACATCTCCTGCCTTATCTCCAAATATGGCCCTGAGCAATTTCTCTTCTGGCGAAGGATCTGATTCTCCCTTCGGAGTAATCTTACCAATAAGAATATCACCAGGTTTAACATGAGCTCCGATTCTTATCAAACCATTCTCATCCAGATCCTTGGTGGCTTCCTCACTAACGTTAGGAATATCAGATGTAAGTTCCTCAATACCTCTTTTTGTATCTCTTACCTCGAGCAGGTATTCATCGATATGAATTGATGTGAAGACATCGTTCTGAACAACATTTTCAGATATAACGATAGCGTCCTCAAAGTTGTAACCTTTCCATGGCATAAATGCCACCTTCAGGTTTCGGCCAAGGGCAAGTTCGCCATCCTCTGTTCCGTAACCTTCGGTCAATACCTGTCCTTTCTTAACCTTATCGCCCTTTTTCACGATAGGAATAAGGTTAATACATGTATTCTGGTTTGTTTTATGATATTTAGGAAGCTTATATTTCTTTATGTCGTCATCGAAACTAACGAATTTCTCCTCATCTGTTCTGGAGTACCTTACCACAACCTGTTCGGCATCTACATATTCAATGACACCATCAGATTCGGCTACCATAAGGATTCGCGAATCCCTGACCATCTGTCCTTCAAGACCGGTACCAACTATGGGTGCCTCGGGTTTCATAAGAGGAACAGCCTGGCGCATCATGTTAGATCCCATAAGTGCCCTGTTGGCATCATCGTGCTCAAGGAAGGGAATCAGTGAAGCTGCGATAGAAGCAATCTGGTTTGGAGCAACGTCCATCAGATCGACCTTACCTGCTTCTTCATGTGGATAATCTGCTTCGAATCTTGCTTTAACCCTTGGGTTTACAAATTTACCTTTCTCATCAAGAGGTGCGTTTGCCTGGGCAATTACCTTATCTTCTTCCTCCTCAGCACTTAGCCAAACTACACCATTATTAGTAAGGTCTACTACTCCTGCAGTTGCTTTTCTATAGGGTGTCTCGATAAATCCGAGATTATTTATTTTCGAGTATACGCAGAGTGATGATATAAGGCCGATATTTGGTCCCTCAGGAGTCTCAATCGGGCACAGGCGACCATAGTGAGTATAGTGAACGTCTCTTACTTCAAACCCTGCTCTTTCTCTCGAGAGTCCGCCTGGTCCGAGTGCCGACATTCTCCGCTTGTGTGTCATCTCAGCCAGCGGGTTGGTCTGATCCATAAACTGAGACAGCTGGTTAGTTCCGAAAAAGGAATTAATAACCGATGAAAGAGTTTTTGAATTAATCAGGTCAACGGGTGTAAACACCTCGTTATCCCTCACATTCATTCTCTCCCTGATTGTCCTGGCCATACGAGCCAATCCAACTCCAAACTGGTTATATAATTGTTCTCCAACGGTACGAACACGCCTGTTACTAAGGTGGTCGATATCATCGATATCTGTTTTTGAGTTAATAAGTTCAATCAGGTACTTAATAATCTCAATAATATCCTCCTTGGTTAAGACCTTAACATCCTTATCGGTATTTAGATTTAGTTTTGTGTTAATTCTATATCTTCCCACCTCACCCAGGTCGTATCTCTTATCGGAGAAAAACAATTTATCAATAACATCCCTTGCTGTTGCCACATCGGGTGGCTCAGCATTCCTGAGCTGTCTGTAAATATAAAGTACTGCTTCTTCTTCCGCGTTACAAGGGTCTTTATGTAGTGTATTATATATTATTGCATAGTCGGAAACGTTCTGATCTTCGCGATGCACAAGGATATCCTTTGTGCCGGAATCAACGATCAGATCTATATGTTCGGTCTCAATAACTGTCTCCCTGTCAAGTACTACTTCATTTCGCTCGATAGATACAAGTTCGCCTGTATCTTCATCTACGAAGTCTTCAAACCACGACTTCAGTACTCTTGCAGCCAGTTTACGACCAACTAATTTTTTCAGATTTGTTTTAGATACTTTCTGCTCTTCAGCAAGGCCAAATATCTCAAGTATCTCTTTGTCACTTTCAAAACCTATTGCCCTCAGCAGGGTTGTAACAGGCAGTTTCTTCTTACGATCGATATAAGCATACATTACGCTGTTTATGTCGGTAGCAAACTCAATCCATGATCCTTTGAATGGAATAATTCTGGCTGAATAAAGTTTGGTTCCGTTAGCGTGTACACTCTGACCAAAGAAGACACCCGGTGACCTGTGGAGCTGAGAAACGACTACTCTCTCTGCACCATTAACAACAAATGTTGCCCTATCTGTCAGATAAGGAACGGTTCCCAGATATACATCCTGAATAACTGTATCAAAGTCTTCGTGCTCGGGATCTGTACAATAAAGTTTCAGTTTTGCCTTCAGGGGCACACTGTAAGTCAGACCACGTTCAATACACTCTTCAATGGTATATCTCGGGGGATCAATTGAGTAATCAATAAACTCCAGGATGAAGTTATTTCTTGTATCACTAATTGGAAAGTTTTCATCGAAAACCTGGTGTAGTCCTTCTCGCTTCCTGTTCTCCGGAGTAGTTCCCATCTGGAAAAACTCCTGGAAAGATTTTAGTTGAACCTCCAGAAAATCAGGGTACTCAAGCTGATTTTTTATGGAAGCAAAGCTTATTCTGTTACTTTTTTTCGCGGACATTTATAAAGGAATTAAGTGAACTTATTATTAAACGACAAAAAGGCCTAGTCCCGATTTGCTCGGGACTAAACCTGGTAACCTATAGTAGGTAAAACTTATTTAAGTTCAACTTCAGCTCCAGCTTCTTCAAGTTGTTTCTTAAGTGCTTCTGCTTCGTCTTTAGACACAGCCTCCTTAATTGGAGCCGGTGCAGAATCAACTACAGCTTTTGCCTCTTTAAGTCCAAGGCCTGTAAGTTCTTTAACGAGTTTTACAATCTGAAGTTTCTGTCCACCTGCTGCATTCAGTATAACGTCAAATTCGGTTTTTTCTTCTGCTGCTGCGCCTTCCCCACCTACGGCCGGTCCGGCAATTGCTACTGCAGCTGCAGCAGGCTCGATACCATATTCCTCCTTAAGGATATCAGCCAATTCGTTTACTTCTTTAACAGTTAAGTTAACTAGCTCTTCTGCCAACTTTTTAAGATCTGCCATTTTTAATATATTTATAAAATTTGATAATACAATTATTTAATTCTCTCTTTTTGAGAGTGTTTCAAGAACACCATGTATAGTATTCGAACCTGATTGCAGTGCTGACATCACGTTTTTAACAGGTGATTGGAGCAATGCGATAAGATCTCCTAGCAGTTCATCCTTAGATTTAACAGCAACGAGAGCCTCCAGCTCATTCTCACCAATATAAAATGATTCTTCAACATATGCAGCTTTCAGCACAGGTTTGTCATGTTTCTTACGGAATTCCTGAATCAGCTTAGCTGGCAGGTTTCCAGTGTTTGTAAACATAACAGACGTAGAACCTTTAAGAACATCATATAGTTCTTCGAGGTCTTTATTAGATTTATCCATCGCCCTTTTAACCAGGGTGTTTTTAACAACGATCATTAAAATCCCGCTCTCAAAACACTTCCTTCTCAGGGCTGAGGTATCAGCAGCGTTCAACTCGGCTGTATCAGTCAGGTAAAAGTGACTGTACTCATCCAGTTTCTCGGCGAGGCTGTCTATTATAGTGTATTTATCTTCGAGTTTCATTTCTCCTCCATTAAAATTAATTATTCATCCAGACCTTTAGGGTCAATCTTAATCCCCGGGCTCATGGTACTTGAAAGGAAAATACTCCTTATATAAGTACCTTTTGCTGATGAGGGTTTCAGTTTAACAATTGTTGCAATAAATTCCTTAGCATTTTCTGCAATCTTATCTGGAGTAAATGAAACTTTTCCGATTGAGGCATGAATGATTCCATATTTATCTACTTTGAAATCAATCTTACCCTGCTTCACTTCTTTAACAGCCTTTCCAATCTCCATGGTTACAGTACCACTTTTTGGGTTAGGCATCAGTCCACGCGGACCGAGTATTCTACCAAGCTGACCGACCTTACCCATAGCTGAAGGCATGGTTATGATCACATCAATATCTGTCCATCCACCTTTGATCTTTTCGACATAATCGTCAAGACCAACGTGGTCGGCTCCTGCTTCTTTTGCTTCTGCTTCCAAATCCGGGGTACAGAGAACAAGTACTCTTGTTTCTTTACCTGTACCGTGGGGAAGTGAAACAACGCCACGAACCATCTGGTTAGATTTTCTGGGATCAATACCTAGTCTTACATCGATATCAACTGAAGAATCAAACTTAGTGTTTGTAATTTCCTTCACCAGTTTTGAGGCCTCAGCCAATCCATAAAGGTTGCCTCTTTCATACTTTTCAAAGGCTAACTTCTTATTTTTGGTAAGTTTAGTCATTTTATCCTCATAAATTTTAGTTACTACCCGGGAATTGTCCTTTAACGACGATTCCCATACTTCTAGCAGTACCTGCTACCATTCGCATAGCGGACTCTACTGTAAAACAGTTCAGGTCCTCCATCTTGTCTTCAGCAATTTGCTTTACTTGATCCCAGGAGATTGTTGCAACCTTTTCCCTGTTGGATTCCGGAGAACCCTTTTTGAGTTTGGCTGACTCCAATAGCTGTACGGCAACCGGTGGTGTTTTAGTAATAAAGTCAAAAGACTTATCACCATAAACCGTAATAATCACCGGGATAACCTGTCCAGCTTTATCCTGGGTTCTCGCATTAAACTGCTTGCAGAACTCCATAATATTCACACCTTTAGCACCCAGTGCAGGGCCTACAGGTGGAGATGGGTTCGCTGATCCGCCTCTGATCTGTAGCTTAATAATACCAGCAACTTCTTTTGCCATAATTTACTTTGCTTAGTTTACGCGAGAGCTTGGTAACCACTCAGGAAGCATTATAAGTGTCGTGCCTACCAATATCTTTAATTAATAAATCCTAACTTTCTTTCTCAACCTGCATAAAGCTCAGTTCAAGTGGCGTTTTACGACCAAAAATCTTAACCATCACTTTAAGCTTTTTCTTTTCATCATTTACCTCTTCGATTACACCGGTAAAACTGTTAAACGGTCCGTCTACAACCTTCACAGCTTCGCCGACGAAGAACGGTACATTTATTTCTTCATCACTTGCAGCAAGTTCATCAACCTTTCCAAGGATCCTGTTTATCTCACTTTTCTCAAGAGGAACAGGATCGCCCTGCTGCGTCCCAAGAAATCCTATAACATTCGGGATATTTTTGAGAATATGAGGTATCTCGCCAACAAGTGCAGCTTCAATAAGAATATAACCGGGAAAGAAATTTCTCTCCTTATTAATCTTCTTACCCTGTCTGATCTGGTAAACTTTCTCTTTTGGAATAAGCACCTGGGATATATAATCTTCGAGATTCAAACGATTTATCTCGCTATCAATATATTCCTTTACCTTGTTTTCCTTACCACCAATGGCACGCAGTACATACCATTTCTTTACATTCTCACCCATTTCGACGTTTTTCGTTTAGTATAAAATCTGATATACAAACGTCATGATATTATCAAAAGCATAATCCATTAACCATATAGCAAGTGCTATAATGGCAGAAGCAATCATAACCACTGTAGTGCTGTTTTGCAGTTCACTCCAGGTTGGCCATGTTACTTTATGAACTAGCTCCGTATAAGATTCCTGAAAGTACGTTTTTATCTTCTTCATTTCCTTTTTAATACATTTTTGCACGGGAGGAGAGACTCGAACTCCCGACACCTGGTTTTGGAGACCAGTGCTCTGCCAACTGAGCTACACCCGTATACCGAAATGAAGGGAGTGCATCCACCCCCTCCATGTAGATATATTAAGAGTTAAAAATATTACTCTACAATCTCTGTAACCTGACCAGCACCAACTGTTCTACCACCTTCACGGATAGCAAAACGCAGACCCTGGTTTAGAGCTACTGGAGTAATAAGTTCTACCTGGATAGTTACCCTATCACCAGGCATAACCATTTCTGTTCCTTCAGGAAGTGTAATCTCACCAGTCACGTCAAGTGTTCTCAGATAAAACTGAGGACGATATTTCTGATGGAATGGAGTATGACGTCCACCTTCTTCTTTCTTAAGAACATATACCTCAGCCTTAAACTTTGTATGAGGAGTAATTGATCCAGGAGCGGCCATTACCATACCCCTTTTGATCTCATTTTTATCAACACCACGAAGCAGCAGACCTACATTATCACCTGCTTCACCCCTGTCAAGAATCTTACGGAACATTTCAACACCGGTACAAACTGTCTTACGCTTGTTAGCACCCAGTCCAATCATCATAAGCTCGTCACCTGTGTTAACAACACCTGTTTCAATTCTACCAGTTGCTACTGTTCCACGTCCTGTAATTGAGAATACGTCCTCAACAGGCATCAGGAATGGTTTCTCGTTTTCACGAGGAGGAATTGGGATGTAAGTATCAACAGCATCCATAAGCTCCATTACCTTATCTTCCCATTTTTCTTCCCCATTAAGTGCTCCAAGTGCAGATCCAAGAATAACTGGTGCATTTTCACCATCAAACTCATAAAAATCGAGAAGCTCACGAATCTCCATTTCAACAAGCTCAAGAAGCTCTTCGTCATCTACCATATCCACTTTGTTGAGGAAAACTACAATCTTAGGCACGTTCACCTGACGGGCAAGCAGGATATGCTCACGAGTCTGAGGCATCGGGCCATCTGTTGCAGCAACTACTATAATAGCACCGTCCATCTGGGCTGCACCTGTAACCATGTTCTTAACATAGTCGGCGTGTCCCGGACAGTCAACGTGTGCATAGTGACGATTTGCAGTCTGGTACTCAACGTGAGCAGTATTAATAGTAATACCTCTTTCCTTCTCTTCGGGGGCATTGTCAATTGAGTCAAAATCCCTGATTTCAGAAAGTCCTCTTTTCGCAAGAACCATTGTAATTGCAGCAGTCAAAGTAGTCTTACCATGGTCAACGTGACCAATGGTACCGATATTTACGTGCGGTTTCGACCTGTCAAATTTTTCTTTAGCCATAACTCCTAACGTATTTTAATATTAAAATTCAAATTCTATTTAATTAATAACTTTTCAACATCGAGCCGATGTCGGGAATTGAACCCGAGACCTCTTCCTTACCAAGGAAACGCTCTACCCCTGAGCTACATCGGCAAAAATTTGAGCGGGAGACGGAATTCGAATCCGCGACCCTTAGCTTGGAAGGCTAATGCTCTACCAACTGAGCTACTCCCGCTTAATTTTTATCGACCTCAGGTTCTTCCACCCCAGTTTAAACAAAGTGTAGAGCTGATTCCTAAAATTTGTGGGGAGAGCAGGATTCGAACCTACGAAGTCGTACGACAGCAGAGTTACAGTCTGCCCCAGTTGGCCACTTTGGTATCTCCCCTTATACAGAGATGTTGCTATCAGACATACACTTAATTTTCTATCCAAGAGCCGATGAAGGGATTCGAACCCCCGACCTGCTGATTACAAATCAGCTGCTCTGACCAACTGAGCTACATCGGCAATTTTAAAGAACGTCTCCGATATCTTAACGGGCATAGAAAATATACCCCAAAATTCGGTTTGCAAATGTATTAATATTATCTGGGAACAACAAAGAAAAAAGATACAAATTTTTATAAAAAAGGTGCTTACCTTCTTTTGCGGTCTTTCTGCTTGGTTATCTGCTTTTTCAGAGCGTCAATAACAAGGTCTGTTGACTCCTCAAAAGTCTTACTTTGCTTTTTAGCGAATAGAGGTCCTCCAGGATATTCCAGCTTCACTTCTGCCAGCTTGTTCTCCTTTTCCTGGTCATTGTCTAGTCTCAGGTAAACTTCTGCACTAACTATATCATCACTATACTGCTTCAACTTGTTTATTTTTCCTGTCACAAACTCCAATAATTTCTTGTCTGCATCGAACTTAACTGAATGGATCTGGATATTCATAGCTTTTCCTCCTTATTTTGAAGCCCTTGGATGGGCATGTTTATAAACACTTTTTAATTTCTCAAAAGTCGTATGTGTATAAATCTGTGTGGCTGAGAGATTAGCATGACCAAGTATCTCCTTGATCGAGTTCAGATCGGCCCCGTGATTTAACATATGTGTTGCAAATGTGTGCCTCAATACGTGAGGACTTTTCTTTTCAACCGTAGTAACCAAAGTCAGGTACCTGGTAACTATATTATAAACGAATTTATCATAAAGCTTGTTTCCCCTGTCGGTAACAAAAAACCATCCTTCCTTATTCTCAAATCCGACATCATTCCTTAACAATATATATCTCTCAATATTTTGTAAAAATGATTCTGCGAGTGGGATTATCCTCTCCTTGTTTCTCTTGCCTGTAACCTTTACGCTGCGGTCCTTCAGATCAAAGTCATTGTCCTTAAGGAAAATTAGTTCTGAGCGCCTCATCCCTGTAAGATACAGGATCTCGATAATGGTCCTGTTTCTAACTCCCGAGAAATCATCTCCAAAGTCGTACCTGTCGAGCAGTTTTTCGAGCGATACCTCCTCTACAAACACAGGAAGTCGTTTACGCCGCCTTGGCAGCACAACTTTTTCAACAGGATCTCCCGATATTAACTTCTCCCTTCTTAAATACCTGTAAAACGATCTTAGCCCTGATATTTTCCTGTGAACTGATGTGGCAGAATAACCCGACTCCATAAGGCTCACAACCCATGCCCTGATATCAGAACTGCTTGCTTCCAATGGTTTTTCGTCACCCGTATGAGTTGAAAGAAATGTATAATACTGTTCCAGGTCGTTCCTGTAAGAACTGACAGTATGCTGAGAATAATGCTTCTCAAACTGAAGATATTCAATAAATGATTCCTTATATCCCATAAAGGAACCCTAATCTGGTTAATGGAAAAACAACCCCGAGACCTACTCTTCTTCCCGCTGGAGCTGCTGTATGTAAATCGCCTTTTTTTTCTCTTCTCTGAGACGCACAGAAGGCTTAATAAACGCCTGACGAGTCCTCAGTTCACGGATTACACCAGTCTTTTCAAACTTGCGCTTGAACTTCTTTAATGATCTCTCAATGTTTTCGCCTTCTTTTACCGGAACTATTATCATAATTAGCTTCTCTGTTTTTATTGAGCCGCAAAGATAGAAAGTCTCTTCTTTTTCTCAAAATTTTTTCATAAATAAATTACCCGCTGTCCTGTAATACCATAATTCTCCTTCCTTTTATAGTTATTAGTGATCTATAAATTTAATAAAACAAAGGATCAAAAGCAAGTCTTATTGGTCTATAATAACACTATCGCAGGCAGAAAAATATACATTTAGCTTATCTATCTCTCCTTTTGACAGGATATTGTTTCGGAGCAATTCTTTAAGCGATGAAATATGACCAGCATATTTCCTGTAATTAAGTATATCCTCTGTGTTCTTTTTTGTTATATACGGGTGTCTTATAAGTTCTGAATAATCTGCCGAATTGAGGTTTATTTTCGTGATTAGTGCTGTGTCAAGACTAATATATACCCTCATAGCTTCAACACAGGCCGAATCAAGTCCATATACTTCCGACAATTGCATTATATTGCAGAAACCTCCCAGCAGGGTGCGGTATTTTACAATCCTGGGGCCAAGCACCTCGCCAATGCCGGGTAAAGAAATCAGCTGTGTAGAATCTGCGCTGTTAATTTCAACCGGAAGGAATAATTCTTCCCTCTTGCCTGCATAAGGTTTTTCCGGCTCGGTCTTATTGATATTACTCACCACATTTTCCTCTTTAATGGTATTCCTCCTATTAATTACGATATACGGGATAAGGCTGTCCTGCCTGCCCCGGGATATGCCGTATACCTTTCTGAAATCATCAGGCTTAAAAAAAACTGCCCCACTCTCCCTGTAGTTTACCAATGTATTTGCCTGCTTACCAGACAGGCCCAGTTTAAGAAGGTTCTCGTAAGAAACAGTATTGGGATCAAATTCGAAAAGTGGATAAACAGTCGTGGTATCGATAAAGGCAGAATCAGATATCACATAGGCGCTATCTTCGGCTCCTGCATCATCTTTTCGAATAGCCAGCATCCTAAAAACAATAATGGCAGCTACCACTATTATAAGAACAAACGAACCTACTCGTTCGCTCCGCGAATAGCCCAAAAGGCTATAGAGTAATTTCTTTAGATTCATAGAGCAAAAAGCAGTGAGACACTGCAAGATACAAAATATTGGCTACTATGGATACTTCCTTATTTGTCCCTTCGCCAGACGTGTCATATAACTCTTCATATCACCGGCTACTTCAGGAGCCAGGATAAGAAGTCCTATAATATTCGGGAAGGCCATTGTCAGAACCATCATATCAGAGAATGCTATAACATTATCAAGTGAAGATGATGCTCCCACAACTGTGAAAAAGAGAAAGAAAGTATAATAGATGTAATTAGAGACATATTTACCTCCTGTAAGTTTACTGATTGGTTTGCCAAGTAAAAAATTAAAGCCCTTAAGCCCGTAATACGACCATGAGATCATGGTTGAAAAAGCAAAACATAATATGGCTATAACCAGCAGGTAGGGAAACCAGGGAAATACTGATCCAAATGCAGCCGACGTAAGTTCGGTTCCTTCCAGTCCTATCCCGGGAGCATGAAAACCTGTAAAAATAATGACCAGGGAGGTCATGGTACATATTATCACAGTATCAATAAATGGTTCGAGCATGGCAACGATACCTTCCTTTACCGGCTCGTCTGTTCTGGCTGCAGCATGAGCGACAGCAGCAGATCCTACACCTGCTTCATTTGAGAAGGCTCCACGTCTGAAGCCAGTTATTATTACCCCAATAATACCTCCTTTTATAGCAACAGGATCGAAGGCACTTCTAATTATCAATAAAAATACGTCATCAACAAGCCTGAAATTTATGAAAATTATTACCAGGGCAATTCCTATGTACAGGACTGCCATAAAGGGGACCAGCCTGGATGTAACTCTTGCAATAGATTTTATTCCCCCAAATACAACAATATAATAAGTAGTGAAAGACCTATCCCAAACCAGAACCCTGATCCCTCGAGTGCAGGAATTACTGTGGCGGCCTGTACAAAGCTCTGGTTAGATTGAAGCATATTGCTTCCGCCAAAGGATGCAAGAACCATCATTACTGCACTGAAAATTGCGAGTATCTTACCAAGCCCCCCAAGCTTTCTTTTCTTTAAAGCCTTAATCAAATAATACATTGGCCCCCCCGACACCTTACCTTCCTCATCGATATGACGGTATTTCAATCCGAGTGTGCATTCTGAAAACTTTAGCGACATGCCAAAAAATCCTGCCAGTATCATCCAAAAAGTTGCACCCGGTCCGCCAACAGTAATAGCAATTGCCACACCTGTAATATTACCCAGCCCTACAGTGGCAGAGAGAGCCGTTGTGAGAGCCTGGAAATGGCTTACCTCACCCTTTGACCCGGGTTTATCATATTTACCACGAATAAGACTGAATGCATGGCGAAAGGCCCTTACATTAATGAATTTCATCCTGAAGGTAAAGAAGATACCCCCGAAGACAAGCCATAAAACCACTATTGGCACATCGGCTTCTATATCAAATCCCAGTGCTGCTACAGGGTCCCAGAAAAAATTTTTTTCAAGAATTTCCACTATCAGGACCAAATGCCTTATCAATCCTGTCGCTTATATCAGGTGGTTGATTTATAATGGCCGGGCAAAGCATAAATTCAGGTATCAGATTTTACTTCCGAAGAGACCCAGTCCGTACAGGAATACAAATGTAATAGCAATAGGAGCAACGAACTTCAGAATAATCATAAACGGTCTGATGAACCACGACTTCAGTGTGCCCTGGTTTGTTATCTCATCCTGTACGTTTTTCTTTCCAAGGTACCATCCTGCAAATACAACAATACATATTGCACCAAGTGGCAACAGCACATTGGCCGACAGCTCATTGAACCAATCGAAGATTGTTTTTCCCAGAATAGTTGCATCCTTGAGAGGACCAAACGAGAGGGTTGCAAAAACACCCACTATCGATATTGCCACCGAGCCGATAATGGTTGCCCTTCTGCGGGACATTTTCAGCTCCTCTGAAAAGTATGCAACTACCACCTCGAGCACCGATACAGTTGAAGTAAGAGCTGCAATAGAAAGCAACACAAAGAAGATAATTGAGAAAATATAACCACCTGTCATCTGGGCAAATATATTTGGCAGAACAATAAACACAAGTCCTGTTCCTGCCTCAGGGTCAATATTAAATGCAAACACAGCCGGGAAGATCATTACACCTGCCAGAATTGCGATTAATGTATCAGCAGCTGTAACCTGTAATGCCGTTACCGGCAGGTTCTCCTTCTTCTGGATGTACGAACCATATGTAATAAGGGTACCCATCCCTATACTGAGCGAAAATGCAGCCTGTCCAAGTGCATCAAGAACCACTGCCCATGTTATTTTTGAAAAGTCGGGTCTGAAAAGAAAATCAAGTCCCTCCCCTGCACCCGGGAGTGTAAGCGACCTGATGCAGATTACTATTATTAACAATACCAGCAGGGGCATCAGGATTTTGGTATACTTTTCAATACCCTCCCTAACTCCTGAGAATACAATATAACCTGTCAGGAACATAAATATCAGTTGCCACAAAAGCGGCCTGAATGTACCTGACTGGAATGTTTCGAAAGACTCTCTCAACTGGTCGCTGTTCTGACCATGAAAACTGTTTGTAACAGCCTGGAACAGGTACTCCAGTGTCCATCCTGCTATTGTACTGTAGAATGCGAGTATCAGAAATGCAGCCACTATCCCCATAAGACCCACCAGGTACCACTTTTTACCCGGGGCTAGTTTTTTAAACGACCCGAGGGCATTCAGCTGAGCTCTTCTTCCTATAGTAAGTTCAGCGAGCATTACAGGGAAACCTATTGCAAGAATAAAACCCAGGTAGATTAGCAAAAATGCGCCGCCGCCATTCTCACCAGCCACATAGGGGAACCTCCAGATATTACCCAGTCCAACGGCAGAACCTGCTGCTGCTGCTATCACGCCAATTCTGCTACCGAAGGCTTCCTTGGGGATTTCAATATTTGCCATTTTTAAATTGCTATTTATTACTTCTACTATAATTTTAGCTGACTAAATTCGGCAGAATTGTTTTCATATGCAAATGTTTAAGAATACGTTGAAAATGGGTTGTAACTGGGTTGAAAAGGTTTAAGTGGTTTAAGTGGTTTAAGTGGTTGAAAAAGTTTAAATCCTTATGCTAATTCATTTTAGATAATTTAAACCATTTGTTGCATTGGCAACAATTTAAACCAGATCGCACATAGCGATCATTTCAACTATTGATCACCGAAGGTGAACATCTCAACTTATTAGAATGGATATCCTATGCTGAAGCTGAGATTAAAATCTTCTCTCCAGTTCAGATCACGGTTGCTTATAATCCATTTCGAAGCATCAGAAATCTGCGGATCCCTCAATTTCATACCAAGGTCGGTACGCAGGATAATAAAATTCAGATCAAACCTTAACCCCAGTCCAGTACCCACAGCAAATTCTTTGTAAAACCTGTCGAACTCGAAATTTGCTCCCGGCCTGTCCTCATCAACATTATAGGTCCATATATTACCTGCATCAAGAAACATTGCGCCCTCCAGTATCCAGAATAATTTAAACCTGTACTCTGCATTAAGTTCGATCTTTATATCAGCAGTAGAATTAAAAAATGAAAAATTTGAGGGGATATGAGATCCGGGGCCAAGCGATCTTACCTGCCAGGCTCTGATCCCGTTCGCACCTCCGCTAAAATACTGCTTTTCAAAGGGCATACCTTCTGAATTACCATAGGGAATTCCAATACCGGCAAAAGCCCTGTAAACAATTGAGCTTACATCATTCAGGGTACGGTTATACCTGAAATCAATATCTCCTCTTACATACTGGGCAAAATTCTGATTAAATATCCTGTAGCTGCCATCCACCTTCTCACTTTTGGCAGCATTAAAAGCAGCAGCCAATAAGTTACCCGCCAGTTCGCCGTTAAACTTAATATACCAATAACTCCTGGCTTTATTAATATTCTGATTATTAAATATATATGTATAACTTCCCCCAACTATCATAATATCCTTATAACTGTAAGCCAGGTAAGATGAAGTATCAATATCCATCTCAAACTCCGGATCTATATATGGAAGACTTACAACGTTAAGCTGTAATGGATTAATGCTATGGGACTTGAAATTGCCAGATTTCCATTTATAACCAAAGGTAGCGTTCGCCACTGTCCTGGTATAGACAGGCATCTTCTGATAATTATATGCCGTCTGTATAGTTGTCTTTGGGTTATATTTCTTTATAAACTTCTCACTTTCAATAAAAGGGAAGAGGAATCTTGGCAGGGTCAGAGTAGTTTCAAATCCGTATTCCTGGGTACTCCTCGACCCTGAAATCTTTTCTTCGAGGGCTTCATATGAACCCTTAATTTTTACATTAAGTTGCTCTGCTCCCTTGAAAAGGTTTTTGTGCTGGTAAACGAGGTTGACGGCACCTCCAAGATTTCCAGCAGAGTTAGTACCCTCAAGTTCGATTCTGAATGCCTGCTTAATAACCGGTGTAATTTGCACCACACAGTTAAGCATTATTTCTCCTCTTTCGTTTGTGATAAGGGGATCGGTTTCAGAATACCTGATATTAACCCTGCCAAAAGCCTGCAGTGAGCTCAGGTGCCCCTGCGATTGTTCCATATTTGTTACCTGAAATAAATCACCGGGTTTAATGTAGAGAGACTGAACAATTACATCATACTTTACCGATTGTACCGAGAGGTTTGAAATAAAATAAAAGTTATCATATAAAGTGGTATCCTGACTTAAAAAATATCCCTGCCTGTCGTCCAGGGCAGCCCTCGGATCAAAATCGGGATATATATAAACATCTTTTATCCGGTATCGTTTATGATGTCTTTCTGTAATCCTGTTGTTCGGACCAATGTGCTCGGCCAGTTTAACCAGGTATTCAATATCGACGGTTCTCTTTCCAATAGTAGAATCTACCCTGAAACTAATATTATCACGTGAAAAGCCATAGAATCCCAGATCCTTTATCAACCTTTCAACTCTAAGTCTCTCCGACTGTAAGCGGTCGACATCGTATATTTCACCCTTCCCGATAATACAATTTACCGAATCCATATATATGAATTTTCGAAGAGTTGTATCCCTTACATTATATGTAATATTTCTGATCCGGTAAGGATCGCGTGCATTTATGTCATAAACAATATTAGCCCTTTTCTTCCTTACAAAATAATCTGCATCCACAGTAGCATTAAAGTATCCTTTCGAAAATAAGTAATTCTCAAGTTGTTCGGATGATTTTGCAGCAGTAAAAGGATCAAAAACCACTGGCTCTTCTCCTATCCTTCTCAGCCATCCATGAGGCCAGCCTTCCTTTTCGATATTGGATAGATTATACAGGCCGAGATGAAAGCGGGCTCCAAAAATCTTTTTGTTGGGCGACTGCTTGATATAGGGCGACAGATCGTTTTTTTTGACGTCATTATTATCGATCTTTATATCCGACTTATCAAGCAGACTCTCATCCTCGCTGATATATTTTGTTGGATTACAAGCAGCTGCAATCAGAATAATTATAAGGCTACCTGCAACTAATAGCGACTTATTATTTTTATTTGGCGTAAAATATTTCAAAATTTGCAATGCTATTCCGCAAATATATTAATAATTAGTATCAATTATCTAAAAAGATAAACTCAGAAGTATGTTAAGCAAAAAGCAGGTTAAACTTATCGGTTCGCTACAAAGAAAGAAACAAAGAGATATAACAGGTCTTTATGTAATAGAAGGCGACAAACTTGTGCGTGAGTATCTTGAAGCAGGGGAAGATATTACTCTCCTTGCTGGAAAACCTGAGTGGTTAGCGTCCTTGCCTGCAAGCCAGCTTGAGGGAGTGGGAGATATTGTCGAATTAAACTATGCAGAACTTAAGAAAGTAAGCTCGCTAAGCAGTCCACACAATTCACTGGCTTTGGTAAGACCAAAAAAGAAGGAATTATCGGAGGCCGAGATTAAAGGTAACCTTAGCCTGGCACTCGATTTTATCCAGGACCCCGGGAACATGGGAACCATTATCAGGACTGCAGCCTGGTTTGGAATAAAGAATATTGTATGTTCCAACAACTGTGTCGATGTATATAATCCCAAAGTAATCCAGGCTACAATGGGTGGTCTCCTTGTGACTGACCTTTACTATACCGATCTTTCAGAATTTCTGAACACGGCTTCCAAAAACAATATTAATATTTATGCTACAACTCTTGATGGAAAATCTATGTACGAAGAGGAACTTGATACTAATGGAATAATTCTTTTTGGGAATGAGTCGATCGGTGTTTCAGAAGAACTCATTCAATTTGTATCAAAAAAAATAATGATACCATTTGGAGCAAGACCGGGGCCAGGGATTGAATCGCTGAACGTTGCTACCTCGGCAGCCATAATCTGCAGTGAATTTATAAGAAGAAAATAAAAGACTATTCAAAATGAAATGCCAGCACCCATATTCGCGAATGGAGTGCTTCAATAGCATTTGCATATTGAGAATGACCGGGAGCCGGTTCATGCACTAGCACATCATTTAGCCCGGTCGACATTTTAAGCTCAACTGCCAGCTTGAAAAAAGGCAGGTAGATATCCAGTCCTGCACCTATTTCATAATATAAATCGGGTCTCTTAAGCCTGAGATAGACAGGTTCCTCATCATCATATTCCTTCCTTCCGGCAAGGTCGTATCTGAAATTCAATCCTCCTACGAGGTAGGGCCTGAAATTATTCAGCCTGTCTCCCTTTGTCTTAACAAGAAGAGGAAATTCAAGGAAAGATGATTCAAGCTTCTGCCTGTCATCATATAGTTCCTGATTCTTGTAATATAACAGGTTCCTCTGCCCAAAAGATACACCCGGTAAAAATCTGACATCGAAATACTTTAAGGGCTTATAATCAATAATAACCTGGATATTTATCCCGGGCTGAAGGAAACTTACCTCAGGGTAGAGAGAATCTACAGCATAATATTCCTGCGACTTGGTAGTGTTAAAATCAAGTGAATTAAATCCAATACTAAATCCAAAGTGCAGCATCTTGTCATCATAAGTTGATGAATTCTTTGGCTTCTGACGCTGACCAAATACACTGAGGCTTCCTGCAAGAAAAAATAACAGGATTAAATATTTAATACTACCCCTCACCTTTTCTGTTATTATTATTTGTCATCAAATATATTAAACTTATTCTTTATAGATATATTGTATCATTCTCTTAGCTCTCAGCTCTTAGCTCAGCTCTTAGCTCTTAGCTCTTAGCTCTTTGCCCTTAGCTCTTCACACCAGCATATATAGTGGCCACTCCCCCGGTAAGTCTTCTCTGGCTAAGATCAGAAAAACCTGCTGATGCCAGTAACTCAAGAAAACGGTCTCCCTCAGCAAAAGCCATTACAGATTCAGGGAGATAGGTATATGCTCCCTCGCTCTTTGAAAATACTTTGCCAAACAAGGGCAGTATTCGGTTAAAATAAAAATAATATATACTCTTAAATGGAAACCTGGTGGGTTTTGAGAATTCCAGTACCATAATAACACCTCCTTTTGAGAGTACCCTGTTCATCTCCTTTAGTCCTTTAAGCGGATCCTCAAAATTCCTTACCCCGAAGGCAACCATGCTAACATCAAAGACTGAATCCTCAAAAGGCAGATTTTCACTTTCAGCCAGTTCCAACCTGATTTTATTTTCAAGGTGCCTTCTATGTATCTTCTTCCTCCCTTCTTCCAGCATCCTCTGGCTAATATCCACGCCAATTATTGACTCCGGCTTCAACCTCATAGCCGCCAGGGCAAGGTCACATGTTCCAGTAGCTACATCCAGAATACGTTGCGGCTGAATTCTTTTACTTATTTCCGCAATAGCTTTCTTTCTCCATAAAAAATCCGTCCCGAATGAAAGAAAATGATTCAGAAAATCATATCTCCATGCAATCGAATCGAACATAGATCTTACTTCATGCTTCTTGCCCATAAATATCAATTTAGGAATTGCAAAGATATAAGTTTAATCGATTCATTTAAAAGTCGTAATATTATTGGTGTAAACCAGTTAATATCTTATTTTTTTTGACTCGTAAAAGATGACTATTTTTACAAAAACGTAAATAAATCACATCCTATGAAAAAAATCGTTCTTATAACAGGTGCAACTGCTGGTATTGGACTTAGTACAGCTAAAATATTCGCAAAAAACAGTTACAACCTGATAATCACCGGGAGAAGATCCGACAGGCTTGATGAATTGGAGAAGTACCTTAAATCTAAATATAATATCAATATATTATCACTCAACTTCGATGTACGAAATCTGAATGAGGTAGAAGATAAGCTGGGCAATCTGCCTGATGAATGGAGGGATATAGATATACTGGTGAATAATGCCGGACTGGCAGTAGGGCTCGGGCATATAGATAATGGGGTAATCGACGACTGGGAAAGAATGATTGACACAAATATCAAAGGACTATTATATGTTACCAGGATCATCTCTCCATTGATGGTAAAAAGAAATAAGGGTCATATTCTGAATATTGGTTCAATAGCCGGTAAGGAAGTGTACGAGAACGGGAATGTATATTGTGCAAGCAAATATGCCGTAGATGCACTTTCAAAAGCTATGAGGATAGACCTTGTAAAGAATAATATCAAGGTTACAAATATAGCCCCCGGCATGGTTGACACCGAGTTCTCACTTGTAAGATTCAAGGGAGATGAAGAAAAGTCAAAGATTCCATATAATGGCATGAAACCTCTGACAGGAGACGATATTGCAGATGTAATTTATTACTGCTCAACATTGCCAGAGCATGTAAACATAAACGATGTAGTAATAATGCCAACTTCACAGGCCAGTGCTACAGTAGTTGACAGAAAATAGTTTATTACAGAAATATTAATCAAATCCTAAATAACTATGTATTCTTACACCTACCTCTTCGATGTTACGAAAAACATCCTTCTAAAAATGGGTTGCTCAGAACAGGATGCCCATACCATAACGGATGTCCTCCTTAAAGCTGAGCTGAGATCTATTTCATCTCATGGATTGCTAAGGATCAAGTCTTATTATCAGCTGGTAAAAGAATCCCATATTAATGTCAGTCCTAACATAAAGGTTGTTCATGAAACTCCTGGAACGGCGGTGGTTGACGGTGATCTTTCATTTGGCATGGTAGCAGCCAAAAGATCAATGGAGCTGGCCATGGAAAAGGCCGAAAAGGTTGGTTCCGGATGGGTTGCAACCAGGAATTCAAATCACTTTGGTATAGCTGGCTACTATGCAATGATGGCTCTCGAAAAGGATATGATCGGCATAAGTCTTACCCACGCCAATCCATCTGTTGCACCAACATGGTCAATCGATCGCCTCCTGGGAACAAACCCTATCGCTATGGCTGTACCCACAAAAAATCAGCCTCCCTATGTGGCCGACTTTGCAACAACGCCTGTAGCAAGGGGAAAGATAGCAATAAAGGAAAAGATAGGTGAAAAACTTCCACTTGGCTATGTACAGGATAAATACGGGTCCCCATCAGACGATCCTTCAATACTTAGAGATGGTGGAGCAATTCTTCCCCTGGGAGGAGATTACCTCCATGGCAGTCATAAGGGATATTGCCTGGGATCAATGGTGGATATCCTCTCCGGAGTATTAAGTGGTGCTAACTTCGGTCCCTTTGTACCACCGGTTGCCACTTATCTGCCCAGGAGAAAAGAAACGGTCGGACTGGGAACAGGTCATTTTTTCGGTGCTATAAAAATCGATGGTTTTATGCCAGCCGATGAGTTCAAGGAAAGAATGGATCAGTGGATAACTCACTTCAGAAATGGAAAGACCGTTGAAAATGAGGAAAAAATTCTTATCCCCGGAGATATTGAAAGAGAAGCAGAAGAAAGAATAATGAAGGAAGGTATTGAACTTGTTCCTGCTGTCAGGGATGAGTTTAAGCAGGTAGCCGACGAGCTGGGCGTTGATTTCGAATAAGGTTCTTGATTAATTTAAGGGGGGGGCTTTTTATGCTTTATATTAAGCAATATAGAGATCTGATAAATCAGCTAAAAACATTAAGCTCTGGCTTTTGACAAATCCTTTTTTGTGACTTTTATCAGGCTATAATTCGATTCAAAATCTCTTAATTTGCAGAAACAAATCTTAGATAAATGCAAGAGGTCCTACTCAATAGAAAAACTATCAGGAAGTATAAAAATACAGGTATCTCAGAAGAGCTGCTAAATGAACTACTGGAAGCTTCATGTCGTACTTCTACTACCGGCAATATGCAGGTATACAGTATTATAATAAGCAGAGACGCCAGGCTTAAAGAAGAGCTCGGACCATGCCACTTTAATCAGCCAATGGTGAAGGATGCACCGGTATTACTTACCTTCTGTGCCGATTTTAACAGGTTTAACCTCTGGTGCAGGCAGAGAAATACTGAACCAGGATATGATAACTTCCTGTCGTTTATGACTGCGGCTATCGATGCACTCCTTGCTGCACAAACATTCTGTATCGCCGCAGAATCAAAGGGGCTTGGAATTTGTTACCTGGGAACAACCATTTATACAGCCGATAAGATTATAGATATCCTCGAACTTCCAAAGGGAGTAGTTCCGCTTACAACTATAACACTGGGCTGGCCGGATGAAGATCCGGTTCAGGTAGACAGGCTTTCACTCTCGGCAGTAATTCATAAAGAGAAGTATCAGAACTACAGTGAAGAGGATATAGATAATATATATTCATTCAAAGAGTCAAGAGACGATTCAAAACAATTTGTAAAAGAAAACAACAAGCAGAACCTCGCCCAGGTATTTACTGATATCAGGTATAAGAAAGAAGATAACGAACACTTCTCGAAAGTTCTGCTCGATGTACTTAAGAAACAGGGATTTATGTCTTAAACGACCAGGGACCTACCCTTTTCTCTTAGCTCTTAGCTCTTAGCTCTTAGCTCTTTGCCTCCCTTAAAACCTCTTCGTGTAAGCATGACAATAGGGCATCTTACCATTATTGAAATAATAATCCTGGTGGTAATCCTCAGCCTCATAAAACTCAGTTGCAGGGCTTAGCTCTGTGGCAATCTTGAAGCCCTTTGAAGATAACAGACCAAGCAGCTCCTTTGCTGTTTTTGCCTGTTGCTCATTCAAATAAAATATTCCCGATCGGTACTGATCACCAACATCAGGCCCCTGCCTGCCAACCTGGGTCGGATCATGTATCTCCAGGAAGAGCTTTACAATTTTTTCATATGATATCTTATCGGGGTCAAATACAACTTTCACAGCCTCTGCATGACCGGTACGACCGGTACATACTTCCCTATATGAAGGATTCTTAACATGGCCGCCAATATAACCTGAGGTAACTGTCTTCACTCCGGGTTCTTTCTGAAGGTAGTATTCAACTCCCCAGAAACAACCCCCTGCAAGAATGGCAGTCTCGTATCTGCCCTGATCAAGATCGGCCGGTACAAAATCCATTGAGACTGAATTGACGCAATGCCTTGTATTAAGAGAGGTAAAGCCCTCTCCAAGAAAGACATGTCCGAGATGACCTCCGCAATTATTGCAAACAATTTCTGTTCTTAAACCATCGGCATCCGGTATTCGCTTTACCGCTCCCTCAATTTCGCTGTCAAAACTTGGCCATCCACAATCAGATTCAAACTTGCTCTCCGATTTATAAAGAGCTTCACCACATTGTTTACATATGTAGGTACCGCTCTCCTTATGATCTGTATATTTTCCGATATAGGGTCTCTCGGTAGCCTTTTTATTTATAACACTGTTTTCAAAAGGTGTTAAAATATTATAAAATTTATTTTCCTGTCCGCTCATATTTAACGATATAAAAATGCTTGCTCCCAGGAGCAAAAATACTAATGAATTTTTCATAATAAACAACATTTATTCATCGATAAAACAATTGAACAAATAATTTAGTTCTAAGACTACATCTTAAAAAAACTTAAATCTGCTATTTAACAAGTAAGTCTGTACTTTCAATCCCTTATAATTCTGTAGCTTTACAATAGAGAAACTTAATTTAAAATCTATTATAGTATGAAAATTGTATTTAAGCCTTGGCTTGCACTATCTCTAATGGTGGTAGCAGGTTTACTACTTATGGTTCAGCCTGTTGATGCTCAAAGAAGAAACAGGCAAGCTCCTGCTCCTGCAGGATCGCAGGCGTCTGGAAATAACAATGCCGTTCTGAATAACTCTGAAATTCAGGATCGGTCGGTCCGGCATCCTACTCGGTCAGGATTGCTGATTTTGCTGTCAATCCTGAAAATCCTTCAGAATACTATGTCGGAACAGCTTCCGGCGGATTATGGAAGACTGAAAATAAGGGAACTACCTTTACTCCGATTTTTGACAGTAAACCGGTATTTTCAATTGGCGCTACTGGCAATCGACCCTAAGAATCCTTTTGTCCTATGGGTGGGTACCGGTGAAAACAACTCTCAGCGAAATCTTGCCTATGGCGACGGTGTTTATAAAACTACCGATGGTGGAAATCTTTTACCAATATGGGACTTAAATAAATCGGAACATATTGGCAAAATAATGATTGATCCACGCAACAGCAACACTGTCTATGTTGCCGCACAGGGTCCTGCATGGGGACCAGGCGGAGATCGGGGCTTATATAAAACAATCGATGGAGGAAAAAACTGGGAACTGATTCTCGAGATCGGACCCTATACAGGGGTATCAGATATGGAGATAGACCCAAGAAACCCTGATATTATTTATGCAACAACTCATCAGAGAGAAAGACGTGTTTACTCAAAAATCAATGGTGGCCCTGAATCAGCAATTTATAAATCAGAAGATGCTGGGAAAACCATGGAAGAAAGTTACAGAGCGGACTTCCTTCGGGAGATATTGGAAGAATAGGCCTTGGTATGGCACCATCCAATCCGGATATTATCTATGCTATTATTGAACTCCCCGGAAACAGTGGCGGATTTTATCAGATCGGTCGACCTGGGGAGAGCTGGACCAGAATGAGTGACATGGTGGCGGGTAGCCCCCAGTACTACAATGAGATATATGTAGACCCGGTTGACGAGAACAGGGTTATCTCCATGGACGTAAGAAATATGGTTACTAACGACGCCGGAAAAACATGGGAAATGCTTGGCGAAAAAAATAAGCATGTCGACAACCATGCTCTTTGGGTTGACCCTGATAATACAGACTACTATCTTGCCGGATCTGATGGCGGAATATACGAAAGCTGGGACAGGGGTAAAAACTGGGTCTTTAAATCCAATTTCCCAATTACCCAGTATTACCATGTAAGAGTAGATAACGACTTACCATTCTACAACATCTACGGCGGTGCACAGGATAACGGTTCATGGTTCGGACCATCGCGGACCTTCAGCAGAAATATTGTAAACTCCAGACTGGACCTATACTATCGGAGGTGACGGTTATCTTTCGACACCCGATCCTGATGTGCCTGATATTCATTATGCCTCTTCGCAATATTGTGGACTGAGAAGGTACGACAGGCGTACAGGCAATACCGTATCAATTAAGCCACAACCTGTTAAAGATGAGATTTACAGGTTCAACTGGAACACACCATATTTTATCAGTCCTTTTGATTCAAAGACAATTTACGTTGCTTGCAAATAAGGTTCATAAAAGTACTGACAGGGGAGACTCATGGACAGAAATCAGCCCTGATCTGTCACGGCAGATTGGAATGGACGAACTGCCAATGATGGGTAAGATATGGCCACCCGAAGCAGTTGCCAAAAACCTGTCTACATCACCATTTGGTAATATCTTTGCACTTGCCGAATCGCCATTAAAACAGGGAATGATCTATGCCGGTACTGACGATGGCCTTATCTGGATTACAGAAGATGACGGTGCAAACTGGAAAAAATACAGCAGCTTTACAGCTGTGCCCGATATGACCTTTGTTAATTACGTATTACCGTCACAGCACAATGTAAATACTGTTTATGCCTGCTTCGACGGTCGAAAAAAAAGCAGCGACTTCACACCCTATATTATAAAAAGCACCGATAAAGGTAATACATGGACATCAATAGCAGGAAACCTTCCATCAGGAACAATATATGTAATACAGGAAGATCATGTCGATCCCAATATCCTTTTTATCGGTACTGAATGGGGTGTATGGCTTACACTGGATGGAGGAAAGAAATGGAACCAGATTAAAAATGGTATCCCTACAATACAGGTAAAAGACCTGGATATCCAGGAAAGAGAAAATGACCTTGTTGTTGCAACATTCGGAAGAGGGTTCTATGTCCTTGAAGATTATTCATATATCAGGAGCCTTAAGGATGGTGTAGTTAACAAGGATGCTCATATTTTTGATATTAAAGACGGACTATTATATTATCCTGCATCAAATACAAATTATCAGGGCGAGGTTCATTTCTCAGTTCCAAATCCATCACCGGAGGTAACAATCAGGTACAGCCTGAAAGAAGGTTACGAGACTCTTAAGCAGAAGAGAATCAAAGCACAGAGAGCAGCTGAAAAAGCAGGAAGGGAAATTAAATTCCCGACAGCGAAAGAGCTCCAGGCTGAGAACGATGAAGAGTCGCCGGTACTCCTGTTTACCATAAGCGATGAGAATGGTAATATTATGAGAAAGATTGAACGCCCCGTCAGAAAGGGAGTATCATCCTTTACCTGGGATATGGGCTACCTGCAAAGAAGAGGACCATCAGTACCTCCAGGAACCTATATGGTAAAAATGGAGAAGGTTCATAATGGATCTTATACTACACTTATCGAGTCGAAAAGCTTTAAAGTAAATACCCTCGATAATAATGCACTTGGCACTCCCGATTATAAGGCAAAATTTGAATTCCTTAAAAAGGCTGCCGACCTGAAATGCTTACTAAGTGCTACAAGCTGCTATGCCGGAGAAATGGTAACCAACATAGCCGAGGTTAAAACTGAACTAATGAGTACTCCGGCCAATACAAATGAGCTGATGGTGAAGGCAAGGGACCTGGAAAAAAGAATAACAGGTATAGTAGAGGTAATAGGCGGTGCAAGAGGCTTTGCAAGAGCAGATTCCGATACTCCTACTATTTCAGCCAGGGCAAGATTTGCTATGTCGGCTAACAGCAGTGCAGAACATGGAATCATGGGATCACAGGTTGAACAGTACGATATCGCAAAAGAAAAATTTGAGGTAGAGTATGCTAAACTGAAGCAAATCTTTGATAATGAAATACCGGCCTTTAAAAATGAACTGAAGAGTGTTGGTATTAAATGGGCAATGGGAGATTTCCCTGTGCTCTAATAATATGATTGAACAAGTTTAAGCCTCTGCATGTTAGTGCAGAACATGATCTTTTGAGTGACCTGATAATTATCACATTAATCAGGTCACTCATTTTTTGAAAAGATTTATTTATAATTTAATTTTGGTACGAAGATTGTATTTTAACTGAAAAGTTTATTTTTGTCTTTAGAAAATTTCAAACTATGAAGAAAATTGCACTTATAAGCGCAGTAGTATTTGTTCTTGCTCTGGTACTCAGCTCATGTGGAAAAGAAAATTGTCCGGCCTACAGTAAAGCAGACTCAGGTACTGAGTACGTAGGTTAATTCCTTTTCCTAAATTAATATCTCACTTCAGCAGAGTATGAAAAAGCTGCTGTCTATATCATTGTTGATATTACTGACTATTCTTACTGTTAAGGCCCAGGGAGAACTTGATGAGCAACAAAAGGTGTTCTACAGAAATGAAAGAACATTTTCTTTTTCCCTTAACAGCAATGGTTATGGTATTGGCTATCGCGAAGGCAAGAGAGTCGACTTCCTTAATAAGAATATTGTTGAGTTTGAGTTAAACGTATTAAAGCATCCCAAGGAGATAAAACTTGCCAGTCCTTATCTTCAGTCAGGAAGTAGCTTTGTATTTGGAAAACTCAATAATACATTTTCACTCAGGGGAGGATTCGGACAGCAGCATGAAATCTTTAAGAAGGCAGACCTTGGTGGTGTATCGATAAGATATTTCTATATTGGAGGTCCCAGCCTGGTTCTTTCAAAGCCAATTTATTATAACGTAATTTATGCTGTGGGTGGAATAACATACGAGCTGAGACAGGAAACTTTCAATATTGATATCCACAATCCATCTGATATATACAGCAGAGCATCATTCTTCAAGGGAATTGATGAGACAAAAGTAACCCCGGGGCTCTATGCCAAAGGAGGCTTTAACTTTGAATACAGTAAGGAAGACAAAATAATACACGCTATTGAGCTGGGAGCAATACTGGAAGGCTATGCTAAAAAAATTCCAATCATGGCCTCCGACGATAATAATGCAATATTCCTTACCCTGTATGTCACCTATCGTATGGGTATTGTGATCGACCCCCTCAACCCAGGTTCTGTAAAATTCCAGAATCTATTTTTCAGAAAACAAAAGTAGTTCTCCTATTGTCAGGGAACTCTATTATGTATACTTTTGTATCTTCTATTTTTATAACTTAATAATTTTAATGTAATGTCAAAAATAAAAGTAGCCATTAACGGATTTGGTAGAATTGGTAGAAATGTGTTTAAAATTGCTCTGGAAAGACCGGAGATAGAGGTTGTTGGGATTAACGATTTGACTGACACAAAAACATTGGCTCACCTGCTGAAATATGATTCAACACAGGGTAAATTTGAAGGAGTATCATACGAAGGAGAATACCTAATTGTAAACGATAAAAGGATCAAGGTAACAGCCGAAAGAAGTCCGATATCAATTCCATGGATTGAAACTCCTGATGTGGTTGTTGAATCAACCGGAGTTTTCAGATCGAAAGAAAGTCCAAAGGGCGGATATGGCGATCACCTTAAAAATGGTGCCAAAAAAGTAATTCTTACCGTACCTTCCAAAGACCAGATCGATGCAACTATAGTACTGGGAGTGAACGATAAAGATCTCAAACCAGAGCATCAGTGTGTGTCAAACGCCTCATGTACTACAAATTGTCTTGCTCCCATTGCAAAGGTACTTAACGATAAATTTGGTATCGAGCAGGGTTTTATGACAACAATACACTCATATACTAACGACCAGGTAATCCTTGACCTTCCTCATTCAGACCTTAGAAGAGCGAGATCTGCTGCTGTCTCACAAATACCTACTACAACTGGTGCAGCAAAGGCGGTAGGAATTGTAATTCCTGAACTTAAAGGCAAAATGGATGGAATGGCAGTAAGGGTTCCCACACCAACTGGTTCGCTGGTTGACCTGGTTGCAGTACTTAAAACAGAAACAACAGTTGAAGAAATTAATGCAGCCATGAAAGAAGCTGCTAACGGATCAATGAAGGGTATACTTGAATATACTGAAGATCCTATAGTATCTGTTGACGTAATTCATAACCCACATTCATCTATCTTCGATGCACTCAGCACAATGGTAAACGGAAAGATGGTAAAAGTCCTTTCCTGGTATGATAACGAATGGGGTTACTCTGTCAAGAGTAGTCGACCTGGTGGTAAAACTAATGGATTAGAAATATATCACAGGTAACTTAATATTATATAAAAATGGCATCTTCATACAGAAGGTGCCTTTTTTGTTTCTGGTTGCATTGCTGTCTGCTGTCAAGGCAGGGTCACTCTCTCTACTATCTCCCTATCAACACCCAACACCTCACACTTTACACCCAACACCCAACACCCCGCATCATCCTAATCAATAAGCATCTCAATTCTAATCGGCAGCCCGGAAGTATCTCTGAAATGCTCACCCAGTTCCATTATAGCTTCATCATCTTCTTCGTAGAACCAGGTAATTTCAAGTTTTTTCCCATCATCCTGGTATTGTTTCAGAACCTTAAGTATCTCGATAAGATGTTTGGATGAACCACTATTTATGTATTCCAGTATAATCGACATCCTTAAAGATTCTGATGATCCAAAATAATCAGCTACCCAGTCACGTAAGGGCTTAAATACACTTTCAGGATTTTCAGGTATAGATCTTCCTTTAATAAATAGAGTATCAGACGCCTTATCATAGTTGATTCCCGGACAGTTCTTAGTCTGTTCCTGTATAATTTTATTTTCCATTACCTATTATATATTTTATTCGTACCTAAGTGCCTCAATTGGATCAATCCTGGCGGCTCTAACGGCCGGGAAATATCCGGAAACAACTCCCACAACAAAACACAGTCCAACTCCTCCAAGAACCCATCTCCACGGAACAATAAAACTACTCTGCAGGGCTGAAGATATTAAATTTCCGATTATTAAGCCGAATAGTATCCCAAGAATACCTCCAAACTGGCTTATCAAGACCGATTCATATAAGAACTGCCTCTTAATTACCAGTGTCTTTGCCCCCATTGCTTTTCGCACACCTATCTCCCGGGTTCTTTCTGTTACCGATACCAGCATAATATTCATCAGGCCAATAGCGGCCCCGAAAAGAGTAATGAACCCAATTAAGGTCGCGGCTATAGTAACAAACTTAATATTTTCAATCAGCATATCAGCTATCTGATCACTCTTGGAAATATTAAAATCTGTTTCATCTCTTGGATCAAGTCCCCGAATAACCCTGAAGAGTCCTTCTGCCTCGCTCTCCAGCATTGTCATACTTGTCTCCCGTAATGGCATTACCGATATACTATAGGTCATATTGGGACGACTAAAGTAATGCCTTGCAGTTGTTACGGGCAAAAAACAAATATTGTCGCTCGCTATTATGCTTGCTCCTTTTGATTTCAGAACACCTATTACCTTGAGTTTCACTCCGGCAACATTAATTACTTTATCTATCGGATCTTCATTTTCCATAAAAAGATCTCTCACAAGGTCGGTCCCTATTACAGCCAGGCTCCTGTTTGAGGCAACCTCACTTGCGCTGAAATTCCTCCCTCTGTCTATCTCGTAACCTGCAACATCAAGGTAATTATCATCAACCCCCAGTAATTGTACTATAGGATTTGTCTCCTCATCCCTGTAGCTTATGGTTGCCATTCCACTTGCCGTAACTGAAATTGAACTAATAGCTGGCTCCTGGAACCTTTCTTTAAACTCCAGGGCTTCGCGGTATGATATATATGCGTGATTCTTAATCCTTGTTTCACTTGATCCTATAACAACAGTAAATCCCCTGCTGGTAATCGTGAAGGTGTTTGCCCCCATCATAGCAAACTGGTTGGTAAGTGTCCCCTTTATTGCGTCTATAGCAGTAAGTATTCCAACAAGCGCCATAATCCCAAACGCTATAATCAGCATTGTCAGAATTGCCCTCAGGCGATTAGATCTGATTGCCCTTAAGGAGATTCGAAGATTCTCAATAAATACTGCCCCACTTTTCATAATATCAGACGATAAAGCATTTTATCTAAAATTACAATAATTTACCAAGCCTGCCACTTATCTTATAAAAAAATAATCACAAACAAGTAATTAATTAACTTTTTAGTTGCATAACTAATTTATTCGTTATAACTTTAAGGCATAAAATTTGAGCCAGATAAATTATGAGAGAACTTACAAGAGCAGAAGAACAGGTAATGCAAATTCTCTGGGATATTGAAAAAGGATTTGTTAAGGATATACTCGAACACTTCGATGAACCAAAACCGGCATATAATACTGTAAGTACAATAGTTAGGATACTGCAGGATAAAGGATTTGTAAATCATAAGGCTTACGGGAGAACTCATGAATACTTCCCTCTTGTGAGCAGAGATCAGTACAAAAAATCTCATATGAAGAGCTTTGTAAAGAACTATTTTGCCAACTCTTTTGAAAACATGGTCAGTTTCTTTGCCAATGAGAAATCTATGTCGCTGGATGAAATGGAAGACATTATGAAATTAATGGAAGAAGAAATTGCCAGGCAAAAAATCGAAAAATAAAAACAATGGTACAATATATTATAGCGGCTTCTACATATATGGCGGTATTTTATATTACGTATATTTTACTGCTCAGTAACGACACTCATTATACCAGGAACAGGGTCTACCTGATTATTTCGCTGACACTGTCGCTGGTATTACCTCTTATCAGATTAAATATCGCTCCATCTTCTGGATTAGCTACCTTTCAGGGCGATATAGCAGCGCTGATAGACCTGGGAACAATTACTGTTACACCTGCTAATAATACTTCCGCATGGTTCTATGGAAATATCCCACTGGTAATCTACCTCTCGGGTGCAGTTTTCAGTCTCTCCCTTTCGCTCTTTTATGTCGCCAGGATCTATAGCATAATCAGAAATGGCAGAACAGAGGGATCAAATAAGATATATACCGACTTCAATAATATTTCAGGTTTCTCAGCCTTTGGATATATCTTTCTGTCAACGAGCCTTGAGAGTACAGACGAGCACCGAATTGAGGAACACGAACAAAAGCATATCGATCATAAACACTTTGCCGACCTGATTTTTATAAGGATAGTACAGATAATCTTCTGGTTTAACCCCTTTGTGTATCTGTATAACAGATCAATCAAGGCCGTTCATGAGTACCAGGCCGATGCTAAAATGATCGATGCAGGAGAAAATCCGCTCAGTTATACCCGCCTCTTACTAAACCAGGTTTTCAGAACAAAACTCTTTACTATTCAAAATGCCTTTGCCAACAATACTCTAATTAAAAAACGAATAATCATGATGACAAAACAGAAAACCAGGAATGTGGCAGGCCTGAAGTTACTGCTTGTAGTACCTCTGGCACTGCTGCTCTTTTTCGTTTTCTCCTGCTCACAGGATGAAAGCGAGCTAACCACCCCTGTAGAAAGTGAGATCCAGACCGAAAAAGTGGCTCCAGAAGATAACTTTAAGAAATCAGAAGAACTGGTCGAAGAGCCTATTTTCGTTGTTGTAGAAGACATGCCAATCTTTATGGGAGGTGATGTAAATAAATTCCGCGAATGGGTTCAGAGAAGTGTAAAATACCCTGAAATTGCCGTAGAAAACGGAATTCAGGGTAAAGTATATGTTATGTTCGTTATTGAACCCGACGGCACGTTAACTAATGTAGAAATACTCAGAGGTGTAGATCCTGTTCTGGATAATGAGGTTCTCAGGGTTGTAAACGAATCACCCCTCTGGGTTCCCGGAAAGCAAAATGGTAAAATTGTAAGGGTTCGTTTCTCTATTGTTGTAAATTTCCAGTTACAATAATACCAGCCTACTAACTAAATATATATAAACATGAAAAAGAATGAAATGAAAAAAGGAGTCGGTACCATCATGCTCTTAGGACTGATCTGTGCAATTTTCACCGGCAATACTATTAATGTATCTGCTCAGGAAAAGCAAGATGATATTTTTGTAAAAGTAGATGAAATGCCAAAATTCAAAGATGGAGATTTTAATACTTTCAGAACCTGGGTAATGCAAAATGTAAAGTATCCTGAAATAGCTAAAAAAGAAAAAATTGAGGGAAAGGTATATGCAGAATACATTGTTGAGAAAGACGGTACTGTAAGTAATGTGAAAGTTATAAAATCTGATAATTCCAAATTAAACGAAGAGGTTCTAAAGGTGGTTAAATCATCTCCTGTTTGGACAGCAGGTAAACAAAATGGTAAACTCGTACGAGTAAAATTTGTTGTACAGGTAAATTTTGCTCTTAATTAAGCTGTTTTAATCTAAAAAATGAATAAGGTTGCCCGATTGGGCAGCCTTTTCTTTTTTAATGTAATTTTGCAGAAAAGAAATAAGGATGAGTTTAATGCTTGCAAACAGAATTAAGGCATTTAGCCAGCTTGGATCAATAATGAAAGAAGCCTGTTCAGACAGGCCTGTCGGCAATCATGCTAATAAGCTCAACAGTCTTGCTGTCAATCAATACATTAATAACCCATGGTTTACTAAGGATTATGTAAGTGAAAGTATTACCGCCCTTGCTAAGTCACTGGACGAATCATCACTTACTTCCTGGCTAAAGCCATACCATCTGGAATCTATTAACAGGGATCCTAAACGCATAGCAGTAATTATGGCGGGCAATATTCCCCTGGTTGGCTTTCATGACTTCCTGTGTGTTCTGATTACAGGAAATATTTTCATTGGCAAAACCAGCTCAAAAGATACTGAGCTTATCGGTGCGATTACTTCAATACTAACTGATATAGAGCCACTCTTCAAAGACTATATTATTCTTAAAGAAGATACTATCGATGATTTTAACGCAGTAATTGCAACAGGCAGTAACAATAGTTCAAGATATTTCGAGTATTATTTCGGCTCTAAACCACATATCTTCAGGAATAACAGGAACAGTGTTGCTGTTATTAACTCCGACACAAAGGATTCTGACCTGAAAGAACTGGGCAAAGACGTTTTTTACTATTTCGGGCTGGGATGTAGAAACGTATCAAAATTATATCTCCCTTCTGATTTTAAAATCGAACGATTGAAAAATGCCTGGACAGATTATGCAGATCATATCAATATTATCCCCTATCACAATAATTACAAGTATAATAAGGCCATCTTCAGGCTTGAAAACACAGAGTACCACGACCTTGATTTCATCCTTCTGAGGGAAAACCCGGGTTTGAGCTCTCCGGTAAGTGTATTATACTATAGCATGTATGAAGATGAAAGAGAAATATGGGCTGATATTAACTTAAGAATAGATCAAATACAGACCATCGTGGGCAAAGGACATACGCCCTTTGGCAAGGCACAATCGCCAAAGATTAATAATTATGCAGATGGAATCGATACAATAGACTTCTTACTAAATCTATCTTGATTTAAGATGCCGGATTAACGATTTTTGATAGTCCTAAACCCTATCAACCCTTGCAAGCCTATCAACCTTTTCAACCTTTTCAGCCCCTTATCAACCTTATTATCAACCCTATCAACCTTTTCATCCTTTTCAACTATAACTGCCGATAGGCTGGCATAATAAACCTTTTCAAAAAAAAATCTATCATTGTTTTTTTTTTGAAAAAATAATTACATTGCATAGGTCGAAATCAACTATAAGATGATCTATAAATTTGTAATTATTTCGGGAGAAGAAGAGTCGTTTAGCAGAGAGTTTGAACTTGATGAGAACAATACCCTGCTCGACTTTCACAAGGCAATTCAGGAGGAGCTGGAATTCGACCATTCCCAGCTGGCAAGCTTTTTTACCGCTACCGATAAGTGGGAAAAAGAAGAGGAATTTACACTCTTTGATATGGGGTCGAATACAACAATAATGGAAGATGTTATAATCGATGATGTTATTATAAACAAGAATCAAAAACTTCTATACATTTTTGATCTATTCAATGAAAGAGCCTTATTTATAGAATGCATTGGTGAAGTGGACCTGATAGTAGGAAGAGAATATCCCATCTGTGTACAGTCGCAGGGAAAGCCTCCCAAACAAATTATTTTGAATGGCTTTGCTACTACCGACATTGAAGTTGACGACCTTCCTGAAGGCGAGATGATTATTGATGATGACAATGAGTTACCTGATTTTGAGGACATTGACGATTTCGACGATCTCTAGACCATAGTACCGCCAGTCAATAAAATATGCATAATAAACTTATAGTAATCCTGGGACCTACAGGGATAGGTAAGAGTCATGTTGCCTTGCAGCTCGCAGAGCACCTTAAAACAGAAATAATATCGGCCGACTCAAGGCAGTTTTACCGTGAAATGAAAATTGGCACTGCAGTGCCTCCCGATACTGATCTGCAAAAGGTAAGGCATCATTTTATCAGACATATTTCGGTCGATAAATACTATAGCGCCAGTCTGTTTGAAGAAGAAGCCATTATTCTACTTAAAGAACTCTTTCAATCCTGCAGCAATGTTATAATGGCAGGAGGATCAGGCCTGTATATTGATGCAGTATGCGGGACTATTGATGAAATTCCGGACGTAGACCCAGAAATAAGAAGGCACTATCTTGATAGATACGACAAGGAAGGAATTGCTCCCCTGCGGGCAGAACTGAAAATGCTCGACCCTGAATATTACTCCCAGACCGATATAGGCAATTATAAAAGGATAGTGCGAGCCCTCGAGATATACGGTTCAACAGGTAAACCATATTCTTCCTTTCTGAAAAATGAAGGGAAAAAAAGAGATTTTGATATTGTCAAAGTCGGACTTAAAATGAACAGGGAAGAATTATATAAAAGGATCGATCAAAGGGTAGACAGGATGATGGAAGATGGACTGGAAGAAGAAGCAAGAACCCTTCATCACCTTAGCCATCTGAATGCACTAAATACTGTAGGATATAAAGAACTATTCAGCTATTTTGAAGGCGTAATCACATTTGATAAAGCTGTTGAACTGATTAAACGGAACAGTCGCAGATACGCCAAGCGGCAAATTACATGGTGGGCCCGCGATAAGGAGATTAACTGGTTCGATCCCAGAGACATTAAAGGGATTAGAGAATTTTTGGATGCCCGCCTTCGCTAAAGCTTCTGCGGTCCGATCTGCCTGTCATTAGAATCCCTGGTACGCAGCAGAGAAATCTTTTATCAAATTATAAATCCTTTAGCCTTTGAATTGTCGCTGCCGGGTCGTTAGATCCGAATACTGAGCTCCCTGCAACAAGTACATCAACGCCGGCATCAACGAGTTTCTTTGCATTGTCCGTATCCACTCCGCCATCAACCTCAATAAGAACATTTTTACCTGACTGATCTATCATACTGCGAAGTTCATCAATCCTTTCATAGCTGTTATCGATAAAGGTCTGGCCACCGTAGCCGGGGTTAACAGTCATAATCAGCACCAGGTCGATATATGGGATAATACTCTTGAGAACAGAAACAGGTGTATGTGGATTAAGAGAAACTCCTGCCTTCATACCTAGTCTTCTTATCTCATTTACGGTCCTGTTTAGATGAGTGCAGGCCTCGTAATGTACAGTCAGCACCGATGCGCCTGCATCCCTGAATCGTTCAAGGTACCTGTCCGGATCTACAATCATAAGATGAACATCCAGGTCAAGTGTGCTTAATTCTTTGACATATTTCATTACCGGAAAACCAAAGGATATATTCGGAACAAAGACCCCGTCCATAATATCCAGATGAAGCCAGTCGGCCCTGCTATTATTAACCAGGTTTATTGACTCTTCAAGATTTCCGAAATTTGCTGCAAGCAGAGATGGGGAAACTAAATGACTCATTTAAAAACTATCTATAATTTATCAGCCAAGATATGTTTTTAATATCTTACTTCTAGTAGTATACTGAATTCTTTTTAATGCTTTTTCTTTTATCTGGCGAACCCTCTCCCTTGTCAGTCCAAGCTCCTCTCCTATCTCCTCAAGGGTAAGCGGATGCTTCATATTAATCCCGAAGTAAAGTTTTATAACCTTTGCCTCCCTTGGTGAAAGAGTACTCAGGGCCCTGTCAATCTCGTATGTTAAAGACTCATTAATAAGATGCTTGTCGGGACTTGGATTATCATCACTCTGGATAACATCATACATATTGTTATCCTCCTCATTACTGATTGGAGCATCCATACTAACGGTGCGCCCATTCGACTTCAATACCTCCTTTACCTCCTCAGGTGCCATCTCCAGGATATCAGCAAGCTCCTGGGCAGACGGCTCTCGTTCAAACTCCTGCTCCAGGCGTGCAAATGCTCTGTTAATTTTGTTTATTGATCCGATCTTATTAACGGGCAATCTAACTATCCTGGCCTGCTCGGCGAGAGCCTGGAGAATAGCCTGCCTTATCCACCATACTGCGTATGATATAAATTTAAACCCACGGGTCTCATCAAATCTCTGTGCAGCCTTAATCAATCCAAGATTACCTTCATTAATAAGATCCGGCAAACTCATCCCCTGATTCTGATACTGCTTTGCTACAGAAACAACAAAGCGAAGGTTTGACTTTACCAGCTTACCAAGAGCTGATTCATCACCCGATTTAATTAACCTTGCCAGAGCCACTTCCTCCTCTGGAGAAATAAGGTCTACCTTTCCTATTTCCTGCAAGTATTTATCCAGCGAGGGCGTATCACGATTAGTGACCTGTTTAGTAATTTTTAACTGGCGCATATCTGGCTCCCAATGATGTGGATATGAAGGGCGTATCTACAATTATAATAAAAAAATACTTAGAAACAATAGAACTTTAAATTATAATCATTCTAAATTCTTACTATATTAGTCTAATAATCTGGAATTTAAACCTATTTAAAGCACTCATATAGGGTATTAACAATATTTTCATCAAAGAACCTTGTATTATATTGACTATTTGATTAATATTGCTGCATAAATACAGCTTGAGTGACAAACTCAATGCTAGTCTGCAGACAACTCTGCTGCAGACATTTCAAAAAAAGTTCTGAATCAAATATATTTCAAACAATATTTCCTATAATTTTTTATTATGTATGACATTCTTGAGTTAAACAAAAAGCTGCTTCCTGATTTGAAGGAGATAGCTAAAGAGCTTAAGATCAAGAAGGTAGAATCGTATCGCAAACAAGATCTGATCTATCTCATTCTTGATCAACAGGCTATTGAAGAGGCAGCTGACAGCAACTCATCCGCCAGGAAGAGTAAAGCTCCTGAATCGAGGGAGGCCATCGAAGCAGCAAAAAAACGAAGCCGACGGCCCAGAACAAAATCTGACGATAAATATGTTAAAGCTTCCAAAGAAAAGAGTTCTCCTAAACAGGAAGCTAAACCTGACGATAAAATTGTTCAACAGAAAAAGAGCGATCAGCTAAGAAAAGAAAAGCCAGAACATCGTGATGACAGAAGGCGTGATGACAGAGTCCGTGATGACAGAGTACGTGATGACAGAGTACGTGATGACAGAGTACGTGACGACAGAGTACGTGACGACAGAGTACGACAGAGACGTGATGACAGAGCCCGTGGTGAAAGAAAAGAAGCCGAGCAGGCTAATCTGACTTTCCCCACTGAAAAGCCGAAAAACATTATTGAAACTGAAAGCAAGCAAGCCTCTCAGCCAAAACAGAATATGCCCGATAAAAGAATTCAGAAGTCGGGTGGAGAGCGCGAGAAATATCATAAAGATGCTCCGAAACAGAATGATACTGAAGTACAGAAACCTGTTAAAGAGGAACCTAGAGAGAAACCCTTTGAATTTGAAGGTATAATAAGTAATACCGGTGTACTGGAAATTATGCCTGACGGATATGGTTTCCTCAGATCTGCTGACTATAATTATCTTAACTCTCCAGACGATATATATGTATCACAATCACAAATTAAATTGTTTGGTTTAAAAACCGGTGATACTGTAGAGGGAACCATCAGACCACCCAAGGAAGGAGAAAAATACTTCCCGCTTATAAAAGTTGAGGCTATTAACGGAAGAAGCCCCGATTTTATTCGCGACAGGGTACCCTTCGACTACCTTACTCCCCTCTTCCCCAACGAGAAGTTTACACTGTGTTCCGCGGGTGAATCAACTATATCGGTAAGGGTTGTGGATATGTTCTCACCTATTGGTAAAGGACAGCGTGGACTAATCGTTGCACAGCCAAAAACGGGTAAGACAGTCCTGCTCCAGGAAATTGCAAATGCAATAGCCAAACACCACCCTGAAGTATACCTTATGGTTCTGCTTATTGATGAGCGCCCCGAAGAGGTAACAGATATGGCCCGCAGCGTTAATGCTGAAGTAATTGCTTCAACATTCGATGAGCCGGCAGACAGGCATGTAAGAGTAGCCAATATTGTTCTTGAAAAAGCAAAGAGGATGGTTGAATGTGGCCACGACGTAGTAATTCTGCTCGATTCAATAACAAGACTGGCCAGGGCATTTAATACAACGTCGCCTGCTTCAGGAAAAGTCCTTTCCGGTGGTGTAGATTCGAATGCACTCCATAAACCTAAAAGATTCTTCGGAGCGGCACGTAATATTGAAAATGGTGGATCACTTACCATAATTTCCACTGCATTAACCGAAACCGGCTCAAAAATGGACGATGTAATCTTTGAAGAATTCAAAGGAACCGGTAATATGGAATTACAGCTCGACAGGAAACTTTCCAACAGGAGAATATTCCCATCGATTGATATCCCGGCATCAAGTACTCGTCGTGAAGAACTGCTGATCGAAAAGACTGCACTTAATAAGATCTGGGTACTGCGTAATTATCTAACTGACATGAATTCAGTTGAAGCAATGGAATTCCTGCGCGACAGGCTTCGCCAGACCAACTCAAACGAAGAATTTCTGGTTTCAATGAATGGTGAATAATTGAGCATTATCATTCCAGACAATATCAAAAATCATATCAATAACTGTTAAATATATAACACAAATACAACAATGGGAAAAAAGAAATTTATAACATGTGACGGAAACCAGGCTGCATCTCACGTAGCTTATATGTTCAGTGAAGTTGCCTGTATCTATCCAATCACTCCATCATCTAATATGGCTGAAAACATTGATGAGTGGGCTGCTAATGGTAGGAAAAATATTTTTGGCGAAGAAGTAAAGGTTGTAGAGATGCAATCTGAGGCAGGTGCAGCAGGTGCCGTACACGGATCACTCCAGTCGGGTGCACTGACATCTACATTTACTGCTTCACAGGGATTGCTGCTTATGATACCTAATATGTACAAAATTGCAGGTGAATTATTACCTGGAGTTTTTCATGTAAGTGCCAGGTCTGTTGCAGCTCATGCGCTTTCTATATTTGGAGATCATAGCGATATTTATGCAACCCGTCAGACAGGCTTTGCGATGCTCGCCAGTGGTAGTATACAGGAGATTATGGATCTTGCAGGTGTTGCACACCTCTCATCAATCAAATCAAGAATCCCCTTCGTTCATTTCTTCGATGGTTTCAGGTCTTCACACGAGATTCAGAAAATAGAAGTACTGGAGAATGAAGATGTTATGAACCTGATCGACTATGATGCTCTTCAAAGGTTCCGCGATAATGCTCTTAACCCTGAGCATCCTGTAACAAGAGGAACTGCACAGAATCCTGATATCTACTTCCAGGCTAAAGAATCTGTTAACTCATTTTATGAGCCAGTAGCTGATATAGTTTCAGATTATATGAAGGAATTGTCAAAAATTACCGGCAGAGACTATAAGCCATTTACTTACTTCGGTGCGCCTGATGCTACAAATATTATTGTTGCAATGGGATCTGTTACCGAAACAATAAAAGAAACACTCGGATATTTATTATCAAAAGGCGAAAAGGTGGGACTTATTTCAGTTCATCTATATCGTCCTTTCTCAGAAAAATATTTCTTCGATGTACTTCCTGATACTGTTCAGAAGATCACTGTCCTCGACAGAACAAAGGAACCGGGAGCCAACGGAGAACCCCTTTATCTTGATATAAGGGATATATTCTATGAGAAGGAAAAGAGACCGGTCATCCTGGGCGGACGCTTCGGACTATCATCCAAAGACACAACCCCATCAATGATAATGTCTGTTTACCAGAACATGGACATCGACAAGCCTAAGAACCTGTTTACACTTGGTATTAACGATGATGTTACATTTAAATCACTCCCGGCCCTGCCCGAGATTAATGTATGTGACAAATTCCTTTACTCCGCCAAGTTCTACGGTCTTGGCTCGGATGGTACTGTTGGCGCAAATAAAAACTCAATCAAAATTATTGGTGAGTCAACAGATAAATATTGCCAGGCCTATTTTGCCTACGATTCGAAGAAATCAGGTGGTATAACAACCTCCCACCTTCGTTTTGGTGACACTCCTATTCGTTCGACTTACCTGGTTAATACACCCGATTTTGTTGCCTGCCATGTTAGTCAGTACCTGGAGAAATACGATATGCTGAAAGGACTTAAAGAAGGTGGTACCTTCCTCCTTAATGCACCCTTCAGTGCCGACCAGGTTGATGAGCATATGCCTTCTCATTTCAAGAAATATCTCGCTGAAAACAATATCAACTTCTATATAATAGATGCTACATCAATCGCTACCGAGATTGGTCTTGGAAACAGAACAAACACAATTATGCAATCGGCATTTTTTAAAGTGGCCGAAGTAATTCCTTACGACCAGGCAGTAGCCGAAATGAAGAAATTCATTGTTAAGTCCTATGGTTCAAAAGGTGAAGACGTTGTTAAGATGAATTACGCAGCCGTCGACCGTGGAGGTGATGTAGTAAAAGTTGAGGTGCCTGCCTCATGGAAAAATGTTACAATTGAAAAAGTAAAAGAAGACAGCACACTGCCTGATTTTATTAAGAATGTTTGTAAGCCTATAAACGATCAAAAAGGAGACGATCTTCCTGTTAGTGCATTTATCGGAAGAGAAGATGGGACATTCCCATCAGGAACAACTGCCTATGAAAAAAGAGGTATTGCTACCTGGACCCCTGAATGGATTGGCGATAATTGTATACAGTGTAACCAGTGTTCATATGTTTGTCCGCATGCAGCAATTCGTCCTTTCCTGTTAACTGATGAAGAAGCCGCCGCCGCTCCGGAAGGAACAAATACAATCCAGGGTATCGGAGGTACTAAAGAATATAAATTCAAAATCCAGGTTAGCCTTATGGACTGTACAGGATGCGGTAACTGTGCCGATGTATGTCCTGCAAAAGAAAAAGCACTTGTGATGAAAGCATTCGATACTCAGCTTGCAGAAGCTGATCGATGGACATATATGCACGAGAAAGTTGGCTATAAGGATACAGTGGTTGATAAAACAAAAACTGTTAAAAACAGCCAGTTTGCACAGCCCCTATTCGAATTCTCAGGTGCATGCGCCGGTTGCGGCGAAACTCCTTATATCAAAGCTATTACACAGCTCTTCGGTGACAGGATGATAGTGGCAAACGCAACAGGATGTTCATCTATATATGGTGGTTCAGCTCCCTCAACTCCTTATACAGTAAATAAGGATGGTCACGGACCAGCATGGGCAAATTCACTATTTGAAGATAACGCCGAATACGGATTTGGAATGGCAACAGGTATCAGCAAATTGCGTGATAGAATTGCCCGTCTTATGACAAATGCAAATAAAAACGGTGTTGCAGCTTCTACTAAAGAAGCTTTCAACCAGTGGCTTGATGCAAAAAATGATGCAGAAGGATCAAAAGTAGCATCCGAAGCAGTAATTGAAGCATGTAAAAAGGAGAAAACTGCAGAATGCAAAGAGATCCTTAGCCTGAAACAATACCTTATTAAGAAATCCATGTGGATCTTCGGAGGTGACGGATGGGCCTACGACATTGGATATGGTGGTCTCGACCATGTTATAGCATCGGGAGAAGATGTTAATATCCTTGTTCTGGATACAGAAGTATACTCAAATACAGGTGGACAGGCATCTAAAGCTACTCCTGTAGGAGCGGTTGCTAAATTTGCCGCTTCAGGTAAAAAGATCCGTAAAAAAGATCTCGGTCAGATGGCTATGACATATGGCTACGTTTATGTTGCACAGGTTGCAATGGGTGCAAGCCAGTCACAGTACTTCAAGGCCATAAGGGAAGCAGAAGCCTATCCCGGACCGTCACTGATTATTGCGTATTCACCATGTATCAATCACGGACTAAGAGCAGGCATGGGTAAAACTCAGGCTCAGTCAGGCGATGCAGTTAAAAGCGGATACTGGCACAACTTCAGGTTCGATCCACGTCTCGAGAAAGAAGGCAAAAATCCTTTCCAACTCGATTCTAAAGAACCAGACTGGAGCCTGTTCCAGGACTTCCTTAAGTCTGAGGTCAGATATACTTCTCTAATGAAATCATTCCCTGAAGAAGCAAAAGAACTATTTGCAGCTGCCGAGGAAAATTCAAAATGGAGATATAACTCTTACCTGCGACTGGCAAAAATGGAATACTAGAAAAACTTTCTAATTAGAAAAAAAGGCTGATCAACTGATCAGCCTTTTTTTTTTGTTTAAGATTACTTAAGACCTTAAATTGATTGAACCGAACAGGATGAGTTTGCGTAATGCAAGCTAATCCTGTGAGCTCGGCGAAGCCAATTGTTAAAGTGTTGAACTGTTAAAGTGTTAAAGTGTTAAACTGTTGAACTGTTAATCTTTCAACCCAGTTTCAACCTTTTCAACCGATGACTGCCGTCAGGCAGGTTTATCAACTTTTTCAACCTTTTCAACCTTATCAACCTTCTTCTTATTATCTTTGCACGATGGGAAGGATAATGGCAATTGATTATGGTAAAAAACGTAGTGGCATAGCCGTTACAGATATTACACAAACCATTGCCAGTCCACTAACCACTGTTCCGACAAATGACCTGGAAAAATTTCTTATGGAGTATACCGGAGCTGAGAATGTTGAAGCAATTGTTATTGGTTACCCAAAAACCATGAACAATCAACCATCAGAATCGGTTAAATATATAGATCCGTTTATCAGGCGGCTCAGAAAAATTTTTCCGGATATGGGTCTTCACCTGGTCGATGAAAGATTTACTTCGACAATTGCAATGAGGGCAATGATAGATGGAGGAATGAAAAAAAGTGATAGAAGAGATAAGTCTAATGTGGATAAGATAAGTGCATCGCTGATACTTCAATCCTATCTACAACAGGCTCAGAATATTAAGAATAGATAACTAATATACAATGATTTACCCTGTTTATATATATGGTCACCCCATACTGAGAAGAAAATCTGTAGATATCGACCAGGACTATGAGAAACTGGACGAGCTGATTAATAACATGTTTGAAACTATGTATAAGGCTGAGGGTGTAGGTCTGGCTGCTCCCCAGGTTGGAAAAAACCTCAGGATCTTTATCGTTGATGGGACTCCATATGCTGAAGACGAGCCCGAACTGGAAGAATTCAGGAAAGTATTTATCAATGCCCATATTATTGAGCGAGATGGAGTTGTAGTTCCAATGAACGAAGGGTGCCTGAGTATTCCGGAAATCCGGGAAGATGTTGATCGTGAATCCAGGATCCATATACAGTACTATGACGAAAACTGGGAATATCATGACGAGGTAATGGAAGGTTACAGAGCCAGGATTATTCAACACGAATACGATCATCTCGACGGGATTCTCTTTACCGATAAGGTAAGTCCCATAAGAAGAAGACTCATTAAGGGTAAACTAAACGGCCTGAGCAAGGGAAAATTCGATGTCGACTATAAAACCTTAATAGCCAAATAAATATTTCAAGCTGTTTTCGTAACTTTATACACTTAGCTGTATTGTTGTGCTGTATAAAGAGATTCCTTTCGTAAGATTTACTCTTCCGCTTGTGGCAGGTATCCTTCTGCGATACTATAGCGGCTGTATACCTGTGTATTATATACTTATTCCTGTATTAGTTGCCCTGGTCATGGCATATTGGTATTCAGACGACCGCTTTAAATCTGTGATATACGGACTTAATGTATTCCTGTTTTTTGTTATTGCAGGATACATGATCTACTCCCATGAATACAACAGTGTAAGCAGTTTTGAAGCACTTCCTGGTATATATACTATTAGAGTCGATAAGAAACCTGTATCTCGTGAAAAATCGCTTAAAGCCCCATCATCCATTATGACCAGAAGCAAGGATGGGAAGTACAAAGCACAGGCAAAAATAATGCTCTACCTTCCCGCTGAAAGCAAGCTTGCTGACATTGCTCCAGGCAGCTTGATTAATATAAAGCTCGCGCCGGATGAATTAAGCGACTTTGATACCCTCGATAATTTTAACTACCGGAAATACATGATTCACTCCGGCTATAAATACTACTCTTTTGCAGACAATTTTACTCCAACTGGAGAATATTCAGGCGGAATAACGCATCTGTCAGCAAGGATACAAAGTAAGCTTCTGGGAAAATATTCATCCTTAATTCATGATCAGCGATCTCTTGCAATTGTTTCTGCACTTACCCTCGGATACAGGGATCAGCTCGACGAAGAAATAAGGGAAAAGTTCACAGGAGCAGGGATAAGTCATATAATGGCAGTATCGGGATTGCACGTTGGGATAATCACGATTATGATTAGCGGCTTATTGAAATTGCTTCAAATTCGCTCACGCTTTCTTAGCCTGATTATAGTAATTATATCTGTCTGGACTTTCGCACTTATTTCAGGCATGTCTCCATCTGTCAGCAGGGCTTCACTAATGTTCACCTTTATATTTACGGGTAAGTATATCTACAGGCATGTTAACCCTATAAATTCGCTTCTTGCCTCGGCCTTTATACTACTGGTTATCAATCCATTTATACTTTTTTCAATCAGCTTTCAGCTTTCTTACTCGGCAGTTCTGACAATACTGTTATTCTTCAAAAAGGCCGACAGCCTGATAAATTTTTCCGGGCTCCTGCTAAGAAAGCTATGGTCGCTTATATCTGTTACTCTTCTGGCCCAGGCAGGAACTCTACCATTTGTTCTATACTACTTCAAATCTATACCACTCCTGTCGGTATTTACCAATATACTGGCCATCCCTCTGGCATTTCTGATAATAATAACAGGAATCCTGCTGCTTACTATTCCCTCATCATTAATTATTAGCGATATCCTGGTTTACCTGGTAACACTGGAAACAAAACTACTCTACTCCATAGCCGACTGGATCAGTTCCATCTAAGAATGTTTGAGGGTTTGAGGTTTGAGAGTTTGAAGGTTTAAATTCCTTATAAAATGAACGATTAAACACTTAAACCATTAAACACTTAAACCGTTCCTTCTATTTTTTTCCATTAAAAATAGCAGGAACTATCTCCCTTTTCTTAAATTTGCCCTGTTCTCAAATTAAATAAGTGATGAGGATTGTTATTGCAGGAGCTGGCGAAGTTGGGACCCATCTGGCAAAGATGCTTAGCAACGAAAACCACGACATTGTTATTATCGATACCGAAGAAAGCAGGTTAAAACCAATTGATGCAAATTGTGACGTGCTAACAACCCTCGGATCTGCTACATCTGTTAATCTCCTAAGAGAAACTCTTGGGAAAAAGACCGACCTCTTTATTGCAGTAGCTCATTCCGAAGACACTAATATTACGGCAGCCATACTTGCAAAAAGGCTGGGTGCCATTAAGACAATAGCACGAATTGATAACCGTGAATACCTGGAACATACAACAAGGGAGTTTTTTCGCTCACTGGGTATTGATTCGATGGTCTATCCCGAATTGATTGCAGCAAAAGAGGTTCTGGGATTACTCCACGAAACCGGAACAACCGAGTTTATGGAATTCTCAGGTGGGATACTTGCACTCTATGTCCAGAAACTTGAGAAAAATGCACCGGTTCTGCATCATACCCTTAAAGAGATTGCACAAGCACCGGAGTATTCACAATACAGGGCAGTAGCAATCAAACGACTGGAAAAAACAATAATACCCAGAGGTGATGAAGAGTTTCAGGAGAACGACCTTGTATATGTTGTTTCGACCAGGGAAGGGATTAAGGAAATGATGAGATTCTCGGGAAAAGAGAATTTTATTGCAAAAAATATACTTATCCTCGGAGGGAGTCGGATTGCTCGGAAAGTATGCCTTTCTCTTCAGAAAGAATGCAATATTAAACTTATAGAACAGGATAGCGAAAAATGCATCGACCTGGCAGATGAACTTGAGGATACACTTATAATCAACGGTGATGGAAGAGATGCTGCATTACTGATTGAAGAAGGAATAGACAAGATGGACGCCTTTGTTGCCGTTACAGGCAATTCCGAAACCAATATTTTATCCTGCCTGCTGGCCAAGAGACTGGGGGTAAAAAGAACTATTGCAGAGGTTGAAAATGTCGAATATATCAATCTGGCAGAAAATAGTGGCGTTGATACAATCATCAATAAAAAGATATCTGCAGCGAGCAGAATCTTCAGGCATACAACCAATCCAAATGTAACCCAGGTAAAATGCATGACAGGTACAGATGCTGAAGTACTTGAGTATAAAGTACCTGCAGGCTCTAAGATAACAAAGGCACCCCTTCATTCTGTTAACTTCCCCAAGGGAGCTATTGTTGGAGGAGGTACACGTGGAGGCAAACCTTTTATTGCTACAGGCGACACTCATATTCAGACAGACGATCGTATTGTTGTATTTACTCTGCCGGAAGCCTTTGATAAGGTTTCTAAATTTTTTATCTAAATAAAGTTAATGCTCAACGGTAAAGTAATATTCAGAATTCTTGGACTACTAACCTTTCTGCTGGGGATTTGCATGGCACTTACCGTTCCTATTGCACTTTACTATGGAGATGGTGATGCAATGGCCCTGCTTATTTCAGCTCTTATTGCCCTTGCTATAGGACTAATCGCTTCCATCATCTTTAAGTCAGATAAAACACAGATGGGTAAAAGAGAAGGTTTCCTTATAGTTACCCTCAGCTGGATTATATTTTCAGTCTTTGGGAGTCTGCCCTTTGTAATAAGTGGCGAGATTACATCCTATACAGATGCATTCTTCGAAACAATGTCTGGCTTTACAACAACAGGAGCATCCATACTTACCGACATTGAATCGCTGCCGCACGGCTTGCTTTTCTGGAGAAGCATGACCCAATGGCTGGGAGGAATGGGGATAATTGTACTGTCAATTGCAATCCTGCCCTTTCTCAAGCTGGGTAATATACAGCTATTTGTTGCCGAGGTACCCGGACCTACCCCTGATAAGCTGAGTCCAAAAATAAAAGATACTGCAAAGCGGCTCTGGGCAATATACGCAGTATTTACTCTCGCAGAAACAATTCTACTATGGGCTGGTGAGATGGATCTTTTTGATGCAGTGAACCACTCATTTACAACGATGGCCACTGGCGGTTACTCCACAAAAAATGCAAGTATAGCTGCTTTTAGTTCTCCATATATACACTATGTTATAACTGCATTTATGATTATTGCAGGAACAAACTTTACCCTGGCATACATGGGAATTCACGGGAAGTTTAAAAAGATTATCAAGAACGAAGAATTTGTTTTCTATATCACAGTTTTGCTTATAGCTATCACAATAGGCGGTTTAGTATTGTATTTCCACCATGATAATCCCCTTGAAAAATCATTCCGCGACTCTGCCTTCCAGGTAGTATCTATTGTTACCACAACAGGCTTTGCTACAGTCAATTACTGCTTATGGGTACCCTTTCTCGTCCTGTTTTTATTTATTTTGATGTTTACAGGGGGATCAGCCGGATCAACAGGCGGTGGTATAAAAATGGTTCGCCTTCTGCTGCTGGCAAAAAACAGCCGACAGGAGCTAAGGAGACTTATTCACCCCAATGCCGTAATACCGGTCAGACTAAATCATAAGGTGGTACCGCAACAGCTGATATATAATGTCCAGGCCTTCATGGTATTCTATCTTATAATAACAGCTTTCAGTGCCCTTGTTATCTCAGTTATGGGATACGACATTGTAAGCTCACTCAGTGCCGTAGCTGCCACTCTGGGAAATATCGGACCGGGTATGGGTGAGGTGGGTCCTGCTATGAATTATGCCCATTTCCCTGCATTTGGAAAATGGTTTCTTTCATTCCTGATGTTGCTGGGCAGACTGGAGTTATTTACCGTCCTGGTGCTTCTGCAGGGAGCTTTCTATAAAAGATAAGTTTACTAATACTCAAGGACCCCGATACCTTCTCTTACAATAAGCGGCTCATCACCCGTGCAATCGACAATTGTGGAAGGCTCGTTGTTTCCATAACCTCCATCAATAACTATATCTGCAAAATCACGGTATTTTTCGTAAATAAGCTCAGGGTCGGTAGTATACTCAATAATCTCGTCAGAGTCGTGGATAGATGTAGTAATAAGCGGACTACCAATTTCTCTTATAAGATCGAGTACTATCTGATTTGAAGGTATCCGGATACCAACTGTTTTCTTTTTGTTCTTAAAAAGCTTTGGTATCTGGTTATTAGCCTGAACAATAAATGTAAACGGGCCAGGGGTATTTCTTTTTATCAGCTTAAAAATATTATTATCCCTTATAATAGTATATTCTGCCAGCTGAGTCAGGTCATGAAAGAGCAACGACATATTAGGCCTCTGGGGGTCAAAACCCTTAAATTTTGAAATCTTCTCGATTGCCTTATTACATCGTATATCACAACCAATAGCATATACGGAGTCAGTCGGATAAATAACTATCCCACCCTTTTCAAGGACATCAGCAACCCTCCTGAGGTGACGCGAATTAGGATTAGACTCGTATATCTTTATCAGCATATCACAATATTGAAGGGCAAATATATGGAAAAAGAGGCGAAGGGCAAATAGCAGGGAGCAGGGTGCAGGGGCAGGGAGCAGAGAGCTAAGGGGTAAGAGCAGTAGTTGAGAGCAGAGAGCTAAGAGCTAAGAGCTAAGGGGGTATGGGGAGCCACAACGCTCGAGAGCTTACAGATCGGCCTCAGATTATTTGAACAATAGAAGTCAGAGCGAAGAAGAAGTGAGTTTTGAGTATTGAGCCAAAAAAAATCCGCCTCATGATTGTAGCGTAAAGACAAAAGTGCATGGGGCAAAGAGGTAAGAGCTAAGGGGTAAGGGTGTGTTGGGGTGTTGGGGTGTTGGAGTAAATCCGCAAACCAGAGCCATAACGCTCGTAGAGCGTACAATCGGCCTCAAAGATTATTTGAAGAGAAAAAGAGGTAGTTTTGAGTCTTCGATTTCCGCCTCATAATTAGCGTTAAGAAAGTTTTTCGAGAAGTTATTTGAGAGAAAGGCTGTTTGATCCCGAGCACTCGGGAGCTCTCAAGCTGAGGAAATATGAGCACAAATGCAGCGGGTCTTTTTTGTAAAAAAAGTATGAAGCCTTGACTTTTTTGGTCTTTTTGTGTAATTGATATATTAGTTGTAGAATTCGATCGGCCTCAGATTGAAGGGTTGGCGCCAGTGGAGGGGCTTGAGTTAAGATTTCGGGGGCGACAAATCAAATGAGCCTTCAAATAATCTGTAGCCTTACTTTTTTTTTTTGTGTAAACCTTTTGTTGAATTACGAATAGGCTACGAACCTTGAGTAGCGAAGTGTTGAATTGTTAAATTGTTGAGTCGTTAAGTTGTTAGTTTAACTCTTCCGGATCGGCCTCAGATTATTTGAAGAGATGGGAATGCAGGTTTGGCGCCAGTGAGGGGCTTGAGTTAAGAAATGGTGTTTGACCCCGAGCACTCGGGGGAGTTGCATTTCGGGGGGCGACAAATCAAATGAGCCTTCAAATAATCTGTAGCCTTGACTTTTTTGGTACTTTTTGTGTCAAGACAAAAAGTACATAAAGCTTTGAACTGTAGCAAAAGAAGTAAGAATAGTATTTGAAGCCTTGACTTTTTTGGTACTTTTTGTGTCAAGACTCCTTTCTGTTGAATCGTTGAACCGAAAAGGATGAGTTTGCGTATTGCAAGCGAATCCTGTGAGCTCGGCGAAGCCAATTGTTGAATTGTTGAAACGTTTATCTGTATAACTGTTAAGGTGTTAGGTAATTTTTTCTGGATCGGCCTCAAAGATTTTGAAGATATGTGAGCGAAGATTTGACATTAGCGCCAGACATAGCTAAGAAATGTTGTCTGAGCGTGCCAGAGGCACGGGAGTTGCATTTCGGGGAATGACAAGGCAAGCGAGCCTTTAAAATCTTTGAAGCCTTGACTTTTTTGTTTCTTTTTGTGTCAAGACAAAAAGAAAAAAAAGGGGTAAGCTACTTATATCGCACCGCTACAACCACCTACCCTTGCTGCCTTCCGACCCTGGGGGAGTTCAGTAGGAGCTGGTCGTACAAGACTTACCCCATGCAAAAATAGCAACTTTTACCGAGTAGACAAAATAATAAATCAGGCCCCATAGGTAAATAATTTGTGTTTTTTTATTTTATATTTGTTTCTAAGCTTAAAACAGATCTAAGAGCAATAAAAATTTCACTTAAAATAAAAGTCATGGAAAACAATGTATCAGTATGGAAAGCAAATCTTAACACAGGTCTAATTCTTGGTTTACTTGGAATAGTCTGGACACTATTCCTGTGGTTTATTGATCAATCACTGAACCAGGGTCTGGGCTATGTATTTTTTATTGTACTGATTGCGGGTTTATTCCTGGGTATTAAATCCTACCGCGACAAATACAAGAACGGGTTTATTACTTACGGACACTCACTGGGAGCAGGTGTTATTATAATGCTTTATTACAGTATTATTGCAGCTCTCTTTACTTTTATCCTTTACTCCTATATTGATCCGGGTCTTACAGATAAGATGCTGGCGATGACAGAATCAAAAATGCTCGACAAGGGTGTTCCTGAAAGCATGATAGAACAATCTATGAAAATGTCTGCCAAGTTTATGGCACCATGGGTTATGGCAATTTCAGGTGTAGTAGGCGGAGTCTTTATGGGTACAATACTTTCTCTGATTGTAAGCATATTCACACGCAAAGAGGGCAATCCTCTTATCGACGATGCTATTGAGGAATAAAGCATGGATCTATCTGTTGTAGTACCACTTTTTAACGAAGAAGAATCTATTGGGGAGCTCGCATCATGGATTGACAGGGTGTGTTCTTCAAACAAGCTTAATTACGAACTGCTGTTTATTGACGACGGCAGTTCTGATTCATCCTGGAGTGTTATTCAGAATCTTGCATCAGGTAACAGGAATATAAAAGGACAGAGTTTCAGAAGAAACTATGGCAAAGCAGCAGCCCTCCATACAGGCTTCGCTATTTGCACTGGAGATGTTGTGATTACAATGGATGCAGACCTGCAGGACAGTCCTGATGAAATCCCCGAACTCTACCGCATGATCAAAGAAGAGGGATATGATCTTGTTTCGGGATGGAAGAAGAAACGTCATGATCCATTTATCAAAAGAACAACCAGTAAATTATATAATTATACTGCACGAAGGGCCTCAGGAATTAAGCTCCATGATTTTAACTGTGGTTTAAAAGCCTACAGGCAGGACGTTGTAAAGAGTATAGAAGTATTTGGTGAAATGCATCGTTATATTCCTATGCTATCAAAACAGGCGGGCTATAAGAATATCGGCGAAAAGATAGTAATCCACCAGGCAAGGAAATACGGTGTTACCAAGTATGGACTCGACAGGTTTATTAAGGGCTATCTCGATCTGCTTACAATTAGTTTTATTACAAGGTTTGGGAAAAGTCCTATGCACCTGTTCGGAATGCTTGGTTCGCTTATGTTTATTGCCGGCTTCGCCCTGGCTCTATACCTTGGAATTAACAAACTGGTATTTGTTAAGGCCGGCTTACGAGCTCCACTGGTAGCAGATAGTCCATACTTCTATATAGGACTCACTGCCATGGTGATAGGCACTTTGTTATTTATGACTGGTTTTATTGGCGAACTAATTAACCGTAACTCATCAACGCGAAATGAGTACCTGATAAAAGACAGCGTTTAATCTTTATATAAAATAAATTAACAGGTATTTATACTGAAATACCGGGATACATATTTTCAAAAACCAATAAACTATTACTATGAAAAAACTGCTTTTAATCTCGCTTGCGATCCTTACAGTCACAATCTATTCATGCAAGAAGAAGGATACAGAGGAGACGATAGACTATACCGGCACATGGAGTGGACTATATCTTGGCAACGATGATAACGGAACATGGACAGCAACTATCGACTCAAACGGAGACGTCAGCGGTTCAGCAAGCTCAGCAGTTTATCCTGCGACCTACGATCTTATCGGCACAATCGATCCCCAGGGTGCCTTTACAGCAACAGCCGGATCAGCATCAACAGGCTCCGAATTTGTAGGGCAATTCACCGAAACCACAGCGAGCGGTACCTGGTCGAACACGAATTTTGGCTTTAGTGGCACCTGGAGCGGAACAAAAGAGTTAGATGACTAAATCCAACCTGGTGAATATCCAGGTTTAGGCTTCTTACCATAGAATATATCATCCAGTCTCACTGCTACCCTGCGAAAGAAGTAGTTATTTGAGATACCCCATCTAACGAAATTATGAAGCAGGTTGCTCTTGTGGGAATATGGACATACTGCCATGCACCTGCCGCAGTCTGTTCCTGCCTGGCACCAGTAAGTAAAGCATGCTTCCTGGTCGATCTGCCAGTGCAGTCCGCCCTTATGCTGCTGCCTGTCGTCGAGTGGAATGGCAGCAGACGGACAAACATGAGCACATTTCTTACATTTAGTGCAAAAATCAATCACTGAATCTGAATGAGTCGGTGTATCTGCAATTAAGGGAGCATCTGTAGTTACCACCGCAATACGTGCTCTTGGCCCCAACCTGGGTGTCATAAGCAGTCCCATCCTGCCAATCTCTCCAAGCCCGGCATCCTTTGCTACCAGAGGACATATTACATCATAATTTGCATCAATATGGCTGGTTGCCTCATAACCCAGGTTCCTGAGTGTTAGAGCAAGCTGAGTGGCTATCATCCCTGAATTAAGGTACTCCCTGGCCGACTCCATAACAACAGGAGCATGCGGACCTGTCATTGTCAATTCATAATCCATCTCGACAGTAAGTGCAATACCATATTTATGATTATTTACAAGTGCTTTGCCATACCTCTCCCTCCTTCCACCGATGGTATAAAAGTGATAATCTTTCATCTCTGCAATACCAACAGAATGAGCCCCCATCTTCTTTGTCCATCCCTTCAGAAATATGCTTAACTCTCTCTCCTCCTCTCTTCTCCTTTTCCCCCATTCTCCTCTTCTCCCTTTCTCCCCTTCTCTTCTTCCACTTCGCCCTTCGCCCTTTGCCCTTTGCCGGCCTTCTTTGATCTGAGATCAAAGAATGCCTCCACTGCCTCAAATGATGCATCTGCCGCAGCAAAAGCCATCTTATTATAATAGCTGGTTCCTTCTTTCAGCAAACCAGGTTTGGATCTGAAATTATCGTCGGCTTCCTTGTTTTCAGGTCTGAGTTTATAATATTCATCAAACCTCTTTTCACCAGGTTGAATCTCATTCCTTGAGAACATAGTATCCCTCTCATCCATATGCCTCACAGGCACTCCCCTCTCATATCTTTTCCCTTTTATTGGCATAAAAAAGACCAGAATAGCTAAAACCAGAAGTCCTGATAATATATATAATATCATAATTGAGATGAAGATAATAATAATGAAAATAAAATCACCACAGTGTGATTGCGTCTTTCACAGTGCACCACCGTGGTGAATCTATATTGTTCTCTTACTTTTTACTTTTGTCTTTTTACTTTTGTCTTTCGTCTTTCGCCTTACCGATACTTTTCCTGGAACCTCCTGTAGAGCATTTTATGCTTATTATCCAGGTCGATATCCCTTCCCTGTATAAAAGCCTGTACTACATTATTGGTCATCATATCCAGTATATCACCTGTCGAGACAAGAATATTTGCATCCTTACCTACTTGCAGGCTACCTGTACGATCGTCAATACCAAGGATCTTAGCATTATTCAATGTTATCATCTGTAATGCTTCCTCCCTGGTAAGTCCATAAGCTACTGCCTGTCCGGCTGCAAAAGGCAGGTTATAGGCACTGGAGCCTGAGGGAAAAGTAATTCCAGCTATGATTCCTTCATCATAAAACATTTTCGCCAGCTTAAATGGCAGTCTTGTATCGCTGTGCTCATATTCTGGCATTGCCTGTATTGTGCTCAATACCACAGGTATATTGTGTTCCTTAATAAAATCCTTTACCATCCAGGCTCCTTCATTAGCATTAACGAGTACTATTTTCTGAACCCCTTTCTCCCTGGCAAAGTTTATTGAAGCGAGTATTCCCTGTATATCCGATGTCTCAATATAGAGAATCTGCTTACCTGTAAAGAGGCCCTCTATTGCCTCAAGTCTCAGGTTCACTTTCTCCGGTTTTTCCAGTTCTGCATAGGCAGCAGCATCAGTAAACAATTTATCCAGCTCCTTAAAGCTATCTTCGAATGAACCGCCTGAGCCTCCCCTCATATACATCGATCTTCTTCCTGTTTGTGGCGTCATCCTGGGCCAGCTCAGGTGCACACCATTATCAGCTGCATAAGCTGCATCTTCCCAGTTCCATGCATCAAGCTGCATAACGCTTGATGTTCCGGAGAGTAATCCGCCTGACGGGACAACCTGTGCAAGCAATACTCCATTAGACCTAACTACTGGTATAGCATGAGAGTCGGTATTATAAGCCACAAGTGTTCTTACACCCGGGTTGATTGATCCAAGCTCCCGGCTATCCTGTGTAACATCTACTGATCCAATCTCAGATAATCCCAGATTAGAACCTGTCATAATTAGGCCCGGATAGATATGTTTGCCGCTGGCATCAATTATTTTGTATTCAGCAGGGACAATATCTGTCTCGCCGTCCTTTCCAATAGATGTAATCTTTCCATTACTAAAAGCAATTACACCATTCTCAATAACTTCTCCATTGCCTGTATGTATGGTGGCCCCTTTAATCATCACTGGCTCCTGCTGTTCAGGAGCGACAACAGGTAATGCCTGGCTTTGCAGAAAAGGAACAGCAATAAAAATAAATGCTATATAAAATATTATCTTCTTCATGATTTCTAAGTTTAGTTGGTTCTCCTTCTGGTCATTGCCGGCATTCTTCCTGCTGCTGGTGTTTCGGCTTGCTTAAGGATTTTTTGGATTATCCTGTTCCTCTCCTCATCAATCTTTATCTTCATCTCTGCATCTTTCACCTCATCAAAGTAAATAATACCATCAACCATGGTCTTACTTGCCCTGGCATATACCGACAGTGGATTATCAGTCCAGAGTGCAAGATCAGCATCCTTACCTTCCCTGATGCTTCCCATACGATCGTCAAGGTGGAGAATCTTAGCGGTGTTAAGAGTAACCAGTTTAAGGGCTTCTTCCTGCTCGACACCACCATATTTCACAATCTTACCAGCTTCCTGGTTCAGTCTTCTGGCAAGCTCTGCATTATCTGAATGCAAACAGGTAAGTACTCCCTGTTGCAGAAGCGTTGCAGCATTATACTGTATGCCTTCATAAACCTCATACTTATAGAACCACCAGTCAGAAAATACCGATCCGGCAGCTCCATGTTCAGCCATCTTATCGGCTATTTTATAACCCTCGTTAAAGTGAATCAGGGTATGAGCCTTAATTCCGAAGTCCTCGGCCAGTTTCATAATCATATTGCCCTCACTCTGAACATAGGTATGGCAGGTAATAAAGCTTTTCTTCTCAAGCACATCTACAATAGCGTCCAGTTCGAGATCTCTCCTGGGGGGTATCTTACCAATCTTATCCTTATCATTCAGGGCATTATACCTGTCCCAATCACGCTTATATTCCACTGCTCTCTGGTAGGCATCCCTTATTATATGCTCTGTTCCCATTCGCGTATTTGGAAATCTTGTTGTTGTTCTTTTAACATTCTCGCCTAGAGCATGCTTCAGGAAGCCAACCTGTCCCTCTATTTTCATATCCTCCGGCGATGAACCCCAGCGGTGCTTTATCAACACAGATTGTCCACCGATAGGATTGGCGGAGCCATGAAGAATGTGTGCTGCAGTTACTCCACCCGATAGCTGGCGGTATACACTCAGGTCGGCTGGATCTATTATATCTGCTACTCTTACTTCAGAAGTAATTGCCTGTCCCACTTCGTTTGTGGCTGCCATGGCAATATGTGAATGTTCGTCCATTATCCCGGGTGTCAGGTGCATTCCGCTGGCATCAATTACTCTTGCCTTTCCTGCTTTCAGGTCCATACCTACCTTTGCAATCTTACCCTTCTCCACAAGCACATCACATCCCTCTATAATCCCATCATCCTCATTTGTCCATACCGTAGCATTCTTAAACAATACATCTTCCTGTACAGGTTTCTCCTCCCATCCATAAGCAACAAAAGGATAGATAAGCTTACCAAAAGACGGCTTTTCTTTGGCTCCCTTTTTCTCCCCTTCTCTCACTCTTCCACTCTCTCCATCAGTATCACCCTTCACCAGGGTCCATTTTGACCATGCTCCATCTTCCATCACAGCCTCACCTTCCAGCTTACCAGGTTCTGCAATGCCGGAAAGTCGAAGAACTCCCTTATCGGTAGTTATAGAAATATTCAGAAGTTTATTTTTAACTGTAATAGCACCTTTAAGTGTCTTCTCCCCTTCTGATACTTTAAGTGCAGGTTTGTCGGGTTTACCGGAAATAACAATATCATATCCATTGTCTCCAATAGATAAAGCATATGACCCGGACAGGTCAGGGAGATTCATATCACTTATCAAATAAGGGACGCCTCTTACCCAGTTCTCGTATATAATACAATCATCTTCAAAGATATTGCCTGAAGTAATAAGGATATTGGCAATCATTCCGTTTTTAACCGATCCTACAAGCTTTTCAGCTCCCAGCATGTTTGCCGGTGTATAGGTCATTGCTTTTAAAGCGGCTTCCTCACTTAGGCCATATTCAACACACTTGCGAACATTTTTCAGAAAATCTTCCTGATTTGAAAGTCCATCTGCTGTAAATGCAAATTCGATTCCTTTCCCGTCAACCATCATTGCATTTGCTGGTGCCATCTCCCAGTGCTTAAGAGTACTAAGGGGTATAGTTGATGCCTGGTACGGGTCTTTTACATCTGGCACGGCCGGGAAGTTAAGTGGAAGAATCAGCGACACACCACTATTCTTTATATCATCGATCATCTGGTACTCATCACCACCACCTTTAACAATATATTTCAGTCCAAACTCATCGGCTATTTTATCAGCACGCAGTACCTCATATTTCTCACCAACCTCAAATATCTTTGGTAAGGATTTATTATTCTTAAGAGCTTCGAGTGAAGCATCATAGAAATAACCTTCAGGCAGCTTACTATACCAGTCGGCATCCATATGAAACTGGCGCAACAAAGCAATAGACCCATATTGGGCAGTAGGATAGGCATCTTCCGACACACCCCTGTTAAAAGAATAATTGGAAGAAGCACTCTCAATAATTACTGCTTCCTGTGCCTTCTTTTCGGAAAGAGTAACCAGCACCGAGGTGCCCTTTGCAATACCATTATTCTTGAAGGCGGCAACTGTTCCAAAGCCCGCCTTACGTAACTTTTCTGCTTCTGTACCATCTACCGCAAACTCACTTACTGCATTATAGCTCTCATGAATCGCCTGGTTCCAGTAATCAGCTACCCTTGGCTTCTCAGCTTCCGGCGCACCACGCTGTGATCCGCCCATAAGCATAGCCATGGGATTTTGTTGAGACCGGGTCTCCTGTTCTACCCCGTATGTCGAAAAAATATCAACAAATGATGGATAAACATATTTACCCTTAAGGTCTCTGATTACAGTTCCATCAGGGAAAGAAAGATCTTTGCCCATGCTGACAATCTTACCTTTAACAATAAGTATATCAGTATTTTCAAGAACCTGCTGGTAGTCTACCACCACTCTTGCATTGGTAAGGCCATAAATTTCGGCTCTCTCATCGCTTACCCCTATAACCGGATAGTTATCCTGAGGAAAAGCAAGCCTGGATAAAAATAATAGTCCAAGCAGTAACAGAATTTTTTTCATAGAAAATAATTGTTTGATATATTAAATATATAGTACCGATTTCAGTCGCTGGTTACTGGTTGCTGGTTACTGGTTTCCTGTTTCTCCTCCCTATCTCAAATCTCCACTCATCTACCCTCCACCTCAACTTTAAGTACTTTAGCGCACTTTAGGCACTCAAGGCACTTAAGTTCACTTTCTCCCCTGTTTCCGCTTTCACGTTCTCCGTCCTAATTTACAAGCAATGAATTATTCTACAGATTTAATTTTGTTAAAAATTCATAAATGAGTTGTTGTCCATACCTAAATAGCATTGACTTAGATCAAAAATAAACCTGGAACCTGGAATCTTGAATCTTAAATCAAAGGCCTTACGCTCTTACCTCTTCGCCCTTTGCCCTATGCCCTACCCCCTTTCCCCCAAAGATAGTCCTTCAGGTAAGCATAATCTGCTGTAAGTCTGCCATCTTCGCAAATGGTGGCCCTGCCAATCATACCCTCTCTCTCCCCTTTTATCAGGTCGGGAAGAACATGGTCTGAAAGCTGTGACCCAAAGTCAGCAGA
>CALOBV010000006.1:0-578750 GCA_942491535.1 uncultured Marinilabiliaceae bacterium
ACCTACCGTTCCACCAAGTGCCGCTGAAGTTTCTCCCTGACAAAATGCTGCTAAAACTGCTCCTGCATCGGCGGTTGGCAGTGGATGATATGTAACTGTTACTGTCGCTGCATCGGAACAGGTACCGTTTACTTCTGTCCAGGTAAATTGATACGTACCATATGCACTTACTGTTGCCGTGGCTCCTGCAGTGTTAGCATTTGGTGAGTAGCTGGCTGTACCAGGACCACTAACGGTCCAGGTTCCTGTGCCTACTGTAGCAGTGGCATTTAAGATAAAGTCCAGATCACACTCATCACCACCCACTCCTGCATCGGCGACAGGCTGCTGGTAAAAATTAACAGTGACCACATCACTATCGATACAGCCTCCGTTGTCCTCTGTCCAGGTAAATTGATACGTACCATATGCACTTACTGCTGCTGTGGCTCCTGCAGTGTTAGCATTTGGTGAGTAGCTGACTGTACCAGGACCACTAACGGTCCAGGTTCCTGTGCCTACCGTAGCAGTGGCATTTAAGATAAAGTCCAGATCACACTCATCACCGCCCACTCCTGCATCGGCGACAGGCTGCTGGTAAAAATTAACCGTGACAACATCACTATCGATACAGCCTCCGTTGTCCTCTGTCCAGGTAAATTGATATGTACCATATGCACTTACTGTTGCCGTGGCTCCTGCAGTGTTAGCATTTGGTGAGTAGCTGGCTGTCCCAGGACCACTAACGGTCCAGGTTCCTGTGCCTACTGTAGCAGTGGCATTTAAGATAAAGTCCAGATCACACTCATCGCCGCCCACTCCTGCATCGGCGACAGGCTGCTGGTAAAAATTAACAGTGACAACATCACTATCGATACAGCCTCCGTTGTCCTCTGTCCAGGTAAATTGATATGTACCATATGCACTTACTGTAGCGGTGGCTCCTGCAGTGTTAGCATTTGGTGAGTAGCTGGCTGTCCCGGGACCACTAACGGTCCAGGTTCCTGTGCCTACTGTAGCAGTGGCATTTAAGATAAAGTCCAGATCACACTCATCACCGCCCACTCCTGCATCGGCGACAGGCTGCTGGTAAAAATTAACAGTGACCACATCACTATCGATACAGCCTCCGTTGTCCCCCGTCCAGGTAAATTGATATGTACCATATGCACTTACTGTTGCCGTGGCTCCTGCTGTGTTAGCATTTGGCGAGTAGCTGGCTGTACCAGAACCACTAACGGTCCAGGTTCCCTGTGCCTACCGTAGCAGTGGCATTTAAGATAAAGTTCAGATCACACTCATCACCACCCACTCCTGCATCGGCGACAGGCTGCTGGTAAAAATTAACAGTGACCACATCACTACCGATACAGCCTCCGTTGTCCTCTGTCCAGGTAAATTGATATGTACCATATGCACTTACTGTTGCCGTGGCTCCTGCAGTGTTAGCATTTGGTGAGTAGCTGGCTGTACCAGGACCACTAACGGTCCAGGTTCCTGTGCCTACTGTAGCAGTGGCATTTAAGATAAAGTCCAGATCACACTCATCACCACCCACTCCTGCATCGGCGACAGGCTGCTGGTAAAAACTAACAGTGACCACATCACTATCGATACAGCCTCCGTTGTCCTCTGTCCAGGTAAATTGATATGTACCATATGCACTTACTGTTGCCGTGGCTCCTGCAGTGTTAGCATTTGGTGAGTAGCTGGCTGTACCAGGACCACTAACGGTCCAGGTTCCTGTGCCTACTGTAGCAGTGGCATTTAAGATAAAGTCCAGACCACACTCATCACCACCCACTCCTGCATCGGCGACAGGCTGCTGGTAAAAATTAACAGTGACCACATCACTATCGATACAGCCTCCGTTGTCCTCTGTCCAGGTAAATTGATATGTACCATATGCACTTACTGTTGCCGTGGCTCCTGCAGTGTTAGCATTTGGTGAGTAGCTGGCTGTACCAGGACCACTAACGGTCCAGGTTCCTGTGCCTACCGTAGCAGTGGCACTTGAGATAAAGTCCAGATCACACTCATCACCACCCACTCCTGCATCGGCGACAGGCTGCTGGTAAAAATTAACAGTGACCACATCACTATCGATACAGCCTCCGTTGTCCTCTGTCCAGGTAAATTGATATGTACCATATGCACTTACTGTTGCCGTGGCTCCTGCAGTGTTAGCATTTGGCGAGTAGCTGGCTGTACCAGGACCACTAACGGTCCAGGTTCCTGTGCCTACTGTAGCAGTGGCATTTAAGATAAAGTCCAGATCACACTCATCACCACCCACTCCTGCATCGGCGACAGGCTGCTGGTAAAAATTAACAGTGACCACATCACTATCGATACAGCCTCCGTTGTCCTCTGTCCAGGTAAATTGATTATGTACCATATGCACTTACTGTTGCCGTGGCTCCTGCAGTGTTAGCATTTGGTGAGTAGCTGGCTGTCCCGGGACCACTAACGGTCCAGGTTCCTGTGCCTACTGTAGCAGTGGCATTTAAGATAAAGTCCAGATCACACTCATCACCACCCACTCCTGCATCGGCGACAGGTATAGTATATACAGTAATAAAATCAGTCTTTGTCTCTGTATGTGGCCCACCATCATCTGTTATAGTAAGAGCATTAGCAGTCTTTTGTTCCCAGGGGTAGAATAGAATATCGTATGAGGGCCGATAGTATTTGCAGTTGCCTAAAGAAGCACCATCTCCAAAATTCCAGGAATAACTAACTGTGCCTGTTGTACCTGAAGAGTTATCAGTGAAGGTAAGGTTACTACCAGTACATACTGTTGTAATATCAGCTGTGAAATCTGCAGTCTGTGCAAAGCCCACAATAGGTAAAAGAAGAAGGAGGGTGATCAGAAAAGATAATTTGGCAGATCTTCTCCAGATATTTTCAAAAATAAATCCGATGATTGATTTCATAATAGTATTGCCTTAGGTTGAGAGGACAATGCTTTGTAATTGCCTATTGGGGTAAGCTTTAACAAACTTCTATTCTTTATAAAAATAAGACGAAACTGAAGTAAAGGTGAGATCATTATTTGACTCCGGGCATGCTTTCGCTCCGTCAGTCCCACTGGATAAGTGTCTAACGAATTAATAAAATGTCCCTGCTTTTTTTTTAGCAGTGACAGCTACCCTGTAATGAATCAATTGGTTCATTACTGCGTTGAAAATACAAGTTTAAACCTTGGTGGCCAGACTCAGCTAAATGTTAGGTCAATATCAAATTTAGGAAAAAAAAGGGTACTGTAATACAAAATTTGATAAACGACCTCAAACTTTAGATAAGCATACAGATTATGTAATACTAAGTGAATATTCATTCTCCTCCCAATATAAACCCGGCCAGATCAATGCTTATTTCCGTGAGGCCGGGGATGATCATAATAGTGCCAGTTGATGCCCACCATTATTCAGGAGACCTCGCCTCCCAAAGTCGTTAGTTTTCTATTTGCAGAACCCTGGAACAAAGGGCTAGCCGAAGAATAAAAGTAAGATACCGGAATTTGATTCTCTGCTAAAATTTCTTAATATTATTGTCTATTACAAAATCATGCAGAATGAAGCACCTGCTCCTTTTGTTGGTCTTATTGCCAGGTTTAGCCTATGGACAGAAGTATTATACCATAAGTGGTAAGATTACTGATTCAGATACAGGTGAAGATCTTATTGGAGTGTCGGTGGTGGCTCCGGAAATTATAAAAGGAATAGCATCAAATTCATACGGCTTCTATTCTCTCTCTCTACCGCCAGGAAAATACTTATTACGATACAGTTATATGGGTTACAATAGTGAGGATCGGGAGATCTTGCTTGATAAAAACTTCAGTATAGATATAGAATTAGAGCCTGCTGTTCTTGATATTGATGAGATTATTGTATCATCTGAAAGAGATGACAGGAATATAAGCAGAATTGAAACAGGTGTTGAAATACTAAACCTGAAGAAAATAGAAACCCTTCCTGTATTCTTTGGAGAAAAAGATTTATTAAAAACTATTCAATTGTTACCTGGAATTAATATTAGCTCTGAAGGTAGTACCGGGCTTAATATTCGAGGCGGATCGATGGGACAAAACCTGATTCTCCTGGATGAGGCCCCGGTATATGGCGCTGCACACCTGGCGGGATTCTTTTCTGTATTTAACTCCGAAGCAATTAAGGATGTTACGATATATAAAGGAGGCGTGCCAGCCAGCTACGGAGGGAGAGCATCTTCAGTACTTGATATAAAAATGAATGAGGGAAATAACAAATCTTTTAGTATGTCAGGAGGTATCGGACTGGTATCCTCCAGATTAACCGTAGAAGCTCCCCTTATTAAAGACAGAATGTCTTTTATACTCTCAGGAAGAAGAACATACGCCGACCTGCTTGCCAAAGCTGTCTTCCCCGGAGACATAATCAGAGACGATATGCAATTTTATTTCTACGACTTTAATGCTAAGATTAACTATATCATAAATAATAATAACAGGGTATTCCTGTCTGGCTTTTTCGGTAAAGATGTTTTAGCACTCGGCAGCGATATTGGTGCAAATTGGGGAAACTCCACAGGTACACTAAGGTGGAACTATATCGTAAATAAGAAACTATTCTTACGGTCATCATTAATTTATTCCAGGTATACTTACGGTTTTATCTTTGGGCAGACGAGCATGAACCTCAGAACAGGTATTGAAGATATAATTTTAAAGGAGGATGCAACTCTCTACCTTAACCCGGATAACACATTGAAATTCGGCGTAAAATATACTTATCATTATTTCAGACCGGGAGAGTTAAACCTATCAAATACCTTAATCTCAGGTATAGGTGCTAAAGAAAAAAGAGCTTTTGAGGCAGCTGCTTATATGCAGAATGATCAAAACATAACTGAGAGTCTAAGTGCAAATTATGGTCTGCGACTATCAGTTTTCAGCCAGATCGGGCCGGGTTGGTTCTACAATTACGCAAGCAATAGAGAACCTGTAGACTCTACTTACTTTGACCGAGGCAATCTTGCTTATCCCCAATTTAGTGTTGAGCCCAGGATTTCAGTTAACTACAGGTTTAATAATAAGAGCTCTCTTAAGCTTTCTTATAACAGGATGTCACAGCACCTGCATCTTTTATCCAATACCACATCGGGCTCTCCTGCTGATGTATGGATGCCTTCCAGTAATAATCTGAAATCTGTTTTTGTTGATCATATTTCTGCCGGTTTTTTCAGGAATTTCAGCGATAATAGTATTGAAACATCTGCTGAAATATATTACAAAAACATTCACAACACGCCTGATTATAAGGATGGTGCCGACATAATCTTCGACCAGCATGTAGAATCGCAAGTACTCCAGGGTAAGGGAAGAAGTTACGGGCTTGAGCTGTATGCCGGGGAAAAAATCCGGGAGGTTTTCAGGATGGATAAGCTATACCCTTTCCAGAACTGAAAATAAAATTGAAGGCATAAATAATTATCAGTGGTACCCCGTCAGGTATGATAAGACTCATGATCTGTCTGTAGTTACAAGCTATAAATTAAGTAAGCGCCTAAGCATTTCGGGAGTCTGGGTATATTCCACAGGGAATGCAGTTACATTCCCGAGTGGAAAAAATATTATTGAAAATATGCCTGTACCCTATTATACAGCACGAAATGGATATCGTATGCCATCTTATCACAGATTTGATTTAAGCTTAACTCTTAAGAGCAAGATTAACAGGAAATTCAAATCATCCTGGGACTTTTCAATTTATAACCTGTATAACAGGCAAAACGCTTATATAATTAGTTTTCGAGAAAGTGAGACCACTCCGGGAAAGACTGAAGCAGTACAGCTGAGCCTTTTCGGAATAGTACCATCTATTACCTGGAAATTTAATTTTTGATGCAATGATTAAAGTAAGAATCCTTCTGATAATTATGGTTGATAATCAGCTCCTGCGAGAAAATTATTGAAATAGATCTCAACGAGTCTGAAGATCATTTTGTTGTTGAAGCTATTATATGTAAAGACTCAGTATGTATCGTTAACTTATCAAAAACTTCAAGCTATTACTCCTGGACGAACAGGTATACGTTGAAGATGCTGAGGTAATAATATCAGATGGTGTATTATCAGATCTCTTAAGATTATACCGGAACCGGGATATATAAGGGTAGTACTGTTACCGGAGCTCAGGACAAAGCCTATACTATCAAATTTCTTACCGAAGGCAAAAATTATGAAGGATCCTCTTATCTGCCCCCTGGTTCGATAATTAGCCAGGTAGATTATAGTATTTCTGAGGAACAGAGTCACCTTAACCCATTTGGCGATAGAGTGGTAAGTGTGAATTGTACTTTCGAAGATGATGTAAATGAAGATAACTTTTATTTGATACGTTTCAGCGATGAGGATGGCAGACTGATTGAAAGATATTACCTGCTTACTGAAAATGAATCCAATTCAGGCAGATATAGATTTTCATAATGGTTATATAAGCTTTTCTGAAAGCATATTCTATGAAGGCGAGTATATCTTGAAGTACAGCTATTTTCCGTGGATGAGACTATTTATAACTACTTCTTACAATTAACTGACATCTTATTCTGGAAAAGAAGGATTATGCCTCCCAGTCCATATAATCCCCTATCAAATATCAGCAATGGGGCAGTTGGATTTTTTGCTGCCTGGTCACTTGACTCAGAGGTCCTGATACTTGAATAGCTAACTCTATATAGCCAGTATCCAGGGATTAATTTTTAAAAGGAACAATATCCCGTCTTTTCAAAACAATCTATTGATACTTTAATCCTTTTAATTGTAAACTACCGGCTCTTTAATAGAATAATTATTTTTTGAGTCTTATAGAAAATAGTTGATTTCAAAATATTTACTGCTTAACTTTGTTATAAACAGGCATTATGGAAGGCATTGAGCATGGAGAGCAAGGAGGAAAATAAGAATTCATGGATGGATGTGGTTAGAAAGTATAATAAACCAGATCCCGCAAAAAGTATCTGGCAGCTTGTTAATTCGTTTGTTCCTTACATACTTCTATGGTATCTAATGTACCTGTCGCTCGGGGTCTCATATTTTATCACCCTCGGATTATCAATTCTTGCTGCTGCCTTCCTGGTAAGGTTGTTTATCATCTTTCATGACTGCGGACATGGTTCTTTCTTTAAATCGGCAAAGGCAAACAGGATAATCGGAACAATACTGGGCAGCCTGGTATTTACACCCTATGATCGCTGGCACCAGACTCATGCCAGGCACCATTCTACAGTAGGCAATCTCGATAGCAGAGGCGAAGGAGATGTGTGGACTCTAACAGTTGAAGAGTATCAACAATTGCCAAAGAAGAAGAAACTGGTATACAGAATTTACAGGAACCCGGTAATTCTCTTTGGAATAGGTCCTGTTTTACTCTTTGTACTGGCGTTCAGGTTTACAAGAAAGAAAATGAATTCGCAGGAAAGAAAAAGCATCTATATTGCCAACCTGATTATGGCCCTGTATGTTATCGGCTTAATATTTTTACTTGGCTGGAAGGAGTTTCTAATGATACAACTACCAATAATTTACCTGGCAGCAAGCGGTGGAGTATGGTTGTTTTATGTTCAACACCAGTATGAGGGAGTTGTATGGGCACGACAGGATGAATGGGATTACAGGAAAATGGCCATGGAAGGAAGTTCCTACCTGAAGCTTCCTAAAATATTACAGTGGTTCTCAGGAAATATAGGCTTTCACCATATTCATCATCTAAGCCCGATGATTCCAAATTATAATCTTGAAAAATGTCAGAAGGAAAATGAAATGTTCAAGGCAATCAAGCCGGTAACATTTATTCCCAGCATCAAGACTCTGAAACTTAGATTATGGGATGAAAAGAAAGGAAGGCTGGTCTCTTTCAAAAACCTCAGATCTTCCTCTGCAGTCTAGAAAAGAATGTATATTTTTAATCCCCAGTTATAAATTATATGAGGCAGTGGTCGTAACTGTCGTAAAGATGTCATAGATTCGGCGCAATCAACGTCGTACGCGACAATTACCTTTGAGCCATAACCAAAACAAAAAAAGCTATGAAAGATTTGGGCTCACGTTTATCAGAATTCAGAAAGGCAAAAGGCCTTTCTCAGGAGAATCTTGCCGAGGATGCAGGTATAAGCCTCAGAACACTCCAGAGGATAGAAAAAGAGGGAACTAACCCACATGGTGATACTTTAAAAAGAATTGCCGAGGTGCTTGATATAAGTATTGACGAACTTGTTGATCACTCCCTCGAAATTAATTATAACTATATAAGAGGAATGCATTATTCAAGCCTTCTCTTTGTAATTATACCACTGGCCAACATTATCCTGCCTCTAATATTCTGGATGAGAAAAAAAGATAAGGTTAAGGACCTGTCTGCTTATGCAATGAATCTAATTAACTGGCAGATCACCTGGATAATCATGGTATTTATTCCACTTGCAATTATTATCCCTAAATTTTATTTTGTAAGCAGGAGTATAGAAATGCCAAAGCCGGTTAGCCTGATAATGCTTTATCCCCTGGTAATGATGATTATAAACTTTATCTACACTTTTATTGCCGGACTGCTTGTCTCAGAAAAATACAGAAACCTCTTCCCTCTTTCGATAAGATTCTTAAGATAATCATTAAAATATGAGGCCTCCATCTGACTAAGTCAGATGGAGGCTTATTCTGTAATGCCATAACTAATAATACTTTTCAGGAATATTTTTATTTGCATTCAGTTTGCTATAGCAGAAATTTGACTGCCCTTGATTAACTTTTATATATCTTTATTCATATTTCTGTTCTCAACAAAATGATATACACATGAAAATGACCAGCCGGTTTTTACTGATATTCGCACTTTTAATCTTTAGCTACACTTATGTATCTGCACAAAACGCAACATATAAAACCAACAATGGCCTTTCCATCGGCTTTGGCATTGGAGGAAGCTACCAGCAATCTGATATTGCCAATTCCATGGGGGCAGGACTGGATCTCTCCCTGGGAAGCAATATCTTCCGTAAAGAGGGCGCCTTTCTCGCTATGGATTGGAAATTTCGTTTCCTTGCCGGCGAAAACCAGGCCTGGGACCACAGGATAAACGTTGATGATACTTACAGTAATATCCGCTACAGGTTCTTTAATTATGATCTTGAGCTCGGACTCACCCTGAACAGGCTAAGAGAAAGAACAGGTATTATACTGTCTGGTTTTCTTGGAGCAGGTTTAACACACGGATTAACATCCTCTGACCTTCTTAATGATAGCGACTTAGCTTATAATTATTCTGTTATCGACCCCACTGCCGGGCGCAGTACTATCGTTGCTGATTTAAAAAATCTCAGCGACGGATCTTTCGAAACGGAGCTTGTTAACAAAGCAGCCCTCCTCCCTACTGCAGGCATCTACCTTGGATACCAATTCTCTCCGCGCTTTTCAATTGGTATTGGCCATAAAGTAAACTTCTCACTGAGTGAAAATAACAGCGCTACCGGCATTGATATTGATAATAGGGTTCTTGATGGATCCTCCCTGGATATGAACCACTATACCAGTATTGGATTCAGGTGGTACTTCGGGGGCAAGACCTCAGGTTCAGGCAATACAAAGCAAGCAGCCCTTGTAAACAGGGAACCAATTACTGAAATAATTTCACCAATCCCTTCTGCATCCGCCCTTCCTGAAATAGATATTACCATTCCATACAGGGATCCCTTTGTCAGTAATAACAGGAATATAAATGTAACTGCAAGGTTTATGAGGATAAGCAGCCGGGAAGATATAAAGGTGGAATTAAATGGGAATGAAGCAAGTTTTGAATTCTTCCCTGAGGCAGGAAAAATAGAGATGGCAGTAGAGATGATTAACGACACAAGTGTACTCTCTATTACCGGTAGAAATAAAGAAGGCATAGCTTCTGATGATATAGTTCTTATCTACAGGGAGCAAAGTGATGCCAATAAAACTGTAGTAAGTACTGTTCAGGCTGCAGTTACCTTACCAACGCAGGTAAACCAGGCATCTACGATAACTGAAAATACCAGGGTTAACCAGTCTAACATGGTAAATCAGAACATACAGGAAAACCGATCCCAAAGGACTCAAAACACAAATATTACACAGGAAACCCCAAAAACCCAGGTCCCTCAAATTAGTTTTATCAATCCACCCTCACCCCTGACGGTAAATAACAATATCTTTTCAATAAAAGCTAAGGCATTAAATGTAAAGGCATGGCAGGATGTACAGGTAGTGATAAATGGTTCTGCAAACAGTTTTTTCAATTTTACATCCGACGGCACTATCTCTCTTAATATAGGATTGAAAGAGGGGGTTAATGAGGTTATTATAAGCGGAAGCAATGAGGCAGGTACTGCCAGAGAAAAAACCAGTATAACATACAAAAAGGCAATAACAGCACCGGCGATAATACCGACAACAGATATTGTTCCTGTAACAGATACAGTTACCACAAGCGTGGTAGTACCGACAACAAATATTGTACCTGTAACAGATACAGTTACCACAAGCGTGGTAGTACCGACAACAGATATAGTACCTGTAACAGAAATAACACCTACAACGGTTATTACCCCGGCCACAGTGATTACTCCAGGCGGCATCAGGATTAACCCTGGTAATTCAGACTGGCAATTTTGCCTTGTCACACCATCAGGCACATACAACAGGTCTAAGCTCAGCAACAGTAATTTCAGGTATTCCGGATCGGCCAGCAGCCTTTACTTCAAACCAATAGGTGGTGGTGGCGAAGCTATTGTTAAGGGACAGGCTTACAGGCTCAGTCCAGGAAAAGATTATCTTTTTACCGGCAGCCTGACGGTTACGGTCAGCACCTCCAATCCCGGATCTATGGGACACTGGTCGGTATGTATTGAGTCAGACAAAGAACCCGTATCGGGAAGCGGTAAAAACAGACCTACCAGTCCATGTGAGCAGACGGTTGACAAAAAGAAGTAAGCGAACCGATATATATAATCACACTGCGATATCAGTTTTTACGGACTCTTATTGCTCCTATACCTTTATCCCACAGGAGTTTATTAAATCCCGGGATATCTTCATCTCTTATCTCCCTGGCTGTGATCTCAAGGCTCTTCCATTGCCCGTTTAATTCTGCGAGCCTTTTTCTTGAGGGATCATTTACCCTGGGAATAGCACTCTCTGTACTATTTATCAGAAAAAGATACTCCGCTGTAAACTTATTTGGATAATTTTCCACATCATCATAGGCCTTTGATTTTCTCTGAATCATCAATTCATCCCAGTCTTTCATCTTTTTTACCAGTTCCTTGCCTTTTGCATATATCTCCGCCTCTGCTTCCTTATCAATATTCTTAAGAACATCCTCAAGCTGCATCCTCATATCGAGGATAGTATTTACATTTTTATGCATCAGATTCAGGGTATTCTCCATGTCAAGCATATAATCGCTGTATTCCTTATAATCGGCATCCGAAAGAGGGTAATCTGGATTTTTAAGAATGGTACAGCTAAGCTCAGCCTTATCCTTACCGGCAATAAGTTTAATACTATAATCTCCTGGCGAAGCCTTATGTCCCTTATAGCTTCCCTCAATATAAGCAGAGGGTGCACCAATCATACCAGTGTATCGCATATCCCACACAAAGCGATTAAGTCCTTTTTTCTTTGACAAAACAGGCTCGGCTGAGGGTCCACCCTCGTATTTTTTATACAATTCATCTTTTTTAGAGCTAAACTTTCTTACCAGCTTGCCATCCTTATCCCTTATCTCCATTTCTACATCAATAGTGTCGGGTAACTGGTAATAAATAACCACTCCATTGGCAGGGTTTACACCCTCATGCGGGCTCATTCCAGTAAACTTCGGGTTATTTGTGTTAAGCGGACTGCTCCAGCTTCCCAGAATAGCTGGACCTGGATTATAAAGTGCAAATGCTTTCTTGCTATACTGCCTTATTAATTCCAGGTCGTCGAGTATCCAGAACGAGCGTCCCGATGTTGCTACAACAAGGTTATCATCCTTGATAATCAGGTCTGTAACAGGTACTACGGGAAGGTTCAGCTTAAATGACTGCCATAGCTTACCTCCGTCCCATGATATATACATGCCGGTCTCAGTCCCTGCAAACAGCAGATCTTTCTTCTTCTTATCCTCCCTCACCACACGGGTAAAAGCACCATAGGGAATGCCCTCACTGATATTGGTCCAGCTCTTACCATAATTACTGGTCTTATAAATAGCCGGTGTATAATCATTAAACTTATACCTTGTGGTAGCAATATATGCAACAGCGGGGTCGTGTGGAGAAACCTCTATTGCGTTCACAAGACATTCAACAAGGTTTTTAGGTGTAACATTATTCCAGTTTTCTCCTCCATCCTTTGTAAGGTACACAAGGCCATCATCACTACCTGTCCATATAACTCCCTTTTCATGGGGTGATTCAATCACATAACTTATTGTTCCATAGTTTTCTGCACCTACAGCTTCAACTGTATACGGGCCACCGCCCTTGCCCTGTTTATCATCCTCATCGCGAGTCAGATCTGGTGAAACCTCGGTCCATGACTTACCCAGGTCTGTTGTTTTGAGAAGGCACTGGGCCGCATGGTAGAATGTATTTGGTTCATGCTGCGACCAGATTATTGGAGCATTCCAGTTGAAACGGTACTTCATATCCCTTGAGGCCCTTCCCAGGTACAGGATGGGTGCAGCCAGTATGCCTGTTCCGGCCTTTGCTTCGATATCAAGCACCTCTATATGACCAAGATAGGACCCACCCATCACTTTTACCGGATTATCGGGATCAAAAGCCAGAAATGCACTTTCTCCACCTGCAGAGGCAGTCCAGTACTTATCGGTAATAGCCGATCCATCAACTGCCATACTGGCTATTTTAACCGAGGTATTATCCTGCTGGCCCCCGTAAATATTATACGGAAATTCATTATCTACATTAACACGGTAAAACTGGGCTGTTGGCATACCATCCTGCGAAGACCATGTTTTGCCACTATTAAAACTTATTGCAGCACCTCCATCATTTGCGATGCACAGGTTACGAGAATTATTTGGATTGATCCATAAGTCATGAAAGTCACCATGCGTCCCGGTAATTCTCTCCCAGGTCTTGCCACCGTCTATTGAGCGCAAAGCCTGTGCACTTAGAGAATAAATGGTAAACTCATCACTGGGATCAACAAAAATCTCAAGGTAATACCATGCCCTCTGCAAAAGCCTGTGATCTCCACTCACTTTGGTCCATTTTTCACCTGCATCAGTAGAAACGAACAGTCCACCTTTTTCCTTATTGGAATCACTTTCAATAAGAGCGTATACCTTATCCGGATTGGAACGACAGACAGCTATAGCCATTTTGCCCTTTTCCTCTGGCAAGCCATTATGTATCTTTTTCCAGGTATCACCTCCATCACTGCTTTTATATAATCCGCTTCCTTCTCCGCCACTAATTACCTTCCAGGGCTTCCTCTGATGCTCCCACATTGCAGCATAGAGTACCTGCGGGTTATTCATATCCATAGACAGTTCAGAGCATCCGGTGAGATTATTTACAAATAATACATTCCTCCATGTCTTACCGCCGTCTGCAGATTTATATATTCCCCGCTCCTTTGAAGGGCCAAACAGGGCTCCCTCAGCTGCTACGAAAACTATATCGGGGTTAGTAGGATGAATTACTATCCTTGAGATATGCTGAGTCTTCTCCAATCCTAACTTTACCCAGGTCTTGCCAGCATCTGTCGATTTTAATACCCCATCGCCATAGGAGGTCATAACAGCCCTGGGTGCATGTTCGCCCATACCACAGTAAACCACATTGGGATTACTTTCAGACACACTAACGGCCCCGACTGATCCGGTAGTAAAATACTTATCGGAGATATTGGTCCAGAACTGACCGGCATCGCTGGTCTTCCAGAGTCCTCCCCCGGTGGTACCCATATAATAAGTAAGAGGGTCGTTTACTACACCTGTGGAGGTAACAGATCTGCCACCCCTGTGCGGTCCTATATTTCTGTATTTAACAGGATTAAATAAAGAGTCAATATCCTGTGAATAAATATTAATAAGCTGAAAGAAAAACAGCAAAGCAATTGTTAGTAGTCTCATGATTGTAGAAGGGTTTAAAATGAAACTTGAAGATAATATATATTTTTCGAATTACTGATTCCGGACCAGATACGATTTAATCCGAATTCCCGTTTAAAAAGTACTGAACCTGATGTCTTTTAATATAAAATTTTTATTCGTATCACTCAATATTGAGGATTATCGGTGCTTTGCGACATGCATAATCAATATTGTGTAACCGAATAGCAGGGGTTCACGTAAAATGGGAAGGGGAATTATGAAATTGTTTATTCATATAGTTGTACTATTATGGCTGTCATTGAGTATTTCAGGGCAGGATTGCTCAATATTATCAAAAGCCAATAATATTACCCCCGATAAATTATGCTCACCCGTTACCGCAACATGGTTTGTAAGCTATACAGGGGTAAATGATGCAGGCACTGACGTGAGTATAAGATACGATTGGGACAACGGAACAGTTGAAACTATACCAGCTACTGAGATTGCACCGGGAGTTTTTGAAGCAACATCTGCTACCACATATACATCGGCAGGTGATGTATGTAATTATAATCCTCGGGCAACACTTATTGTAAATGGTGTTCTGTGTACATCATCTTCGCAGGAACAGATAGTAACAGTTTGGGACAACGACGATAGTAATGGAGGAGAGATGCATATTTCTCCTGATATTTACCCTATATGCTTTGGCACCAGCGATAATGTACGATTCCAGGACCTCACTCAGTTTAACTGCGTCCCTCCACAGGAGCTGGATAATCCGAACGTAAATACCAGGTGGTTACAGTGGATATATGGCACAGATAATACTATGACAGGTACACCCATAACCATAGAAGGGGTATCAAGAACCTTTCCTTATATAGACAATGTAATCACATTAACCGGACCAGTTACAGGGTCGGGAGTTTGGTCTGATGTTATAAATGTTGCTGCCGATAAAGCCATTGGTCAGTATTTTGAAGTTACCCTACGAAACTGGAATTATTGTAATCCCTATGATGATCCAAATATCCCGGGCACACCTGCAGATCCTGTTAATGGTGATAATCCCCCTGTAGAGACAAGCGCCATTATACTTATTGTAGGATATCCCAATGCTACAATAAGTCCCGTTGATACACTCTGTGCTAATGCCGATGCTGTCACCCTGACTGCTGTTGATCCAGGGGGCACATGGTTTGGAGCAGGAGTTTCGGGCAACACCTTCGATCCCGAAGTTTCGGGGCCGGGAGACCATATTATAAGGTATGATCTGACAGATCCAAACGGGTGCTCCGACAGTGATGAAACAATAATAAGCGTGGTACCTATACCTGATGCTACAATACTATCTGGTGGGATTGTATGTTCATCTGACCCTCCTTTCACACTCCAGGCGCGCGACCCTGGCGGTGTATGGACTGGTCCGGGAGTGGTTGGAGATGTATTTAATCCTTCTTTGCCCGGAGCAGGCAATCACACAATAACATATACAATAATAGATAGCAACGGATGCACCGACTATGATGAGACGATTATCACAGTTGCCACACCTGATGCTACTATAACTCCCGTAGATACATTGTGCAACGACAGTCCACCGGTTACCCTGAATTCTCAAGATCTGGGAGGCATCTGGTCAGGACCGGGAGTTGTTGGAAATACTTTCAACGCAGTTATTGCCGGCATAGGTGATCATCTTATCAGATACACTATTGATAATGCTGATTGCAGCGATTCCGACAGTACGATAATAACGGTTATGCCAAACCCCAATATCACAATTATTAATCCGGGCTCACAGTTTATAGATAGTCCACCGGTAGCACTGATTGCCAGCCCGGAAAATGGTATATGGTCAGGCCCCGGATTATCCGGAAATATATTCAATCCTGTGCTGGCAGGCATTGGCACACATGTTATATATTATCAAACTATGCCCGACAGGTGGGGCTGTATGGCCATAGATACCATACATATAAGTGTTATCCTTCCTCAAATGCCGATAGCAGACTTTAAGGCCGACACAACAGGATGTACACCGCTTACTGTATCATTTGAAAACACCAGCCAATTTGGTACAGTTTTTACCTGGGACTTCGGTGATGGCATATACTCCAATGAGAAAAATCCGGTCCATACTTATTATGTTCCCGGTGACTACTTAGTAAAATTAAGAGTTAATAATATTAGCGGTCAAGACGTACATAATGGAACAATAAGAGTTTACCAGAACCCTTCGGCTATCTTCAGCGCCTACCCCACTACAGTTGTTAATAACGAACAGATAGTAGTATTCTCCGACAATAGTTATTTTGACCAGTCTCATTTATGGAGATTTGGTGATGGACAAAGCTCCACAGAAGAGAATCCCTGGCATCAATATATGGAGCCCGGTGAGTATACTGTATCACTTATTGTTACTTCAGAAAACGGGTGTGTCGATTCTACGACACTCGAAACGCCTATAGTAGTCGACTGGATAGATGGAGATATTGAATTCGCGAATGTATTTAAATGGAATGGCTCAGGCCCCATAGGAGGAGAATGGAGGCCGGGGGTTTACGATGGCATGGATTTCGTCTTCAGACCATTCTTTGAAAATGTTTCAAGATACCAGCTTCAGATATTTAACCGATGGGGAGTACTTATTTTCGAAAGCTTCGATATAAACAGAGGTTGGGATGGTTACTTTGGTGATGGTAATCTTGCACCACAGGGGGTATATGTTTGGAAAGTAACAGGCCAGTATGCCGACGGCTCATTTTTCACAAAAGTTGGCGATATAACCTTTCTTCACTAAACAATAAAATGAATCGTCAAATCCTTATGGTTTGAATGAATCCTGATTCAGGAATGGATATAGTGTTAATCTAATTCCTACAGCTCAGCTACAGGAAACGACCCTGAAGGCCGATGATATATATAAATCAGATTTGAGCTCCAGCCCTGATCCGGAAAGGAAGTAATCAAGTCCGCCAAGATTATTATACTTACGGAAGTTCCTGTAATGATCTCCCCCTGCAATCCTCTCAATAATAAATAATATTAAGCTTGAAAACCCAAAAGGTCTGGGATACATATAATCCATTATTATAAGCCTGGGGGCAATCCTCCTCATCTCCTTTAATATTCTTATGGCCAGGTCGGGATCAAACTGGTGAATGGCCATCGATGTTACAGCGACATCAAATGAATCATTTTTATATAAGGACAGGTCGGATGCATCTGAATTCAGAAACTCGACATTGGTAATGCCTTTACTATTTGCAGCAGCATTAGCAATTGCAATCATCTCCTCCGAAAGATCTATTCCCTTTACTTCAGCGGCTTGCTCTGAGATTGCTATTGACAGCGACCCGGTGCCACATGCCACATCAAGTACCCTGTCGTCGGAAGCAATGCGCAAAATAATTGATTGCTGAACGCTCGACAGTATCCTATCAATTATATGCTTATAGATAAAGGAGTTTATTGAGAATTTCATGCCGGCACAAATGTAAATAATTAACTCTATAAAGAAAATAAGTTAAAAGAATCGAAAAAATGTCATGAATATTGTGCTGATAATTTTTGTAGCTTTGAGTTTTTAAGTCAGACATAGTTATGACAGCCGCTGAGAAGGAAAATATAAGAAGTAGCATATATGCCGGGATTGATAAACTCAATCTGCTATAAGATGCATGTCATGCAATTGAAATGATTATAATAATTGTAAATAATATACGCAGATTATGAAGAAGGGCCTTTTATTTTATGTTTTACTGGCATTAGGATTGAGCGGGTTAAAGGCTCAGAGTATATTTGAACCTAACTATGCCTTAAAAAATCCAATGACTCTTGAACTAATTAACATAGAGTTAAAGGATGATGTCACGCTTTTAAATATAAGTATAGAAAACCTGGCTGAGGGTGGTTATTATTGTATAGATCCGGCTACCTACCTTATTACTGATAAGGGAGAAAGGTTTAAGCTGTCTGAGTTGAGCGGACTACCTCTTTGTCCGGATGTATATAAATTCAGTCGGGTAGGAGAAATAAAATATATTACGATGCGCTTCCCTCCTATTGGCAAGGACTCGGAGTGGGTTGATATTATTGAGGAGTGTGACGATAACTGCTTATCTATCTACGGATTATGTCTCGATATAAAGTTAAATACAGAAATAAATATTGGGTTCAGGGATATAGAAAACGGGAGGATGGATGCAGCCCTGAATAGGTTTGAATACCTCAGGAGCCAACTCATAGATAAAGGGAATCCAATCCTGGGATCAATATACATTAACCTGATATCGCTCTATGAAGAGAAGGGTAATTCCTCCAGGGTAGCTGAGCTGAAGAACGAGCTGCAGGGATTACTAATACCGCATAAGGAGAAGTTTCTGATTCTATTGAAATAAGGTTGAGACTGAGTTGAGACTGAGTTGAGACTGAGTTGAGACTAAGTTAAGACTGAGTTGAAACTGAGTTGAAAAGGTTGAAAACTAAACCTTTCTCAACTATTCGCTGCCTAAGCAGCGATCTCAACCACTGTCCACGCAGTGGGCATCTCACCTTCTCTACTGTTCTCCGAACAGGAAATCAACTCCGACAGATAATATCCAGGTACGTGTATCATAGTACTGCGATACATTTACCGAACCTCATTAACCCCATCCTCCGGAGTATATTCATAACCTTCTCATCTTTCTTATAAAGGGTATATGAACCTCCTATATTCAGGTCAATAAATGGTGATAGCCTCAATCCGATCCCTGCACCGATAGTATTTGATGGAATTGCAAATCTCTTCTCATTCTGATATTCAGCATTAACTCCCGGTCTGGTAATAAGTACTCCTGAACTGATTCTGTATTTACTATTAACCTTATATTCTCCCCCAAAAGCAAATTCATAGGAATTTTTCTCAATCATATCAATATTAATATTTTCATCGCCATCAAAATCTATTGGTTTATCGAAATAGTAGTGTATGCCGGCATAGAACATATATCTCGGCTGGTTGGTATTCGGGTTAGTCCGATTGAAAGCATTGCGGGTATATCTGCAGTATCACACTTTGTTCCTTCTTTAAACTTGCCGCCATTCCCATCTTTGCCATCATTTACTTTGGTCAGAATATCAAGGTTTGTTTTGAACTCATACTTAAACGACCAGTTTGTGGTTATCGATGGGGCATAATTAATACTTATTATCGGTGTAACACCCATCTCCCGATAAGCTTACATCTGTCTCAACTCCGACTCTCTGTCAATTTCATCAGCATCGGCATCAGGTCATCGAGGGGTATTTGTTGCAATAGAATCCAGCAAAAAGGATAGAAATTTCTGAATGATCACTGGCTCCTACTCTTCAAACTTCACCACTTATATCATTATTTCCAACAATAAAAGTGATCTTTAGCCTTTTACCCATTTATTTGCATGAACCAGCCTTGCTCCTGCCGCAACTGAAATATACTGGTTAATCTGAAAAGCCACATTACCCTGGTATCCCATCGACAGAGTTCGTAGTTTCAGTAGCTATATCAACAGCTCATAACCGTTATATTATCATAATCGCCATCAACAGAAGTTGCCGCAACAATATTGGTCAAGGTACATCTACTATACTGAGTGTATTCCTTCACTACCTGTACTACATCCGACATATATAGTTCGGAAGAAGGCAATCCATCCGAATATTTGGTTTTACCATCACCTGCAATCGGATTTGCAGCAAATGAAAATGCAAATTTTCCGGTCTTTATAAACAGCATATGTAGCAGGAAATACGGGACACCTACCTTTCCATCATATTCCTTTGACCATCTGTTCGATATTCGAATAATCGGTGGTAATCATCTTCAGCTGGCCCATTGTCTGGTTATTCAGAGAAAGGTAAAAACCATCATTCATATGAACCAGGCCGGCAGGATTATAATAGGCTGCATCAATATCAGAGTAGGCATCGCGGCACTGGAACCTTGTAAACATTGCACTTTGATCGAGATTGGTAACAAGTCCCCCGGCGAGTAGCAATGAAGAATAAGCCAGAAGCCAGTAATACCGTAAGTAGCTTCTTCATAATATTATGACTTATAATTTAAGAATTAGGTTGCTTATCTAGCTAGCCACATAAATTATGCCTTAAATTACAAAAAAATGCGGACCCTTAATGGGATCCGCACTTTATATTATTCGTGAAATTCGTTTTTAATCTGTGTAAATCTCTTTCTTAGAAGTGAAGATCAACGCCAACGCCAATAATCCATACAGCCCTATCATAAGTTTCCATATAGTCTGATCTGGCCACCTGTAGGGATTTCTTTAATCTTATCATAAGATTCCTCTGAATAGGAAGTAACTGAAGCACCAACATTAATATCAATCATTGAACCAATTGAGTACTTGAATCCACCTCCGAAAGTACTGGTATTAAGAGAGTGTGTAATATCCGACTGATATAGATCATTTACACCTGTACTGATGCACCGCTATAACCAGCACTTATCTTTAATGCATCAGTAAGACCATATTCTGCTCCAAGTGAATATGAGATATAGTTTTTATCAATAATTCGAAATCTTTGCCCTGGCTATAGTCGATTGCCTTATCGAAGTAGGTGTGGAAACCTGCAGATAACCATCAATTTATCAGTTGGTTTTAAGCTTGCACCTATAGCCAGTTGGCAGGCATATCAGCATTGTATTCATATCCATCAGGGAAACATAGATGCTCGGGCTGCCCGGTTGCAGGATCAACTGCTGTTATAAAGTCAGATGTTGTTTCGTTCTTAAATTTCAAGCGAAGTTTTTCCTTCATATCTAAATAGCAATATTCAACATTTCAATTGGTGAGAAATTAACACTGATTATTGGTGCAAATCCAGTTGCTTTTTGAAGAACATCAGCCTCCTGGTCCATTATTAGTCCATAAACAAGTGCTTTTCCTCCAAGATCTGTTGCTGCTGTAAGAGTGGTAGCAGCCCTGTAACAGCCCTGGGCGGCAGTTAAACCAGTAGGATTAACTCCCAGAGCTACCAGTCCACCATTTAACTGATCAGCCTGTGGCTGATTAAGTTGTCAGTAGCAGTTACAAGAGTCAGGAAGTGTTAATCCACCATATCCAGCATCAATAATTGGCTGAACTGATGCTGCACCAGTTGCCTGGGTAGCTGGCAGTTCTGTCCGGCAAGGTCATTGTAAAACACCTGCAACACTGGTTGGTGGTCCCAGATAATTAAGGTTTACATTTCTGAGGTAACCATTATAGGTATTCTTAGCTGTTACCATTCTTCCTCCAATAGCAACTGATAACATATCGTTTATCTTATATGCTATATTTACCTGGTATCCAAAATATATGGATGTTGCTTCGAAACTAGATTCAAGATCATAACCTGTAACTCCATACCGGCAAGTGAAGAGGCTATCAATGCAGGATCATACTCTATCCTGGGAATTCCGACCTTTTCAAAAGTTGCACCACCGCCACCACCTATTGGGTTAAAGGCTGAGATACGCAAATTTACCCGTATTATAAACTCCGTATATAGACGGAAAAACAGGTGCAAAGACATCACCATCGAATTCACTGGTTTCACCAGGGAAACTCCATTCAGGATCGGGTAAGTTTGTATTAATCTACCTTGTCTGAGAGATTGTCTGATTACTTACTGACACGTGTATCCCGGGTTTCATAAATACAGTACCTGCAGGATTATAATAAACTGCATCCGTACCAAGTGAGGCATTACGTGCCTGCAGTCTTGTCCATGAAGCGCTCTGGTTGGTATTGGTAACCAGACCGCCCGCCATAAGGCTGGCTGTCATGCAAACTGCGGTAATTGTCAAAAGAATCTTTTTCATAGATATAGGTTTAGTTGAAAATATTTTCGCGGATAAATATAGGAATTTATTTCGAACGAACAAGAAAATTGCACTGAAGATGCCACCAGTTGGCCCTTTCAATTTAGAACGTACATATTTAGCGCTTTTGTTAAAAAAGTTTAACAATTGGATAGTGCAACAATATATGTTAACGGTCGTCTATATAGTGAATGGAAAATAGAAAAGGACAGATTTCTATAATCAAGAAAAGAAGCGTTAACAAATAAAAAAGGAAGCCATGAAAAAATTACTTACCCTCTTATCAGTTTCTATACTGGTTTACCTCCCTTCGCTGGCCATCGACCCGGTTGCCGAAGGGAAATACAAATCATGAGCTCGGTGCGTATGTTATTGAGAAGTCAATTGCTCCCCTGATAGTTGATGCCAGAATTCTTCCCACCTACGAGGTATCTTACGAAAATTCAGATATGACAGTAAAGATTGCCATTGACGACAGTAATAAAAAATGCAGAAAACTAATTGTTGTTTCTGACCATCTTTCAGTTCAGTATAATTGTGATGGAAAGATATTTGGTGTAAACCTTTTAGAAGGACAATATGCAGACGACGGGATTTCAGATTCAAGACTTTACCTGGATAATTCGGAATATTTCAGGCAAAAAGTAATATCACAGTCAGCAAAAGATGAGATTGATCAAATTAAACTTATATCGGTTTATTTTCCGAAATTAGTTAAAGACTACGAGATAGTATTCGCAGTCAAATAACTCTATATATCACGTAGTTTCCACTACACATAAGTTTTAGGTTTTGTGTTGCAGGGCACCCTCCAGAGGTGCCCTGCTTCTTTTTAATTGTATATTTTTGTTTGGGATGCTAACTTGCAATACGATTAGTATCCAAATTCAAGAAAACTAAAACACACTATTATGAAGAAGCTGCTGATTCTTTTGCTCACTATTTCAATCTGTACAACTATTTCGTCTCAAACAAAAAAACCGATCCTGGGTGCCGGGGAAAAGGTTAATATGTTTTCCAAACATCTGGAAATGAAAAATGATTCTGAGTTTAAAGAACTTATATGGCAATATATAGGTCCCACGAACATAAGCGGCAGGTGTACTGATGTTGAGGCTGTTATGCCAAGGGGCGAGTCGTATACAATATGGGTAGGATCGGCCTCGGGAGGGGTATGGAAATCGGATAATGAAGGCACAAGCTTTGAGCATATGACAAAGGATCTGCCTACTGCCTCGATTGGAGATATCGCAATAGACCCTAATAATCCTGATGTTGTATGGGTAGGTACCGGAGAAGCAAATATCTTCAGAAGTTCAAATTCGGGTTGTGGAGTATTTAAAACAAGCGACGGAGGAAAGACCTGGGAGGACATGGGCCTTAATAATACCATGACTATAGGAAGAATCAGGATAAATCCAAAAGATCCCGATATTGTATATGTTGCGGCCACAGGTCATGAATGGACTGCCAATAAGGAAAGAGGACTCTTTAAGACAGTAGATGGAGGAAAGACCTGGGAAAAAATTCTATACCTGGATGATATGACCGGAGCCTATGACCTTGTGCTGGATCCGGAAAAACCGAATACAATATACTGTACAACATGGGAAAGGATAAGGGAAAAGTGGAGCGACCCACGTACATGGGAAACAACTAAGAACAGCGCGATCTGGAAATCGACAGACGGGGGGAAAAACTGGAAGAGAATAGTAAACGGTCTCCCCGCTCCCAACCATACCGGCCGGATAGGTATCGATATAGCAAGATCGAATCCAAAGGTACTTTATGCCTATGTCGATAATTATGAGGTGGCATATTTTGCAAAGGAGGGGGAAACAGATGCATACGGTCGTGAAGGAACAAATACTATTAAAGGAGCTACCATATATAAAACTGTTAACGGTGGAGAGGAATGGGTTAAAGTGAGCGGGCTTACGCCAGAGCAGAAGAGGATGATGGAAAGACATTCGGGTACTTACGGGTGGGTATTTGCCCAGATAAGAGTCGATCCCAACGACGAGAATATTGTTTATTCTATGGGACTTAACCTTAACCAGAGCACTGACGGTGGTAAAACTTTTAAACCACTCAGGGGTCCCCATTCCGACCACCATGGTTTATGGATAGATCCAAATAATTCCAATTACCTGTTGAATGTGCAGGATGGCGGGCTGGTCATCTCCTATGATAAGGGCAAAACATTTAAATATCCTATTAAGGAGCTACCACTTGGCCAGTTCTTTAATATAAGCTATGATATGGCTTCTCCTTTCAGGGTATATGGATCTATGCAGGATCATGGCAGCTATGTTGGCACCGTTGATCTCTCGAGGGGCCGCAATATGGTACCGGCCAGGGACTTTTCAATGACTCTTGGAGGAGAAGGGACATCACATGCCATCGACCTGAATGATAATAACACTGTTTATGCCAGCGGTTTCTATGGCTTATTGATGAAGGCAAAGGTTGATGATTACCTTAATGCTACCGGCTGGAATGTCGCCTCTGAAAGGATATTGCCAAACACTTTCAGCGATGAGCCCGTTCTGAGGGGTCAGTGGGTCACACCCACAATACTGTCGCCACACAACCAGGATATTGTATACCATGGTATGCAGCGATTATTAATGTCGAGAGACAGGGGACAAACCTGGGATTATATTAGTCCTGATCTGACTTATAATGATCCGAAGAAAAACGGTGATATAAGCTACCAGACAATAAGCTCTATTGACGAATCACCACTGAAAGAAGGCCTTATCTATGTAGGAACCGACGACGGAAGGGTATGGAGAACAAAGGATGGAGGTAAAAACTGGACCGATATCCGTAAGGGTAGCCTTCCTATTAAGTGGGTATCACGGATTGTTGCATCAAAATATGATATAGGTACGGTTTACCTGACCCAAACGGGTCGCCGCGATGATGATTTCCAGGTCTATGTGTGGAAGTCGACAGATTTTGGTACTACCTGGACAGATATATCAGCTAATATTCCTCTCGGGCCGATAAATGTGATAAGAGAAGATCCTGTAAATCCTGAAATACTATATATAGGATCAGACGCAGGTGTTTATGTTAGTTTAACAGGTGGAAGATCCTACCAGGTACTTGGTGATCTGCCATATGAATACGTTCACGATCTTATCGTCCACCCCAGAGACAATATGATTGTTATTGCCACACATGGGGGAGGCGTTTTTGTGATGGATGCTAACGATATTAACGAAAAGGACAAGATCAGGAGGAGGTATTAAGAGCTAAGAGGGAAGGGCAAAGGGCTAAGAGCAAAGAGTGTTGGGGGTGTTGGGTGTTGGGTGTTGGGTGTTGGGTGTTGGGTGTTGGGTGTTGGGTGTTGGGTGTTGGGTGTTGGAGTAATAGTTTCAACCTATTTTCAACCTGCTAAGGATAATTCGTCCGCGTGCTTTTACGCCTGCTGAACCGCTTTCCATATTTCGCTTTATAGAGGCTACCAGCTCGATGGTAAGTTCAGGGTAAATTTCTGACAGCTGGTAGATAATTTCCATGGTATAAGCCTTGATTGCTATTGCGCTCTTTGCATCATTCAGCCAGGTAAAGCAACAATCTGCGAGTATGCCCTGTTCCCTGTCATTAAGTCCGTTAACCCCCGCTGCAATAAGGATATTAAGATAGGACCTGATTACTGATTCATTACTGAGGGAAGGCATGGCTTCTATCATTTTGCCATAATAATTCTTAAGCACCCCCTTCCTTTTCTCGGAAACTTTCACCAGGGCATATGAAGACCTGAATGCCAGGGTTGTATCTGCTGAGAGCGAATAATCGAACAGGGCCCTCAATACCGATGTTTTTATAATGGCCGTGTCTGCAATAAGATCTACTGCCCCGTATCCTGTTTTACCCGACAGCATCTCCCTTATTTGTTTTAATTCAGACTCAGATATATCATTTCCCTTCCTGATTTCCACCTTTTCCGGATTATGTATGGAGGCATAAGCCCGGGCAACGGGAATATCTGCTTCTGAAAAATCAATATCTCCAAGTTCACCGGCGTCGACCCACTTAAAATCGACATGCTCGGCCAGTACCGGAAGATCCATCAGGGTATCGCATATAAAGGGAATAAGTCTTACCTGTTTGTGTCCGTAATCGTGCTCTACACTATCAAGGCTTCCGATTATAATTACATCGAGGGATAGCTCCTCATCAATCTCTCTCACAATACAATCTTCATAGCTCTCACCCGGATCCACCTTGCCCCCCGGAAATTCCCATTTAAGTGGATGATCGGTCTCGAGGCCTCTCTGTACTACAAGTATCTGTTCATCGTCGTTTCTTATTATGGCACAGCTTACTTCTATCATAAATAAACGTAGTGATTAGAGTTCATTATAATGAGGGATAGACTTCAGGAATTCATATTCCGGCACTTCATTGCCACCGAGGATGCATGCATAATGTTTAATGCCGTTTGTAACAACTAAATATCTGAGTTTAAATTTGAAATTATATTCCACAATCTGATCGAATACACTGTTATCTATTTTTACACTGGGGGCTTTACACTCGACTATAAGGATGGGGTTGCCCACCCTGTTATAAACGAGTACGTCTGCCCTGCGGGTAAGCGAATTCATCTTAAAAGTAACTTCAATCCCTATTAATCCCGCAGGATATCCCTTTTCATTTACCAGGTATTTGACAAAGTGTTGTCTGACCCATTCTTCTGGAGTAAGAACAAGCCAAATCTTTCTGAATTCGTCAAAAATCAGCTTTTTTTTGTTTTCTTCTTCTTTTAGTCTGAACGAATAAGCCGGGAGATTAAGCTCTTTCACCTTAGTTTTTGTATTTTTGAAATCTCTACTCTCAGAGACAAAGATACTCAGTTAATCAAAGAGCGTAAAATATTATGATAACGAAGGCAGAAATTGTTGCAAACTGGTTACCCAGGTACACAGGTAAGAAGACTGAAGATATTGGCAAATACATATTGCTTACAAACTTCCACAACTATGTTGAGATGTTTGCAAAGCGATTTGGAGTTAAGGTAGATGGGAAAGACAGAAATATGCCCAGCGCAACGGCCAATGGCATAACTATAATCGACTTTGGCATGGGTAGTCCTAATGCTGCAATTATTGTCGACCTGCTGTCAGCAATCGCACCAAAAGCCATATTATTTCTTGGCAAATGCGGGGGACTGAAGAAGAAGAACAAGCTCGGCGATATGATAGTGCCGATTGCGGCAATCAGATCGGACGGTACTTCAAATGATTATCTTCCGGCTGAGGTTCCTGCTCTTCCTTCTTTTAAACTTCAGTTTGCTCTCGCAACAGTTATATCGAGAAAGCATATCGATTACTGGACAGGTACTGTCTATACAACAAACAGGAGAGTATGGGAACATGATGAAAGGTTTAAAAAGTATCTCCAGAAGACACGTTCAATGGCAATTGATATGGAATCGGCCACAATTTTTACAGTTGGATTCGCTAATGAAATACCAACAGGAGCTCTTCTGCTGGTTTCGGATCAACCCATGATATCGACAGGTATAAAGACAGAAGAAAGCGACAAGAAAGTTACAGATAGTTTTGTTGAGAGTCATCTTCTTATAGGGATAGAGACCCTGGAGGAAATAAAAGAGAATGCTATTTCAGTAAAACACCTCAGGTTTTAAAGATGCAGGACCAGTACAGGCAGATAATAAACAGCATTAAGAAAAAGATTTACAAGAATATCTATTTTCTACATGGTGATGAACCATATTATATTGACCTGATAACCGAGTTTATCGAAGATAATATCCTTGAAGAGGGAGAGAGATCATTTAACCAGGTTGTTTTATACGGAGAGGAAACCACAGTTGAACAGATCATTGAGACATCGCGAAGATTTCCAATGATGTCGAATCAGATGGTAGTAATTGTTAAGGAGGCACATTATCTGAAAAACCTCGACCTGCTAAAGAATTATATTGATCATCCCCTCGAATCTACTCTACTTGTTATCAGCTATAAGTATAAAAAGCTGGATAAGAGAACTGCTATTTATAAGGCTCTGGATAAATCACCCGGCGTTGAACTCTTTCTTTCTGAAAAACTCAGGGATTACCAGGTGCCGGCGTGGATAGACACCTATTTCAGTGCAAATAAGATTACTGCCGACAGAAATGTAAGTATGATACTTACAGAATACCTGGGTACCGACCTGACTAAGATAGTTAATGAACTGGCCAAGCTGAAGATTATGTTACCGGAGGGACAGTTGCATATCACGGCAAAGGACATTGAAGAAAAAATAGGCATAAGCAAGGAGTTTAATAATTTCGAGTTGCAAAATGCTATCGGGACCAGAAGTATAGAAAAATGCAACAGGATAGTACAGCACTTCAGTCATAACCAGAAAGACAATCATATATCGGTTACCATAGCAACCCTATTCTCCTTTTTTAAGAAGCTGCTGGTATATCATTTTCTCCAGGACAGATCGCGTAATAATGTCGCATCGGTATTAAAGATTAATCCTTATTTCGTAAACCAGTACGAAATGGCTTCAAGGATCTATAATCCTAAAAAAACAGTATATGTAATTAGCCTTCTGAGGGATTTTGATATGAGATCTAAAGGCTTTGGAAATACCACAACTGATAACGGAGATTTGCTTAAGGAGCTGGTGTTTAAGATACTTCATTAGGAAGTGACTAAAGTGACTAAAGTGCCTAAAGTACTTAAAGTGCCTAAAGTACTTAAAGTGCCTAAAGTACTTAGAGTTGAGGAATAAATAACGCGATCGCAGCGAGCCAGATCAGTTCATTTCCGGTGAGTCGGGGAAGTCGGCCCAGATACTATATTTCTTATTCATATTCCTGAGAACCATTTTCCATGTATCTTCTGTTCGGTAGCTCATTACAGCTTTTTCGGCAACATTACCAATAAGCCATGAATTTTCCTTTAGCTCACGTTCGAGCTGACCCTCACCCCAGCCTGAATACCCCAGGAAGAATCTTACCTGGTTTCTATCTGCTTTACCTGTTTTTATCAAGTCTTTCAGGACATCAATACTACCTCCCCAGTATATATTTTCAGAGATCCAGACACTATCATTGATAAGATCGCCAAGGGTATGAATATAGTGCAGGGTATCGGGAGCAACCGGTCCGCCCATGGTAAGTTTTTCCTCCCATCCGGAGAAACCTTCGAGGGCATCGTCTACCTTTATATTTATAGACTTATTAAGAATAAATCCAACCGATCCCTTTTCGGTATGCTCAGTTAGATAGATAAGGGTACGGTTAAAGAAACTATCAGGAAGGAAGGGCTCTGAAATCAGGAGCTTTCCTTTCTCCGGAATCTTATCTTCGGGACGTATTGTAAAAAGATCTATCTCAGCTTTCATACCTTAGCAATATTATAATACAATATAATCAAAAAAATAATTTGAATCAAATCAGTCTAAATGAATAACATCCCTAAGCAGTCTATTGTTTAACAGCTATATTATTAGGAAAAACGATTATCTTAGGCAAACTTTTCAAATGTATACCAGGTATGGCAAGAAGCATAAAGAATCCAACACTTATTCAATCTTTTATTCCGATAATATTTTTAATTATCCTGCTTACCCTTAATGTAAAATACTTTGGAGATAATACTCTGGCAGGATCGAACCAGATTGCTCTTATGCTCGCCTCGACCGTTGCCGGATTAATGGCCTGGTTCCTGGGCCATAATTGGATAGATGTAAGGGCAACGGTGGTAAAAAGTATAGGCTCGGCCATGCCTTCGATACTGATTCTTTTTCTTATTGGCTCCCTGGCCGGGACATGGATGATAAGTGGTGTTGTACCTATGCTGATTTTTTACGGACTTAAGATTCTTAACCCAGTAATCTTCCTTTTTGCTGCCGTAGTAATATGTGCAATTATTTCACTTGCCACCGGCAGTTCATGGTCGACAATTGCCACTATCGGTATTGCGCTTCTGGGTATTGGCACTACACTTGGCTTTAAGCCCGGACTGGTTGCCGGTGCGATAATCTCGGGAGCTTATTTTGGAGATAAAATGTCGCCACTCAGCGATACTACCAACCTTGCTCCTGCAATGGCCGGAACAGATCTTTTTACCCACATCAGGTATATGGTTCTTACCACAGGGCCCAGTATCCTGATAACATTAATAATATTTCTTATTCTTGGATTTACCGTCAATGTAGAATCGAGCAGCACAGATGTAAATGCGGTGCTGAATGCCATCGAATCAAAATTTAATGTATCTCCCCTGCTTCTGCTTGTACCAGCTTTCCTGATATTTATAATAATAAAAAAGGTACCACCCCTTCCTGCACTTATTGCAGGGACACTTGCGGGAGCGCTTTTCGCAATAATATTTCAACCTGACGTAGTACGAGAGATTGCTACAGGCACAGGTAATTTCGCCAAACAATCTTATATCGCAATTATGAAGACGATGTTCGGCGAAGTATCGGTAGTTACAGGTAATGAGTCTGTTAACGAACTTCTTTCAACAAGGGGTATGGCAGGTATGCTCAATACCATATGGTTGATTATTACGGCAATGGTATTTGGAGGAATAATGGAATCGGCAGGCATGCTAGTAAGAATAACGCAGACTATAATGAGATTTGTACATAATGCCGGAAGTCTTGTTGCTGCTACGGTGGGTACATGTTTATTCTTCAATATTACGGCTTCCGATCAGTACCTGGCCATTGTAGTGCCCGGAAGGATGTTTGCAAAAACCTACAGGGATATGGGTTATAAACCTGAATTACTTAGCCGTACTCTTGAAGACTCGGGAACGGTTACCTCGGTACTTATTCCATGGAATACCTGTGGAGCAACACAGAGCAGCATACTGGGTGTACCAACATTTACGTATCTGCCATATGCATTCTTTAACCTGATAAGTCCTCTAATGAGTATTTTCATGGCCGCCTTCAACATTAAGATCAGAAGGATTAAGGATGGTGATACTGAGAGTAAGCCTATTACAGAAGACGACAGGAGAGATCTTTAATTTTCTTCCCACCCTGATGTAATTACATTTCTCTGGATCCTGATATTAAGGTAGTTATTATCTGCTTCAATGCTTATATCGCTCCCTTTTTCGTCTATCATCCTGAAAGCGGTATTACCCACCATAGCGAATCCTGAGAATCTCTTCTCCATCGACAGAACACCTGCTACTTCTCCAAATCTCTGAATAGTAGTAAAGCTATCGCTATATTTAAGATGTATATCGGTTAATCCCTGCTTTTCGATGGCATAACCCTCTTCGATCCTGAAAACATCTTTTGATGTAAAGTAATATACATTCTGCAGTCCTATTTTTCCGCGTAGCAGTATAATATTACCGGGGCTATTTCTGAATGTATGTGATATTGTCGGCCATCTTCCCGGTATTTTTATCCTGGAATCTACTATATCTGCCAGTAATTCCATTCCCAGCGATGCCGAGCTACTTGTATAATCGCCTTTTATTACCGCAATATAATGATGCTTCCAGAGCACAAGCTCATTCTCATCAACGAATGCATCCTTTCCGGCCTTCTCATATTTCTCATCCATTCCTTCAGACTTAAGCAAATAGATGCCATATGATGCGTAAATATCCTTCATTCTGTACAGTTCGAAGGTAAGTTCTTCGTCGCGATCATTAGAAAAGGAGGTTGACATAACCTCAACAAAGCCAAACTCGTGGTATAGATCAGCTTCGCGGTTAACAAAGAAAATAAGTTCTTCGCCCTTATATTCAGATACTTCAGCACTGAGTTTCCACCCTTCCATCTCATCATCCTTTGGAAGAAATGCCTTGAGCCCGGTTTGAGCAAAGGTATGGCTGCCAGATAGAATCAGCAGCAGCTGTAACAGAATTAACTTTCTCATATTTCATATTTTACGAACGTTCCCAAAATATGAAAAAGAGTAAGCTGAATTCGAAAAAGATATTAACCGATAAAGATAGTTTTAAACAAATATCTCCGGGTATTCTGCAGGTAAAGACTCCCTCATCATACCGTAAATCATCTCGAAAATATCTTCAGCCGAAGGTTTAGAGAAATAATCACCATCTGTAGAATATGCCGGCCTGTGATCTTTTCCTGATAGGGTACGTGGTTCACTATCAAGGTAGTACCAGGCATTCTGCTTTTCAAGAACCTGCTGCATCATATACCCTGTTGTACCTCCAGGCACATCTTCATCGAGGAACAATATCCTGCCTGTTTTCTTAACCGACTCAAGGATCATATTATTCACGTCAAAAGGAAGAAGTGTCTGCACATCGATAAGTTCTACAGAGATATTGTGCTTCTTAAGCTGCTCTACCGCATCCATTGCTACCTTGAGGGTTGATCCGTAAGATACTACTGTTACATCGCTACCCTCAAAAAGCACCTCCGGTACACCAAGAGGCATTCTGAACTCACCCATATTTTCTGGTCTGAGCTCTTTCTGGCGATAGCCGTTAAGAGGTTCAATTACTATCGCCGGATCGTCTGCCTCGAGCAAGGTATTATAGAAACCTGCCGCCCTGGTCATATCTCTGGGCACGCAAACATGTATTCCTCTTACCGAATGAATCAGCATACCAATTGGAGAGCCTGAGTGCCAGATACCTTCCAGCCTGTGCCCCCTGGTACTTACAATAACAGGAACTACCATACTTCCTGCGGTTCTATAGTGAGTCGATGCCACATCATCGCTCAAGCCCTGTATTGCATAGAGCAGATAATCCAGGTATTGTATTTCGGCAATAGGCCTGAGTCCGCGTAGGGCCAGACCAACTCCCTGTCCGAGTATAGTTGCTTCCCTGATACCTGTGTCTGAGATTCTTAATTCACCATATTTCTTCTGAAGGCCTTCAAAACTCTGGTTTACACCACCAATTTTACCTGCATCTTCTCCAAAAGTTACCAGTTTTGGGTTCTTGCCAAACTGTGCATCGTAGTTGTCTCGCAGTATCTCCCGTCCAGGTACTTCAGGTGTTTTATCATTATAAACAGGATCGACAGGTACAACCTTCATTGCAGAGCTATCGTTCTCGTTATACAGGAAGGTATTATACCTCTGGTAAGTATCTTCCCTGTTTCTTTTTAGCCACACCTGCAGATCATCCCTGAGGGATTGTTTCTTTTTGCAATCTCCGCACACATTTCTCATTATCTTTCGTGCAGCAACAAAATTATCCTTACGGATAGGATACATTATTCCTTTCAGGTTAGCAATAATTTCATCTATTGTTTCCTCCTTGGCCCCACTCTCGCAACGACAGCTCTTTTCTGTTACAAGCTTTACAAGCGCATCTCTTTCAACTTTTATAGGATCCTGGAAAGCTTTCCAGCTATTCTTACGAGCATTCTTAGTTTCGTCGGCGGTGTCAGCTTCAATACTATCAAGCTCCTTTTCTGTTGCTATTTTATTCGCGATGATCCATTCTCTCATCTTTGTTATCGGGTCATAGTCCTTCTCCCAGTTTAATCTTTTCTCATCCTTGTATCTTTCGTGAGAACCTGAAGTTGAGTGGCCGAGCGGCTGTGTAACTTCCTCGACATGGAATAATACCGGGGTATGTTCTTTGCGACAGAGTTCTACGCCTTCCTTGAACATAGTAATCAAACCTTCATAATCCCATCCCTTACCCCTGAAAATTGTTATTCCTGATCCCTTGTTATTCTCTCTTTCAAATCCTTTCAGCACCTCTGATATACTTTCCTTGGTAGTCTGGTATTTTTTAGGAACAGATATACCGTAACCATTATCATATATTGTAATAGCAAGAGGAACCTGCATAACACCGGCAGCATTAATGGTTTCCCAGAAAGGTCCTTCAGAAGTACTGGCGTCGCCAATTGATCCGAATGCAACCTCATTTCCATCGACAGACAGATCCTTAAGTTTGTTCATGCCCTTATCGTTCCGGAACAACTTTGATGCCTGTGCCAATCCTAGCAGCCTTGCCATCTGACCAGCAGTTGGAGATAGATCGGATGTTGAGTTCTTTAAGGTAGCGAGCTTCTTCCAGCTACCATCAGGATTAATATTCGGAGTTGAAAAATGATTATTAAATACCCGTCCGCCATTACCTGGATTCAGTTCCTTATCTGTATTTCCATACAGCTGGTGAAAAAAGCCCTCTGCATCATAGAGATCCATTGCCATCATCCAGGTCTGATCTCTGTAATATCCACTTCTCCAGTCACCATTCTTAAACTGTTTTGCCATTGCTATCTGGACAATTTCTTTGCCATCGCCAAATATTCCGAACTTTGCTTTACCGGATAATACTTCTCTTCTACCCAGTACACTGAGGTCTCTACTCAGGTTGGCCAATCTGTAATCTGCAAGAACTTCTGCTTTATTAAACTGTGTTTTACCGCTATCCTGCTTATTCATCTAAATAATTATTTGGGTTGATTTTATAGCTCTCTAGTTAATTAACCATTTAAACTAAAAAAGGTTGAAATTGTTTTACTATTTTTGTTGTTCTAATTTAATGATTGAGGAGGGAGATATGTTTCTACAACTACTTTTATTAAGTGTCATTATTATACTGATCTCTGTTGCCGGTCTTGGCATAAGGATTTTAATAAAAAATAACGGGCGTTTCCCGCAAACCCATGTAGGAAGAAATAAGGAGATGGCCAAGCGTGGAATCAGTTGTGCCCAGAGTATTGATGTTGGCTGCCATCCATCAGATAAAAATCCGGGATGTGCAAGCTGCGGTACACACAAGCATTGATTAATCCGATAAATAATCGACCATATTTTCGGTAAACCAGGTTCTGAATTCTCCATTTTCATCTGAATAAACCAGGTAAGCCTCCAGAAAATTATATTTTTCTATCAGTTTTTTTGATTCCTCCAGTCCTAATACCATGCAGGCCGTAGCAAAAGCGTCGGCAGTAATGCAATCATCTGTAATTATAGTAGCGCTCAAGAGCTTATGTCTGACCGGAGACCCTGTTTTAGGATCAATGGTATGAGAATATTTAACTCCATCTACCTCGTAGAACTTCCGGTAATTTCCTGAAGTTGCCAGAGATTTATTATCAAGCTTAATTACGGCCTGCACCTGTTCGCCGGGAATAAAGTTATTATCGATAGGTTTATCGACAGCTACCGTCCAGGAAGCATCGGGATATTTAGATCCTACTGTTCTTACCTCTCCACCCACCTCTGCCAGGCATCTTTCAACGCCGCGAGACAGCAGGTATTTACAGATAACATCAACAGAGTATCCCTGTGCTATAGCATTAACATCTAAATACATATCAGGATTTGTTTTAGCTATAATGCTATCACTAAGGATTAGTTTATCCATCCCTACCAGTTGCATCAGAGAGTCGAGCATTTCAGGCTTAAATTTCCGTTCAGCATCAGGACCAAACCCCCATGCATTAATCAGCGGACCCATTGTAATATCGAAAGCACCTTCGCTCATCTGCCATATCTCATATGCTTTCTGAAAAACAACAGTCATAAAGGAGTCTGGCACCACCTCCATGTTTTTATTCAGAGAACTTATAAGGGATTCGCTATTATAGGTTGACAAAGAAAAATCAAACTTTATAAGCAGGCTATCGATTTCTTCCTTCATATCTAATGGATCAATCTTACATCCGCTATCATAGATAACCGAATATGTTGTACCCTGTGCAAAACCTCTAATATTATAATAATCAGGTACTCCGGGAGAACATCTGCTAAGTAAAAGCAAAACAGGAACAAATAATAGGAGGCGTATTTTCATACGATTTTAGTTTTCTCAAAGGTAATAATAAGGTCATAAATATGTATTAATACCACGGCATAAATCTATTGCTGTAAATAAAAGAATCATTCATCCAAGAAAAGGGATACTTCGCCAAAATCCTCTTTTATCTGAACTCATAAAATTATACATTTGTTATTGAAGATTATTTTCATATTCCCCTTTCCCCTATCTTCAATAGGAAAAAAAAGAGGTGCTGTTCCCAACAGCCCCTCTTTTGATTTTTATGTTTTCTGATTGCTTATTAGCCCCCGAAGTCGTCGAATGCTATTGATTCGTCGGGGATACCCATATCGTATAGCAGTTTAAGTACTGCATCATTCATCATTGGTGGTCCGCAGAGATAATACTCAATCTCTTCGGGCTCCTCGTGCTTACTCAGGTAATTATCGTACAATACCTGGTGTATAAATCCGACATAGCCTTCCCACTTATCTTCTTCGAGTGGTTCAGAAAGAGCAAGATTAAATTTGAAGTTCGGGAATTTCTTTTCAATCTCCCTGAACTCTTCTTCATAAAAGATCTCTCTTCTCGACCTGGCACCATACCAGTATGAAACTTTCCTTCCACTCTTCAGGGTATTGAATAGATGGAAGATATGAGAACGTAGAGGTGCCATACCTGCTCCACCACCAATATACACCATCTCGTTGTCGGTTGGTTTAATATGGAACTCTCCATAAGCACCTGATATCATAACCTTATCGCCAGGTTTGCGGGTAAAGATATAAGATGAACATATTCCAGGAGGTACATTCATAAACTGGTTCTTCTTCCTGTCCCATGGAGGTGTTGCAATACGAATATTAAGCATAATAATATTACCTTCTCCGGGGTGGTTAGCCATTGAATAAGCCCTGATGGTTTCTTCAGAATTCTTGGTCTTAAGATTCCACATATTAAACTTATCCCATTCGTCCCTGAACTCTTCTTCGATCACCATGTCTTTAAATGAGATATCATACTTAGGAACATCGATCTGGATATATCCACCTGATTCGAAGTCCATGCTTTCTCCTTCGGGAAGTCTTACAATAAATTCTTTAATAAATGTTGCAACGTTTCTGTTTGAAATAACCTCGCACTCCCATTTCTTAACACCAAGGATTGCTTCAGGTATCTTCACTTTCATATCCTGGCGAACCTTTACCTGGCATCCCAGTCGCCAGTTGCTTTGCTGTTCTTTACGGGTAAAGAAGCCGGTCTCTGTTGGCAGAATAGATCCGCCTCCTTCAAGAACCTGGCATTTACATTGAGCACAGGTACCACCTCCTCCGCAGGCGGAAGGAAGAAATATGCCGTTAGCCGACATAGTACTCATCAGATTATTACCCGGTGAAACCGTTAATTCACGATCGTTGATCTGCAGTTTAACATCACCCTGAGGAATAAGCTTCTTCCGTGCATATAGCAATACAAGCACAAGCAGCAGTATAACCAGGAGGAACACTACAATACTAATCGTTATAACACCTATTGTTGATGTAGCTAATATCATAATAATCTAATTTTACAGTTTAATACCCATGAAACTCATGAACGCTATACCCATAAGTCCGGTTATAATAAAAGTAATTCCAAGTCCCCTCAGGGGAGCCGGAACATTTGAATACTTTATCTTCTCTCTGATGGCTGCTATGCCTGCAATGGCGAGTAAGAATCCAATTCCTGAGCCCAGTCCGAATACTGTTACTTCAGCTATATTTGCATACTCTCGCTCAACCATAAACAGCGAGCCACCAAGTATGGCACAGTTAACAGCAATAAGAGGCAGGAATATACCCAGGGATGCGTAGAGGGCAGGACTGAATTTTTCAACAACCATCTCTACCAGCTGTACCATAGATGCAATAACAGCTATAAACATAATAAATGAGAGGAAGCTCAGGTCGACATCAGCAAATTTAGGGCTTAGCCATACCAGTGCACCTTCACTCAGCATATATTTATTAATAAGAAAGTTTACAGGAACAGTTATAGTAAGTACAAAGACCACGGCTATACCAAGTCCGACAGAAGTTTTAACTGTTTTTGATACTGCCAGGTATGAACACATACCCAGGAAGTAGGCAAAAACCATATTGTCAATAAAGATCGACCTAACAAATATATTTACAAGATTTTCCATGCTCTTACAATTTTAATTCTCTTCAACCAGATCTTTATTTCTACTTCTCTGTATCCATATAATAATTCCAACGGTAATAAGTGCCATTGGAGGCAGTATCATAAAGCCATTATCTTCGTAGCCCGTATTATAGATACCTATCTTCTCCATTATAGGATAACCCATAACTGTGCCTGATCCCAGTAATTCCCTGAAGAAGGCAACTATTATCAGGATAATTCCATATCCTGCAGCATTCCCTAAGCCATCGAGGAAAGAGGGCCAGGGTTTATTCGCCATAGCAAAGGCTTCGAGTCGTCCCATGATTATACAGTTAGTAATAATCAGTCCGACAAATACAGAAAGCTGTTTGCTTGTTTCGAATGCATATGCTTTCAGAACCTGGTCGACAAGAATCACCATCATCGCAATTACAACCAGCTGGAAGATAATCCTGATTCTAGGTGGAACGAGGCTCCTGAATAGTGATACAATAACATTTGAAACAGCCAGAACAACCATTACCGAGATGGCCATTACAATGGCAGGCTGCAACTTGGCTGTTACCGCCAGAGCTGAACAGATACCAAGCACCTGTATGGTAATAGGGTTATTATCACCAAGGGGACTGGTAAGCAGCTTCATATTCTTAGATGAGAACAGGGGTTCTCTTTCTTTAATATCGCTCATATCTTAATTGCTATAGGTTTTCAAAAATTCTACATAATTCACCATACAGTCATAAACCATACTCTCCAGTGCTTTGGATGTAATAGTTCCTCCTGAAATTGCGTCAACTGCTCCCATATCATTGGGATCGGCTCCGCCCTTTTGTACCAGGATTCCTGTAAATTCATCTCCTTTGAAAAGAGTCTTATTTTTAAACATATCCTCAAACCAGGATGTGTTTATTTCCGCACCGAGACCGGGAGTTTCACTCTTATGATCGAAGGTTACACCATAGATTGATCTGAGATCTTCGTTAAGAGCCATATAGCCCCAAATCGCACCCCACAAACCTTTTCCCTCGAGTGGCATAATAAAATTCTTTGATCCATCTTCCTGCTGGGCAACAAATATTGGGAATTTTTGATCCTCAATATCAAGGCGTTGCTCCTTTCTAAGCTCCACTTCGAAGGCAACACCTTCTACCTTTTCAGCCTTATTGTTTATAACAAAGCTTTCTGTAATAAACTTATCGTAGAGAGATTCGGCATCCACTTCGGTGGCTACCACTCCAACAGATGCAAGAATATTTCTTTTCTTTTCGATCTCTGCGTTCTTAGCCTGCCTCGGTTGAAGAAGGAGTGCAGCAGTCGAAAGTATCAGCGCGACTATGGCCACCATTATTGTCGCGAAAACAAAAATATATGTATTACTGAAATTTTTCATGACAATATTGATTATTTAATTGTTGCACGTTTAAGGCGTTTCTTAATATTTGCCTCAATCACATAATGATCGATTAATGGTGCAAATACATTCATAAACAGTATGGCCAGCATCATTCCCTCGGGGAAGGCAGGGTTAAGTACCCTTATCAGTATAGCCAGGATACCAATCATAAATCCATATATCCACTTCCCTTTTTCAGTCTGGGAACCTGTAACCGGATCGGTTGCCATAAATACGGCACCAAAGGCAAATCCACCCATTATAAGATGGTAGTATGCCGGCAGAGCAAGGTAGACATGGTCGCCCGCAAAAGCATTCAGCAGAAGTCCCATTCCCAGTCCACCAAGGAAGACGCTGGTAATAATTTTCCAGCTTCCAATACCTGTAAAGATCAGGATTGCAGCTCCTATAATTATTGCAATAAAAGATGTTTCTCCTATCGAGCCCGGAATAGTACCTATCATCATATCCATTACAGATGGCATATCTCCAACATGACCGGCTGCAGCCTGGGCCAGAGGAGTAGCTCCTGAGAATCCGTCTACAATATTTTCGCCCTTAACAAGGTTATCGACCCATACAACATCACCTGACATCCATTTAGGATAGGAGAAGAAGAGGAAGGCCCTGGCAATAAGTGCAGGGTTAAGGATATTCATCCCGGTACCTCCAAACACCTCTTTACCAATTATTACTGCAAATATTACTGCAGTTGCCAGCTGCCATAGCGGAACATCGATGGGTACAATCATAGGAATAAGCAGTCCGGATACAAAATATCCTTCAGCCACTTCTGAATGACCATTTATTTTTGCAAAGACAATCTCAACACCCAGTCCTACTCCAAAACTAACAATAAAGAGAGGAATGAACTTTACCAGTCCGAAGATCAACATCTGCCACATTGTAAAGTCAGGCGCAGCAGTATTCGACATCCATGATACGACCGAGGTATTTGATAGTGAATATTGCAATCCAATATTATACATACCGAAAAGGAGTGCCGGGAATAGTGCTATCCATACGGTAATCATTGTCCTTTTCATATCTAATCCATCCCTAATATGAGACCCTCTGTCGGTAACCTTATCAGGAACGAAGAACAGAACCTCTACAGATCCGAAAAGTGAGTTAAACAGATAAAGCTTACCTCCCTTTTCAAAATGTGGTTTGATCTTATCTAAAGTTTTTCTTAACGCTTTCATTATCAAGGTAATACTTTAATTATTAACTCATTTCTTTAACCATGGTATCGAGTCCTGTACGAATAATCTGCTGTATCTCAGTTTTAGACGGGCAAACAAATTCGCAGAGAGCAAAATCCTCTTCAGCAACTTCATAGATACCAAGCTGCTCCATTTTATCAATATCCTCAGTCATAATTGCTTTAAGCAGCTGCATAGGATATACATCCATTGGAAGTACTTTCTCGTATTCACCTGTTAGTACAAAGGCTCTGTCGCCACCATTATAGTTTGTGTCGAGTCTATATTGTTTACCTGGCATCATCCAGGTAAGGAAGGTTCTTGAAACACTGAACTTCTTCAATCCGGGAGTAATCCATCCAAAGAACTCGTAATGGTTGCCCTCGGGCAGAACAGTTACAGATGAATCGTAGTATCCAAGATAGCCAGTGGCTTCAATTTTAGTACCTGTAAGCGGATTACCGCTGATATACCTTACATTATCTCCCTTAACATTCTCTTTAACAATGTTAGAGATTGAAGCTCCTGAACGGATTCTGTGGTACCTTGGCTTTTCTACCTCTGATCCGGCAAGGGCAACTATCCTGTCTGGAGCGTAAATTCCTTCGGTAAACAGGCGACCGATGCCAACTACATCCTGGAGATTAAGATACCAGACAGATTCTCCTTTATTGACAGGGTCAATATGATGAATCTGGATACCAACATTACCTGCCGGATGGGGTCCTGAAAAAGTATTAATAGTAACACCTTTTGTATTCTTCAGGACTGTAGAAGTAGTGTTTTTTCCCAGTCCGAGGTTAACGGCACCATCGGTTAATTTTTTAAGCACCTCTATTCCTGCTGTGTAATGGTCAACTGAAGAATGATCAATAACGTAATCATAGTCGGGTCCAAGAGGGGAAGAATCAAATCCACTGATAAAGATAGATTTTGGTGTATCTTCAGGATTTGCAACAATGTGGTAAGGTCTTTGTCTGACTGCAGGCCAGTAACCCGACTCAAGCAGTTTTTTAATTACCTCTTCTCTTTTAAGCTTTGTAATATCGGCTTTACCAAAGTCGACATTTTCATCACCCTTAGCCTCAACAACTACCTCAAGTATTTTTCTTCTTTCACCTCTTACTACATCAAGTACTACTCCGCTTACCGGCGAAGTATACTTTACCTCAGGTCTCTGCTTATCAAAAAACAGTTCTGTACCAGCCTTTACTTTCTCACCAGGCTTGACACACATTTTGGGGACCAACCCGGGGAAATCGATAGGCTTGACAGCGTATCTGTCAGGCCGCTCCTCGGGAATCAGAATCTTATCAGCTTTACCAATAAGCCTGATATTAAGTCCTTTTCTCAACTTGATTTGTTTAGACATACAGACTTCTTAATATTTAAATAATAGGATATAAAATTGCATAATTATAGCGAATGTGAATTGCATAACACAAGCACATGACAAATATCATAATTTTCGGCAAAGTGACAAACTTACTGGCTTATAATTTTCACATGCCAAACAACACCTGAAACCTGTTCCAGGATCATAAAAAAAGATGACCGGATACTGAAAAATTTATTCCTCAGAACATTGAGGTGTCTACTTCAATTGATCTAACTTCCTGAACCTATTATCTGTCCATACAATATCTTCCTTGTTATAGGAGAGCCAGACAAGCATTTCAGAAAAATAATTTACCAGATCTGCCATATTATCAAGATCAAAAAGTTCTACCTCATCGACAGGACTGTGCACATGTGGAGCAAAGGTTGATGTTACAAAGGTGCCGCTTGGTATTCCATACATCACCTCATCTTCCTGCTTTAATCTTGAGAAGCTCAGGTTATCAGACATAAAGAAAAGTCTGTCTGCGATAGCCAGGGTATCGATCAATGTAATTGATGTTCCTTTCCCAAACTCAATCACCAGGTCATCCAGATTGGAATATGAACAACCTGTCATATAGTAAGACCCCTTACCCAGTTCTTCAGAATGGCCTGTCATTTCAAAATTAACATTTGTATATATGCTACTAATAGGTACAGGCGGGTTATTTGCTACATACCTTGAACCATGAAGACCCATCTCCTCTCCGCTTACAGAAGCAAATACCAGCGAGCGGCCTGTTTTTTTACCACTCATTTTCAGTGCTTTTGCCACACCCAGCAAGGTAGATGTTCCTGCAGCATTATCGTCGGCCCCGTTATATATGGAATCGCCTTCAGCTCCCTTTCTTATACCGATATGATCGAAGTGGGCAGTAATAATAATATACTCATCTTTCAGCTCAGGGTCGGAACCCTCTATATAGCCTATAATATTACGTTCGTTAATAGAAGAGCCTCTTCTCGAAAAGGAATATTCCTGTATATAGCCCGGGTACTCTTTGAATTCCTGGATCCCGAACTCCTTAAACCTTTCGGCAAGCCACATAGCTGCTGTTTTCATTTCGTCAGATCCATTTGCTCTTCCCTGCATATTATCAGAGGCAAGAAATGATACCCATTCCTCAAGATCGGCAGGAGTAATATACTGTTTAATATTGTGACTCTGAGCCGACAGACTATTTAGAAGTGTAAATAGAATAAGTGATAATATAAGTTGTTTCATAGTAATAGTTTTGTCTGTGCTTCAAATTTAAACTAATTACTCAGCACTATCAATTAAGCAATTGTTAAACTATTTTAATTCTTTCCTGAGCTCTTTCCAGCCTGGCAGAAACCTGTCCATCAGGCTATAGAACCTCTTATTGTGTCCACGCTCTATAAGGTGGGTCATCTCATGTACAACAATATATTCTACCAGCTCGGGCCTCCTCTTTGCCAGCATAAGGCTGATCCAGATTCTGCCGGCCCGCGGATTACAGGTGCCCCAGCGGGTCTTCATTTTGCGAACGCGGCACTCCCTCACTTTAACTCCCATAATATCCTCCCATTTCCCGACAAGAGCCGGAAGGTTTTTCTCGAGGTTTTTGCGGTACCACTTATCCAATAATTCTTCCTTATGCCCGGTGTTATCTGCCTGGCTGCAAAATAGTTTAATTATATCGTCTGTAAGTGTTACGCCCTCTTCCCGCTTACTTTCAAGCAGTTCAAGCCGATACTTCTTACCAAAGAGGTAGTGTTCCTCGCCGCTTATAAACTGAAGTGCTTTGTTAAAGTCTATTTCTCTAATCCTGGTCTGATGTTTCCTGATCCAATCTTGCTTTGATACCAGAAATTTTTTTGATTTCCTTCTCACTCATTCCCATAGGAACAGTGGCTTTTACAGTACCATCAGGCGGAAGAACTCTTAAACTGAGGTTTTTAACCTTCTTCCTGCAAAGAGCAATATTAATATCTCCGATCCTGATTTCATCTGACATAGGGCTGATAAAGATAGAAAAGTAATGGATTATTCTTTTATGAGCCTATAGCTTTGAATATAATTGCCTGAATTAAAGACTATTATATAGATACCTGCTGTTAATTCTCCCAGGTTATTTATTGTTATATCGTGGTTATCAGCAGCAAATAAGAATTTATTGATCAATTGGCCGTCTATTCTATAAATGCTTACCGATACATTTTGCTCAACAGCTTTCTCGAAGTGGATATTTATCTTATTACTAAAAGGATTTGGATAAATACTTATGTTTTTATCCTTATGAATCTTAATATCTGATAAAGGGCTCTCCTGATAGACTCTTACATAATCTATTTCCATTGTAGTCGTGGTAAATGAAGCTTCTATACCTGGCAGAATAGCTACATTAAGCAATAGATATTGTTCTAAGTCAAACGGCCATGTACTGGCGTTCTTTAATGGAGGATTATAGGTATAATGAATTTTATTATCCACACTGAACACTAATTTATCGGCTGTCCACTCCAATGCATAGATATGAAATTCCGTAGATGCGTTTTCAATAGTCTGCCCTCCAAGATTTACAGTACCTCCATAGCTGGATGGTGTATGTGTGGCGCTCTGGACATAATCTTGATTGCTGCCCCAGTGTTCCATAATATCAATTTCGCCACATTCAGGCCAGGAGGTTGTTCCATATCCCAGGTTATCCCAGTATGCACCATCTTCGTCAATATTTTTACCCAGCATCCATATGGCCGGCCAGGTGCCAACGCCTGAGGGTAATTTTGCTCTCACTTCAACCTTTCCGTATTCAAAAGATAATTTAGAATTTAATCTCGCAGATGTAAATTCTTTTGTATAGCCCTGGTCGGTATATGTTTCTCTTTTAGCAATGATTTTCAGAACGCCGTTTTCAACGAAAGAATTATCAATGCGGTCAGTATAATGCTGAACTTCGCCATTATACCAGCTTCCACCGAAGGGTAACCGTGTTTGATGATACCATTTATTACTATTAATGGTACCATCTTCATCAAACTCATCCGACCAAACAAGATTGTCAAAAACAGCAGCCGCTGGCAATGTACCATCATAATTGACATCATCGATATATGCTATGACATGGTCAAAATTATCTTCGCCATTAACCTGGATTACTACCCGGTTAAAATCGTTTCGTTGTATAGGAGGAAGTGAGGCAGGATCCAGGTTGATATAATTATCATTCTGAAAGTCGAAGGTAATAAGCTGCCATTGATCGACGGAGATTTGTTTTATAATCTCACTCTGTGTTGACCAGGGCGCTCCAATTGTGCCGTCTTGAAGTTTTAGTGAGACCTGATTCGTCTGACTCCCTGTTAATCCATCAGAAGGAATATAAATTTTTAATGAGAAGGTATGGTGAGAAGTTAATTCAAAGTTATTTATTACATCAAATCTTACGTTTGCATATTGTCCGCCGGAATCTCTGTATTCTAAGACTGTGGCAGATGTATTTATTCCCGTCTGATAAGGGTTGATCAGGCCTGTATTGATGTAACAAGCATCTCCATACCATGTACTAATAGTGCCATTCCCTTCAAAATCATCCTCCACCCTTATAGTTTGAGCTTTCGCTTCGAGTGATAAGCATAAGAATACAAGTATAAAGTAAAGATATTTCACAAATTAATTATTTATAATACGGTTTCATTACTTTTTTGGGTTTCCTGTTTTCATAGAAGAGGCCCCAGTGTTTCTCGGGTTCCAGTTCATCCGGGAAGCCCTTCCACAGTTCATCAAAGGCTTCAAAGAAGAAAGTTAGAATTTTTTTATCAGAGCACCACTTCATAAGATCATTATAGTATATTTCCTGGTAATCTTCGCCTACGTTACCAGGATTAATACCCCTTCCGTTTGAACCTGTTGCCCAGCCAGCCTCGGTTATTACAACAGGTTTATCGGGATACTTTTGTGCTACTCCATTAAAATTCTGCCTGGTATACTTCATTGCTTCATGAATATTCTTATGTTCCCATACCGGGTAAGTATGTATTGATAAAAAGTCCACCTCCTTAACCAGGGGTTCGAGTTTATCGTGCCATGGGAGATAGTTTTCACAGAAGGTAACAGGTTGAACTGTTTCTTTCTTTATCATCCTAACATATTCAATCACATTATCGACCGGAACATAATGATCGGTCCAGTCTACCGTAGCCTCATTACCTGCAGAGGTAGAAAAAATAATATCAGGATAACTACCGGCCATAGCAATCAGTTTCTCAATCTTTTTCCTGTTAGTCTCCCTGTTCAGGTGTAATTCTTCCTCGGGATACACTCCTCCCCAGGGACAACCATAATTATTCATCTCTGCAGTTATAAAGGCCCCCATCATTACTTTAAAGTTTAACCCTTCCCTCTTTATAACGTCCAGTACAGTTTCTGCATGAACGTTACAATCGTATAAGCGGAGATAATCCCACCGACCATGAAGAATCAACAGATCTTCTTTTACCTGTTCGTAAGTAGGATGTATGTCTTTATCAGGGCTCTGGCCTTTTCTGTAACCCGAATAGCAGATTGCATTCCCATAGGGAATATCTAACTTTTTGAAACTGTCCATTAACAATGAAATAAGTAGATTAGTATTTTAGCTTCCCATCTTTATCCCAGATCCCCCAGTATGCGCCAACATCCCCCTCTGATCCGGTTTTCCAGCTTTCATCAAAGCTTGAAAAATACATAATCTCGATATTTTCTTCAAGGCTCCAATTCTGTGTATTGATAAAATACCTCAGGGCATTCTCGGTTGATGGCTCTGATGATTCGAATGCAGTTCCAATATTTGGCCAGCCTGTTTCACTTATTACAACTTTTTTCCCATTGGCTGCCTGGAGCACACTATAATACATATTCTTCATATAAACCAGTGCGTAATCAATATGGCAACCTTCCCAGAAGGGATAGCAATTGGTAAAGAGCACATCACAGGCTTCTGCAATTGCTGGCCTGTTAACAAACTCATAATAAGCGTCGACATAACCAACCTGTGCCTCCGGCACCTCCTTCTTAACCCTCCTAATATATTCTAATAGTTCCTGTTCGGTAAGCTCTTCGCGATACAACACCTCATTTCCGACAGCCACAAGATCGGCGTTACCTGATTTAACTACTTTAATCAGATTCTCTATTTCCTGTTCATTTTTTTCCTTATCATCTCCCAGCCATGCTCCCACCATTACCTTTAAACCATTTTCCCTGGCAATTGACGGTATTAATTCATTTCCATCGGTACAGGAAAAGGTCCTGATCCAACTTGTATATGGCTTTATAATCTGAATTCTGTCTCTGATCTGATCTTCTGTAATTATTGAGCCGGGTCCCTGGCCTTCAGTATAAGAACTGAAGCAAAATCCATGGATTCCATTTTCCAGGTATTTCCTGAATATTCTTGCCAGATCTTCAGTTGTTTTATTCTTAAAATCTTCTCCCAGGAGAGACAATAATTTATCGCTTCTAAATGACATAATATTTCCGTTATTATTATATTATAAAACTGTATTCTATTTTTCTTATTTTACCACTTCTGGAAAATATTTCCTGACTTATATCTTTATCAAGGGTACTCTCTGCAATTAGCTTACTATCTCCGCTATTAAACTCAACAATTATCTGGTGTTTTGTATCCAGGGTATAAATTACAGGTACCTGGCAATATGTAAATGCAAGCTGATCTGGTTTTAGATTGATAGTGCAATTATTGCCCTCCAGATCAATATATTCAAAGACTTCCACCTTCTTAAGAATCTCGTTATGGTTTAGCAATGAGGGAGAAAATTCTATTCTGCCATCCTTGATACGAACACCAAATTCTCCAAATCGGGAAAGGATATCCTCCTTTACCTGACCTGTCAGGCCCGGTTGTTTTGCGCCTGAGTTAGACGGAGTATGCGAATATGCATCGGTCGGGAATGCACCATAAAGACCGGGAGATTTATATAAACCTATTCCGGCTTTTATTTCATAATAATGATCCTTCAGCTTACCAAGAACTACCGGGTCTTCGTTATTAATAATTCCTTTTGAATAACACTCCTGGGTAGCCAGCAATAATTTTGATACCATATGCCAGTAGATGCTTCCAATCCCTTCATAGCCATAAAATGTACCTGAACGACCCGTAAATGACTTATGATCAAAAACTGACTCAAACATCTCAAAAATAATTTCCTTTTCCTTTGCCACATCGGCAGCTTTATCCTTATCGAGCCCTTCAAGAGCGTCGGACAGATCATTTACATTTCTGAAATTACCGTTAAAATGGTATTTGCCTAAGTCATCGATTCGTACTATTGCAGTGTTTTTTTCTGACAGGAGTTTAAGCAATAAGGGTGACTTAGAAACTTCCTGCCCCGGAATTATATTCTTCTCTATAAACCCGGGCAGTTTACGTTCAGGATAAAGTAAGTAGCTGTATTGATCTTGCCTGAACAGTTTACTTGCTTTCATGGCATCAAGAACCTCCAGACTTTGTGCAGCATTAAGATAACCTGAACTCAAAACAGCCACCTGTCCTTCGAGCATCTCATACAGTGTCCTGATAGAAATCCCTTCACCCTTAAAACTTATAAGGTTATATGAATGGAAGAGTCCATCCGACCTTCTATTCCATTCTATTGTATTATCAATAAATACAAGGCAAAATTCAAGGAACTCACTTAGCCTTGAAACACTTACAGATTCCTTTACCCCGGAAAATGAATTTGAATAAATCGATTGCCGGTAAGTGCTTCCCGCCTTCCCAAGAGTTTGAGCAAAATAGTACCTGTCTTTATCTGTAAATCCCTTTTGAACCAGGTCTGTATTCTGACTAAAAAGTGCAAAAACCTCATTTAGTAATTTTACAAGCTCCTCAGAGATCTCAAAGTAATCATTTGTGGAATTCATAAATTTACATTTCCAGAAGCTAATAAATCTTCTAAGGTAGTAGAGGGTTACCATTGAAGCGCCATTCCCTACCAGGGCATTATTAGCATCATTCCATTCTGGCCGTTGGGTATTAAGCCAGATACCTGCGTCAGGTATAAAATTGGAAATTTTGGCCAGAAGGGTACAAAGGATTTTTTCTAATAGATTTACCCTGTATATATCTCCATTATGGCCATATAATAATTTTCCATCAGCACCCTTGCCAGCAACAGTTTTCTCAGTTATATGATTCAATTCAAAGTCGAAAACAATTGTATCTTTTGGATTCCTGATAATCTCCTCAAAGGGTTTTATCCTGTATGGAACATTAGCATAAACAAAAATCTCCTTTCGCAGCAGTTCGTCCAGTTTACCAGGGTGAAAGTTCTCGGACTGCTCAAGAAACTTTTGCAGGTATATTATCTGGTGATCATTCCAGTAACCAATATACGACCAACTATCATCGGGGTCGGGACTCTCCCAGTCTATGCCTTCCCGGGTTATTCTGTAAGGATTATAGCCATCGGCGGTACTTGCATTAACGAACCTGGATATTATCGACTCTACATAACCAGGAAACGAGAAGCTCAATGCTTCCCAATTTTGAAATATATCTCTCCAATTTCCCTGGTAGCTTAATTTCTCACTACCGTCTTCGTTTTTAGTTTCAATTGAAAACTGGTTCCACGGTCGACTAGGATCGCCATGGCGTCGGCTAAAAGTAAGAGGCAGGTATTCGTAACAAATCCTCTCCAGGTCAGGATTATTAATACTGGAAGACCATTTAAGCAATTCACTATACTCCATTACATCGGGGAGTTGCTGCAAACTCTCCTTCAAACTTTCGTAAACTTCTCTATTGGATTGTTTTATGAACAATACAAGGTCAGAAACTTTAATAGTATAGCTATTGATAAAAACACCACCGCGCATCGAATTGAATAATGTATTCGAAAAATGACGTGCCTGCACCAGCATATCGCTTCCCTTCTGAATTCCGTCTGCTCCGCCCACAATCTTTTTCAGCTTAGATGTCCCTCTGGCAATATCATCTTCCAGTTCTTGTCTAAGTGACTTATTTTTTCTTATCCGATTGTCGAGATTTACAACATCGCTTGAGTCCTGGTTGATCTCAGCAATAATATACCAGTCTATTGTTTCATCTTTATCTAAGCTGCTGACTAAATTAACATAATAAGAACCTCTTCTGGCTTTAACGTCAGTTTCCGTTTCAATATTCTGGCCCACTCTAAACTTCTTCAGCTGAATATCAGATATTAAATATGTTGAACATGTAAATGGTAGAATTGACCATACTGTTGTAGCTTTTAATGCTTCACTGGGTTCGGCCCTGTCGACCGGGATAGAACTGAGGGTGAATAATCCCAGTTTGCTATCGGCCAGTAATTCATTCTTTTTATAAGCATCAAGAAGGTTACTATATTCATTCTGGAAATCGTAATCAACCCCATAGGGAAGGATATTACTTATCCCATCAACCAGGGAAAAAGAGACATTTGAATTACCGGTATTGCTAAGTTTTGATTTCTTTATCCATCCATAATTCTCGCTGTTGCACCAGGCGTACTGAAAGACTAATTCAAGGTCAAGATTACGTTCTTCAAAGATTATCTTGTTCCCAAATATACTTTTATAGAGCTTACGTTCAAGCCTGTAAATCTTTTCATAATCATCGGCAAAGGGTTCCCACAAGAAAGTCCTGTTCTGCTTCTCTATCAAACAAATGGTTTTACTTCCCGTAATGTTCTTATAATCGTGAATCTTATCGACTGTATAATATGGAAACAATGAGTTATCGCGATTCTTTCTTCCGGCAGTAAGCGACCCGTTGCTTGATATATACATCCAGTGGTCAGAATCGCTTACTATAGTCATAAAGAAATCGGGCATCAGGTTATAATTACTAATCTCATAGTACTTTTCACCATTCAGATCAACTACCTGACCATGAATCTCATCAGATACCTCATTCAGGATTGTATTTCCCAGATATATTTTATTCTTACCCATACCTTTCGAACTAATTCGACTTCTTTATTAGAATTTGTCTGACTAGAGCTGTACCTGAACTGTCTGTACTGAGTTTCCTTCTATACCTATCTCAGCATATTGTTCCCGGATCTGCAATTTATAAATTATCTTTTCACTGGTCGTATTCAGTAACTGAACACTTAATACCTTTTCAGGACTGAGAGTAGAACAAACATGTAAATCATCATCCCCCAGTCCGACAAGGGTTTTTGAAGTTAAAACAGCTTTATCTCCCGGTCTGATTGTCTTACTAAACTGGGCCAATATATAATAAACAGGTGTATAATATACCTGTTTAGTCTCGGTATTTATCATAATGGGTGCTCCACAATAATTACCTACATGATTAGGGCCTCCATTGTGATCAAGTATTACATTCCAGTCGATCCATCCCCTGAGCCAGTGATCTATACTTACTATTATATTCCTGGCATAGCGATGCACAGGAGTATAGATGGGATGATCTTCAGTTATTACACCTTCCCAGGGAGCTGTATATCCCCAATCTGTTGCATTCTTATTCCACCAGAAAGAATCGTTGTTGAACCAGTTTTCTTCCTGAAATTTTCAGGGTCTGTTATACCTGCCGGAGCAGGCTTACCAAGATCATCAATACAACCCTCGGTATGTAAGATAGCCTTGGTCAGGAAACTTTTCATTAACCCTGTCAAATACGTCCTCATATACCTTGAATGTACTTTCGTACCAGTGAACTGCAGCTCCGTAAACATATTCTGAGTCTCAACAGAATCACCAAGTATTACATCTGTCCAGTGCTCAAGTCCATCCCTGTTCTGGTCATATATAAGAAGTCTTACATCTGCATTATCACCTTCCTTAAGTTTGGGACCCAGGTAGTTTTTTATGAACTCATTTTGTGTTTCGGGAGTAAAATGCATACTTTCCCATTGTCCGTTATTTCCATGAGGCTCATTAACAGGTGTCAATCCCCATATATCAACATTTTCAGACCTGTATGTATCTAGGTACTTAATAAGGTAATCAGCATACGCTTCTTCATATTCAGGTTTAAGAGAGCCACCGGTACCCTGGTAGTTGTTTTCAGGAGATCCGCTTATATACCAATCATCAATATCCTTCATCCACGAAGGGGCTGTCCATGCTGAGGCAACTATTCGAAGTTCGCCATCATCCTGCCTGCTTTTTATATCAAGTGCCTCCTTAATCATTGGCAGTAAATCGTAACTCTCATCAGCTATTCCGGGATATTCAGCTGAGCTGAAGCCACGAGTATCAGGCTCAAGGCTAAACGACTCCAGTTTAACATCCCCTTTTGTGTCGACATATGAATATTTACCTTCAACGCAGAAGTCACAGGCCCCTATATGGGTCCTTGCCAATGAAAAGTTAGCTCCTTTTTCGCTAAACAATTGTTCCATAATCTCTCTTCTTGTATCAGGATCGAGGTGGGCCAGCACATAGGCTGAAGATTCTGTGAATGAAGAGCCAATGCCGTCTATAGTCTGTTTTACATTATCGGGATATATCTTTATTACAGTCCCATCTGCATTACCTGAGACAAAATTGACATTTTCCTTTTCTGCAATTTTATCGCCACTCTCTGATGTAAGGTAGATCTTCTTCGTTGATAGCATGGCATCATCTGAGTTACAAGAATGAATTATAGCTGTTGATACAATCAGTAATATAAGATACAAGATTCTATTTATCATAATACTTGGAGTAAAGGTATATTAATAAGCTAAATCAAATACTATAAATCTATTCAGGCTACAATTCTCCTCTTCTTGCGACCAATGCATCCTTAATCTCACGAGCTTTCTTTTCTGTAAGGTCATATCGCCAGATTACTATTATGGCAATAAATGCCGTAATTGCCGGAATCGAAATATCGGCAATACGCAGTTTGTTCATTGTTTCAGCGGCCTGTGTAGTTGCATTCTGATCAAATCCGACCAGTTTTAATACCAAACCACCTAAGACTAGTGCAATAGCCTGTCCTAATTTCACCATCCACCAATAGATGGCACCAAATGTCCCTTCTTTACGTGGCATACCATTTTTCAATTCATCCAGGTCGCATACATCTGCAGTCATGCTCATCATCAATGTAAATAATCCACCAATACCAAAAGCCATTAAAGGAATGGGCATAAATAATAACCACGGATTTTCAGGGTTAAAGCCCCACCATTTTAGACCATAACCAACAATGGAAATAGCCGTTGAGATTATAAAGGCTTTCCGTTTCCCCAATTTATTTGCGATTGCAGAAATAATTGGAATAACCAGGAATGCTGTTACTACCGCAGACATCGTAGAAAACCATGCCGGCCAGTTTCCTGCTAAACTATAATCTCCCCTAAACATATAGAATACTATAATAAAATAGGCAAATGATGCTACCATCTGAAAGCCATTAAAGATCAGGAAAGTTGCGCCGCAAAGTTTCATAAAAGGCTTATTTTTTGAAACCTGAACAATTCCTCTAAAAAGGTCTTTAAGGTTTGAAAACAACGTCTTATAAGTAATTTTTACTCTGTTTTCCATATTGGTAGAATCTATCCCCTTACAAAAAATAGCAGGTAGAATTCCTAAAACAATGCAGACCGCACCCACAATTAAAGAAAGACTCCTAACCCCGATGGCCTGTGACTCAAACAGGTTTGGGTTTGCAATAAGAACCCAGAACCATGGTACAATCATCCATGCAATTTGTCCCAGAGTTTGAGAAAACGCCATTAAACGCGTGCGCTCATTATAGTCGGATGTCATTTCATAGCCAAGACCGATAAGTGGTGTGGAGAAGATGGTATTACCCATAAGGTATATAAGCGAAAAATAAGGAAATACCAGAAGTTATACATCTGTGAATTTTCGGGATTAGAGTTGCCACAAGACAGCAAACAATACTCCACTTAATATTGCACCAACAAAAATATAGGGTCTTCTGCGTCCAAATCTCGATTTTGTGTTGTCAGATATAAAACCCATTATTGGGTCTGTGATAGCATCAAAGAATCTTGGGAGTCCGCCTAATAAGCCAGCCAGGAAAGGATCCATCCCGAAGGCAGTAAGTAAGAAGAACATAAATATTCCAAGTGCTCCAGGCAAGAGGTTATTTACAAGATGGCCGGCACCAAATGCAGCTTTCTGAACGAATGGGACCTTGTCTTTTTCAGCAGTTTTATATTGGCTCATATAACTTATATTAGGGTATCCTGTCAGACACTATTTCCGTTTGAAGCAGTGTCTGGCAAAAATTTAAAATTATATGTATTTGAATTTAAGACTCTGAATAATATAACGGGTTCTTAATCAGCTTCCTGGTATACCCTTACATAATCGACATACATGGTCTGCGGGAAGGGTGTATCCTGCGTTGGAAATCCAACATAATCACCTCCTACAGCAACATTGAGAAGAAGGAAGAAGTCTTGATCGAATACCCATTCGCCCGTAAGGTCATCCGGCCTTATCTCCTGGTATAGTGTATCATCAACATAATACCTTATAAAATCTGATCCCCACTCAACTGCAAAGATGTGATAATCGACATCGAACCTGTCGTTCTCATATCCAAAGCTTTTTGTGATAGCTGCTCCACCCGAGTAACCAGGACCGTGAACACTACCATGAATAAGGTTAGGCTGCTGACCACGATATTCCATAATATCTATCTCACCACAATTTGGCCAGGGATTGGTTTCTATATCAGATCCCAGCATCCAGAATGCAGGCCATATTCCAGGTCCCCATGGCAGCTTAATTCTTGCCTCAAAGCGACCATATTCCTGATCAAATTCCCCTTGTGTTTTGATCCTGGCCGAGGTATAGGAACCACCATTATTAATAGCTGTTATTTTCAGAGAGCCATTATCTATAATAATATTTGCAGCCTCGTTGGTGTATGTCTGCAATTCATTATTACCCCAACCACCTCCTCCGAGGTCGAAAACCCAGTTTGTGTCATCAATGGCACCATCTGTATCAAACTCATCCTGCCATACAAGCTGATAGTTAATATCTTCAATTCCTGAGTTATCCTCACATCCTGAAAGAATTACGAGGACTGCCATAAAAAGAAGACCTTTAATAAATAATAAACTATGTGATTTCATATTTAATGATTTTATCATAAGACAAATTATTGTTTTGTAAAAAGCTAAAGCTTCAATTTTCAAGCTTATAAAAACTGAAGCTATAGCTTATTATTTCTACTTATAGAGATAAATATTATCGTACCATACATTAGTTAAGTTAGCAGTTGTAATCCCAATCTGAGCGACATCACTTCTTGTTAAGTTATTTGTTACAATCCCTCCTAAAGAAGTAATGTCAATATCTACCGAAACCCATGAGCCTGCTACTATTCCAGGTGTTGTGCCTGTATTAATATTAACTTCTAAGGCAGAAGCTTCTGAAACCCCACCTCCAAAATCAACTAATTTTACGTTGAAAACATCTCCTGTTAGGTCAACATCATCAGTGTAAAAATCGAAATGAATATGTGTGTATGTAGATAAATCCTGCTTATTAGAAGAAAAATCTATTCCATGACATTCTATGCCTGCATTCTTTTTTAAGGTATTATTTCCAGCTACTATAACTCCTGTAACTGCAGCACCTCCACACCAGCCAGCGTCAAAATTATCAAATGCTATGTCGGTATAGGCATCACTATAAATCGATACTACATTGGCAGCATCTACTGTTGGAGTCGGAGCAGCCACCGTCGGGCCTGTGTCACCGCCACTTCCACCATCATCGTAGAAATACATATTATCAATCCAGATTGTTGTAGCACCGGTTGGCTGACCAACCAGGATGTACTGGGCTATATTTGAAGTTGTTGTAAGACCGGTGAAATCAGTAAGCGGGATATCATAGCTTACCCACTGTCCCTGTGCAGGGCTGGGATAATTAATCTGGTGTTCCACATCATCACCTCCGGCATATGCACCGTCAGCTCCAAAGTCAACAAGCTTAATACTGAACTGTGTTATATCGGCTGACCATACATCAATATGAAGATGTGTCATGCCTGATGCATCAACCTGGTTTGCTTCTGTAAGAATACCTACAAAATCAAGGGCAGAATACTTCTTGGCGGCATTGCCGGCTACTGTTACATCTTCAAGAGTAGCAGCCGACCAGTCGGTTCTCCATGTATCTACTGTTACATCGGTATAGGCATCACTGAATAATGAAATTACATCTCCCGGATCTTCACCAGGCGTTGGAGCTGCCGTTGTTGGTTCCGTTGCCGGAGTTCCACCAGCATCATCATAGAAGTACATATTATCAATCCAGATTGTGGTTGATCCGCTTGGCTGACCAACCAGGATGTACTGGGCTATGTGTCCGGTTGAGGTAAGACCTGTGAAGTCGGTAAGTGGGATATCATAGCTTACCCACTGTCCCTGTGCAGGGCTGGGATAATTAATCTGGTGCTCCACATCATCACCTCCGGCATATGCTCCGTCAGCTCCAAAGTCAACAAGCTTTATACTGAACTGTGTGATATCAGCTGACCATACATCAATATGAAGATGTGTCATGCCTGATGCATCAACCTGGTTTGCTTCTGTAAGAATACCTACAAAATCAAGGGCAGAATACTTCTTGGCTGCATTGCCGGCTACTGTTACATCTTCAAGAGTGGCTGAAGACCAGTCTGTTCTCCATGTATCAACAGTTACATCAGTATATGCATCGCTAAATAATGAAATTACATCTCCCGGATCTTCAGCAGGTGTAGGAGCTGCTTCTGCTGGTTCTGTTGCTGTGCTGCCAGCATCCTTATAAAAATAAATGTTATCAACATAAGCTACATCTATTTTACCAGCTACTGCTATTAAAAACTGAGTAAGATCTGCTCTCGTATTATCTCCCGTAAAGTCAGTAATTGGGACATCTATTGATATCCATTTTTTAAGATCAGTATCTCCTATAGGTTTGGTAAGCTCAAATGCATTCGTTTCTCCGGCTCCACCTGCATGGTTAGACCATTTAGGATTAAAGATCTGTCCGGCTTCAAAATCATCATCGATCCAAATATCCATATGGAAATCAGTCATTGCTGTTGCATCTACAACTGAGTTTAATTGAGTTCCCAGGAAATCAACAAAATCTATTTTTAAAAGCTTGTTGCTTGCAATAGTCTCTTCTACAAATGCAGAACCAACATCCCAATCAACATTTGTTAATCCTACTTCGGCTCCATAAGCTTCTCCGTATATAGATATCACGTCTGCAGCATCTCTAGCAGGTGGCACTGTTGGCGCGGTTGTTGGCCCTGTAGCTGCACCTCCACCAGAGGTATAGAAATAGATATTATCCAAATAAATATCACCATTACCATCAAACTTCATCTGGATAACATCTGCCAGGTCAACACCTGAGAAACTTGATAAAGGAATATCAACGCTTGTCCAACCACTTGTAGGTACAGTAAGTACGTAAGCAGTTTCTACAGGACCTGTACTGATTAAAAATGTACTCAAAGCTGTTGAATTTGCTGTCCAGAAGTCCATGTGTAAAAATTCCATACCCGTAACATCCTGGCTACTGGCAAATTGTATTCCCTGGAAATTCAGACCTGCAAATTTAAGGGTAGTATTACCTTCAATTGTTACATCAGATACAACAGTAGCCTGTCCCCAGAATGGGAAATCTGTACCAGCCAGGTTTGTATAGGCATCACCATAGATTGAAATAACATCAGCAGCATCTCTTGCAGGAGGTGTTGGAGCAGCCTCTGTTGGGCCTGTAGGAGTACCTCCTCCATCTCCGTATAAATAAACATTATCAAGGTAGAATCCAGTAAGTCCTGTACCAAGGTTTTCAAGTACTAACTGTGCAAGCTTACTCTTACTTGAGAGACCAGAAAGGTCAATATCAACACTAATCCAGCTCTGTGATGCCATAGGAGTAGGCAGAACATATGTTATCGAAGGATCATTTCCATCATCAAGTGTACCATCAGCGCCCATGTCTTTAACTGTAATTTGCAGCCTGTCAGCCGGATCTACTGCATTGGGAATGTAAACATCCATATGCAGGTGTGTCATGCTTGAAGCATCGATACTTGGTGAACTAAACTGGATACCAACGAAATTGAAGTTAGTATAATACAGAACATCGTCATCTCCTACTGTAAAGTCAGCAGATAAAGTAGTCTGGTATGGTTCCCAGTAACCGTTATAGAATTCTACTGGCACATTAATATATGCATCGCTGAATATTGATATCACATCTTCCTGATCTTTGGTTGGAACAGGCGCAGATGTATAATCACCTGCAGATTCAATGGTTAATGATCCTGCTGCATCCTCGTCTCCAGACTTGGCAGTAATAACTGCTGTTCCTGCACTTACAACTGAAACCATGCCCGAAGCATCAACAGTTGCTACTCCTGCATTTGATGATGAGAATGTAAAATATGCCGGAGCGACCAAAAAAGTCTTATCTATACCTGTTGGCATATTGAAAGAAACGCTAAGTCCACCGATAGATATCTTAAGACCATTGAAAGTAGACTCAACTACATCCATACCATCCTGTATCTGAGCCTGTTTATGTGCAATTGTGCCCAGCTTCTCAAATTTCACTTCATCAATCCAGAAGGTGTATCCGAGTCCTTCCTCGGGTCCTTCCGAAAAGTAAAACATTCCTCTTTCTTCAGTAAGTCTTGAAGGGTCAGGTATTGGAATAATATATTTCTTCCAGTTAGAGTTTACGGCAACACTTTGTTGGGAAACCAGATATTTTGATTCTCCCAGGTCATTACCAAATCCAAGCACGTCTATAGTAGCAGATTTGGATGCTTTGGCCCAGAATGTCAGGGCATCATATTCAGAAAGATCACGTCCTTCAGTGGTATAATATACACCACCGGCATAGGCGCCTTCAGGATCTCCTGCATCCGGCACTTCAATTTTCATAGATGCAGAACCGGAGAATTTCACATCCTGATCTACATCGAAAGCAGTAACCTTGGAACCGCCAAAAGCGGCATAATTCAGTCCCTGGCTAAACCCATCTATAAATACTTCAGGTATATTTGGAAATTTTGCCAGATCCAGTTCATCAAAATCTCTTTTACAGCTTAAAGACCATACTAACATGATCGCTGTAATAAGAGCAATTACTGAATAGTTATATTTTCTGTTTTTCATCTTCATCTAATTATTTAGGCTACATGCCTATATTAAAATGTAAATAAGTTCTTATCTCCCATTCGTTACCATTAGGATAACCCGGTACTGTTGGATCGCAGGCATAATCGCCATTAACATCCAGGGTTTTTGTAGGACAGTACCTTGGAGAATACTGATCCAATGTCCTGTTAGTAAACCTGATGCCTATTCGTGTATCCGGCATATCAAACCATTTTGGTTTAGAGACTGTTGTGGAAAGATCTATTTTTACCTGCAGAGGATATGTCAGGTTGAAATCGCGATGATAATCGTAAGGGCCCCAGTCATTAACCTTAACCATTGAGGTCAGCTTGGCTTTTTTATAAACCATACGCAGATCACCACCATACCTTCTGATCAACCTGTCGTCGCTACCATTTGATTCAGCATCACCTGCAAAAAGATTGGCAATAAGACCAAATTCAGGGTTTATCTTGGAAACTATGCGGGCATGAACCTCCCACAGGTCTCTTGCCGGTGGCGCTCCCGGGAATGCAAATGTGGTACGACCGTTAGCCAGTATACCTATCGATGCATCCTGTGATGTAGGATGATGGCGATATACTACTCCGGCGCTAATTGCAAAGGGAGCATCTTCAGCAATATCATTATCCCATTCGTACATCCATGTACCAGGTGTTGGGTCATAGGTAAGCAGGAATTCACCTGCAACAGTTTCCCTGTTAAGTCTTACAGCGAAAGGATCGTCCAGGATATTCCTTGCTCTGCCAGGTGCTGGAGCATCTGATGGCATGGGGCCAATAATAGGTTTCTGCCACAGGAAGTTTGGTGCAAACTGGAAGTTACCATATGTATAGGCAAAACCTGTTAAGAAGTTATACTGGTTTCCACTTCCGCTATCTTTAAGTCTCCAGCCGGTATAGGTCCTTGTATAATCAGCACCACCGCCTGCAACTAATCCCATTGCGGCACCCTGGGCATACCAGAGTACCGGACCGAAGGAATATGTTATTTTCATCTTTCCTCCCCAGGTATCGTTTGAGTTAATCTGGTCTTCATATACAGTCCAGTCACCTTCTTCTCCTTCAACAAGCTGGAATGTTTCTCCAACCCTGGGTTGACCGGCCCATATACCACCAAGCTCGACACCAAGTTTTCCAAATGTTCTCTTAACATGAATGGTTGTCCTACGGGTTGGTGGGCTCGGAATGGCGAAAGAACTTACTGCCGGAGCCTGTTCATCTATATCTTCGTGATAAATACCGGTAATATCAAATTGTCCTACTCTCCTGCTATACTTAACAAGAACGGCCGGGTTAGCTCCCCACCAGAGTTCAGGTCCGAAGGCTACCTTCAGTCCGGAAAGCGATTTCTTGCCTTCCATCTCCATCCCAAAAGGAGCATTACCATTATATATGTCGATATTAGGACCGTAGTTTGCTTCCGGGTAAAGACCAAAAAAGTCACCTTCATATCCCCAGTGATAATGACCGGTGCGATAAAAACTGGTCAGGTTAAACATCTTGGCGTTCCATGTAAAGTCGGCACGGTATATTTGTAATCTGTCGATTGATGATAGTTTAAGGTTTCCCTCATCGGTATTTACTTCCCTTGTACGACCCCTGTTTTCATAAAAAATCTCATCAATTGGATTTTCAGCAATATTGCCAAGGACATTTACAGACACATTGGCCCGGATACTCTCCGAAGGTTTGGCTTCTATTTCCATATAATAAGACTGCATATGATCGAAGCCAAGCTCATCGGGGTAATTTCTTTCTCCCGCAACGGGATCTTTTGGAGTCGTAATAAGCTTACCCCCTGTACTGAAGGTGCTCAATTCAGCTCTCATTCCACTTATACGAACCTTTTTTACCTCTTCTCCAATCAAGGCAGCCTTATCTCCCCTTGCCTTAACAACTGCATCCATCAAAACTATATTTGAGAAGTAATCACCAATTTTTTGTGATGTCGTGCCCTCCAGGTATGGGTTTATCTTATGAGCTTCCTTAAGGGCATAATATGCCGCTCTGGGATAGTGTTCGTAGAGGCCTTTCATATTGGTAGGTCCTTTTGCGCAAATTCCAAACCACTCTTCATTCATATTATTCTCTCCTTCTACAAAGTCGCTTCGATAACCACCATTGCCCCATGAGGCATTGTTATCATGAACCTCCAGGTTTTTAGTCTGTCCGAACTTCCACCAGCCATCACTGAACTGAAAGGTAAAACCACCTATACTGTTATTAGCTTTTCCCAGGCCTGCTGCATTCTCATAAATCTCTTTCCAGTTTCCCACCATATAATATGCCTGTGAATACTGGTCTTCTTCATTTTCAACTGCATTAAATGCATCAGCTCCAAATTCGGTAAACATTATGGGTTTGCCATATTCATCTCTTACCCTATCAAAAGCATCACCAAAGGAAACTCCGCGATACATATTAACTCCAAAAATATCTACGTCTTTACACTCCTCTGCAATAATATCAAGGAAGAGCAGATCGCCATTACAAATTGCAACGGGAACCGAACTGTCGATATCTTTCATTGCAAGAGTTGCTTCATTAAACAACTTGTACATCGAACGTGCACGGATTGTTGCTTTTTGGTCTTCAATAGGAATATCCTCTGTTTCAGCACCTTCCCAGAACAGGCCATAATTATTTTCATTACCAAGAAGGAACATCAGCAGCCCGGGTGTTCCTTTAAAATTCTTCTACCATTTGAGTTACTTCATCAAGCAGAAGTTCGCGAACTCTTGGATCAGCATACTCAGTATTTGCTACCCACTCACTTCCCAGGGTAAGACCATAGCGGCCAAATGAATGATTTAGCATAGTATAAATGCCATAATTTTCATAGATATATTTAATCCATTTAGGCTGGATGCCAGTATACTGCCTGATTGCATTAACACCCATATTACGAAGCAGTGACATTTCTGCATCGAGAGCAGCCTTAATAACATCATCAGACTGGTTCCAGAGACTGTAGGAGAAATTTGTGCCAATTGGGAAGTAATCCCAATTCATTCCATTTATCATGAAATCCTTTCCATAGACAACTAATCTTACTCCGTTTTCATCTTCTACGACTTGAACTTCCTGTGCCTTTTGAGCACCATCAGTCATAGTAATTTTCCCCTGAACCGCACTATCCTGAGCAAATGCTCCAACGGAAAACAGGGTAAAAATAAAAAGACAGGTAATTACTTTCATAAAGTTTTTTTTTGATGTTAATATTTAATTTCTACTGTTTCAGGCGTTATTAAAGTATAAATATCAACTGAAAAAAATGAAAGTCCTAAAATATTAGCACTACGAAAACACTTCCTTACAATACCTATATGCACTTCAAAAACACTACATCCTGACTCTCTTATGAGTAATAGTCTTATGAAGGTTTAATGATTTAATATAGGGAGCAGGAACCTGTCTGGTGTGGAAATTAAAAACTCGCAAGATGTGAACTAAGATTTATTTCTCTCGAAAGGTTCATTTTTTTCCTGAGACGATATCGACCAACCTCAGCTCCCCGGTAAGAAATGTTAAGTATAGTAGCAATTTCCTTGGTAGAAATATTCATCCTGATAAACGCACATAATCTCAAGTCGTACGAAGTAAGGTCAGGATATTCATCTTTCAATCGCTTAAAAAATTCCTCATTAGCCTCATCGAAGTATGTCTCAAAAATCTTAATCTGTTGTTTAATGTCAATCTCTTTTTTAATATGCTTCTTAAGCACACAGATTTTTGACCTGGCAGCATCATTTACAATAAAATCCTGTATGTTATTGAGATCGTCATATACCCTGGAAAGAAACTTATTCTTATTAATAATTCCCATAGTTTGATTTGAAAGCTCCTTATCCCTGAATTTCATCTCATCACGTAACTTTTCATTTCGCAATTTTATTATCTCTTTCTCAGATATAAGGGCTTCACGCTGAAATTTATCTTCCCTGTCCTTTATCTCCTGTTTGTGTCTTTCCTCCTGCTTTATAGCCGACTGCCTGACACGGAACATTATATATCTTATTGTAAGGACCAAAAACACAATTATAAGCAACAGGTAGATGGAATATGCAATAAAAGACCTGCGCCAGGGAGGAGATATCTCAAAAAAGAATGAATCAGGTTCACTCTCTACTCCGTAGATATTCTTTGATTTCAGTCTGAGTTCGTAAATACCTTCGTGAAGTGTTGTGAAGTCTTTATAGTTATCACCTGACCAATCGGACCATTTATCTGAGAAACCTTCAAGAAAATAGCTAAACTCCAAAGGAAGCTCATTCTCAAAGAAGGGTGCGGCGAAGTGGAACCTGAACGAATTATTCCTGAACGGAAACTCGTAACCAGCACTTACATTACTATCCCGAATATACAGAACAGAGTCAATATAAGGCAATTCTATACGGGTAATAAATGCCTCAAATTCTTTATTATAAGATTTTGGAGTAAGTGGAGAGTAGTGCACAAATCCATCTTCAAGGCCAAAATAAACATTCTCTTTGTCGAAGGGATAAACAAACTCGAATTCGTTAACATAACTTCTCTTAAGCTTTCTGAAGGGTATTGTAATCCTGGTATATGACATGTCTTCATTCTGACGTATAAAGCCAGATTCCTGTTCGGCAATATACCATATAAGCCCTTCGCTATCGGTAGTTACGGTCTTAAGTTTTCCAGAATCGCCAAATATTTCATTTATTCTTTCTGAAGGCACAAATGAATCACTATCCTTATCATATTCATAAACACCATTTTTTGTAGATACAAATATATCTTCGTTAAGTTTAAAAAGAATATTCCCAACATCAGATACCAGACCCTTTGTCTTATCATAAACAACAACTTCATTGACTGAACCATTATTCTCACTCAATTTTATTCTAAATATTCCTCTTCCACTATGGCCAACCCATAAGTACCCTTCCGCATCCTGCAAAATGTAGCGGCTCGACTCTTCAAATCCCTCTATTTTCTTATAAAACCTCCAGTTATTATTCACCTTTTTAAAAAGCACAAGGCCCTTGTAATGACCGGCTATCAAAAGTTCCGGATTATTTTGGAGCGAGATAAAGTTCCATGCTCCCTGCTCATCACATATCTTTCTCGCAGATCGTCCATTCACCAGGAAAGCACCCAGGTTATGCCCGCAAAATAACTGTCCGTCAATCACTTCAAGCGACCATACCTGCCCGGCAGTATTCTGGACAAGCTCAAAATCAGATCGGGAAGAAGATGTTTCAATTGATGTTACATAGAGACCCTGATTTGTACCCAGGTATAGTTTATCTTTAAAAACTTTACAACAGTATCCGGTTCCTATCTTTTCTGATCCAATAAAGCTGAGAGGTGAATTTGTCTCAATATAATCAATGCCATTATCAAGACCCAGCCACAAATTCTCTGACCTATCAACATAGAGGCTTAGAACAGTATTATTTTGTATTCCAAGATCAGAATTAAGAGTATAAATAATGTTTCCATCCTTATCACAGATAACCAGGCCGCTTAATATGGTTCCAAAAGCGTAGTAGTTATCAGGAAGTGAGATAGCACAAAAAAGCCTGTTTGCAATAACATAATCATTTACAGGAGTATCCCACTCTTCAATTTGCCCATCTTCCAGAACATATATCCCATTATATGTGGTGCCAATAAGTGTTTTATTTCCTTCCATATCAAGGATTGCACTCACCTCCTTATCACGGTATTCTTTCCACCAGGGCAGGTCTATCAATTCGCCATTTCTAAATTCAAAAAGCCCTATTCCAGGTTCATGAATAATGAGTTGTTTGTCTTTCACAAAGGAAAAATGAAAGAGGTTCTCAGGTTCAATAACGTCAATTCTGCCATTATTATACAAAAACAAATAATCATAGCACTGAAATACTATACCGCTGTCAACTTCATAAATACGCCAGATATCATCGAATTCCCTATACTTTTCCGGGACAAGGTCCTTGAGACTTTCAAAATAAGAGTCCCTGTTATCTTCTCTTTTTACAATTCCAAAGTCGTTTATTAATCCTGCATAAATCGTATTCTGACTATCAACCAGTATACTTCTCAAAGGAGAATTTGCAGATACCCTGGTAAGTGACCATTCCACACCATTAAAACACAATAGTCCATCGTTATTGGCAAAATATATAAATCCATCCTGATCCTGGTCGATTACCCAATTCTGAGTCCCGGCATTATATTCTGATTTCGGAAAATTTCTGATGTTAGGAATGCCGATATATGATTTCTGAGCATTAGCTATGATTGAAAGGGATAGAAATAATATACACAGAGCACTTTTCATAGCTGAATTTATGAACTGTTAATTTAACCAATTATAATTAATTAGTAAAACTGAACAAACAAATAGATATTTGTACCCAGGCCTGCCAAATACCAGAAGGTTATATATTAATCAGTTACAAACAACATTCGACATATAGCGTCTGATTTCAGGAGCATTAATTTGATATTCTTGCAAGCGCCTCAGATAATGAGTAAACGAATAAAATTCATTTATTTTTCTCTGTTTAAAGGTAATTCAATCCCAAATCCTCCTTTTTTATCTTCCCTTTTCAGCATAAAGGCAAAAAACAAACCAAGCAGACCCAGAACTGAAAACATCAGTATTGTTGAACTGTAATCTGCTACTTCAGGGTTTCCCGGATTAGTCTTATCGAGAATAAGGCCTGCAATAAGCGGGAAGCCCCAGAGACCAAGATTTTGTATTGAATACATTAAACCGTATGCTGTTCCAATCTGTTTTTCGGGCACCAGCTTCACCATGCTGGGCCACATCGAGGCTGGGACCAGTGAGAAGGCTATGCCAAGTAATACCATCGGGATATAGGGCATCATATTGGTAAGACTAAATATCAGGTGAACAACCAGGAGGGTAAGCGATCCGAATATCATAGCAGTTGCACTCCTTCCCTTCCTGTCGATCAGCCACCCAAAGAGAGGAGTAAATATCAAGGTTCCCAGGGGCAGAAGCGATGTTATTCTTCCGCTAACTATATCAGTAAGCCCAAACTTATCTGCGAAGAAGTCGGGTGCATAAGCCATAAAGGGAAATACTGCAGAATAGAATGTTACACAAAGTAAAGCGATATAGATATAAGCCCTGTTGGTAAGTAGCCTGAAAACATCACCCATAACAAATTTCTCTTTCTTCTCTTCTACAAAATCTTCGGCACTTTCAACTGCCCTGTCGTATTTAGCATCAAACAGCATATATACAAGGAAGGCAAGCAGACCCGAAAGAACCAGGATGGCCGCCAACCATATTGCTCCGGAAAGGTTTGCCCCATCCCTGGCAACCACCGGTGAGACTTGCAGGGCAGCAAAAGTTCCAAGCCTGCCAAAGCCAACCTTCAGTCCGAATGCCAGCGCAAGATCTTTTCCCTTAAACCACTTTACGAGGATCTTACTTACAACAACAATAGTTGTTTCTGCTCCCAGCCCAAAAAAGAACCTGCCAAGAAGCATCATCTTTAGTTCGGGCGATTTACCTGTCCAGAATGAATCAAAGAGATTATGTCCAATACCACCAGAGCCAAAATAATCGGATGCTCCATAGGCAGTAAGAAGGGCTCCGAAAGCCATAAAGCTTACAAACATAAAGCCGGTTCTCCTGATACCCAGCTTATCGAGAATTATTCCCCCGATAACTGCCATCAACAGGAAGGTGTTAGGGATGGAATAGAATGAAACAAATAAACCATAATCGGTATTGGTGAAAGCAAACTCAGCTTTCAGAAGATCCTTAAGTGTAGAAAAGGCATCATAGAAATAATAATTTACCGACAGGATAAATCCAACCAGTATCAGAATACCCCACCTTAATGCATTTGACTCGTTTATTGCCTTGCTTATTTTTTCCATTCCAGAAAATTTATCTGACAAATATAAAAATAAGTTTAATCGTTTAGGTGTGTAAGTGTTGAATCGTTTAGGTGTGTAAGTGTTGAATCGTTTAGATGGGTAAGTGTTGAATCGTTTAGATGAGTAATCGTTAAAAAATCGTTAACGAAAAAGAAACAATTTAACGATTTAACAACTCAACAACTTAACGTTTTAACGATTTAACAACTCAACAACTTAACAACTCAACAACTTAACAATTTAACAATTCAACATTTTTTAACAATTTAACAATTCAACATTTTTTAACTTTCTTTATCGCGGCATTGTTTTTGATCAAGAACGAATATGAAAGTTATCGGACTCAGTACACTGGTAGTTTTTCTCCTCAATATATCACTTCATTCACAGGATGAGGTAATGAAGGATAGGGTATATAATGATGATATTAAGAGTGTTAGACTGCATAAAGCAGAATGGAACCTGAGCTACCCCCTTCTTGATCTTGAAAGCGATGAGACATTAATTCTTCACTTTGATCTGCTGGGCAGCAAGATTGAAACCTACTATTATACCTTTATTCATTGCGACAAGGATTGGAATGAATCTGAGATCTACCCTGCTGATTATCTTGAGGGTTTCTATGAAAACCAGGTCGATGATTATAAAATGTCGTTCAATACAACAGTTAATTATATTCACTATTCGGTCAGTTTTCCAAACAATGATGTCCGGTTTAAATATTCAGGAAATTACATTATAAAGGTTTATCCGATTGGGGAAGCTGACAACCCGCTGGTAACAAAAAGATTTATGGTATCGGAACAGAAAGCCAGAATTTCTGCCCTGCCTCAAAGACCCAAGTTAGCTTCAGAATACAGCACCGCTCAGCAAATAGATTTTGATGTCGACTATTCAGGACTAAGAATAAGTGACCCTCACAGGGCAATATTTGCCACCATCATGCAGAATGGAAGGTGGGACATGGCGTCAAATAATATTAAGCCTGATTTCCTGGGTAATAATAAGATGATATTTAATGATCTTTCGGGAAAAAACATATTTAAGGGAGGCAGCGAATTCAGGTACTTCGATATTAAGAGCCTGAGGTATCATACAGAGTATGTGAGGGCGGTAGAGCATGAGATGGGAAACTATCATGTTTATCTTATACCTTCCGAAGACAGGTCTTCGAGTCAGTATTTTTATCACCAGGACTTTAATGGCAAGTATTTCACTGCGATACAGGAAGGAAGAGATCACGAGATTGAAGCCGACTATGTATATGTGTATTTCACCCTTCCATCACAATTTCCGGTAAAAAATGGTGATGTATATATTTTAGGAGAGTTGTCAGATTGGGATCTGAAGGAGTCTAACAGGATGAGATATAACACAGAAAGCAGGAGATACGAAGCTACCATGCTACTGAAGCAGGGATGGTACAATTATATATACGCTGTAAAAGACAGTGAGGGTAATACAATTGAAGAAAGATCGTTTGAAAGTAATCATTTCGATACCGAGAATGATTACCTGATTTTAATCTACCTGCGTGAGCCGATGGAAAGATATGACAGGTTGATATCTTACAAAATCACAAATACTCTTAACTGGCAGGACTAGTGTTTAGAGTGCACATCAACACCGTATTGCATATATATAGCGTGTTGAAGAGTTTTAAGTATCTCTGTCATATATTCTTTTACTGCTTTTACTGATCCGGGAAGGGTATAAATAATTGATTTACCCTTAATTCCGGCTACACCCCTGCTAAGCAATGCATTTGGTTTTTCCATTCCATACTTAACCCTTATCAGCTCCATAATCCCGGGAATCTCAAAATCGAGCAGGTCTTTTACGGTATCTACTGTAAAATCGCGGGGTCCGATTCCTGTTCCTCCCGTTGTTATAATTATATTATAGGTCTGTGATGATTCGTTAATAAGCTGCCTGAGAATCGCAATATCATCGGGTAATACCTCGATCTCTGAATCAAGCACCCAGTCTATGGACTTGAAGTACTCATCAAGCATGGTTTTAACCGTGGGGCCACTTAGATCTTCGTATTCACCCGCATGAGCCCTGTCGCTAAGGGTAATAACCAATGCTTCAAATTTATCTGGTAATATCATATTTTTTCTTTTCTATTAGTTCAACATTATCAATAACCATGCCCTTGTCAGCGGCTTTGCACATATCGTATACTGTAAGCAAAGCTATGCTTACGGCAGTAAGAGCTTCCATTTCTATGCCTGTTTTGCCATGAGACCGGCATATAGCCTCAACCGATACTCCTGAAGCATCAATCTCAGCTTTTACAGAGACCTTATCAATAAGTATATTATGACAGAGTGGTATCAGCTCAAATGTCTTTTTTGCAGCCTGAACACCTGCCACTTCAGCCAGTGTAAGAACGTCGCCTTTTTTTAACTCGTTATCCTTAATTAATTGGATGGTATCTTTTCCCAGGGTGATATGGCCAGTGGCCCTGGCTTCCCTTATTTGATCAGGTTTTCCACCTACATCAACCATCCTGGCCCTGCCTTCTTTATCTGTATGTGATAGTTCACTCATAGTATATTCTTATTTGGGTACAGATCCCTCATCGCTTCGCTCTATCGGGATGACATGACTAAACCAATGCTCCTTTCTCTTTGCTCTTTGCTCTTTGCCCTTTGCTCCCTGCCTTTATCCCCCTAAGTTATAAAAGTTTGATGTATTATTCACACTTCCACACCTGGGTTTTTGATCAACAGCCTGTTTAATAGCCTCTTCGTATCCCAGGTCCCTGACGCTAAACTCAAGATTATTAAACAGGCATGGCTTAACCATTCCATTTGCGGTAAGCCTGAGTCTGTTACATATGGCGCAATTACCCCCATCACCACCTTCCACTATGCTGAACTTACCACCGGAAAGGCTCATTTCCTTTATATAACGAATCTGTATTCCCATGTCGTTAGCAAATTTTGTAACCTCCACAGCATCAGGCTCATCATGGCTTTGCTTAATAACACAATTGATTTTCACCGGTAATAATCCTGCATCAATAGCGGCATTTATTCCTTCCAGTACAGAATTGATATCGCCGCCCCTGGTAATGTAGCTGTACTTTTCTTCATCCATGGTATCCAGGCTTATATTAATCCTGTTAAGTCCGGCCTGTTTAAGGTCTCTTGCATATTTCCCCAGGAGTATAGCATTACTTGTCATCGACAAATCCGTGATACCCTCGATCTGGCCTATCATTCCTACCAGGTCGACAATTCCCTTTCTTACAAGGGGCTCTCCTCCTGTTATTCTTACTTTGCTAATACCATTATTTACAGCTACCCTGGTAAATTCTGTAATTTCATCAAAACTCAGGATATCTGAATGTGAAATTAGCTTCACACCTTCTTCCGGCATACAATACCTGCATCTCAGGTTGCACCTGTCGGTAACTGATATCCTCAGATAGTTTATTTTCCTTTTAAATCTGTCGTACATTTACTAATTCTCCCTTTTTAATCTCCAGTATTCCTATTGGAATCTTCATTAATCCAACTGCATCGGGTAAGGCGTTTATATGAGCTGAGCCGTGATAATCTGCTGCCTCAACTTTATTATCGGGTTTAAGCAAGACAGGCACAAAAGCCAGTCTTTCGCCTCTTCTCCTTTTATATTCTTTAGCCAGGGTATAGCTATGCTCATCAGCTTTCCAGTTTGAATTTAAGGACCTGGCTATAAGTGGTCTGACAAATAATTCAAACTGCACAAAGGATGAAACAGGATTACCTGGAAGTCCGAATACAATACCTGTACTATGGATGCCAAAAGTTGTTGGTTTACCAGGCTGTACTGCTACCCTGTCGAAAATAATTTCCACCCCGGCCAGTTTCAATACTTTTGGTACGAAGTCAAAATCTCCCATAGAAACACCACCTGTCAGCAATACTATATCACACTCATCAATTGCGCCTGCAACCAGGTTAAATGTTTCTTCTTCAGAATCTCTGGCAATACCATAATAGAAGGCATCTGCTCCGGCTCTTATTACCTGTGCAATTAACTGGTAGGCATTACTGTTTCTTATCTGACCTTTACCCGGTACATCTGTTGGTTCAACCAGTTCATCACCTGTACTTATTACCCCAACTTTGGGTTTCTTACATACTTCGACTTGTACAGCACCCACTGTTGCCATTACGGCAATATCCTGTGGTCTGATAACCCGTCCCTTTCTCAGAACGACATCACCTTCAGATATATCTTCAGCCTTCCTTGCTATATTATCTTTTCGTGAACTGCCGGTATATTTAACTTTATTATTTATTTCAAGAGCATCTTCGACCATAAACACAAAATCCGCTCCACCGGGCACGGCTGCCCCTGTCATTATTTTCGAGCACTCTCCCTCGCCTACCACCTTATTGGCAAGAGCCCCGGCAGATATCGTTTCAATTATTTCCAGTTCTTTATCAAGATCACAACGCCTGCATGCATAACCGTCTACAGCTGTCTTATCAAAAGGCGGCATATCCATATCACTTGTAATATCTTCGGCCAGCACTCTGCCAAGAGAGTCGATAAACTGCACCTTCTCTGTTGATATTTCTATCGTATGGCTGGCTACTATTTCCTGTGCTTTCTCAAATGGAATCATATTTCTTTATTGTTTACATTACTTTGATAGATTCGGGTCTGAAGCTTATATAAATTGTCATCCCGGTCTTAAGGGATAAACTACTCAGCATTTCTTCGCTGAATGTTGCATAAAATGTTTCACCGGCTTCAATAAATGCCTCATATCCATACTCTGCCCGGTTAAGTTCACTGATTACTCCAGAAGTACAATTACTATCGCATCCCGGACTTTCGAGCGACAATCTCAGGTCTGTACTTCTAATCATTACCATTCCGTCTTCGGGATAATTACCAGGTGCCAGGAGGAAATTAAATCCATCAAGCCCTGTGGCAATATTATCGTCTCCTTTTTTTTCAATCTTCACCTTGAAGAAATTTTGTATACCAGCGAAGCGTGCTACAAATCTATTTACCGGATTATTAAATACATCTTCTGGTTCACCCACCTGGATAATTTTGCCATTATGTATTACTCCCACCCTGTCGGCAAGGCGAATTGCTTCACGATAATCATGAGTAACATGCATAATTGTCATACCGGCCTTATTAATCTTACGCAGTAGTCTCCTTAAATCGTCCCTCAGTGGAGTATCTATCGATGACATTGGTTCGTCGAGCAGAATAATTTTAGGCGACCTTACAAGAGTGCGGGCTACTGCTACCCTCTGTTTTTCTCCCCCCGACAGGAATACCGGTTTTCTATGCAGTATATGACTGATATTAACTTCTGCTGCAAGATCTTTAACTTTTTTCTCAATATCATCCCTGTCGAGTCCGCTCATTTTCAAGGGATAAGCAATATTCTCAAATACAGTAAGATGAGGAAAGAGGGCAAAATCCTGGAATACCAGGCCTATTTCCCTGACCTGAATCTTATGATCTGTGATATCATGGCCATCAAGCAACAATTTCCCGCTATCTGCTTTTCGAAGACCCGATATAACCTCAAGCAGCTGGGATTTACCCGATCCTGATCTTCCAAGCAGCACAAAGTACTCACCATCTCCAATATCCAGGTTGATATCCTGTAATGAAAACTTGCCGTAGCTTTTTGTAATTCCTGATATACTGAGCATACTATCCTTCCTGGTCTTTTGAAATATCCGGATTAAAACTTCCCCTGGCCGAAATCATTCGAAGTAAAATAAATACAAGAAGAGCAACAATAATAAATAGCAATGATGCCGGGCGGGCATATCCTATTCCAAACTGATTAAAGCGCTCATATATTAATACTGGTGCTGTCATAGGGTGATAGGCAATTATTACAATTGCTCCGAATTCACTCATTCCCCTGGCAAACATCATAATAAATCCGGATGCAATACTTCTCCATGACAATGGCAGTGAGACAGTAAAAAACATTTTCACAGGAGATGCACCCAGGTTAAGTGCTGCTTTCTCGAGTCGCACCGGAACTGCGGCAAAGCCATCGCGTGCCGAATTAATAAGGAAAGACAGGCTCACAAAAGCCATGGCAAGAGCTATACCGGCAGGATTACCTACCAGGCTAATACCAAACATAGCTGCCAGTTTGCCAAGCGCTCCCTCTCTTGAAATAAATCCCAGAAGAGCTATCCCGGCAGCTGAATGAGGCAAAACCACAGGAAGATCTATAAGGCCCTGTAACACTCTTTTCCCGCGAAAGTTATACCTGGCCATTATCCATGCAAAAGGAACTGCACCAAGTGAAAAAACCAGGGTGGTTAAAAAAGCAACTGACAGAGTAAGCCATACACTATCCTGGACTTCCTTATCGCTTACTGTTTCGAAAAATTCGGAAGAGCTTGTTTTCAATACCAATCCGATCAATGGCGCAAGTATAAACAAGAGCACCAGTGATGAAAGAATCAATATAACCCAGTGGAATGTGCTTTTGGTATTCATCTTGAATTATTGAACTATAGATCTTCAAGTATTCCAGGGGGCAGATCGAGCACGTCCTGACCATTAGACATAATAATCTTTCGCCCCTGGCTGCCAATAAAGAATTTGAGGAACTTAATTGCTTCTTCTCGCTGTGGTGCGTTATTTAAGAGGGTAATCCCGTAAACCATTTCTCCCCCGGTCATTTTGATATACTCCCCAGGGGCCTTGCCCACGATATCGACCGACACTCTGGAGTATAAATCATTCAATTCAGGATTTGACAGATTAACTTCATCGGGAAGCTCAATAAAATCAAAATTGTGTTGCAGGGCTACCGATTTATATATAAAGAAATAATCCAGCACACCTGTTTCTAAGAGGGCCACCAGGTCTACTTCTTTTGGTCTTATCATATTCTGGTCTTTCGACGTAAGAGTTTCTGTAATATCATCCCTGTCATAATAAATATCGGCCAGTTTCATTGTCATAATAGATCTATAACCACATGGGTCTGAATCAGGATCTGAGCGGCCATAGATAACCTTCTTGTCCATTAGAATTTCATACCAGTTATCTGCATTTATCTCATCTGAGCGTCTTGATTTTTCTGTAAATGCTATAGCCATCGAATTTGAGGCAAATTTTATATTCAGATCGGTATAATCGGGGATTAACATTTCGTCGATAACCATATAATCGGCGGAGGCCATAATATCACACTCTCTTTTAAGGTCGGTTATTTTCCTGGCACAGGCAACTGATCCTGCTCCCTCAAGTTGAATATCTATACCAGGGTTTTGTTCTTCGTACTTTCTCTCCATCTGTTTTAATGGTACAGAGAGGCTACCTGCATGAAATACGATTACTTTAATCTTTCCGGAGCCATCGCCGATGCACGAGACCAAAAGTGCCAGCACCATTAAAATGGGGAACAACTTTTTCATTCAATTATTTATTTATTTTTCTAAAAAACTTTTTCGTGATGTCATTAATGGCAGCATCAAAATACTGAGTAAGCTCGCTATAACCATCAATTAGCTCATGTCCTTCGGGCGAAAGCTCCGTATGTCCGCCATCAGACCCGCCTCTTTTCTTTATTACAAGAGGGAAGCCAAGATTCTTTTCGACCTTGTTTACTATTCCCCACGCTTTTCTGTAACTAATCTTCATCTCTTCAGCTGCTGCTACAATTGATTTCAATCTATCAATGGTTTGGAGCAACCTGAATCCTTCACTGTTCAGAATCCTTCTTTCGTTGGTATTTTCGAGATTCAACTGATACTTCAGAAAGACATTATAATATTTTGATCCTTTTGAACCAGCCATCTTTTTTAAGGTTTAAAGGGTTGATAAAGTTGAAAGGGTTTTAAAATCTAAAACTGTGGGCAGGTACTACTTATATAAGCACTTATATGCGCTTGTTTCTGCGACTTTTACCTTAAACTTAGTGTCTTTAGCTACAATAAAGGTCTCAAAAGGGGAATAATCCTTCCATTCTGATTCGCCGGGGAGCTGAACTGTAAGCTTACCTGATACTACTGTCATATATTCAACTGTTGAAGTACCAAATTCATAATCACCGGGCAGCATAACACCACAGGTTACTGCACCTTCATTATTCTCAAGGGCCAGAGACTTTACCTTACCGTCGAAATATTCATTTACATTAATCATTATATAGGTTATTTTAGATTGTACTTAAAAATTTTAAGGCTACAAATTTACATCATATTTTTCGGTATAAGGCTAAGTTAATTACCTGAATCGTCATCTCCCTCAATTATGATATATCCCAGCATTGCACCTTTTAAATGCCTGTCGGCAAAGAAATCTGATCCCGGTCGTATTATAAACCTGCCATCCTCATCATTGCCTGCATCTATAAGCAGGGTTTCAGCCATATCTGTCCGATTCAGTAATTCTGATATTGAGTAAACAACCCTGTAAGCATCTTTAGCGCCGAAAGCCATAAGTCCTTTTTTCAGATCGTTAATACTAAATTCGTGTGCCTCCCTTAATACGTCAGCAAGTGGTGTGCCCGTAAACTTCCTGCCACCCTTATATCCCCGGCTCAGGCCAAAAAAAACAGTATTGTGAGAAGTAAGGTTTAGGTTAATACTCTTCTGGTTGCTAATAACAAAATTTATACCCGGACCACTTACACTTACTTCAGGAGAATAGAGGGGACTTAATCCCTTATAGCCGGGAAAACTTTTCGGAAAAGATTTTATGGTAATTGATACCGGTTGATCAATATTTCTGACAGTCATATAATCATTAGCAGCAACAAGTTTTATTTTTGTGGGGACTTCCCATCTGTCGTCATCACTTTTCGGAAAGATGGGCTGTACCCCTGTTGCCAGTATAATATCATTAGCCGAGGCAGTATAATATAATTCCCCCCAGCTAAAAACAGCCTTTTCTCCCTTATTGTTCTCAACAACAATATAAAGATCTGTCGACTGCTTAAACTCGTCATAGTTAAGCTTACTGATTACATAATCTTTAAGCAAATCAGCCAATGAGTAACCATAATACTGAAAGGCTCCCATAAATACAGGTTCATCGCTTCCACCGGATGGCATATACTCCTTAACTGTTACTGTTCTTACAAGCAGGTTTTCTGTTGATGGTGTGCCGGGATTTAAAATCTCACCCCTTACTTCAGGTATTATTCCTGATAGTTCGCAGGGTGATATATTATCAAAAGCGTCATTATTATAAAGAGCTCTTATTGAATCGTTTAATAGAAATAAATCAAGGTTATTGCTCTTTATAGTCTCACCCGATATAGCATCTACCCTCTGTGCAAATATATTTAAGGACAATAAAAGTGCTATACTGAATAACAGAATAAAATGTTTCATACGCTAATAGGATTCCTGTTTAATAGATTTGTATACAGGGAGCGAATTTACATATTTTGCATATCGGTTGCAAGAAGCTTGTTGAAAAAATGGAGGATTGATGGGTGGAGGGTAGATGGGTAAGAATAATGCCGTTATTAATAAGGAAATTAATAACGGCATTAATTAATATTAAGAAATTAACATATTTCTTATTCCTGGAAATCTTTTACTACCTCAATAAGCTCGGGAAGATCCATCTTAATATTCTTAAGGAAATCGATTTTTGGAACGCCATACTTGTTCCATCCCCTCCTTTTGTATACAGCGTCGAGCAGTTTCTCGTACTGATCTTCCCTGTAGGCACGGGTAATGGCCATCTTTTCTTCTACACTTTTCCCCTTCGGATCAATACCTATAAGTTCCTTCATCTGCTTATCGTAGCGCTCAGATCTTGATTCATACTCTTCGGCAGTTACCGGTCCGGCAGCTCTGTAAGGCTGAGCATCGTGCTTACGGGTGCCATAGCCTCTTCTGAGGTTAAAGATTCTCTGGAAGTTATATACTCTTTCAGAGTCTTCTATCATCCTTTTCTTATCAAATTCTCTGCCGGTTACCGATTTATAGATTGTTACATAGTTATCGACGTGCTCCGGTACCTTTGCAGGTTCGTCTGTCTCCCCGTTATTTTCAGGTTCCACATCATTCCAGGGAAGTTTACAAAGACCAACCAGCCCGAACCATGTACGGAACATAGGGAAGTAATGAAGAGCCTCAGCCTTGTCTTCAAATGTTGGTATCTGGTTATTTACCATATCCATAAATATCAACCAGGCCTCATCGTGTTGAGGTCCCTTATTAGTCATGGCAAATCCACCCTGCTGAGCAAGAGATTCTTTTGAAATATATTCCGAATACTCAAGTCCTTTATTCTCCATGCCGATATCCTGCAGGAATTCCGGTTCGCCCCATCCTTTTTCGGCGAATATCTTTTTCATCTTCCTGATACCCTGACCGGCAATCTTGCCAAATCCCTCTCCGCGACTGAGCATATGAAGCAGTTCTATTGCAGCTTCCTTGTTACCAAATCTAAGCTTAAGGCCTCCGGTACGTTCTTCATTTAAGATACCATTTTCGTAACACTCCATAATAAAGGCGAGCAAGGTGCCCCAGGAGATTGTACAGATACCATAAGTATCGCAATAGAAATTAGCCTCTATAATATAATCTGCATCAAAAATTCCGCAATTAGATCCCAGTCCGCCTGCATTTTCATATTCCGGTCCGTCAACAATAACTGTCTGACCGGCATATGGACCGGTGCTGAGCACATAATTGTCGACTGCTTTTGAGCATGCCATATTACATCCTATCCAGCAACCATCCGGCACTCCCTGGGTAAATCTCCTCTTCCACTCGGCAGAATCAATATTTTTAATATCGGGATGACTTCCAAACTTATAGTTATTAACGGGTAAGAGATCATGATCATCCATTATCTCCATAAGGTGTGCTGTTCCAACCTGCTTCATACGAGCCTGGCTGTCGTCAAGTTCGCGCATCTCCCTGTTAAAATTCTTTCCTCTTTCCATAATGGCTTTCAGATCAACAACATTATTCAGGTTACCTTTGACCCCTGAACACCTACAAACTATTGCCCTGATTTTTTTGTCTCTAAGCACTGTTCCTATACCACCGCGGCCTGCCTGTTTCATACGTACCTCTTTTCGCTTAGGATCGTAAAAACTAAAGTTAAGCATTCCGATTAATGAATTATCTGCTGCACTACCTGCCGAGACAACAGATACATTTCTCATGTCTTTCTCATCATCGGCAAACATCCCCGTGAACATTTCAGCCATTATATGACTATCTGTCTTCTCCATCGGAATAGTCATAATCTGTACCTTATGGTTTACACCATCGATATAAACAACAACATCCTCATCAGACTTACCCTGTACTTCAAGTGCATCGTATCCGGCGAATTTAAGAAAGGGACCAAAGAAACCACCGGCATTGGAGTCTATAACAGAGTTAGTTGTAGGAGATATGGAGACAACCAGGGATTTACCTGAACCTGAATACTGGGTAATACCACCAATCGGCCCTGAAGAGATAATTATTTCGTTTTCCGGATCATTCCATTTAGTATCGGGCTTTGTAGCATCCCATAAGTACCTCAGGCCATATCCTTTTCCACCAATAAATTTTTCCTTCATTTCGACAGGAACAATCTTTTCTTTTATCTCCTTCGAACCTACATTTACGTAAAGAGTTTTATCAGTGTAGCCCTTGTCGAGAGCCTTCCATTTGTAAGACCATTCCTTCAGGATAGTAATTTTTGCCTTAAGTGCTTGATAATCCATGTTATATGTATTTAAAAATTAATTGTTTGCAATACTGATATGTGAGACTTAAAAATAGCAATCAAATATAGATGATAAAATGACATATATCAATATGTTAGAGCTTGCATAACGGTCGACAGGAGAGGTGGTGGGCGTAGAATGGAGGGCGTAGATATAAGACGGACAAGGTAAAAAACCAGTTTACCATCCCATCCGCATTTTAAAACATTTTCCAGTAGATATCTCGATATCCCATGGACCCCATGTTGTTGTACCAGACCAGGCATAAAACCAATGTGTTCCTGTGGGAAGAGTGAAATTTGCACAACCTCTCACATCGCAGGTGGCAACTCCATTCGGATAATAAGCTGTAATAGTTTCAGTCTGGTCACCGATCTTAACCTTAATGGGAGGATCATAGATAATAGATCCGTTTGACCAGAAAGTAACTTGTCCGCTTGGGACATTAACCAGGAGTGAGTCTGTTAATATATCGAGTTGATCTCCCTTTTCCGGGTAAGCTGTTAAGGTAACGCAATATTTACCGGGATCGGAATATGTAAAATTTGGTTCAAACTCGGTATACTGATTGCCATTACCATCGTCCCATAAATATTCAGAGGCATTCTCAGAACAATTCGCCGGAGCTACTATGGTATTGGTAACAGCCTCGGTGTAAGGAAAAGTAAAACAAGCTTTCGTATCTTTATTCTTTTCACATCCGGCAAAGAACAAAAATATTATTATTATTACTAAATGGCTGATTTTCATAATGTAATTACAAATTAACTAAATAAAAGTAGAGAATTATTATAACGAAAACAATGCTGTGTAGCATGCATAAAGTCAACATATAATGAAGCCGGGCTACGCTAAAGCTTCGTATAAGGATACTGAGAGGTGAGCAAATAACAAAGGAAAGGGACATGGAAAGCTTTAAAAGGAGTTTATCCTGTGCTTATTGAGGTTCTGATTAATAAATATAACTTTGTACGAAAGAGATGATTTAATGAAAGAACCGATTGAATATTTTCTGGAAAAGGATGGCTTTTACAGGGAGAAGATAGCTGAATGGGTAATTGGAGAAAAGTATGTAGGAATAATGAATACCGAAGGCTATGTAGGTGTTTGTGCTACACTCGGAACCCAAATGAATGACGACCTTTTTAAACATGGCGAGCCAGACATTGGGAACCCGGTTCACAGGATTATCTTAAATGCATGGTTTAACTCACTCAATAATTACAGTGAGAGTTACGACGATATAAAAGATATTTTCGATAGTGTAAATTTCAGGTCGAAAAGTAAAATTGTTATGGTAGGTTACTTTGAGAGTCTGTACGAAAAATTTGTAAGAGAAAACATAAACCTGGAAGTTTTTGATATACAAAAGAAGAGTGCCGTTCTTTCTGAGATCGAAGGATTTGACAGGGCTGCCTATGAGTGCGACACCATGATATTGACGGGCACGAGCATTTTTAATAATACTTTTAAGGAGGTGATCTCCAGGACGGGTGATTCGTGCAATATATATTTACTGGGACCATCGAATATTCTTTCGAGGGATATGTTTAGATACAGAAACATTAAAATAGTTTTTGGATCAGTTTTTAAGAGGAACGACAGGCGGGTTTTTGACCGCATAAAGGAAGGAAGGGGAACGCAGGGATTTCTCGAATATCTTGATAAAGTTTATATAAGCAGTGATAAATGAAGAAAGAAAAGATATTTTCCCATCTGAAAAATTTCAAAGTGGGCATTGCAGGAGCTGGCGGACTGGGATCGAATTGTGCAGTTGCACTTGGCCGGACCGGGATTGGCAAGATGGTAATAGCTGACTTTGATATAGTAAGTACAGAAAACCTTGACAGGCAGTATTACTTTTCACACCAGGTTGGAGTAAAAAAGGTAGTAGCCCTGAAAGAAAACATTGAGAGAATAGGTTTCGAAACAGAAATTGAGATACACGATATAAAACTCGCACCTGATTCTATATTAAGTATTTACAAAGACTGTGATATCATTGTTGAAGCATTCGATGAGGCCGAAATGAAGGAAATGTTAGCTGAGACCGTTCTTTCTGCATGGCCGGATAAACCTCTCGTTCTGGGTTCGGGCATGGCCGGTTTTGGAGAGACTGCCCTGCTACATGAGAGGCGACTTGGAAAAAATCTGGTAGTCTGCGGCGACGAATCATCTGAAGTATCTGCCAATAATCCTCCCCTGGCTCCCAGGGTAGGTATTGTAGCAAATATGCAGGCCAATGTAGTTGTTGAAATACTTATGGAAATTGTAGGAGATAATGAATATTACACTGAATAACAGGCCAGAGGTTTTCGATCTGGAAGAGATGACTGTAGACCAGATGCTGGAAATAAAAAAATTCTCATTTAAAATGAGAGTGGTTAAGATAAATGGCAGGTTTATCAGGAAAAGTGAGTATGGTAGTGCTCTAATAAGAGAGGGCGACGATGTTCAGATGCTTTACCTGATGAGTGGAGGTTAAGAAGATGCAGGGTGCAAGGGGGTATGGAGTAAGGTAACAAGCTGCGTCGTCATACCAGGCAATGTAGGAAGATTTAATAGAGATGAATAAAGAGTGATAAGATATATATATTATTGCTTAATTTTACAGGATGAAAAACATTTTAAGCAGGATATACGACAGGCTTCCCGGCTACCTCAGGAATAAGTATATTATTGCGCTTGTTCTGTTTATTATATGGATTCTTCTTTTCGACAATAATAACCTGATAGACCGCTATCACGATTTAAAGGCATTAAATCAATTACAGAGAGACAAGGAATACTACACTGACAGGATAGAGGAAGACAGGAGGAAACTAAATGAGCTCAGGACCGATAATGAAAACCTGGAGAAATTTGCACGAGAGGAATATTACATGAAGAAGGATGACGAAGATATTTTCATTATTGTCACAGAGGAAGAAGCCAGAAAAGAGAAGAAATAACTATCTCTCAAGATTTCTATAGTACTTTAATAGTTCGCCAACAGAAACAAAATTTAAATCCAATCCATTTAATTTCAGAAGGTAATTTGCTGCATCGGTAACATCTACCCTTTGCATTCCACCAACTGTATGAAGCCAGTTAAGATATTTCACTATCTTAAACATATTGAACCATGCATAAAATCTTTTTGTAAAAGAAGCAGGTGAGGCTGTATTAGCCTTTATTTCCCGCAGGTGATCAAGCCAGTTTTCTCTCTCAAGAAATTCAAATAGTTTAATATTAAAATCAAATATAGATTCATTTATTTCTTCATCCCTGTCAATTTCATAAAGCCTGTCCACAATTGAAAACAGACTTTTTAGATAGCCGAATGATTCGGGATTGTATGTTTTAAGGCTCAGGTCATTTGTTTGTAGGATATCTCTTATCGCAGGACCCGTCCCAAAAGGTACTCTGTCTGAGAGGCGGGGTGATGGATAGACTGTCGTTGAATTAAGGTAGAAGTAACCACCCATCGGGATTGTTTTCTGTATGAAATAGAAGTCCTCCCCTGCCTGTTGCCTGTTCATTCCTCCTGCTTTTACATAAGTCCCTGCCCGAACAGCAAATGCAGAACCAACAGTATGAAAGACCTCTGGAAACTGGCTATATTTCAGTGCCTGGTAATAATACCTAAGGTACAGCTCATAAGTTGAAATTGCCTTATAAATATTCTCGTCAAATTCTTTACCAGATGTAGGATGCTCGAAATAAATTGAGCATGCCTTACGATCGGGCTTAATAAAGAAATCCTGATATAAGCTTAGCAGATAATTATCGGCCACCTCGCAATCTGCATCAAGAGATACAATAAGACCTTCAGGTTTATTTATTGAATCATAGCGACGCACGGCTTCATCCATAACAACCTTGCGGGCCAGTCCTGCACCCCATCCCTTTATTGAAGTTATCTCTGTATTAAAAACAGAAAGCCGGAAAGGCAGGTTAAAGTCCCTCTTCCGGCTTTCAATTTCTTTAATCGTTTTTGTATTTGCCTCCAGTTCCTCTACTCCTGCTGACTGAGAAGCATTTACATATATAATAACCTCTACTGAGCAATCCGGTTTATGACAGGCGGCAAGTGAATTAATTGTTTTTAATATATCCGGCTCGTTATAGGCCGGTATTATTACAATTATTGATGTTTTTCTGTCAGGTCCGCCTGGTATAAAAGGCTCGAACAGAACCCTGTCGGACAGGTATTCTGAAGCAAATCCCATTATTTTCTATTTATTTTCCTGGGCGTAGTATTCGTTTAGCCCCTTTAATACTTCATTGGTAATATCATTTCCTTCGCCACCCAAAAGAACCGGGCCACCAAATGATCTGCCAAGTATATACTGATAGTTTTTATCCTGGTTATATACTTCAAGATAGTTATAGATATAATCCAGAACCGATCTGTTCATAACCTGTTCTTCTTCCATAAGATTATACTGTAGCTGATCCCTCAGGTTTACCAGCTCCTGTTGCTTCTGCATCAATGCCTGTTCCATTTGAGCAGCGGTAGCCCTGGTAACAAGGCCCTTACGAACCTTCTCCTCATAATCTCTTGCACCAGTCTCATATTGAGTACCCTTTGAATTTAGTTCAGCCTCAGCGCTTCCCTGCTTACTGAGCAAATCATCTCTCAATTTAAAATACATATCAAAGTTGAAGATTATTGAATCTATCTCAACAAAAGCAATACCACCCGGGGCAATACTCTCGACAGTTTTTCCTTCTGATGCATTCTCCTTCTTATCATTATCGGTAAACTCCAGTACAAATAACAATGCGGCTGCGGCAAGGGCTACTATACTAAAAATTAATGGTAACTTCTTCATTTCTAATAGTTAATTGGTTAAACGTTACAGGCCACAAATATAACTAAATTAATCAATTAATAAATCCCTGAAAAAACAATTGATTTAGCCTGCTGCTCCCTAGAACTCTGGACATGGGACAGCCCTGAATCTTCTACGGTTGGCTCCGAATGTAGTAGTAATAAACTCATAAACTACAGATATCTCATGAGCTCCTCCTGTTGAAGATATCAAATTTGAAATCGTAAAATCGTAGCTATATCCGATATGTATATCATTTGTCTTGAATCCGACCAATGCAATAATTGCATCACCTGCCTGGCTTGTAACAAGTGGGACACCCCTGTACCAGAAACCGAAGATAATTGGATCCCGGTAATAGTACAATCCTATATCAGACTGGAAGAATCTATCCTGGTATTTGAAATTTCCTGCGATACTTAGTACTTCGTTATACTTATTACTTCTTATCATTCTGCCCCTCCTGGTGATCTGGTATCCACCAAATACATTAACCTTTATCGGCACCTTGGTATCCCAATCGCCATAAAAAGACTGCTTTGGTGCCAGAAGATGATCGACAGTAAACCCGGCCCAGATTCTATCGCTATAGAATAGTGCCGATGTAGCAAAGTCTACATCAGCAACAGACTCAAAAGGTGGAGGAGTAACTGAGGGAGTTGTTCCGCCGGCAGTAATCATATGATTCCAGATTAGTTTACCATAGTTCAGCCCCAGGTAAGTAAATTTGAAATTTATACCCGGCCGGAAGTGCCATTCCTGGTTAAGCTGGATATCGTACGAATAAACCAACCCCACGTTTGTCTGGCTTAAATCTCCCGATCCTGCAACATCATAGGTTGCCAGTATGCCCACTCCCGATTTAAAGTTAGGCAGGTAGCGATCATATGAGAAACTGTAAGTATGGAAAACGCCTGGTATAGCAGGCCACTGATTTCTGTAATTAAGGGAAATGCGATTCTCTTCTATTGCACCTGCAAATGATGGCGCCAGGTACAATGCGTTGGCATAGAACTGAGAGAAATGTGGATCCTGACCATATATTTTTACGGTGGTTAGGCCAGCAATCAATATTAGCCAGATATATTGTTTAATTTTCTGCAAGTCGGATTCGTTAAGCCTAGTTAAGTACGAAAATAGTTAAATCATATCAATATACTATAACATTAATACGTTTTTTACCCCCATTTATGTTACACTAAAAGGGTTTTTTGTTGAAAAAAAAATTTTCGTCGAAAATTATGTGGAATTCTTTGACTAAAGAAAGTGTCTAATTACCTCTTTGGCAGAAGGGTTACGTCGCCACCCTGAACAAAGGGATCTCCATTCTTAAATACGCCGCGTACCTTCCAGATATATACTCCGGGGTCGACCTTCTGGCCTTTGTAATAGCCATCCCAGCCTATACTAATATCGTTTGTTTCAAAAATCTTCAAGCCACTCCTGGTAAAAACCCTCAGGTTATAATCTGTTACACCTGAGCAAACAGGATGGAAAACTTCTGATTCGATATCAGTTCGAATAGAATAATATCCTCCTGTTGGGCCTCCGTCGTTAGGGATAAATGCATTGGGAAATTTGAGATAGCAGCTATTTTCCCCAAAAGCATCTGTTATTATAAGGCTATCTACACACCCATATTTTGAAATAGCATAAAGTTTTACGCTGTAAGAACCGAATCTGGTATACTGGTGTGAAGGTTCAAAGTCCATGCTTGTCTGGCCATCACCAAAATCCCACATCCATTTAACTGAATTCTCTGAATAATTATAGAACATTACCTGTTCGTCGGGCAGAATATGGTCTCCAGTACTGACTTCAAACTTTGCAAGAGGCAATGGGTAAACATCAATTTCAGACATATATGATGCCACCCGACCATTATAGCCGAACACAAGCAGTTTAACACTGTATTTCCCATCTTCATCGAATATCCAGACAGGTTCTCTCTCTGTTGAATATCCCCCATCATCAAACTCCCACATACACGAATCATAGTTGGTGGAGAGGTTAGTAAAGCTGACCTTCAGAGGAACACATCCGCTGATATTGTCAATTTCGAATCTGGCGGCAGGAGAAGGCTTAATAAGATCGTCCCTGCTTAATGCTTCGTTCTCACCCACTTTAAGATTCTTCTCGAGATAAGCCGGATCTATCTCCAGGGATTCGACAAACTGCTCTTCTCTGGTATTGAGAGATAAAGTATCATTAATTACTTTCTTATCTGGCTTAATGGTAACTACCTTGGCTGAGGCCACGGCAGATCCTTTACTTGGCAGGACAGTTTCAATATATGACTTAAGCTCCTTCTCAATAATTTCTTCAACAGGCAGTGGAGTAACAAGAATTTCAGAGTCAGCGGATATGGCTTCACTACCATCCTTAAGAATAACAGTAAGCGCAATTGCAGTAATAGCTGCAGCTGCAGCTGCAAGGTAGAAAATATTAAACCTGCCGGGATTGAATCTGAAAAATTCCCTAAACCTTAACTTTTTTTCAAAACGCGGCCAGAAACCTTTATCAGGAGTTACCTCGAAATCATGGAATTGCTCCCTGTAAATTTCTTCAATGGTTCTATGTGGCCTGTCCGTTTTCAATTATATCTGTCTTTTCGAACGCATTCGATGCGTCCCTCCTATTTTATAATCTTACAATCTTTAATCTTCTAATCTTCAATCTATATATAATTCTCCAGTTTCTTCTGTATAAATGATCTCGCTCTGGAATACTGAGATTTTGATGTATTCACGTCAATACCAAGCATCTCAGCTATCTCCTTATGCTTATAACCCTCAACAGCATAAAGATTAAAAACCGTCTTATATCCCAGGGGCAACTGGTCGAGCACAGTTTTAAGCTCCTCTGCTGTAAAAGGAGTATCAGGAAAATCGTCCATACCTGCTTCACTTGTATAAAGCTCCTCAATCTCAACATATCTTTTATGCTTAAGATTCTTGTGATAATGAGTAATTGAGGTATTGACAACTATCTTCCTCATCCATCCTATGAAAGAACCTTCTCCGGAATAATCTCCAATATTCAGGTATATTTTCAACATACTTTCCTGCAAAATATCCTCTGCTTCGGGAACATCGGTTGCATACCTGATACAAATACCCAGGAGCATGGCGGAATAGCGGTCATAGAGACACTTCTGTGCCAGCTTTTCCTTCTTTTTACACCCTAACAATATTTGTTGGTCGTTCATCATTTTCCGGACCATTTTTTAGACCTCACAAAGGTACAAATGGTTGCACTCTGGTTAATAAATTTAAAATTATCTGTTTTTTTCCTATTTACAATAGGTATCAAGTCTGAAGATGTTACGGATTATGCCAATATATGTTTCATAATCGGCATTATTATATTTATTACTGATAAAGGTCATTTTCTTAATTTCATAATGGATTACCTTTGAACTAAAATCAAACCAGTAAAAAATATTTAAATGTTTAACAAGTTTATTGCATCGATTCTTCCATACTTCCCTAAGAGGTTTGTATGGATATTCTCAAAGCCTTATGTTTCGGGCGAGACAATGGAAGATGCCCTGAAGGCTTCGAAAGATCTAAACAGTAAGGGCATTAAGGTTACTCTTGATGTTCTTGGAGAATTTATTAAAGACCTGGATGAAGCAGAGGCGAATAAGAAGGAATATATGGAGCTTATTGATCTGGCAGAAAAGAGTAAGATTGACGGAAACTATTCTCTTAAACCTACCAGTTTTGGTTTATTATTAGATAAAGATATATGCTATAACCATATCAGAGAGATTGTTGCCAAGGCGGCTGGATATAATAATTTTGTAAGAGTTGACATGGAGGACTCGCCATGTGTAGACATGGAGATTGAGCTGTTCAGAAAGCTTAAATCTGAATTTCCTGAGAACGTAGGTCTTGTTCTGCAATCCTATCTTAAAAGGACTAATAAGGATATAAAGGACATGCTGGATATGAATTCAGAAAAGGTTCCGCTTAACTACAGGCTTTGCAAGGGTATATATGTTGAGCCTGCTGAAATTGCTTATAAGAAATATGAAGAGGTAAATCAACATTTCCTTGAAGACCTGGAACTTATCTTTCAGAATAATATTTACCCTGGAATTGCCACTCACGACAAATTCCTGGTTGAAGGTGCCTACAAATTAATTGAAAAATACAATGTGCCTAAAGACATGTATGAATTCCAGATGTTATACGGTGTTACTCCTAATCTCAGAAAGAGTATAGTTGATGACGGCCATACAATGAGGGTATACGTTCCTTTTGGAAAAGAATGGTTTGGATATTCAACGAGACGATTAAAAGAAAATCCCAAGATGGCCTGGCTTATTATGAAAGCCATCTTCGTGAAAGGATAGCGGTTTAGTGTTTTGGTTAATTTAGGTAGGGTGCTTAATTAAATGAGTACCCTATTTTTTTTTCCTCTTTTCGTCAAGAGATTTTTTATATAGATCGATCATCCTGTTTATCTCCCTATCTGAAACGTGAGGCTCGGGAGGCTCGGGCCTATCAGGCAGACCATTCTTAAGAAGGAAAATAGCCACCGGGATTGCCGAGATCAGATTTAATCCCAGGACTTTATCTGAAGGTATACCTCCCTTCTCATTGGCTGTTATTATCTGCTTCCTCCTCAGTAACTCATAATTAGCACCGGGTTCTCCAAGAGCTGCTTCACTATGCAATCCCTGGTAAGTTGCTACTTCGAGATTATTCTTAGCATTGATAATCTCTTTTGATATCTCAATCTCTGTATTTCTGAATTCTGTTCTGAGGTCGCTCATCCTGGGCAAAACTATAACTTCTCCAATGGAAAGTGTATCTGTCTCCATAAATATACCTGCAACAAAGCTATTACCAACCAGGGTATCTGAGAGGGTAAAACAGAAATCCGAATAACCCATGTAAGAAAATACTATGGTATCATATCGATTAATATACATCGAGAACTTTCCCATGTCTGTTGTAGACCCTCCAAATAAATTATTAATAATGTAGTGAACATTTGATAATGGATTTTGAGAAGAAGCATCCATTACCAGGCCATGCAATAATATTTGTTCATTCAGGTCTTTCTCCTGCCCCCTTGCTGTATTATTAGCTAATAAACAGGAGAATATCAAAACCAGAACATATTTCAGCATTTTCATAGGGCTTTCACAATTTAATTATCAATTCTTGCAGCGTGCGCTTGGGAACGTGATGCACCTGGTCCTTGTCGCGCCAGTATTCATATTTATTATCCTCCATATCTTCAATAACAACCTTTTCAATCGGTTTCCCAAGGGCGATTATTAACAATATTTCAAGATGCTCAGGAAGACTAATTTCATTAATCAGCCCCTTCCTGTTGATGGAAGCAATCATGCAGCCTCCGTAACCCATCTCCGTGGCGCCCAGCAGAATCGACTGAGCTGCTATACCATGATCGACAAAATAGTTATCAGCTATTGACTTATCTCCAAGAATTATAATATATGCAGATGGCCTCTCGCCTTCTTTTGGTCCGTCCCAGTCTTTAAGAAAGCCTGCCCACTTTACATAAGGATAGATCCTTTTACAATCATTGTCACTATTAAACAGCAGATATTTAAGTGGTTGCCTGTTCGTTCCTGAGGCAGAATGACGGCCAAGATCAACCAGGGCTAAAAGTTCATCATCTCCTATTCTGACAGACTCTTTAAAGCGCCTGTAGCTGCGATTCTTCTTTACAAGTTCGTGTAGTTTCATTTATATGATTTTAATATCATCATAAAATTAAGAAAAAAAATATCCCCACGGCAGCGGGGATATAACTATAGTACTTATTATATGATATAATCAATCTGTTACAGTCTCTCGGCAATTTTATCCCAATCTAAGAATTTCCCAGAAAGATTTAAGATAATCCGGACGCTTATTCCTGTAATCTATATAATAGGCGTGTTCCCATACATCACAGGTCATAATCGGATTCAAACCTGATCTTAGCGGGTTACCTGCATTTGATTCCTTAACAATACTTAATTTCCCCTTATCATCGAGGGCAAGCCAGGCCCAACCTGCTCCAAAGAGAGTAGCTGCTGCCTTGTTAAATTCCTCTTTCATCTTTTCAAACGATCCGAAGGAGTCGTTTATTGCATCGGCAAGCTGTCCGCCGGCTACACGGCGTCCATCGGCTGAGAATGAGTTAAAATAGAATGTATGATTCCATACCTGTGCAGCGTTATTATAAATACCTCCGTCTGCCTTCTTTATAAGAGTTTCAAGGTCTGCGTTTTCAAATTCGGTTCCCGGCACCAGGTTATTCAGATTATTAACATAGGCCTGGTGGTGTTTCCCATAATGGTAATCCAGAGTTTCTTCACTGATATGGGGAGCCAGAGCATCCATCTTATAAGGCAATTTTGGTAATTCGTGTATCATAACAAATAAATATTAATTGGTTACTAGTTTATACTTTTTCAACATTATTAAGTTCGCAATTGTTCATCAGAAAACAAAATAAATTACCTGGCTGGCAAATAAATTTATCATTATCTTCGCCGAAACTCTCCGTATGAACAGGAAGATACTCAATCTTGCTATTCCTAATATTATAAGTAATATCACCATTCCCCTGTTAGGTATTGTTGATTTAAGCCTGATGGGACACCTCGAATCGGATTCCTATATCGGTGCCATAGCTATTGGTTCGCTGATCTTTAATTTTATTTACTGGGGCTTCGGATATCTCAGGATGGGAACAAGCGGTTTTACCGCCCAGGCTCTTGGCAGAAAAGATCTTCCTGAAACCATCAATGTTTTCTCAAGAGCCATATTGATTGCTTTGGCTGGAGGCATAGGCCTGATTATTTTACAAAGACCTATTGAATGGCTGAGTTTTAATATTCTGAAGGGGGAGGCTGATGTTGAAGCACTTGCAACAGGTTATTTCAGAATTCGAATCTGGGCCGCACCTGCAGCCTTACTTCAGTTTGTTTTTATGGGATGGTTTATCGGCATGCAAAACGCAAAGACACCTATGCTTGTGGCAATTGTTACCAACTTGGTAAATATTGTATTTAACTTCCTCTTTGTTATTGTATGGGGCTACGGATCTGATGGTGTTGCCTATGGTACAGTAATAGCACAGTACAGTGGCTTACTTGTAGCTTTAATATTCTTCTGGAAATTCTACAGAAAAATACTTAAGCACTGGAGCCGAAGTGCTGTTTTGAATCTGGTCAAAATAAAAGAATTTATGCAGGTTAATACCGATATCTTTATACGTACTATGTGCCTGGTGCTGGTTTTTTCATTTTTTACAGCTCGTTCGGCAAGTGAGGATGTAACCGGAACAGGCGAAGACACAATTCTTGCTGTTAACTCACTTCTGATGCAGTTTTTTATGTTCTTTTCTTTCCTGATCGACGGATTTGCCAATGCATCGGAAGCCCTGATTGGCAAGTTTATTGGTTCCCGAAGCAGGGAGTCTCTAAGCAAGGCTATTAAATTACTATTTACCTGGGGTATTGGTATCAGCATTGTTTTTACACTAATATATCTCTTTGCAAGTAAATCAATTATAAGCCTTTTAACCGATATACCAAGGGTGAAAGAAAACACCCAACCCTATATTTTCTGGGTAGTACTGGTACCCATGGTCTCCTTTGCCGCTTTCATATGGGATGGTATATATATTGGAGCAACTGCAGGAAAAGCAATGAGAAATTCAATGCTTATTTCGACGATTGTTGTTTTCTTTCCTGCATACTTGATTTTGCATGGGATTATGGACAACCATGGACTATGGCTTGCATTTATGCTCTTCCTGGCCTCAAGAGGTATATCAATGTCTATAATGGCAAAAAAAGCAATATTCAGAAGGATTCCTGCAAGGGGATAAAGATATCTTCTCTCACTTCCGGGATAACCGACCTTGAATAAGCTTCTGAATAGAGTTTTCTTATCGCAGCTCTACCTTCTTCTCCAAGATTAAGAGTAAAATTATTTACATATAAGTCTATATGCTTCTGCATAACACTTCTTTCCATCGCGACAGCATATTGCTTTACATAAGAATATGAAGAATCGGGGTTTTTAAAAGCAAATTCAATACTCCTTCTAAGTGAGCGGTCTACTGCCATAACAATATCGTCAGGCAGTGACCTGCTTATTGCTATAGCACCCAGTGGTATGGGACTGCCAGTTAACTCGTCCCAGAATTCACCCAGGTCGGATATCTTCTTCAGACCTCTTTTATGATAAGTAAACCTGTTTTCGTGAATTAGTAAGCCGGCATCCATTTCGTTATCCAGTACAAGCTGCTCAATATCGCTAAAAAGATATTCAGTTTTATTTGTTGCCCCCGGCCATGCTATACTAAGAAGCAGGTTAGCAGTGGTATGTTTACCTGGAATTGCAATCCTGATGTTATTTATTTCATCGGGGTATATCTTCTTCTTGCTTACAAGCAAAGGTCCATTATTGCGCCCCAGTGCACTACCCGAATTAAGGATTCTGTATGAATCGGCCAGGTAGGCATATGCATGATATGAAATTTTAGTGATATCAAGCTCCCCCTTAAATGCCATGTTGTTTAACTCTTCCACATCGCCCATTACCGTATCAAAGGAGATACCCTCAGTATCAATTTTCCCATTTACCAGTGCATCAAAAATAAATGTATCGTTTGGACAGGTCGAATAAGCCAGTGTTAATTTCATTTCAATATTTTTTCGAAAATAATCTGCATGGCAGGCTGTAGTGCTGCCAGAGCCTTATTAATATCCCAGGCACCCCTGTTCCTGGGCTCAATCATATTTGAGATTGAACGCAGGGGTATAAGAGGGATGTTTTCCATTCTGCCGACATATAAAGCTGCTGCAACCTCCATTGTCTCTATATCAGGATTAAATCTCTCAATATACCTTTTAATTGTCTTCTCAGTGCCTGATACCGTGTTGATAGTAATACCCCTGACTGCTTTTATATCCAATCTAAGGAGTCGAATTATCTCAGGATCGCATAAAATTGCTCCACTCTCAAAAGGAAATCCAGGTGCAGCTATCAAGCCGGCATCCCAGGCTGATTTGAACCCGTATTGTTCTTCAATACCCAGGTCTGCAAAATAATCTTCGGCGACAATCATTGTATCGCCAATAGCATGTTTTGAAGTAAATGATCCGGCGATGCCAATATTCAATATATAATCCAGAGTATTGTTATTGCTGAGGTATTTCATCAGAGAGTAAACAGTTAATACCGGTCCAACTCCTGTTACCAGAAAGTCAACATCCACCATGTCGGCATATGCACTTGTGTTTACAGCAGAAATTTCCTTTTCTGTTGCTGCGGTAATCAGTAATCTGGTTTTCATACCTGAGGAACAATTAATAAGAAACAATTTCATAAAGATATTGTTTTTCCGGATAAAAAGGTCCAAATTTGAATTCTGGCTTAATAAAACTATTAACATTTTAATGGTATATCTTACTAGAAGAGAGCGCTTTAGTGCAGCTCACAGAATGTATAGACCTGATTTCGATGATAAAAAGAATGAAGAAATTTACGGTCTGTGTTCCAATCCTGACTGGCACGGTCATAACTATGTTTTATTTGTTACGGTAAAGGGAGAAATTGATGCTGAAATTGGTTACCTGATGAACCTGTCGAGGCTTAAACAAATAATCAAAGAGTACATTACCGACAAACTCGACCATAAGAACCTGAATACCCAGGTTGATTTTATGAAGAACAAGATCGTATCGACAGAGAACCTGGTAATTGGGATATGGGATATTCTGGAACCTGTTATTAAGAAAGACGGCGCAGAGCTACACTGCGTAAGGATAGAAGAAACAGAGAATAATTTTATTGAATACTACGGATAATTGATTAGCATGGCGTGAGTCGTGCAATAATAATAATATTATAATATGGATGAAATAAATAATGGAACAGGCCTTAAGGATAAGGGAGGATATAACAAAATTGAAAGGTGGGACGAAGAAAATACCAATAAGATTGCCGATCGATATAAAGAAATAATTGGACTGCTTGGAGAGGATATAGAAAGAGAGGGACTTCAGGATACACCCCTCAGGGTTGCAAAAGCAATGCAATTCCTTACCCAGGGATACAATCATAACCCTGTCGAGATATTAAAGTCTGCTATGTTTGAAGAAGATTACCAGCATATGGTCCTGGTAAAGGATATAGATATATACTCTATGTGCGAACATCATATGTTACCCTTCTTTGGAAAGGCTCATATTGCATATATTCCTAATGGGAGAATTACGGGCCTGAGTAAGCTTGCAAGGGTGGTAGAGGCATACAGCCGCAGGCTGCAGGTACAGGAGAGGCTAACTGTTCAGATAAGGGATTGCATCGAGGATACTCTCAATCCTCTTGGAGTTGCTGTTGTAATTGAAGCACAACATATGTGTATGCAGATCAGGGGTGTACAAAAGCAAAATTCGGTAACAACAACATCCGCTTTTACAGGATGTTTCCTGAAGAATCTACAGACCAGGGAGGAATTCTTCCATATTATTGGCAAAAGATTGCATTAGGAAGTGACTAGAGTGACTAGAGTGAGCTAGAGTGACTAGAGTGAGCTGCCTAGAGTTAGGAGTTAAGAGCTAGAAGTCACTGGTTTATTCTTAAAAACCCTAAACCTTATACCCCTTATACCTTTAATAATTAATTTCCTATTTTTGCAAACCAATATGTATTAAAATAATTTTGATATGCACGCTTATGTATTTCCCGGGCAGGGAGCTCAATTTGTTGGAATGGGGTCTGATCTTTATGCATCGAATCCTGTTTGTAAGGAAATGTTTGAACGGGCAAACGATATCCTGGGGTTCAGGATTACAGATATAATGTTTAATGGAACAGACGAAGAATTAAAGCAGACCAGGGTTACACAACCTGCTATCTTTCTTCATTCAACAATTATGGCCGTAGCTCTTGGCCCTGATTTTAAACCCGACATGGTGGCAGGTCATTCACTTGGTGAATTCTCGGCTCTGGTTGCCAATAAAACACTGACTTTCGAAGATGCCCTGGTACTTGTGTCGAAGAGAGCAATGGCGATGCAAAAAGCCTGTGAGCTTAAGCCATCAACAATGGCGGCTATTATAGGTCTTGACGATGGTGTGGTAGAGGATGTATGCAATAGTCTTGATGAGATAGTGGTGCCGGCCAATTATAACACTAATGGTCAGATAGTTATATCAGGCAGCATAGAAGGAATCGACCAGGCCATTGAAATACTTAAAGAAAAAGGTGCAAAGATGGCACTAAAGTTAGCAGTTGGCGGAGCTTTTCATTCACCCCTGATGGAGCCTGCAAGGGCAGAGCTGGAATGTGCTATTAATGAAACGGCCTTTAGCAAGCCTATCTGTGCGGTTTATCAGAACGTTAGCGCCATGCCAACCACGATACCGGATATGATAAAGAAAAACCTGATTGACCAGTTAACATCGCCGGTAAGGTGGACCCAGAGTGCACTGAATATGATAGCAGATGGTGCGAAGATATTTACCGAAGTAGGTCCGGGCAGCGTACTTGCAGGACTGATTAAGAAAGCCGACAGAAATGTACAGGTTCAGGGCGCTCAGGCAATCCTGGACAGCAGGTCCTAGCCTAAAGACCCTGTTTTGTCGGAAGCATGATGGCTCCCCTGTGGATTCTGCCATCTATCATAATCTCAAGGTCTTCATCGAATCGTATATGTCTAACAAAATCATCCTGGTAAACAGCTTCAAGGCTATCCAGGAAGTCGACATTATAATATCCATCGTTAATAAATGGATTTATTGTAAAATAACCAACCCTGAATGAAGTAATATTCTGGAAAAAATGAGTCCCCTGGCTAGGGTCTATCCGGTAATTTTTCAGTCCTGATTCTATTATTACCCTGGCCTGTGAGATCTGTGGCCATTTTATGGGAATTCCCAACCATGGATCAGTGGAGCCCCATCTTCCCGGCCCGATTAACACGTAATTAACTACCGACTTAACAAACTGGTTGTTCAGGTTTTCAAGTATGGTAACAATCTTCTTATTATTTTCAGGCTTAAATGAGTCGGGACGTATATAAATAATATCCCTGATCCCTTTTATCAGTCCGTTACCAAGGGCAGAATCTGAATATATTATAGAGTCTTCCTTCTTTACCGTATTCATATCCACCTGATGAGACTGGTCGTTATCAACTATAGGCCTTATTTGAAGGAAATTGAAAACCCTTGGCATTTCTGACTGCATCTCAAGATTGGCAGCAAATTCTATTTCTATTGGATTACCCATCTCTTTTTGTCCAAGGTCGAGTAACTCGTCCAATATCTCAGCGAGGGGGAAGGTGTTATATTTCAGAATATTATCGAAGGTGATAATACGCTTTCCGGGATGACTTATTCCTGGTCTGATAATATTTGACTGCAGATCATAAGTGGAAGCACAATGCTTAAGTGTGCTTATACTTTCAGCATCCTTAATTCTCCTTTTGACAATATTAACACCATCATCGACCGATGGAACGAAACTATCAATATTCAGATCAAGAGCAAGAAATTCCTTCTGTGTATCTTTCAGGAGCAGACTCAGGAGAAGATAACTGTAATATTTTTTTTGGGTGTTTTGGGGAAAAGCGCAATGATGTCCCCCCATCAACAATTAATTTACCAAGACCCATGGCAATATTTACAATTCCGTCTTCAGCTTTTTCTGAACCAATCGGATAAAAATTAATAGACCTTGCAACACCCGACAATGTAGGGTAATACACTCCCCCATGTCTATTGCCGCAAACCTCCTGAAGCACAATTCCCATTTTTTCCTCATCAATTACATTTGATGTGGCCGTCATATATGCCCTGCTGCTATGATAGTATACCGATGCATAAACCTCTTTTATGGCATCTGAAAGCATCTTTACCATAAGGCTGTTTTCGGCCACTCTCGGGATCATATAGGTTGAATATATGCCTGCAAACGGCTGATAATGTGAATCCTCAAGCTTACTTGAAGAACGAACAGCAATTGGGTGACTATTTGAAACAGAGAGAAAGGCATAGAGGTCCTGATAAACCCATCCCGGCAATTCTGAATCAACAAACTTATTAAGTATCTGCTTGTCATCCATATCACTCAGCCCGACACTGTAGAGATTATTTCTTTCCATAAACTCATCGAAGACATCGGTACTTAATACAACGGTTCGGGGTATTGTAATAAGTACATTTTTGAACTTATTAAAGAGTTTATAGCGCTTAATAATAGAATTAATAAATGCAAGACCCCTGGCCTTTCCTCCAATAGACCCATCTCCTATCCTGCTAAAAATAAGGTATTCATCGAAAGATGTTCTGTCGAATTTGGCAATTACTCCTCTTCCTTTTCCCAGTCTGAAGCTGGATATTGCAACATAGATAAAGCGTCGCATCTCTTCAACAGATTCAAAATCTTCTTTCTGTATAAACTTAAACATCTGTGCAACCGGGAATAGTGCCCTGGCATTAAGCCATTTAGAGAAATGATTACGTTCGGCATGGTAAACCAGCGAATCTACCGGGAGGCTTAATAACTTCTGCTGAAAGCTCTGAAGATCGGTGGCCACGCCAATAGCTTCTTTATTCTTGGGATTTCTGAACACAAAAGGACCGAATGCAAGGTTTTGAATAATGAAATTCCTTAACTCTATTGAAAGGTTCTTGGAATACTTGTTGATAAAACCAACTTCCAGCTTATCGGCTACTTTCTTACTTGCGGCATCTGATGACTGTAGCAGGAAGGGCATATTAATGTCGTCTTCAAGAATGATCTTACAAAGTTCAATCCCTGCATTCACATTTCTTTCTCCACCCCTTTTATAGCTAATATCAGAGATTACTCCGAGGCAATTAAACTTGTATTTTTGATAGAGGTCGAATGCATCCTCAAAGTTTGTGGCCAGGAGAATCTTTGGCCTGCCACGCATTTTAAGCATTTTCTGGTGGGGATTAAGGGCTTCCTGCTGAAAATCACGCGACTGGGCAAGGATTATCTTATATAGGTTGGGAAGGTATGATGAAATATACCTGATTGAGTCTTCAACCAGGATAATGGTCTGTACACCAACTACTTCTACATCGTACTCCGCATTCATCCTGTCTTCGATAAGCTTTATTATTGCAAGCAAAAGGCTTGCATCACCTAACCAGCAGAATACATAATCCACATAACTCAGATCTTCATTCTCCAGACGCAGTGACACCTCTCTTGAGAAGTATGTTAAAGCAATAACCGGTATCTCCGAACATTTATCCTTAATCCTTTTTGAGAGAGAAAATATATCTGTATTTCTAAGGTTAAGCATTGATATAACAAGGTCTATCTTCTCATTGTCGATAATATCCATTGCCTCATCAACGCTATCGGTCTGAACAAAGTTAGGGGGATAACGGAGGTTCAGAGAAACGTATTCGTTAAAGATCTGCTCATCAATACGTCCGTCCTCTTCGAGCATATAATTATCATAATTGCTGCATATTATCAGAACTTTGTGTATTCTTCTCTGCATCAATAGGTTGAAAGAAGTATCACTGAAGTCATACTTCTGTAGTTCCATTATACCTTCAATAATTGCCATACGATATTATTTACAATCAATTACTGCTATTCTTTTCTTTCCGTCCATTCTGATAACTATTTTTGATTCAAAGCGTACATGGGTGAAGTATTTTCCTTTCTTAACGACTTTCTGCTTATTCAGCTTTTGCCAATCAACCATTTCCTCCGGGTCGGCATGATTAATCGAAAAGTATCCCACATTCATAGAAGTTACATTATGGAAAAAATGTGAACCCAGGGACGCATCAAGAGGGAAATTAGGTAAGCTGACTTCTACAATAACACGTGCCTGTGATATTTGTGGCCAAACGACAGGAACACCAATAAATTTATCTCTTGTTCCCCATCTGCCTGGGCCTATAAGGATGTACTTCTTTCCCTTTTTGAGCATCTCGTCATTTATTTCATCAATCTCCCGGGCCATTTCCTCAGTTCGTGCATTATCAAAATCTTCGGGAGAGATAAAAAGAACATCACGTATATCTTCAATTTTACCATTACCCATGCTATGCTTGGATATAAGAAAAGACTTATCCCTGTCGATCTTATTCGGATCTATATTGTAACCACCTCCACTGCCGACCAGGGGTTTTATCTGAAGGAGATAAAAACTTGCATTTCCATTTTCGTCCTTGGTCAGATCGACAGCATATTCTATCTCAACAGAAGTACCAAAGGCTTCTTTAACCACATCCAGGATAGTGCTTATAGTCTCGGCCAGGGGGATGTAATCGTATTTAAGGATATTGGCAAAATTTATAACACGTGGACCATAGCTGTCTACGCCGGGAATTATTGAATCATTATCAGGATTATAGACTGATGCACAATGCTTCAGATTACCATGTTTTTCGGCTTCCGCCATTTCCAGTTTAACCAGTCCTGCATTTTCTCCCTCCATCAGGTCAATCGAAGACTTTGACATATCAACAGCATAAAAATTAACCTGGGAATTTTTATAAATATCGGTTTGAGATACTATATCAATAGAGGGATAGGCAGGAGAAAACCTGTAAGCTCTTTCACCTTCCACAACATATTGCCCCAGTCCTACAGCCGCAACTGCAAAACCCTCTTCTGGTTTCATATGAGCCACAGGGTAGTAGTTATGCGACTGTGCGGTACCAGATATATGTGGATAATAAGCATCCTCGTACATATTACCGACGACCTCCTGAAGCACAATTGCCATTTTTTCCTGCTCAACTTTATAATTGATAGCTTCAAAATATGTCCTGGCGCTCTTTGAATAAATAGACGCAAATACAAGTTTAATAGCATCAGAAACGAGTTTAATTCTTGTATTCAGATCGGCTTGATTATTTGGAAGCAGGTAGGTACCAAATATACCTGAGAAGGGCTGATTTATTGAATCTTCGAACAGGCTTGACGATCTTATCGCAATAGGCTTATTCATTACTTTAAGAAAGGACCTAAGCTTCTTTTCGAGTGTAAAGGTGAGGTTCGACTTAATAAACTCGGCTTTCAGAGTATCAAAATCTTTAATCTCGTTTATTTTCTTTCTGAGTTTATTTGTCTCGATAAACATATCAAACTCGTCGGTGCCGATAATCATTGTTATCGGACATCTAAGATTGATATTTGGCATCAGCTTACCCACTTCGAAGCTATATATAAGGGTGTTAACAAATGCAAGACCTCTCCCCTTACCTCCCAGGGATCCTCCTGAAAGGCTTACCACATTAGATTCGTCGAGTGCAGCAGATTCTTCAAAATTCACAATCTTACCCTTATCATGTTCGCGCCTGCGCTTCCTTATCAGATCTAACAGGAAGGTTCGCAATTCTGACAGGTTTTCGAAATCGCCGATCTTCATCGGGTTAATGATTTTCGCGATCTTTACTTCTCCTCTAGCTGTAAGCCACAGTGAGAAGTGGTTTTTCATTGCATGATAAACGAGGCTATCTTCGGGAATTGTTTTAAGATATTGCTCAAACTCCTTCATTGATTTAGCCACGGCAATCTGACGGCCTTTATTATCGCGATAAACAAAATGACCAAAGCCGAGATAATAGTTTATAAATGACTTAAGATCCTCGAGCAGGCTTTCAGAATTTTTATTTATAAAGCTCGATTTGAGTGCATGAGCAAATTTTACATTTTCAGGATCGGAAGACTGAAGCATGGTTGGCATATTCGGCAGTTCACTCTTTACGTACTGAATTAATTCAAACCCTGCTTTGTCGTACAATTTATTCTCTTTCGGAAATCTCATATCCGAGATAACACATAAAAGATCTTCTTTAAACTGCCTGTAGATTGAAATAGCCTCCTCATAAGTGGTGGCAAGGAGTATTTTAGGACGGGCCCTCATCTTAAGTATCTTATACAGTTCATCGGAGCTCACATCCTCAATTAATCTTTGTGTCTGCTCCATCACCAGAGTATATAAAATAGGCAGGTAATTTGAATAATACTCAGCCGAATCTTCAACAAGGAGAATTATCCGTGTAAGACCTATCCTGGTATCGTTTTCTGCATTAACCCTGTCTTCAAGCGACTTAACCATAGCGAAGAAAACCTTCGATTCGCCTGTCCACACATAATAACCGTCGAAGGCCAATCCTTTTTCCTGATGCTTCTTAATTAAAGGAACGTCTGATGGGCTACTAAGAAGGAGAAATGATGGTATATAGGGGTATTTCTTTTTGATTTTTGAAATAAGCTTAACAGGATTCTCTTTATCTACACCAAACATAATAATAATCAGATCGTAGTGCCTGGATCTTAATTTCGAAAAAACTTCATCCTCCCCTGACACACCTGTTACTCTTGGTACGTTGGTAAGGTTGAGCTGGTAATACTCTCCAAGTATGTGCTCTGCAAATCTCCCTTCCCCTTCTATAGCATAGGCATCGTACAGATTAGCAACCAGAAGGATTTCTTTGACCTTAAAAGGCATCATGTCGTGGAATGCATCACGCTCTGCATTCTGACGTTCAAGGAAGCGTTGAAGCAGCTTCCTGCCCGACTTAAGCTCTGAGTACTGGTCGATCTGTGGTTCCTTTTCAGGAACCTTTATAATGTCTTTAGCGATGTGGCTATTAATATAGCCTGCTATCAGGCTCGACAGATTGAGAAGCAGGTCTCTCTCTTCCGAAAGAAAAGGTCCTTCATCCTCAACTTCAAATTCTTTTGAGTAGTAGATCTCTATTGAACCATTTTTATTTTCCAGGGTATCAAATTCCTGCTTCTGAACCCATTCACTCTCATCAAATTCCTGTGTTGTATAAATTTTGTCGTCGTAGATAATCTTGGCGTGGGTATATTCAGGATACTGCCATGCTATGGGAAGCTTCAATACTATTTTTTGAAGAGCCTCTTCTATCTTCTTACTTTCCTTAAGTATTGCCGTTGTCCTGTTTATACAGGCTAACTCCTTAAGACGCTCCTGCTGTTCATGCAGCAGCTCACGTATAGGGATATTGTTCTCTACCTTCTTGGCCATTTTCAGTAATAATATATAATTACAGGAGTTCTAAAATTAACAAATTGTTTTGTTAACTGCTGTTTAAATATAGAAAAAGACGGGAGTAGCTGTTTACTGGTTATTTGCCTCGTTAGCACTCGGCGTTACTGGTTACTGACTCTGCTGCAGAGCGTTACTGGTTATTTGCCTCGTTAGCACTCGGCGTTACTGGTTACTGACTCTGCTGTGCAGAGCGTTACTGGTTATTTGCCTCGTTAGCACTCGGCGTTACTGGTTATTGGTTACTGACTCTGCTGCGCAGAGCGTTACTGGTTATTTGCCTCGTTAGCACTCGGCGTTACTGGTTACTGACTCTGCTGCGCAGAGCGTTACTGGTTATTTGCCTCGTTAGCACTCGGCGTTACTGGTTACTGGCTCTGCTGCGCAGAGCGTTACTGGTTATTTGCCTCGTTAGCACTCGGCGTTACTGGTTACTGGTTATTGGTTACTGGTTATTTGCCTCGTTAGCACTCGGCGTTATACTGGTTACTGGTTACTGGTTACTGGTTACTGGTTACTGGTTACTGGGTACTATTAACGTGAGCGAAGCGAACTAATAACATTACTACTAACTAATAACCATTAACGTGAGCGAAGCGAACTAATAACTACTAACTAATAACCATTAACGTGAGCGAAGCGAACAACTCTTACTTTGCCTCCCAGGTAGAGCCGCTCCTGAGGACGTCGTCCATATTCTTAATCTCACTGCCTTTTTGGGCCTTGGCTATTTGCACCTTCATTGCCATATCATATGTGGGTGCGCTGACAGCCCTGATAACCCCGAGAGCAACCGGGAAGCCAGGATACCTCATATTGGCCAGCATAGTATGCATACCCGGGTTATTTTCCTGGGCGTCATGCACCAGAAGATCCTTCTCACTAATACCATTGCCAAGTTTAACTACCTTTAGCTTCATGCCATCCAGCATCAGTCCTTTGTCTTTCTCTTTACCAAAAATCATCGGTTCGCCCTGCTGAAGAACAATGGTGCGGTCGTCGCGAAATTCCCTGTCGTTTATCTCCTTATGAATGCCGTCGTTAAAGATCACGCAATTCTGAAGTACTTCTACAACCGATGCTCCCTCGTGCAATGCAGCTTCTTTAAACACCTGGGTAGACAGCAGAACATTTGCGTCGATTGTTCGAGCAAAAAATTTACCCTTGGCACCTATTACCAGTTCGCCAGGCTGAAAAGGCTCCTCTATTGTACCATAGGGAGATGTTTTAGTAACCGAACCTCTCTGGGATGTTGGGGAATACTGACCTTTTGTTAGTCCGTATATTTCGTTATTAAAAAGGATTATATTCAGATCAATATTCCGCCGTATGGCGTGTATAAAATGGTTTCCTCCTATTGCAAGCGCATCACCATCTCCGGTTATTTGCCACACTGACAGATCGGGGTTTGCAGACTTAACACCTGAGGCAATTGCAGAAGCCCTTCCATGTATGCTATGAAAACCATATGTATTAAGATAGTATGGGAATCTTGAGGAACACCCAATACCTGAAATAAAAGCAAACTTCTCTTTAGGAATATTCAGTTCTGAGAGAGCTCTGGTAACTGAACTTAATATGGCATGGTCGCCACATCCCGGACACCATCTAACTTCCTGATCACTTTTAAAATCTTTTGGAGCATGCAACAGTTTAATATCTTCCATTATTTTTCCTCCAGTATTTTTTTACAATGGCTTGTCAAATCACTTATCTTGAATGGCAATCCCTGTATCTTGTTTATTTGTTCAAATTTTATTCCACTAAAGTTCATTCTCAGGTAATTTACAAACTGCCCGGCATTTAGTTCAGCCACTACAATCTTTTTAAACTTCGAGAAAACATCACCTGTATTTAAAGGCAATGGATTTATATAGTTGAAATGTGCAAACCCTACCTTAAAGCCTTCATTTACCAGTTCTCTGGCAGCCGTAAGCAGATGGCCATAGGTACCTCCCCATCCTACAAGCAGCAGGTCGCCTTCTTTTTCGCCGTATACTTTAAGTTCGGGAATACTTTTATTTACCAGCTCTACCTTTTTTGCCCTTGCCTCTGTCATATATTCGTGGTTCTCGGCGATATACGATACGGTACCCTTTATTGTTTTCTCCAACCCACCAATGCGGTGTTCGCATCCCTTGGTCCCGGGTATAGCCCACTTTCTACTCATTGTTGCCTCATCGCGCTCGTAGGGGATATACTCATCACACGAACCTTTATCAACAATTGGCGGATTAATAACAGGCAGATCCTTCATAGAAGGAATCTTCCATGGCTCTGTACCATTTGCAATGAATCCGTCTGTTAACAGAATTACCGGAACCATATGTTCGAGTGAGATACGAGCTGCTTCAAAGGCATAATTAAAGCAATTTGAGGGAGTACTTGCAGCCATAACAACTACAGGGCTTTCGCCATTTCTTCCATAAAGTGCCTGCATCAAATCCGATTGTTCAGTTTTAGTTGGGAGTCCGGTCGAGGGGCCTCCTCTCTGCACATTAACAATAACAAGTGGCAGCTCTGTCATTATTGCGAGTCCTATTGCTTCTGACTTCAGTGCCAGTCCCGGACCAGAAGTACTTGTTACGGCCAGATGGCCTGCAAAGCTGGCTCCGATAGCTGTACATATTCCGGCAATCTCATCCTCAGCCTGAAAGCTTTTTACACCAAGATCCTTTCTGGCAGCCAGCTCTTCAAGAATACCTGTAGCGGGTGTAATAGGATATGAGCCAATAAAGAGCTTGAGACCTGCTTTCTCAGCAGCAGCGAGCAGTCCCCAGGCCGTTGCAGTATTACCATTAATGTTTCTATATGTACCCTTATCGATTTCTGCGGGACTAACACGATAAGTAGGTGTAAGTGCTTCAATCGTCTCGCCATAATTAAATCCGGCAAGCAGAACAGCCTTATTTGCTTTGGTAATGTTAGGACGTGATTTGAATTTCTTCTCTATAAACTCTTCAGTATATTTTAATTCACGACCAAACATCCAGTATACCATTCCCAGTGCAAACATGTTTTTTGTACGAGCAACTGTCTTGGGATCAAGCCCGAAATCCTTCAAAACCTCCCTTACAAGGGTTGTGATAGGAGCAGCAATAATATTATAATCATCAAGCTTGTCTTCTTTAACAGGATCTTCCTTGTAACCTGCCTTAATAATATTTTTCTCGGTAAAATTATCCTGGTCGATTATTATTGTGCCGCCAGGACTTACAAATCCTGAATTTGCTTTAATTGCAGCCGGATTCATTGCAACCAGTACATCAGCCAGATCGCCCGGGGTATTAACTTCGGTATGTCCTACGTGTACCTGAAAGCCTGATACGCCTCCAACTGTTCCCTGTGGTGCCCTTATTTCGGCCGGATAATCCGGGAATGTTGACAGATCGTTACCAAAAAGTGCCGAGGTATTCGAGAACAAGGTTCCTGTAAGCTGCATTCCATCGCCCGAATCTCCGGAAAATCGTATTACTACTTCCTCTTTTTCGATAACATGCTCACTATTCTTCATAGTTATATTATTAGATTCTTCTTATTAAAGAGTGTAACTGTAAAAAATAATGCATACGAAAATAATATACTTTTCATATGCATTTTTGCGTGCTTTATACTCTGATTCGTTTATTCGATATTCAGAAACTATTACTATGCAAAATTAAAGAAATTCATTTGTGATATCTCAATTTTTAGAGTAGTTTTTTAACATGATTTTGGTCATGTTTCTTTATGATGTCCATTTATTGATAATACGACATATTGGAATCGTCGGAAAACAGCATGAATTGATCATTAGCAAAGTATTATTTATCTTTGAGATAAATATTTTTCTATGGCGATTATAAAATCTTTACGGGGTTTTACCCCTGAATTTGGCAAAAATTGTTTCTTAACCGAGACAAGTGTGATAGTCGGAGACGTAATTATGGGCGATGATTGTACAATATGGTTTAATGCAATTATCAGGGGTGATGTAAATTCAATCAGGATAGGTAACAGTGTCAATATTCAGGATGGAGCGGTAATACATTGCAACTATAAAGACTCTGTTTCGACTATCAGAGATAATGTATCGATTGGCCATAACGCAATAGTACATGGTGCAACTATTGAAGAAGGGGTCTTAATAGGGATGGGAGCCATAGTAATGGATCATGCTATAGTAAAAAAGAATAGCATTATTGCCGCCGGTGCTCTTGTTACCAAACACCAGGTAATAGAATCGGGTACTGTATGGGCAGGTGTCCCTGCAAGGCAGATAAAAGGTTATGATCCGGAGCAACTTGGACGAATGACTCTGAGATCGGCCGAAAATTATAAGATGTACAGGGAATGGTATATGAAGTGACTGGAGTTCGGAGTGAGCTAGAGTGCCTGGAGTTTCTTTAGAAAAGAACGTCCTGAAATAAACAACCAGAGTCACTCAAGTTCACTTTCACTTCAGGCACTTTAGGCACTTTAGGCACTTTAGGCACTTTTTAGGCACTTCCTTAATCCCAGATATTTAATTTCTGGAGATTAATATCAGATTCGAAGAACATCCTTGCAATCTTTTCAAAGTAGGGTGTGTAATCTGATACGTAGAATCTGTCGGCCGGTTTTTTTCCTTTACTGATCAGATCGTGCATCTCGAGGATGCGGTGAAGTTCCATTGCTACGACCCTGGCCGAATCAATAACTTCAACTTCAAAATTAAACTGTTTATTGATCTGGTTTCTAATAATCGGGTAATGTGTACATCCCAGGACAAGGGCATCGATACCCTTAAGTTTTTTATCCGACAGGTATGTACGAATTATAGCGTTTGATATATCGTCAAAAATAAAACCCTCCTCTATCATAGGTACAAAAAGTGGTGTTGCAAGGGAAACTATTTCGACCTCCGGGTTAATTGCCCTTATTTTCTTGTCGTATGATCCCGAATCTACAGTTCGCTTAGTACCTATTACACCAACTTTTTTAAAGTTTTTTGATGCGATATAGTTTACAACAGGTTCGATTACATCGATCAGTATCACCCTTTCGCCAAATTCATCTTTCAGAACATTTATTGAAGATGCCGAGGCAGAGTTACAGGCTACCAGAACTACCTTTGCATCATTATCAAGAAGAAACTCTGTTATTTTTTTACTATAGCCGATAATAGACTCAGCCGATTTGTCGCCATAGGGCAAATGTGCTGTATCGCCATAATAGATAAGACTTTCTCCCGGGAGTATCTGTTTTATGGCACTGGCTACTGTCAGTCCACCAACTCCCGAATCGAATAATCCGATAGGCTTATTTCTGAGTTCTGTCATAATGAAAAAATGACCACCCAGCAAAGGATGGTCATTCAATTATATATTATATTATTACTCTATTCCAAGTTTTGCCTTAACCAGAGGAAGGATATCTATACTCACTGCCTCATCAAAATAGATAATTGGTCCGCGAGACAGATCAAATATGTAAGTATAGCCATTTTCTTTGGCTACATCCTTGATTGCTTTTTCTGCCTTCTGGAGTACTGGTTGAGTAAGTTCAGCCTGCTTCTGCTGCATGTCCTGCTGAGCTCTCTGGCGGAAATTAGTTATTTTCTCCTGGATAGACTGTAATTCTTCTTCCTTGGTTGTTCTAACCAGATTCGTAAAAGTATCGGCCTTATTTATATAATCGTTATACTTATTATTAAATTCAACCTGCATAATTTCCTCCATATTTGACAGCTCTGTCTGATATGCTTCAAGCTGAGCAATAAGAGTATCTCTTTCCGGCATTTGCATAAATAGTTCGTCGCTGTTAATATGGCCAAATTTATAATTCTGAGCCATCACTCCCTGACCAAAGCTAATAACTACCGTAAACGCCAGTATACCAATTAGTTTTTTCATCGTATTTTGTTTTATATTATACAATTTCCTGCAAATGTAATTAATTAATTTTTATAACCTAACTTTTCCAATACTTCGTCGCTAACATCATATTTGGGGTTTGTATAAAGCATACTCATTCCCGATGATGTATCAAATATTACTGCATATCCCCCTTCTACGGCGATCTCTTTTACCGCATTATATATCTCATCCTGGATAGGCTGTATCAGTTCTTCTCTCTTCTTATACAATTCTCCCTCAACACCAAAGAAACTTTCCTGCAGTTCCCTGGCTTCTTTCTCCCTGCTTATTATTTGCTCTTCTCTCTGAGCTTTGGCTTCCCTTGAAAGAAGTACTTCATCATTTTGATATTCCTTATACATTTTTTCTACTGAGGCATAAGCTTCAGACACTTCTTTTTGCCACTCTTCAGAAAAAGAATCGAGTTTCTCCTGGGCAGCAGAATAAGAAGGAATGTTATTAAGAATATACTCTGTATCAACAAAGCCATACTTCTGAGCAAACGTAGCTGATGATGTGATCAGCAATGTTATAATTAGTAGATTTAACTTTTTCATAATTTCATGTTTTTAGTTGTTTAAAATTGTTGTCCCATCACAAAATGAAACTGATGGCCATTAGCATCAGGCTGACCTGGTACAGCATCGAAACCATATCCATAATCTATTCCAAGCAGACCGAACATAGGAAGATTGGCTCTAAGGCCCACTCCTGCAGAACGATGCATCTTAAAGGGGTTATATTCCTTTAATTCGTACCAGGAATTACCAGCCTCGAGAAAGATCAGACCAAATATTGTGGCCTGGGGATTAAGTGTAAATGGATATCTCAATTCTATTGTCAGTTTCGAGTAAACATTTCCGGAAGGTACCGACCTGTTATCTCTCAAAACACTTGGCGTAAGTGATCCATTCTCATAACCCCTCAGAGCAATTACATCCCGGCCATAAAAGCTGTATCCGGTCATGCCATCACCACCAAGGTAGAAGTTTTCAAATGGTGAAGGACCGATGGTATTATTATAATGTCCGAGGTAACCAAAGGCAACTCGTGTATTAATTACAAGTTTATCATAAACCTCATAATAATAGTCTCCTTTGAAAACCCATTTATGGAATTCGATCCATTTATATTTTTCTTCTTCAGATTCGTTGGTAAAATCTCTCTTCCCACCTATTACTGAATAAGGGGGTGTTGCCTGAACAGAGAAGCTGAATGTAGAACCTCCTCTTGGATAAATCTGGTTAGGACCAGCCGAGAACCTTGTTATTCTACCTGTTAGTGAGAGGAGGTTTGAAACACCATTTTCGAACAGGAATGAATATACCGAATAATTATTAAGGTTATATCTCTGGTAACTGGCTTCAGCATAAATTGAGAAATAATCATCAGGCCACTTTAATCTCTTACCAAAACCAATTGTAGCTCCATCAATAATCATTGCCTGCCTGCCATCTTCACCCTTTTTCGTTCCGTTTGTCATCAACGACCTGTATACGGAGGTAGTAAAAGTATTTGCCTTTTTACCACCAAGCCATGGTTCAGAGAAAGACAGGTTATACGACTGATATACCCGGCCATTAGACTGTGCCCTGATACTTAACGACTGCCCATCGCCCGAAGGATAGGGTCTCCATTCCGATGCTTTGAAAAAGTTACGCATCGCGAAATTATTAAATCTCACCCCTACTGTTCCAACAAGCATTCCGGCTCCCCACCCACCTGATATCTCGAACTGATCGTTGGCCTTCTCAACCAGGTTGTATTCCAGGTCGACAGTTCCATCGGCAGGATTTTGAATCGGCAGAGGAGCTATTTGCTCCGGGTCGAAATGACCAAGAACGGCAACCTGGCGTGCTGACCTCATGATATCCGACTTACTAAAAAGATCTCCCGGCCTTGTATAAAGTTCTCTTCGTACAACATGCTCATTGGTACGATCATTTCCCTTAATAATAACATTGTTCAGGTTAGCCTGATCGCCTTCGAAAATTCTTACTTCAAGGTCGACAGAATCTCCTATAACATTTTTTTCAATAGGAGAGATCTGTGAGAAGAGGTAACCATTATCAAGGTAAAGAGAGTTTACAGCATCCTCATCATAAGATAGCCTCTCATTCAGAAGTGTTGTATTATAGATATCTCCGGGGGCAATATTCAATACTGTCTGCAGGTATTCCTTAGGATAGATACTGTTACCTACCCAGTCTATGTTACGGAAGTAATATTGACTTCCTTCATCCACAGATATCACCATTGCAATACGATCGTTGGCTGTTACATAAGTTGAATCTAATACTATCTCGAAATCCCTGAATCCGTTATCGTTATAGAAGGTTTTGAGACTCTCCTTGTCTTCGGCAAATTTATCGTCGATAAACTTGGATGACTTGAAGAAGTTAATATTCTTTTTCTTGGTATTCTTCATAGTCCTTCTCAACCTCTTATCATTGAAAGTCTCATTACCAACAAACACTATATCGCTTATCTTGATTCTGTCGTTCTTATCGACATGAATATTCAACAATACATTATTTGGCTGATCAGGATCGGCTTTTTGGACTATTCTTACATCGGTATCAAGAAATCCTTTCTCAATAAAATGATCCTTAATAATTTTTTTGTAGTACTTAGTATATGTTCTGTTACCTGGGACCCATTCAGCAGGTTAACCTTATCTTTAATATCATCTGTCTCTGCTTTCTTGATGCCAAAATAGTTTACACCCGATATCCGGGGTCTCTCGCTCAGAAATATATTAAAGGCTATGGTATCGCTTTTGATATTGGTAATTGTAATTTTAACATCAGAAAACAGCCCCTGATCCCAGAGTTTTTGAACGGCAGTAGTTAATTTATCACCCGGCACCAATATCATCATATGCTTACGCAATCCCGAAAGGCCAATAATTGCGTTTGGATCCAGGTATTTCACCCCGGAAACGGTAATATCTCCTATAATATACTCTTCAGGATACATGTAGTCTACAATATCTACTCTTTCCTGGGCTTTAACATTAATAACAAATAAAGCCAGTAATGTAAACAACACTATTTTAATTCCTCTACGGCTCATATAATCACTCTTTTTCATGTACCTGTTGACTTGTTTTTCCAAATCTTCGTTCTCTCTTCTGATAATCAATAATAGCCTTATATAATTCATCCTTACCAAAATCAGGCCAAAGTGTTTCGGTAAAGTAAAGTTCAGAATATGCTATCTGCCATAGCAGAAAGTTACTAATCCTGAGTTCTCCGCTTGTACGCACCAGTATTTCAGGATCAGGGATGCCACTGGTCGTAAGATTATTCTCAAAAACTTTATCATCTATTTCCTCAGGATTTAATTTTCCTTCAGCAACTCTTTCGGCAATTAATCTACTCGCCCGGATTATTTCCCACCTGGAACTATAGCTAAGGGCCACAATTAGAGTCATCCCTTTACATGAGGCAGTCCGTGTTAATGTTTCATCGAGGCTCTTCCTTACCACATCCGACAAACGATTAATATCACCCATCACTTTGAGGCGGATATTATTTTTAATAAGTTTTTCTGTTTCGGTTGATAGAGAGTGAACCATCAATTCCATTAAAGCTTCAACTTCTTTCCATGGCCGGTTCCAGTTTTCGGTTGAAAAGGCATATAGAGTAATATACTTAATCCCCAGCTCTGTAGCTGTCTCAATAATTTCCCTTACAGCATCGACGCCTTTCTTATGGCCATATATTCTGTCTTTACCCTTCTGTACAGCCCAGCGGCCGTTACCATCCATGATTATGGCTATATGTACCGGCAAACGGTCGAAATCGATCTTATCCCTGAGCGACATTGTTATCGTAGTCTCCTTTTTGGTTTTACCACATCATAATATGTTGGACAAGTACCCAGGTTATGAAACATCTTCCATGTAAGTGTCACGCCTGTAAACATATACCAATCATTGTTATGAGCCCAACTCCGGTCATCCGGATTAATATTATCATTTAGGCCGTCAAAGTTATCATAAAAAGTTTTACGAAAGCCATATTCGGCCTCTAAACCCATGTTTTTATAGATATTAACCTTGAATCCTATAGAAATTGGTATTACCGGGATATATGTAAAACCAGGAGACGACAGGAATGCAAGGCCAACTCCACCTGCGATATAGGGGGTATAGTCCCACCACCTGCCGGCAGTTGAATAGGCAAAAAAATTAAATTCAAACTGGGCACTCCATTCAAATACTGAATTGGTAAAAGATGCCGCTCTGGCCTGCTGGTACTGATTCTCAAAGTCGAGGTCATCTCCTTTGAGCCCCCCGTAAATAAAACTGGTTTTTATTGATTGTCTTGGATGAAAATTGTAACGATAAACAAAACCAAAAGAAGGAGAAGGAGAATAGATAAGATTACTTGAATTTATATCGCCAAAATAGCCCGACACACCTCCAAAAAAGCCATAGTCAGAATTTCTCTGAGCAGACAGAGGTAATAGAAATAACGTAAAAAAAAGAATAAACCAACAAAACCTTTTCATTTAACTCCTGATTCCTGTACTATTATTTCCTAAATGATGGTAATCCTTTTTCTGATGTTTTCAGTTTGTGGGTAAAAACAAATGTCATGAAATAATAAACGTCGTTGTGCTCTGAATATTGTGAGGTATATCCATCGAGATAATCTGTTGTGGTGAGTCTGTAACCCAGATCAACTCCTATAAGAACATTTGGGTTAATAAGATAATTGATTCCTACTCCCAAAGGAATTGCAAGAGCTGTTCCGCCATCCTTTTCTATAACAGCAAGAAGGTTCTCGTTAGGGCTTACACTATATATTATCGGAGCTACTCCAGCATAGGCATAAAGGTCCATCTTTGCAATAATTGATGAAAATATTTCCTGACCTTTTGAGAACCTGTAGCTACTTTCTGCAGTGTTTTTCAGAATATAATACTCTGCTCTTAATCCCGGTTCAAATATGGATGTTGTGGCTTCCATATCCCTGCCTTCATTGGATCCCTTAACATCTGAAGCATGGATCAATCCATAATTAAGGTCGAGTTTAACAGAAAACCTTTCGTAAATCCTGTACCTCATTCCAAGACCAACAGCAAATCTGGTATTGTTAATTGTGAGATCTTTAAACCCCAGGGCATTCTCACCAGGTGTGAATCCACCTATATCTCCCATAAACTGGCTTGTTCCAAAACTTCCAGACAATTCGTAACGCCTGAGCTTCCAGAGCTGACCATTAGCAGCTGGGTATATCAATATTAACAGGAAGAGTACTAAAAAAACCCGTTTCATGGTTTACAAATTTATTTGTTACCTAGACAAATATAATAATAGAGTAATTAAGAACCTAAATATTAATATTAAAAATATATCAATTTCGCGGGTCGGCACCCCACATAAGTTTATTACGCAAAGTGCTGAAAAAATCACTTCCGGCAAGATTTATTGTTCTGATCTTATAATCTGCCTGGCCGATTATTAATTCCTTAAAAAACGGAACCCTCACCGAGCGGAAATCACAGGTAACAAGAAATTCTGGACTTCTTCCTGTTACTCCAAGCCGGAGTTTACTTGATCCCGGCAGGATAATTGGTCTTACAGCCAGATTATGAGGCGAAAGGGGTGATATTATTATATTATCGGCTTCAGGAGTCAGGATAGGCCCCCCGGTACTAAGATTGTATGCCGTTGACCCGGTAGCGGTAGATACAATCAGACCATCTGCCCAGTAAGTATTTAAGTAAATATCATCAACGTAGACCTTAATGGAAATCATATTTAGATCGGCCTTCTGAATTGTAATATCGTTGAGGGCAACATTTGATCTTCCCATAACCTTATATGGCTCTATCAATTCAATCAGGTTTCTCTCAACCACATTGTATTCGCCTTTAACTAGTGAATCGATAGAAGAAGAAAACTCATCAATATTTGCCAGAAAGCCAAGTCGACCTGCATTAATACCTGCAATTGGGATCATTGTATCCCTTACCTGCAGTATAGTTTCAAGAAATGTTCCATCGCCACCAATGCTAAGTACAAGATCGGGCTTGATCTTACCCTGAAAAATATTACAGTAAATTTTGACCCGGCTTTTATATTGGTCGTCTATTTTATCTGCAAGTTTCTCATGAAGATAGACCGCCACCCTTTTATCAAGCAGCTCCTTTACAATCTTTGTGCAATAGACCTTAGTAACACGGCCGTTATCAGAGCCAAAAAGGGCAACACTTTTAATCATTTACTATCCTTTATTAAATATCGAGATACTTCATCAGGGAATCAAACCTGTCTGAATAAAAACGATCCATTCCATCATCGGTACCATGCCAGTTGCTTATTTCATAATCGTACCTTTCAAATGTTCGGATTATCGGAACAAGGTTATTTGTATTAAGTTTAATAGTCACTTCCATCTTTGTAGATTCTGATGGAGACGAAATGTATAAATTAAGAACCTTTGCTCCGTTGCTTTCGATTATCTGAGATATCTGAGAAAGTGAATAATCATTCTGCAGAAGGTTAATAACTATTATCCCACCTGGTTCGCGTAATGAAGACATTTCGGCTATCTTCCACAGTAGATCAAATGCCAGCACTACACCTTTGTAAATATTCTTGTCATCCAAAACCGGAACAACAGTTAGCTTTAACTTACTTGCCAGGTCTATAATTTCAAAGATGTGCTGATCGAGCCTGACAAAGGGCTTTATCAACGATAACTTATGATTTCCTATAGCTTCCTCAGGATCGTTAATATCATAGATATCAATGTCTGAAATTAATCCGAGAAATTCTTCATTATTAACAATAGGAAGATGTGATATCCTGAATACCTCCATCCAGTTCAATGCTTTCTGACCAGTATCTGAGGTACTTAAGACGGGAACAACTTCTGAAATCAGCTCTTTAGCTACCATTTGACAATTGAAATTATATACAACAAAACTAATAAAAAAATACCTTTAGTTGTTTTATTCATTTACAATATGAAAATTTGCATCGTAAACCAATACGGCAATGACGAGACTGAGTGTTAATATTAATAAGATCGCAACAATTAGAAACGCCCGAGGAGGATCTATACCAAATGTCCTTGAGGCAGCTATTAATTGCGAAAAATTTGGGGCTGAAGGCGTTACTGTTCATCCCAGACCGGATGAAAGACATATTACCTACAAGGATGTAAGAGATATCAGACCGGTAATTAAGACAGAATTCAATATTGAGGGATATCCATCTGATAGTTTTATTGAACTTGTTACAGAAGTGGTGCCTAACCAGGTAACCCTGGTTCCGGATCCTCCTGATGCTACTTACCTCAAATGCAGGATGGGATACGATAAAAAACAAGCAGTTTCTAGGTGAGATTATTAAAAGGTTCCACGATAAGGGTATCAGAACATCAATATTTATTGATACCAACCTTAATAATATTGAATCTGCTGTAAAAACAGGTACTGATAGATTAGAGCTATATACTGAGCCCTATGCAAGGGAGTATAAACAGAATCCGGAGAAAGCGATTAAACCTTTTATTGCTTGCCGCCATTAAAGCCAGAGAGGTAGGGCTTGACCTGAACGCCGGACATGATCTCGATCTGGATAACCTGGAGTTTTTCAATCGAAATATCCCTTGGCTTAAGGAAGTTTCAATAGGCCACGCACTTATATCAGATGCCCTATATTTTGGTCTTCACAATACCATACAAATGTATAAGCGCTGTCTTCTTGGTGAAAAGTAGTAGCTAGCATGAAACTATTCTATAGAGAATTTGGAACCGGAATACCCCTGATAATTTTACATGGACTTTATGGTTCGTCAGACAACTGGGTCTCGATTGCCAGGATTTTATCAAATCAGTTCAGGGTTATTATACCTGACCAGAGAAACCACGGAGCTTCACCTCACAACAATATTCATTCTTATCAGTCTATGAGCAATGACCTGGATGAACTTGTAAAGGATCTAGAGCTAAAAAAGTTCTTCCTTGTAGGTCACAGCATGGGAGGTAAGACTGCTATGTGGTATGCATCTATGTGGCCTGATAAACTTGCAGGCCTGATGGTTATAGATATTTCACCATTTAAACCCATAAATGAAAACAACCCGCTTGCTGACTTTCACAGGAAGGTGCTAAGTACCATCACAAAATTCCCGATAAACGATATAGATACAAGAGAAGAAGCGGATTTAATACTATCAGAGAGTATCAGCTCTCCCCGAATCAGGAACTTCCTGCTTAAGAACCTTACCAGGGGAAAAGATAAGCGCTTCAGGTGGAAACTGAATGCTGAGAACCTGGAAATGAATATAAGCAATATCCTTGATGGATTCGAAAGGAATAAGGCGGGTAAAAACTCAATAAGCGGTTTCCCTGTAGTGTTTATTAGGGCAGGCAATTCAGATTATATACCTGAATCCGACTTCCGCGATATCAGGCTTTTGTTCCCGGCCTCTGAGATTATTACAATAGAAGATAGCTCGCACTGGATCCATGCTGAAAAACCAGAGCTTATAATCGAACATATTTACGCTATGCTCGAATAATCTTACCTTATTGTAACTGATTCAATATTAGAGTCGGAGACCAGTTCTTCATTTCTGAACTTCAGAAAAACCTGTATCAGGGCAATAACATCCTTCTCGCAATACTCCATTATCCTGCCAAGATCATTGTCTTTCCAGTAGACTGATGCCACCATACTGCCATCGATATCATCTTTTGGAGTGGGAATATTTAACAATGTTGTTATTAGTTCAAGAGAAGTATAATGCTTGTAATCGCCAAATTTCCATAGCTCCATTGTATCCAGGAGGTTTATCTCCCATGGTTTTTTACCCGCATTATCAAGTATAGAGGGAATATTTATTCCATTAATCAGCATCCTCCTGGCTATATAAGGAAAATCAAATTCCTTACCATTATGAGCACAAAGAAGAGCCTCTTTACCAGTACAAAATTATTAAGCATTACTCCAAACTCTTCAAGCAGTTTATGCTCATCATCCCCAAAAAAAGATTTCAATCGTATTGATCTTTTGTTATTGGTGCCTGTAACCAGGCCTACAGAAATAGTAATAATCTTACCAAACTCAGAATAGATACCAGCCCGTTCGAAAACATCTGCAGCCTGTTCGTCATCCTTTCTGAACCAGGCAGATTTCTTTTCCCACAGGCTTGCAAGTTTCTTATCCATCGATTCAAAATCGGGCGATACAGGAACTGTTTCTATATCCAGGAATAATACATTTGAAGGATTGGTGTCTTTAAGCAATTTCATAAATTCCGGATTACATTACTAATTATCTTAAGCTATCTGTCATTATCAAGGTAATTAAGCATGGTATGAGTAAGCATGTTTATCGCGACCCTGTTTTCACCACCCAGGGGGATAATAATGTCTGCATATCTTTTTGTGGGTTCAATAAACTGTAAATGAGATGGTTTTACTGTATCATAATATCTTTCGATAACATGAGATATATCCCTCCCCCTCTCGGCGATATCCCTTTCGATTACTCTCACCAGCCTGTCGTCAGGATCGGCATCAACAAACGCCTTTATATCCATTAAATCCCTTAATCGCTTATCTGACAAAATAAGGATGCCTTCGATAATTATTACCCTGGCTGGTTCAATATGAACTGTTTCTTCAGACCTCAGACAGGTAATATATGAATATTGAGGCATCTCCACCGACTTGCCTTTGCACAGCTCTTCCACATGATCTGCAAGAAGACTAAACTCAAGCGAATCGGGGTGGTCAAAATTAATTTTTTGTCTCTCCTCAATTGAAAGATGACTATTATCCCGGTAGTAAGCATCCTGGGGCAAAACGGTTACATCATCATTATTCAGGGCATTAACCAGTTTTTTAACAACTGTCGTTTTTCCTGAACCGGTACCTCCGGCAATACCTACTATCAACATTATTTTGCTAATTTTGTCGGTGAATATGAATCAAAAATAGCAAATTATACGATGATTAAGCACATTGTCCTATTCAGATTTACAGAAACCATGTCTGCTGATGAGAAAAGAGAGAAGGCGACGAGCTTACAATCAATCTTCCAGCCCTTAAGAGATCTCCCTTCAGTAAAAGAATACAGGGTTGGTTTAAATATCAGTGAATCAGATTTTGCATGGGATGTTGTTATTGATTCGGTATTTGATTCTGCAGAATCACTAAAAGCATACAGCATAAGTAAAGAACATCAGTCGGCAATACAAAGTGCCAGTCAATTTGCAAAAGAAAAATCAGTTATTGATTACGAATTTTAATATCGGATACTAATGGCTAAGCTCTACCCTTTAAAATTTAAACCAATCCTTAAAGAGAGAGTCTGGGGAGGTAATACTCTTCAGAAAGACTATGGGAAGGAAGCCGATAGTGATACATATATTGGTGAAAGCTGGGAAATATCAGGCTTACAGGGTGATATATCTGTTGTTAGCAATGGCTTCCTGGCAGGAAATAACCTGGAAGAAATTGCTGAAGTATATATGGGAGACCTGATGGGAGAATTAATTTACGAAAAGTTTGGAAGGGAGTTTCCCCTTTTGATTAAGTTGATCGATGCTCAGGATAAACTCTCCTTCCAGGTTCATCCGGGAGACGAGATCGCCCGCAGCAGACACAATGCTTACGGAAAAACTGAGATGTGGTATATTCTTGAAGCCGACAGCAATGCTTTTATAAATGCAGGTTTTAAAAATCCTTCCACAAAACAGGAGTTCGATGCCGCTATTGAAAAAAAAGATCCCGGTAGCCTCCTTAACCATATTCAACCAGGTGAAGGTGATGTATTCTATATTCCGGCAGGAAGGGTTCATACTCTGGGAGGCAATGTGATACTTGCGGAGATACAGCAAACATCAGATATTACCTATAGAATTTACGACTGGGACAGACCAGGTCTTGACGGAAAACCAAGAGAATTGCATAGAGATTTTGCCGCAGATATAATAGATTATTCCAAATCGACCGATCACTACCACAGAGTAGCCCCTGTTGATAATAATTCAGTTGAGCTACTTGCCTGTAAGTACTTTACGACAAACTTTATAAAGCTGAGTTCAACAATTGAAAGAGATTATACAAAATATGACTCCTTTATAATATATATTTGCATTGACGGACAGGTTGAAATAGAATATAATTCTGAGAGCATTATAATAAAGAAGGGAGAAACAATTCTTATACCTGCTGTTATTGAGACCCTTAGGTTGATTTCAAATTGTGCAAGCCTGCTGGAGATTTATATCGACGAAGATAATTTATTAGAAGAATAAGTGATGAAAAGAATTTACTGGATCCTTATAGTTATGCTGGCATTTGTGTTCCAATCGTGCAATACATCGAATACTGAAAGTGCCGATAAAACTTCACAGGTAAAACAATCCGATGAGAATTATACCGGAATTAAGAAGTTCTATGATGGTGAGTTACTGAAGAAAGAAACCACCTTTAAAAATGGGATAAAAGAAGGTCTCAATAAAAACTATTATGACGATGGGAAGCTGAAAAGAACGATATGGTATGAAAATAATCTCAAAGAAGATACGGCAAAATGGTATTATACCGATGGAAGTGTGTACAGGGCAACACCATATAGAAATGATAAAATAGAAGGTATACAGACTAAATATTACAGGAATGGGAAAGTGATGGCTGAGATACCTTACAGTCATGGACTAAGAACTCCCGGCCTAAAAGAATACTATGATACAGGACTTGAGGTTGGCAATATCCCATCTATTACGATACTAAAAATCAATAGCGATGATTATTTAAGTGATGGTATAGTAAGTATTACCCTGGCCCTCTCGAATAAGTCGACTAATGTAAGGTTTTATAAGGGAGGACTTGTTGATGGCGCCTTTGATCCAAGCCTGGCAAAAGACATAACTGCCTCATCAGGAATGGCTTATTTTGAGGTATTTAAGAAAGAGACAGGTGGTAAAGCTTATGTTGATGTAGTTGCCGAATACACCACAAGATTCAGAAATAAGGAGATTATTATAAAAAGAATTAAATTGCCCTACAAGGATCTCAGCTGACAATGACTTATAATATTAAGGCCGGCATTGAACTAAGCTTACAGACTACAGTAAAGGATACCGACACTGCCTTGTCTTATGGTTCAGGACTTCTTGATGTATATGCCAGCCCGGCGATGATCGCATTTATGGAACTTACATCTATGAAACTGGTGCAAAAACACCTGCCCAAGGGCTATGGTACGGTTGGAACTAAGGTGGAAGTAAATCATATCAAGGCAAGTTCTGTAGGAGCAACACTGCTGTGCAGCGCTACCCTGATTAACGTCAGCGACAGAAAATTACGATTTGAAGTAACAGTCACAGAAAATGGAGAGACAGTGGGATCAGGAATTCACGACAGGTATATAATAAATGAGAAGAAATTTATTGAAAAACTAAATCAATAATGATAATTAAATCGGCAGAATTTATTAAGAGTAGCACAAAGCTATCGCAATGCCCTGAACCCGATCTGCCCGAATATGCCTTCCTGGGTAGATCAAATGTGGGAAAATCATCCTTAATAAATATGCTCACCGGGCGTACTAAACTGGCAAAAATCTCCAGCACACCGGGTAAGACCCAGACAATTAATCATTTCCTTATTAATGAGAACTGGTTTATTGCAGACCTTCCAGGCTATGGTTATGCGAAAGTATCTAAAAAGATGAGGGAAGACTGGAAGAATATGATAGAAAATTTTATTTTGAACAGGAAGAACCTGATGACTCTTTTTTTACTTATCGACAGCAGGCATGACCCCATCGAGTCAGATATTGATTTTATGAACTTCCTGGGAATGAAATATGTGCCTTTTGCAAGAGTTTTTACCAAGGCAGATAAGATTAAAAAACAGGCCCTTGAGGGAGTAATTGAAAAACATAATAATCGACTGCTTGAAAACTGGGAAGATCTGCCACCATTAATCGTAACTTCGGCAGAGGATAAAAGAGGCAGGGATGAATTACTCGGGTATATAGAAAAAAGCCTTGATTATTTTGAAAAACCCTGAGGAAAGTTTTTTGATTTTTGTAGTTTTGCACAAGTTGTAATCGAAATTTATACATCTCTTTTCTTAGCATCATGAATGGTAAATCACCACTTAAAATTTTCTCTTGCAGGGCATCACGCCATATGGCAGAAAACATTGCCAAAGAGCTGGGTATTAAACTTGGCGAAAGTAGTGTAACCCAGTTCAGCGATGGAGAGTTTCAACCCAGGTTCGACGAATCAGTGAGAGGATGTACAGTATTTATTGTACAATCGACTTTACCCCCGGGAGACAACCTGCTTGAAATGCTGCTTATGATTGATGCTGCGAAAAGGGCATCCGCATACAAAATAATAGCAGTAATGCCATATTTTGGGCTTGCCCGCCAGGACAGAAAGGATCGTCCGCGGGTTTCGATCGGAGCAAAAATGATTGCTGATCTTCTTGAAACTGCTGGCGTAAACAGGGTTATGACTCTTGATCTGCATGCCGATCAGATCCAGGGCTTCTTCAACGTACCTGTTGACCACCTCTATGCTTCATCACTCTTTGTTGAAAAAATTAAAGAGATGAACCTGAATTATCTCTCAATATCTGCTCCTGATATGGGTGGATCAAAACGAGCAAACGCATATTCGAGACACCTTCAATCTGAGATGGTTTTGAGCTATAAGTTAAGGAAAAAGCCAAATGTTGTTGAAGAAATTTCTATGATTGGTGAAGTTAAAGGTCGTGATGTAGTAATTATTGACGACATGGTAGATACTGCTGGTACACTAACATTTGCAGCCCAGATGATTAAAGATAGGGGAGCAAACAGCATAAACGCATTTGCAACACATGCAGTACTCTCAGGCCCGGCATATGAACGTATAGAAAATTCACCAATTGAAAAACTGGTAGTAACAGATTCAATCCCTTTAATCAAATCATCACCTAAAATAGAAGTTGTTTCTGTAGCCAAATTGTTTGCAGACACAATAGATTCTGTTTATCATAACGAATCTATTAGCATGGGCTTTGTTTTTTAAGCTATTAAACGTATCTTCGCAGCCCGAAATTTATATGAAAATTGTCCATCGTGTGATGGGAGGTTTCCATCGTTTTGGAAAACTTAAGTAGCACATTAAAAATTGACAAATGAAGACTATTGAAATTAAAGCTCATCAAAGAAAAGAGCTAGGAAAAAAAGAGACCAAAAATCTCAGAAAAGAAAACAATATTCCCTGCGTAATGTACGGCGGTGAAGAAACAGTACACTTCTACGCGCATAAGAATGTTTTTAAAGATCTGATCTACACCCCCAGCGTTTACATTGTAAAACTGGATATTGACGGGAAACAATACATGGCTGCTCTGAAGGAAATCCAATTTCACCCGGTTTCTGATGCAACATTACATATTGACTTCATACAGGTATTTGAAGATAAGCCTGTGACAATGAATATTCCTATTAGTACATCAGGAGAGTCTATAGGGATTAAGGCTGGAGGAAAAGTAAGGCTTAAGAGAAGGTCCCTTAAAGTTAAGGGTTCTTTCAAAGACCTGCCTGATAGTCTTGATATCGACATTACTGAACTGGCCATAGGAATGTCGATCAAGGTTCACGATCTCACCTACGACAAACTTGAAATTCTCGACCCGCAGAGAGCAATGGTTGTTGCAGTTATTTCATCTCGTATGGCAATTAAGGAGTCTGAGCTTGAAGATGAAGAAGGAGAAGAAGGAGAAGAAGGAGAAGAAGGTGAAGAAGGTGGAGCTCCTACTGAAAGTGCTGCAGGAGAATCTGCTGAGAGTGCTAAGGAAGCTACTTCTGAATAGGAGACAGTTCGATCTCTGTAACCTCTAAATCAGTCGATTTGAAATATTTAGTTGCAGGTTTAGGAAATATTGGAGACGAATATACAAATACACGTCATAATATTGGATTTAAGATATTGGATGCATGGGCTCATGCATCCAATATCTCTTTTAAGGACAAACGTTATGGCTTCGTCACTACGGCAAAGCACAGGGGAAGATCCTATGTCCTTCTTAAACCATCTACCTATATGAACCTGAGTGGTAATGCTGTAAATTACTGGCTTAGAAAAGAGAAAATACCGCTTAGCAATCTTATTGTAGTTGTTGACGATATAGCCCTCCCCCTGGGTAGTATAAGGCTCAGACCAAAAGGCGGAGATGGTGGACATAACGGACTCGAACATATAAACAGGATACTTGGTTCGGGTAATTATGCAAGACTTAGATTCGGTATAGGAGATAATTTCCGGAAAGGTCAGCAGGTCGACCACGTACTTGGTGAATGGACATCCGAAGAATCGTCTTTTATTAGCGAAAGGATAGACCTTGCTATCGAAATGATTAAATCATTTGGCTTTATCGGTCTGGAACTTACAATGACACGTTATAATAAATCCGGGCGCCTTCCGGAAGACAGTGATGAGTGATTCTTCATCAAACAGAATTGATAAATTTCTCTGGTCGGTAAGGCTATATAAGACCAGGAGCCAGGCAGCCGATGCATGTAAGAACGGAAGAATTCTTATTAACAATTCTCCGCTTAAGCCTTCCAGGACTGTTGAGCCTGGAGATATCCTGATAATTAAGAAAATGCCTGTTATATATACCTTCAGGTGTATAAGCATTCCTCCATCCAGAGTTGGAGCAAAACTGGTGGCCGATTTTATTGAGAACCTGACCCCCGAAGAAGAATTGCATAAGCTCGAAATAAAAGCCGGTTTTAATAGTGGCCATCGTAGAAGAGGTGCAGGCAGACCAACTAAAAGAGAGAGAAGAGATCTGGACAGGTTTACGAAGGAAGAATAAGCAAAATTACCATCGAAAATACGTATAAAATATTTTGCGTATATTGGGTGCTTTCAACCAATTAAAGAGATAGCATATGCTCGAAACACTACAGGCAATGGATACCGTTAATCTGCGGTTTTCACAGGATGGACTTCTTATTTTAAACATAACAATAGCTCTGGTTATGTTTGGTGTTGCCCTTGGAATTAAGTTGGATCATTTCAAGAAACTGTTAAAAAGTCCCAAACCGGTAATCACAGGCTTTATATCCCAGTTCATCTTGCTTCCGGCTGTTACCTTTCTTATTACAATAGTACTCAGAAATGTTATTACGCCCACAATGGCCCTTGGTATGATACTGGTAGCTTCGTGCCCTGGAGGAAATATATCCAATTTCATGTCAGCGCTTTCAAAGGGTAACGCTGCTCTGTCGGTAAGCCTGACAGCAATAGCTACACTATCTGCAATTGTGCTGACTCCTTTGAATTTTGCGATATGGGGTGGTTGGTTTATGGATGTGTATGAACATACAAATCCCGGACTGTTGCCGCGACTGAGAATTGATCCTTTTGAGATGTTTAAAACTGTGATCCTGATTCTTGGAATTCCACTTGCACTTGGAATGTTTGTGAATTACAGGTTCCAGAAAATTACCGCTGCTATCTTTAAACCAATGAAGATATTTTCGATAGTAGCTTTTCTTGCGCTTGTTGCGATCCTTTTTAAAAGTAACTATGATTTCTTCCTGCAGTTTATAAAGTATATTTTTATACTTGTACTTATACATAATCTCCTGGCTTTTGCAACAGGATTCTCATTTGCAACTCTATTGAAGGTAAGTCCTTATAATCGAAGAGCTATAACAATTGAAACGGGCATACAAAACTCCGGACTTGGTCTTGTTTTGCTGTTTAATCCTAAGATATTCCCCCCTGAACTTGCTATAGGAGGTATGGCAGTAATAGTTGCCTGGTGGGGAGTATGGCATATTATTTCAGGGCTAACTACTGCTGGAATATGGTCTAGGATCCCTCTGAAGGGAGAAAAGGGTGATTAATATTATTTGAAGGGTAGTTAAATAAAATGGGTAAAAATAATATCGAAAAGTACTCGTTATTCTACAGTACTTTAAAAGGGATAGCCAGGTTCTGGCATAATAATGTTTATTACCGAAAGGTAATAACAGCCGGACAGGAAAATATCGACTATAATGCTCACAATATTTATTCGATAAACCATCAGAATGCGCTGATGGATCCTCTTGCACTAATCTTTACTGCAAAGGGTCAGCCCATATTTCTTACCAGAGCCAGTGCATTTAAGAATAAATTTATAGCAAGGCTCCTGTACGCAATGAAGATGCTCCCTGTATTCAGAATAAGAGACGGATTTGAGACTGTCAGGCAGAATGATGAAATTTTCGAAAAGACAATCGATGTTATTAAGAATAAAAACGGTCTGGGAATCCTTCCGGAGGGTAACCATGCAGGCTTCAGGCGTTTTAGGCAACTTAAGAAGGGTATTTGCCGTATTGCATTTCAAACTGAAGCAGCTAATGACTTTAATCTGGATATACAGATTGTGCCTGTTGCAGTTGAGTATTCACATTACTTCAAGTTCAGGCAGGTTGTGACTGTATTATATGGCAAGCCTTTCGGGTTTGCCGAATTTCATGACCTCTATCGTGAAAAACCCCAGGTGGCACTTAACAAGTTGCTTGATAAGATAGCCTCCAGGATGAAGGAGCTGATGATACATATAGAGTCTGAAGAAGATTATGAGGCAATTGATGAGCTAAGGGAGGTTGTAAATGGTAAATACAGCTCTGATAAAAAAAACCCGAAAATCTACAGGGATAAGGAGCTGATCAGGAAGGTTGAGGAAACTGAAAAAAAAGATCCGCAGCTTTACCTTGGTATTTGTAATAAGTCTCTTAAGATAAAAAATATAGCCAAAAGTCTTAATATTGGATATTATCATCTCGACAAACCAAAACCAAAATATATTGCTCATGTAATGGCTACCCTGGGATTGATTTTTCTCGCTCCTGTTGCACTATACGGATTTATAACAAACCTGGTCTTCTATCGTATTCCGAACATGGCGTTAAAGAATATTAAGGACGAGCAATTCTGGTCGAGCATAAGATTTGGAATATCGCTGGCCATGGCAATAGTATTTGTCCCGATTTATATTGTTCTGGCATTCGTATTTTTACCCAGCTGGTGGATAGCCCTTCTTGTTCTAATAAGTATTTTACCTGCCGGCTGGCTTTCATGGAACTATTTTATAATATGGAAAAAGTTACGTGAAGGTGTCAGGGTAAGAAAATATATAAACCGGAAAAACCCGGAATATAAAATATTATCAAATCTATATGACGATCTGCTGGCAGATCTTTCAAAAGTGTATATGTGATGAAGTTTCTTGAGGAGAAGGTGGTGTGGATAACCGGAGCTTCATCCGGTATAGGAGAGGCGCTTGTATACGAAACCGTAAAGATGGGAGCAAGAATTATTGCTTCTTCCAATTGTAATAAAGAGCTAAACGAGCTTAGAGAAAATTGTGGCGAACTTAGCGACAGGGTAGATATAGTATGCTTTGATCTTACTGACACTGAAAATATTGCAGGTATTGTAAGCCAACAGATCGAAAAGTTTGGCCATATAGATTACCTGGTAAACCTTGGAGGTATAAGTCACCGTTCGAGGGTAGATGAAACACCCTTATCTATCGACAGGAAAATAATGGAAATCAATTATTTTGGTACGATTGCACTCAGTAAGGCTGTTCTGCCATATATGATTAAACAGAAAAGTGGTCATATACTGGCAACAAGCAGTATATCAGGAAGATTTGGTTTCCCCTTACGTTCGGCTTATTCGGCATCGAAACAGGCTATTCACGGTTTTATTGAGACCCTGCATCTGGAGAACAAGATCAATAATGTAAGGGGTACTGTTATTATCCCGGGAAGGGTGCGAACAAATATATCGAAGCATGCTCTTTTACCAGATGGCACAGAGCAGGGTACAATGGACCCTGGATTGGAAAAAGGTATTACACCGAAAAAAGCAGCCATAACAATAATCAAGGGTATAAAAAGGAATAAACGAGAGATTAAAGTGGGAGGCTCCGAATTAATTATGCTATTTATCAGGAAGTTTTTCCCATCAATTTTCTTTAATATTGCATCAAGGATAGAACCCAGGTAAAACAATTTCATTATTAAAGAGTTATATATATAGACATTAACAGCGAAAAATGAGTAAGTATGTAATAAGTGGGATCCAGCAGATGGGTGTAGGCGTAAAAAATCTTCATGAGGCCTGGGAGTGGTATAGAAGGTTTTTTGGTATGGATGTACCAATATTTGAGGAAGAAGCAGAAGCCAGGTTAATGCTGCCATATACAGGAGGAGAACCAAGAAGCAGGCATGCAGTTCTTGCAATGAACCTGCAGAGTGGTGGTGGTTTTGAAATATGGCAATATATGGGAAGACAACCTATGTATCCGGGAAAAGAGATCCTGGCAGGTGACCTGGGTATTTATGCCTGTAAGATGAAAGTAAAGAATGTTGATGATGCACTCAGACATTTCAAGGAAATTAAGGCACCCATTCTTGGTGAGCCTGTAGAAGACCCTTTCGGCAGGAAAACATTTTTTATTAAAGACCCCTATAACAATATTTTTCAGTTTGTTGAAGCAAATGACTGGTTCCTTAATGAGAAAAAAGTAAACGGGGGTTCATATGGTGCTGTTATCGGCGTAAGTGATATAGAGAAATCAATGGTGGTTTATTCAGGTATCCTGGGCTATGATAAGGTAATTTACGATAAAACCGGAACCTTTGAGGATCTGAATTGTCTGCCCGGGGGCGAAGGCAGATTCAGGAGGGTTCTGCTCAGCAGAAATAAGCCATTTGCAGGCGCTTTTCACAGAATGCTTGGAAACAGTGTTATTGAGTTAATAAGCGCGGTAGACAGATCGCCGGAAAAAATATACAAAGACAGGTACTGGGGTGACCCGGGCTTTATTCACCTTTGTTATGATATATCAGGCATGGATAAGCTAAAGCAAAAATGCGAAGAAAGTGGCTCTGCCTTTACAGTCGACAGTAAGGCAAGTCATGATATAAAAGGCTTTGATATGGGTGAGGCAGCCGGTCATTTTGCATATATTGAAGATCCCGACGGAACACTTATCGAGTTTGTTGAAACTCTTAAAATACCAATTATTAAGAAATTAGGCTGGTATATTAATTTAGAAAAAAGAGCACCCGAAAAGAAATTACCTAACTGGATACTCAAGGTTTTAAGGTTTTCGAGGGTAAGAGATAAAAGATTGAAGATTGAAGATTAAAGATATATAAAAGGGCTCCAATGGCGCCCTTTTTAATTTTCACACTATTACTCCGCTTGCAGTTTTACACAGGTAGCAAGGTTTCCTGCGATATCCTTTCAACCTCTTTAAGAACACGCATTACGTTACCTCCCCAGATTTTTTCCAGCTCCTTCTTTGTATATCCCCTTCTCAGCATTTCAATGGTCAGGTTTTTCATTTGAGAAACATCCATTACATCTTCTATACCTCCTCCACCATCAAAATCTGTTCCTATCCCTACGTAATCGATTCCCGCAATCTGGATTACATGATCAATATGATCTACTGCATCAGCAACTGTTGCATATTTTCTGTATTTATTCCTGGTAGTATAATATTCGTTTCTTGCTTTATCAAACTCCTCCTTGGTGAGGTCCTCAAAATTATTATACTTCTCCCTGATATCTTTTAGCATCTTATCGAGCTCAGGATCGGGTTCAGGCTGTCTCAGGTAATTACTTAGGATGCATATCTGTATAACTCCACCATTATCTTTCAGTGCCAATATCATATCATCGGTAAGATTTCTTGGACTCTCACACAGTGCCCTGCACGATGAGTGTGAAGCGATAACAGGTGCCTTTGAAGTCTCAATAACATCGTAAAAAGATTCATCAGAAATATGAGAAACATCTACCATCATACCAAGCCTGTTCATTTCGACAACTACCTTTTCGCCAAACTCTGAAAGTCCGTTATACTCGGGCCCATTAGAATCAGTGGAGGAATCACATATATCATTATTACTTGAATGTGAAAGAGTTATATACCTGGCACCGCGATTATAAAATTCCTCTACTTTCGAGAGATCATTTCCCACAGGGTATCCATTCTCCATACCAATAAAGGCAGCTATCTTACCCTGGCTGTTTATCCTGTAGGCATCATCAACGCTTAATGCAATCTCTGCCTGGTCTGAGTTTTTCTCAACGTTGGCATGAATAGCATCAAATATCTCAACTGCTTTATTATATACTTTTAGATGATCTTCTTCTGTCCTGGGCCCCTGTCCAAGATATACTGCAAAGAATTCAGAATCAAGGCCTCCCTCCCTCATTCTAGGGAAATCGACACATCCATCATCATTTCTAACCCCAAGATCAAAACCAGATCGCATTAATCTCATTGGCGTATCACAGTGTGTATCTACTGTAAGAATTGTTTCATGAATCTTATCTGCCCTTTTAATAAGAGCCTCTTCCGTGTCACCACCGCAGGCAGTAAACAACAGGGAAATAACAAATAGTGCAATAAAATATTTTTTCATATCATTAGGTATTATACAGAAGGCTAAATTAGATAAAAACTGTGCTAAAAAATGTTAAACACACCTATTGTAAAACACCAAAAAGAAGCCCCATCCAGAATGAATGGGGCAGCCATGAAAAGAATGGAAAAATTGCTTTTGGACAGTAAAAGCATCTTTAAGCTATATTATAGCTTTATAATTTTGTAAATATTTATTCTTATACCATTTTGTATACGCAGTATATAGGTTCCTGACGTATATTGCTGAATATTTATTTGTTTCAATAAATCACCAGGCAGTACCTTGCCTGAATAAACCAACCTTCCGTCGGCCGAGTTCAGGTAAATATCAGTTTCACCAACCAGGGGTGCAGAGAAATTTATGTTTACCAATTCGCTGGTCGGATTTGGATATACAGTAACTTCAACTCCCAGTTCAGGATTCTTCTGGATCATGTCAATTACCAGCTTCGACTGATGAAAACCCTGGGTTAAAATTAAATCTCCACTACCTGATTCGACTGTTGCGATAACAAGTTCTCCAAGCGTCCAGCTCAGGGAAATTGAATTATCGCCCGAAACATCAAATCCACCTGCAGAAGCAACAACCTGCTGCTTGATTTCCTGCCCGGAAACAGATAATACAAACATAAAAACAAGAAATGTTGTTAGAAATGATTTCATTCCAGTAGGTGTCTGAGGTTTAATTATTGGAATAAATTTAGAAAAAAAAGGATCAAAATGCAATTATCAGGTATTTATTTTAATGAATGGCCTCTGCGGATAGATAAACGTTAAAATTATACAGGCGAATATCAGCGTTTAAAATAAATATGGCATTCATTCTGATTCTTCATTAAAGTACTAAATTTGCAGGCATTATGGGAAAAAGCACAAAAGCTCTAAACTGGCTGATTTTAATAATCCTGGCATTTATTTGGGGAACATCATTTATTTTGATCAAAAAGGGGCTTGAATCATATAACTCTTTTCAAATTGCCTCGCTAAGGATTTTCATCTCCTTTGTATTCCTCTTACCAATAGCAATCAAGAACATTAAGCTGGTAAACAGAAAAAATATTGGATCTTTCCTTATCATAGGGTTTATAGGCAGTGCCTTCCCTGCGTTTCTCTACCCGGCTGCCCAGACTAATATCGATAGCTCTGTAGCAGGTATGTTAAACTCCCTAACCCCTGTATTTACATTGCTTTTCGGAATGTTTTTCTATTCAAGGAAGGCGAAAACTCATCAGGTACTCGGAATTATCCTGGGTTTTATAGGAGCTGCTGGCCTGATATATAAGGGATCATTCTCTTTTAACTCATATGGTCTTTATATAGTACTGGCAACTATGTTTTATGGAATAAGCAGTAACCAGGTAGCTCAATTAAAAAACATTAATGGAATGATAATTACTGCTCTGGCATTCCTGTTTGTAGGGCCAATAGCCGGGATAAACCTGGTTCTGTCTGATTTCTCAGAGGCTGTTCAAACTGCGCACTGGCTAAGGAACCTTGGATATATTGCCATACTCTCGATTTTCGGTTCAGGTCTTGCCCTGGCCCTCTTTAACATTCTTATTCTTAGAACCAGTCCGGTATTTGCGTCTTCAGTTACCTACCTTATTCCAATTGTTGCAACTCTCTGGGGAATAATCGACAGCGAAGCGATCACTTCCTTTATGATTATTTCTGTAATTTGCATAATGGGAGGTGTATATCTTGCAACACTCCGGTCAAAAAAGAGAATATAATTAAGGTGAAACAACTTTTTAATAAACCATTTATCCAGTCTGTCACAGGCGGCATTTTAATGTCTCTGTCATGGAGAGAACATCTAAGCCCTTTAATTATACTGGTTGCCTTTGTCCCCTTTCTTGTAATCCTATTCCAAGCGAAGATTGAAAGAAGTTCCGTATCAAAAGTATTTACCCGCTTACTTCCTGGCTTCCTTCTATTTAACATCATTACTTTTTCATGGCTGGGAAAAGCTTCAATAGCCGGAGCTACGATGGCAATTCTTGCCCACTCCTTCCTTATGTCCTTTACCCTCTGTCTAGTGTATCTTGTATATCAGAAGGCAAGCAAACTTACTACCGCAATAAGTTTTATCAGCTTCTGGCTGGGGTATGAATATATTTGTTTAAAGATCAGTATTATCTCTCCATGGTTGAATACAGGTAATGTTTTCGGGAAAGAACCCGGATTGATACAATGGTATGAATATACCGGTGCCGGTGGAGGAACACTCTGGGTCCTCCTGGTAAACCTGCTGATATTTAACGCCCTGGTGAAGCTGCATAAAAGCAGAGAAAGAATACTGAAGCACCTCTTACCTGCCTTAAGCATGATATTGCTTCCCATTATATTATCTGTTATTACTGGTGCACGATTCTCAGAAGATACTCCTGCCGAGAGAGTAGTTATTGTTCAACCCAATGTTGATCCCTATACGCAGAAATTTGATAGTCTTCCTTTTTTTACCCAGCTTGATAATATGCTGTCGCTTACTGATGGGAAAATAGATGAATCAACCAGGTGGCTGGTATTTCCGGAAACCGCAATTGACGATCCATTTGATGAATCTGAAGCAGATAACAACAGGTATATCAGGAGAATTAAGAAGTATTTCTCAGAATATGATAGTCTGAATATTATTCTGGGAGCAACAACAACCGCAATATATATAGATGACAATCCCCGGGATATAAAATCAGGTAAGGAAAGAGGCACAATAAATTCTTCCCGCGAACTGTACAATAGTGCAGTTCATTTTGGAAAAGATTCTGAGATATTATTCTATCATAAATCAAAACTAGTACCCGGGTTTGAGAAAAAGGTAGCATTCCTCCCACCCTTTCTGGAAAAAATAATAATTCCTGATCTGGGTGGTACTATGTCGGGCTACGGCATACAAAACGAAAGAGAGGTGTTTACTCATACTACAGGAAGAACAAAGGCTGCACCGGTAATATGCTATGAGTCGGCTTATGGAGAGTTTACAACTCAATATATTCATAAAGGGGCAGGTTTTATTGCGATTATCACTAACGATGGATGGTGGAAAAATACGCCAGCTTATAAACAACACTTATGGTTTGCTTCTCTCAGGGCCATTGAAAACAGAAGGCCGGTTGTGAGGTCTGCCAACACAGGAATATCTTGTATTATTAATAAGAAAGGAATAATCACAGAGTCGCTCCCATGGTGGGAAGAAGGAGTGCTTGTTTCAGATATTTGTCCGGGAGAGACAAGCACTTCATATGCTGCCCACGGCGACATTATCTACAGGTATTCTGCTTTTGCCAGCCTTGTAATCCTAATCCTCGCATTTATAGCTGCTCCAATAAGAAATTTACAAAAAATGCAACTTTTGTAATATTGACTTGTCATTTAATCTGAGAAGAGTTTAGAATCTAACCTGCAGCAGTCTCAGGGGCTCTGAGAGGCCTTACCTGCAATGTAATATTTAAACTTGGTTCGTTCTGAAATAAAAAAGGGACGCAAATCCTTGCGTCCCTACTATCTTTGATTGATTAAATTTCTTTTAAAACAAGTTGTAGCCCTTATCCATCCAACTTATATATTCATCGATATTAAGGTTATGCTCCATCCTCTCACCCAACACATTTCCTTCATGATCTACAATCACGTATAGGGGTTGAGTATTTGTTCCGAACATTCTTATCTCAAGGTCTGTGTTAACCTTCCCTATTGTGTTTTTAACCTTATTGTCGAATGGTGAAGTATACCATTGATCTTCCGGAAGCTTAGTCCTGTCGTCGCAATACAGGGCAATAATTACAAAGTTATCTCTAAGCCTTTGCTGCACCCTGTTGTCCGACCACACCTTTGCTTCCATCTCCTTGCAATTGCTGCAGGCGTGTCCTTTAAAGTCGAGAAAAACTGGTTTTCCCTGCTCCCTGGCCGACTCCATCCCCTGCTCATAATCAAAGTATCCGCTTAATCCGTAAGGCAGGTCAAACTTATCTTCATATTTGACACTTTCGGTCGATTCAAAAAGAGGCATACTGCTTTGAGTGCTACTTCTCTGCGAAAGGTCAAGCGATAGAGTCTCCTTAGGAGGAAGAAGTGATGATATCCCTGTTAAAGGAGCACCAAAGAGTCCAGGAACAAGATATAAGGTAAAAGAGAATACAGCAATTATTAATACAAACCTGAATACTCCAATATGTTTCAGATCGCTGTCGTGAGCAAATTTTATCTTTCCCATCAGGTATAGGCCCAGCAGGAAGAATAAAACAATCCATATTGCCAGGTAGATATCTCTTCCGAGTATCCCAAGGCCATAAACAGTGTCTATTGAAGATAAAAACTTCAAACTGAAAGCTACCATAATAAAACCCAGTACTACCTTGATGGAGTTAAGCCATCCACCCGACTTTGGTAATTTGCTCATAATAGCAGGGAATAATGCAAAGAGGAAGAATGGAAGAGCAAATCCCAAACCAAAACCAAACATCCCTATGGTTGGCCGTAGAACATCTCCACTGGCTGCTTCAACTAAGAGTGCACCTACTATAGGACCAGTACATGCAAATGATACCAGCACAGTAGTCAGACCCAGGAAGAAAGCAGCAACAAAGCCTCCCTTATCAACCTTGGAGTCGGCTCCGCTAACCCAACTATTAGGAAGAATAATCTCATAAGCGCCAAAAAATGATGCTGAAAATACTATAAATAAGAGGAAGAATAAAAGATTAGGGATCCAATGAGTGCTGAGTGAGCTGGCAAAGCTAGCTCCTGCACTTGTGAGTGATACTATAAGGCCCAGAGAAGAATAAATCAGTATAATCGATAATGCGAATATCAGTGCCTTAATAAAGGATCCGGATTTTTTACCTGAGTCCTGTGAAAAGAATGCAACAGTCATTGGAATCATAGGAAACACACATGGTGTTAACACTCCTGCCAGTCCAAGAAAAAATGAAATAATAAGAAGCCCCATAAGTCCCCGGTCTGACCCTGATGAGCCTTCTGCCCTCATGGGCGTAGTCTGCTCGGTATCAGTAGTTTCCTGAACGGTAACAGGAATACTAAAATCTAAATCCTGGGGTGGTGAGCACCTCTCATCGTCGCAGGCCATATAGGTAATAAAACCCTCGACTGTGAATGATTTCAGATCCGACTCTATTACCTGTCTGAATTCGGCCTCATTGCTATAATACAATATATCCATCTCAAAGGCAGTATCAAATACTTCTTCCCCTTCGGTAAGTGATTTTAGATCACCAATCAATTTGTAATCGCCAGATTCACCGAAGGAAAAACTTGTAGGAATCGGTCCACCAGAAGGTATATCGATACCATACAGGTGAGAACCCTCTTCAATCGAAGCTTTAAATATTAGCTCGTACCTACCTTCACCCATGTCATCATAAGAAAATGACCATGTTACAGGATCAAATATCTGACCCGACAGAGTTGAAGCCAGGCTTACAATTATGCTTACTAAGAGTATTAATTTCTTCATTATTCCAGATGTATTATAATAGCTTCGAATATATAAAATTTACGTTTACCGTGGTAAGTATATATTTATATTAATAACCGGGGAAAGGAATAAAAGGTTCAATTTACCTGAGATCTATCTCATCTCCTTCTGAGTTGAAAAATTTATATTCGAGGATCTGGTAAGATGGTATTGACTGAACCGATATTGAACATTTGTATTTTTTGGCCATTTTCCTGGCCTCCGAAAACAGTCCTTTTGTAAGGTAGGCAGCAACAAAAGGATGGGAACGTAGAATAAACTTACGCGTTTTAACCTTATCGACAATATTATTCAGGCTATCTTCTATCTTATCGACATGAAGGATGGTCGGCCCCACTTTACCCGTGCCTGAACAAACCGGGCAATCCTCATCTGTAGTGATATGCATTTCTGGCCTGACGCGCTGACGGGTAATCTGCATTAAGCCAAACCTGGTAAGGGGAAGGATATTATGCTTGGTACTATCCAGAGCCATGGCTTCTTTCATTTTCTCGAATAAAGCCTGCTTATTTTCATTGGAGAGCATATCGATAAAATCGACAACAATAATACCACCCATATCCCTCAGTCGTAACTGGCGGGCAATTTCCTTCGCAGCTTCAATATTCACAAGAAGTGCATTTGTCTCCTGGTCTTTATCCGACTTAGAACGATTACCACTATTTACATCAACAACGTGCAAAGCTTCTGTATGTTCTATAATAAGGTAAGACCCATGCTTAAATGATACTGTCTTTCCGAAAAGTGATTTTATCTGTTTGCTTACTCCGAAGTGGTCAAATATTGGAATCTTACCGTTGTATACTTTTACTATCTTCTCCTTCTCAGGTGCAATTTCTCTGATGTAGTGCTTAATATCGTTGCCAACATCATTATTGTTTACAGTAATATTGGTAAAGCTTACATTCAGAATATCTCTCAGGATAGTTGTGGTTCGGTTAAGCTCACCAATTAGTAGCTTTGGTTTAGATACATCTTTTCTGATACTATAAAAAGCAGACTCCCACTTCTTAACAAGGCCTCTTAGTTCGGAATCGAGTACAGCAACTTTTTTTCCCTCGGCAACAGTTCTTACAATAACACCATAGTTCTTTGGTTTGATGCTCAGAAGAAGTGCTTTTAACCTGTTTTTCTCTTCAACGCTTTCTATTTTTGAGGATATAGAAATCTTATCAGAGAATGGCAGCAACACAAGGTTTCTGCCGGCAAGTGAGATCTCAGACCCCAACCTTGGTCCTTTGGTGGAAATTGGTTCTTTGGTTACCTGTACAATTACTGTCTGACCACTGGTAAGAACATCCGATATTTTCCCATCCTTATCGATATCCCTCTCGTTCTTAAACTTATGAACAGGAGGTATTCTCCCCTTCTTGCTCAGTGCAAGAGTATAATACCTGTTAAGCGACCTGAACTGTGCACCGAGATCCAGGTAATGCAAAAATGCATCCCTTTCATAGCCCACATTTACAAATGCGGCATTAAGGCCGGGCATTATCTTCTTAACCTTACCCAGATATATATCACCCACAGCAAACTGAAGATTCTTTTTTTCCTTATTCAGTTCAACGAGCCTGCTGTCTTCCAATAGGGCTATTGAAATATCGTCCGGGCCTGAGTCTATTATAATATCTTTGCTAACCACCTGACAGATCTATCAGTATATCTTTTTCTATTCTATAAATGTACTAAACCTAAAGATTAGAGGCATCTTTAGGTTTAGAGTATTTTACTTATGGCTTTTCAAACAGATCGACTATTTCCTCTTCTTATGCCTGTTCTTCCTCAAACGCTTCTTACGCTTGTGCGTAGCCATCTTATGTCTCTTTCTCTTCTTTCCGCTTGGCATAAAGCTTAATAAATTATTGGTTATTTTTAACCTTGTTAATGAATGATTTTGAAGGCTTGAAAGCCGGAATAAAATGTTCTGGAATAATAATAGTAGTATTTTTTGAGATATTCCTGGCTGTTTTCTTGGCTCTTTTCTTTACAATAAAGCTGCCAAAACCTCTAAGATAAACATTATTACCTGCTACCATTGATTCTTTGACCGCATCCATAAACTCTTCAACAGTTCTCTGAACTGTAACCTTTTCAATACCAGTCTTCTTGGCAATCTCGTTAACGATGTCTGCTTTAGTCATTTTAAAATTATTTAATTCAACAAATTAATATTTTTCGTAGTATTTTTAATAACTCTGCAAATGTAAAATATTATTTCATATAAATGAAACTCTTAACTTTATTTTTTGATTTTTTTGAGTTCTAAAATTCTGTAATTGAGCATTTCAGTGTTATTTCTTCAGTAGATTACAATTGAAACTAATTATTGAAATTAGAATTGTGCTACTGCTAATTTTTCATAACTTTGTGCTGAATTTCGAAAAATAGAATAATATTCATTATGGCCGTAAACAAAGTAATACTGGTAGGAAATGTTGGGAAAGATCCCGAGGTACATTTTATTGAATCTAATGTAGCTGTGGCAAGATTCCCTCTTGCTACCAGTGAAACTTACAAAAGTAAGGATGGTGAGCGTGTTACAACCACTGAGTGGCATAACATTGTTCTGTGGAGAGGTCTCGCTGAAGTAGCTGATAAATATGTAAAAAAAGGATCTCAGTTATTTATCGAAGGGAAGATTCGAACCAGGTCATATGACGACAGGGATGGAAACAAGAGGTATATCACTGAAATAGTTGCCGATAATATGCAAATGCTTGGTAAGAAAGGCGATAATACCTCCGGTGATTCTGGACAGTATAATTCAGAAGCTCAGGCTTCAGGCACCGATCAGGTAAAGGCGCAGGAGAATAACACAGGAAACGCAACAAACGAAGATCCCTTCGTATCAGGTGGTGAAGAGAACGACGACCTTCCGTTCTAGTGTTAACTAAACAAATGCCAATTGGAAACAGACGACCCCTTTCAATACCTTCAAACGCTAAACAACATTATTGTAAACCAGCCTGATATATATGTCATTATCGAGGCTCTTGTTGTTGTATTGATGCTTTTATGCTCAGCCTTTATCTCCGGATCGGAGGTTGCATTTTTTTCCTTATCACCGGCAGACAGGGAAGCTTTCAGAATTAACAAAAGCAAGAGTGCCGGCCGGGTTATTAAACTGCTCGATACTCCGGAGCGCTTACTAAGTACTATACTTGTTGTAAACAACTTCGTTAATATCGGTATTGTTATATTATCGGCTTACATAAGTTCTCAGTTATTTGATTTTACTTCCAGTCCTGTATTTGGTTTTATCCTGGAGGTTGTTGTAATAACATTTCTCTTACTTCTTTTTGGGGAAATAATTCCAAAGGTATATGCAACACAGCAGAATCTCAGGTTTGCATCGCTGATGGCAGGCCCCCTGATTATTCTCGACAAGGTTTTTATGCCTATAAGCCTGATATTATTAAAATTGTCTGAGATCCTGAAGCGAGGCACTCATGATTCGCCGCTTAGCAAGGATGAGTTATCTGATGCCATTTCCATTGCATCCGGCAAGAACATTCAAGATGAGAAGATACTAAAGGGAATAATAAATTTTGGAAATATTGATGCCAGGGAAATAATGAAACCCAGGATAGACATTATGGCCATCGATATAAAAACTCCCTTTATAGAATTAATTCCGGGAATAATTGAGTCTGGATATTCAAGAATCCCCGTATATTCTGAGTCTATCGATAATATACAGGGAGTCCTATATATAAAAGATCTATTGCCTCACTTGCATAAACCAGGCAGTTTTAACTGGCAATCTCTAATTCGTCCGGCCTACTATGTTCCGGAAATAAAAAGGATAAGAGAACTCCTTGCGGAATTTCAGACAAAAAAGATTCACCTTGCAATTGTTATTGATGAATACGGAGGAACAAGTGGAATAATAACGCTGGAAGATATCCTTGAAGAAATAGTTGGTGATATCCCCGGTGAATCTGAAAATAATGAGATAGCCTTTGAGAAATTGAGTGATGACGAGTATATTTTTGAAGGGAAAACTCAACTGCACGACTTCTGTAAGGTATTGAATATAGATTATGATCCCTTTGTAGATGTACGAGGTGAATCAGATACTCTTGCCGGACTAATGCTTGAGCTGGCAGGAGTAATACCGGTTAAAGGATTCTCTGTAAATCTTGAAGATTTTATGTTTGAGATTCATTCGGCCGACAGCAGGAGGATTAAAAAGATAAGAGTAAAGATTATTAACAACAAGGATGGAAAAAGCAATTAGGCAAATATTTTTCTTTGTTATCCTGCTAGGCTTAATTGTCGGATGTCGTAACCAGTCTTTTCCAAGACCCAGGGGACATTTCCGGATAGATTTTCCGAAAAAGGAGTATATAAAGTTTGATTCTACATGTCCCTTTACTTTCTACTATCCTGTTTACGGTAAGGTTGCAGAAGAGCCTGGAATAAGCACTCCCTGCTGGTTTAATATTGAATTTAACGACTTTGGCGGAAAACTTCACCTCAGCTACCTTCCGGTGAAAAACAATCTTGATCTGCTTATTGAAGATGCACATAAGCTGGCGTATAAGCATTCGGTCAAAGCTGATGCTATCGAAGAAAGAAGATGGGAGAATCCCGATAATAAGGTTTATGGACTTGTATATTCGATTAAGGGAAATGCTGCCTCTTCTTTGCAGTTCTATCTTACAGACAGCACTGATAACTACCTTATGGGATCGCTATATTTTTATACAACCCCGGATAAGGATTCTCTGGCACCTGTTATTGAATTTTTCAGGGAAGATATCTTATACCTTATTGAAACACTTGAATGGAAAAAATAAGATAGAGAATGGCCTGTATAACTGAACATTATTTAAACGATTATACCGTGGTTGGTGTCTGGAAGATAGAAGAAGATCTCAAGACCCTTCTCTCAATGGTTGAGCTCGATCAGAACGACAACAGGAGATACAAGACATTCAGAAGTACTTCAAGGAAACTTGAATTCCTGAGTGTCCGAGCTCTTTTAAAAGAACTTATCGGACCCGATGCCCGAATTGTTTATAATAAAAATAACAAGCCATTTATAAAAGATGGTTCCCACTTTATCAGCATAACTCATTCCCACAAACTTACGGCAATTATGCTAAGTACTCAGGAAAAGATTGGGATTGACCTGGAGCATATGAGTTCTAATATTAATGCATTATCGTTTAAGTTTATCAACAAGAAAGAGCGGATTACCAGGGAGAGAGATAAAAAAAGATATCACCTGTATCTTCACTGGTGCGCCAAGGAAGCCCTATATAAAATATGCGACAAGGAAGGAATTAACATTAAGAAGAATATAACTATATATCCCTTTGATTTATCCGAATCGGGAGATATTAAGGGTAAGGTTCATTCTGAAAAGATTAATGAGATATTTGACCTGCACTATACCAGGTATGATAATTATGCTCTTGTATGGACAAATAAGAATTACAATGGTAAGAAAAGGAGATAAGAGTAAGAAGGTTGCTCTGTTGATTGACCCGGATGATGGCCATAGCAGTAATCCTGATAAGTTATTGAAAATCGCAAATAGATCGGGAGTAGATTATATACTCGTTGGAGGAAGTCTTACATTCAAAAAGCCAGGTGAGTTAATCAGGAAAATTAAAAATGAATCGTCTATACCTGTATATATTTTCCCGGGTAATCTTCTCCAGCTTGACGATAGTGCTGATGGTATTCTTTTATTATCTCTAATCTCAGGCAGAAACCCGGAACTGCTAATTGGAAATCATGTTGTGGCAGCCCCCCTGCTAAATCAAATGAAGTGCGATATTATCTCGGTGGGATATATTCTAATTAACTGTGGCTCTAAAACATCAGTTGAATATATGTCGCAGACTGAAGCTATTCCGTCGGCAAAACCAGATATTGTGGTTGCAACAGCTATCGCAGGTGCTCTTCTTGGTTTAAAAATGATCTACCTGGAGGCAGGTAGCGGAGCAAGTTATCCTGTTCCTTCCGAGGTAATTAAATCTGTAAGAAAAAATATTAATATCCCAATAATAGTGGGTGGTGGACTCAGAAAATCTGAAGATATTAAAACAGCATTTCAATCGGGAGCAGATATTATAGTTCTTGGTAATGGAGCAGTTAATAATCCGGAACTGCTCGAAGAAGCATGTTTGCTCAGGAATACTCTTAGTAAATAACAAGTAAGCCTTAGCCAGAAAAAAAAAACCGCCTCATCTCTGAAGCGGTTTGATATAATTTTATCTTGTTACTGGTTATTATTGCACTGCAATACATTCTCAATCTTATACTTAGCTGCTTCTGCAAACTCACCATGGAGAGCTTGCTTATAGCTTTCACAGGCTTTAGTACTATTGCCCACTGCCTCATATGCACCTCCAAGCTTAAAGAAAACCTTTGCCTTCTCGGCACTAGTTCCCATATCAAGTTCAACAGACTTGCTAAATGATTCAATTGCTTCGTTCCACTTTTCCTGTCCTTCATATGTCAGGCCAAGCTGATAGTGTACCTGTGCATTGTTATTCCCATATTGGATTGACCTGGAGAGACACTTTTCAGCTCCCGCAAAATCTTGCGCCTGAAGCTTAGCCTGTGCGCTGTTAAAGAAGGTAGATCTAAGTTTCTGCTGAATTGTACCAGAGGTCTTGTTATCCCTTGCTGCTGTTGCAACTTCCATCCCCTGTATACCAGCTTCTTCCATCTTATCAAGGTCGCCCATTTTGTCATAGACAAGTGTTTTACCAAGAAGAGCCTTGGCATACTTGGGGTTCATCTGCAAAGCTGTATCAAAATAATCAAGGGCAGCTTCGTATTCTCCATCAGAAAGAGCCGTATTACCCTGGACATTAATAATACTTAATTTGGTACCCCTTGCCCGGGAAACAAGTTTAGTGTCATTCGCCGTTTTACCAGTTTCCATACAGGAATCAAGTTTCTTTATTGCATTTACATAATCCTTCTTTCCGGCAAGTTTCTTGGCAGATTCCCAGAACAACTTAGGGATCTGGGCAACAGCCTGCATTTTAAGCTCCATTGCTTCATCAGTTCCTACCTGATCTGCCAGTTCAATTGTCCTTTCAAATGAGGTAATGGCAGCATCGGGGTTTATCTTCATCATTTGTACACCCTGGTTGAATGAATCTGCTACATCCGACATTTCAGTCTGACCAAAAGCATTAACAGAGATACCCAAAATAATTAGGGTTGCTAATGTCTTTAATCCTGTCCTTACAAAATCTCCCATAGTTTTTGAATTTATTTAAGTTACATTTTTTTATTCTTGCAAATATAAGCAAATGATTAAAACACGAAAATTTTAATTATTTATCTATCTATTATCAAGAAACATACCATTATCTGAAAAGTTCGGTCATGGGTTCGCCAACACATGCATTTGGCACCTGCACCCTGCATAGTGAAGATAGTGTAGCAGCAAGCTCATTCATATTAATTTTTCTTGTAATTGAGGCTCTGTTTACTGTCCACCCATACCATATCAGTGGCACGTGAGAATCGTACTCATAGGGCGAATTATGATTCGTTACATACTTTCCATTCTCAACCCATGCAGGTTTTAAATTAATAATTATATCTCCTGACCTTACAGGATCGTAGGAATTGCGAATCATCCTGTAATAACCCCTGCTGAAATCATTATTCTCAATTACATTGGCCGCCACTGCAAAAGAAACTCCATTAAACTGGGTAATAAACCTTGCAGAAAGATTCTGAACCTCGGATAAGGATAGCTCTGCATCCTCTATCAAGGTACGATTAAGATATATCTGCTTCTCGTAGTATCCCTTTACCCAGTTACCCTGCCCGTAAAGTACATTGAGATAACTTTTCAATAGTGTAAGAGCCTGGTTGAACTTAAAATGCCCTGCAGGGATTTTTTTATCTCTTAAAAGATCTGGTGATTCAGCAACACCATGAGCAGAAGTAAGATAAATTAATACATTTTTCTTACCAATCTTAGCTATAACATAATCCATAAAATGCGATAGGTCCCTGTCGAACCTTATTACTGCATCAGCCATCTCAAGAGAAGAAGGACCAAAATTATGGCCTATATTATCGGTAGCAGAAAAACTTACAGAAAGAAAATCTGTGATATCGTCCTCGCCTAGCGATTCTTCCTCGATAAGCCGAATAGCAAAATCTGAAGTAAATGTGTTACCAGCCGGAATTTCTTTTAAAAATGAATAATCGCGTTTCTTATTTAATATTCCCAGGACTGATGAAGAACTCATCTTCTTAATATCGTATGGAAACCATGATTGACCCTCTATACCCATCTCATATTTATTTGTATCGGGCAATGAGCGGCTATACTGATCGTGCGGCAATAAGGTTTTCCACTCACCATTAAGATAGGTGTCGCTCAACATCATGCCATTAAATTCATTTACCCAACCAGGGAGCGAATCCAAATAATGAGTGCTGGTCATCCAGGTACCTGTTATCTCATCATACCAGTAGGCAGCATTTGCAGAATGACCTCCTGATAGAATCGAAGCATTTTCTTTAAGACCAACTGAAAACACCTTTGATTTTCCCCCGTTTGAGAGCTTTAATTCATCTCCAAACGTACTGGGCAGAAGATTAACTGGTGAATGAAGTCCCCTTTCAAAACTACCCCCAACAGGGTCTACATCGCTGTCAGACGTACAGTAAACAATCTCATCTCTTAAAGGATGGTACCAGTTATCAGCAATAATTCCATGCACCCTCGGATCTGTACCTGTTACCAGTGTAGCATGAGCCGGTGCTGATTGAGTAAAAAAGAAATCGTATGATGCATTCTTACAGAAAGTACCCTCATTTATCAGCCTTTTAAAACCGCCTTCACTGAAATTATCCCAATACTTATCAATATAATCGTATCTGAACTGTTCAATCACAATACCTATAACCAGTTTAGGCTTCTCAGGAGGAATATATGCACCCTGGGCAAATATTTGTGATAAAGCAAGAATCGACAAAACTACTGATATACAAAATGATCTGATCATGGTCGGGAGTATTAAATATTTTTAGCCAGGATGAAAAGAACGCCTATACCAAGGAAGAGGCTTACCAGGATATTGGCCGCCGCAAAAGTATAGTTACCGTTTCTAAGCAGTTCAAATGTCTCATAACTGAATGTTGAGAAAGTACTGAATCCTCCACAGAAACCAACGATTAAAAGTGCTTTTGCAGTACTTGACATCCCTCCTCTTATTGCAGCCAGGTACAGTACAAGCGCCAGAATTAATGTGCTTGCAAGGTTTGCAACAAAAGTACCCATAGGATTGATGTTGGTAAAATTACTTGTTACTGTTCTGGAAAGAGCGTAGCGGCTCACACTACCCAGTCCGCCACCCAGAAATATTGCTATAAGTATCTGCATCAGATTTAATTTAAGCTGCAAAAGTAACTTATTTGAATGACAGTTGAAATAGGGGGTAAGAGATGAGAGGTGTCAGCCTGCGTTAAAACTTTGGCGGAGGTGCGGGGTGGTTAAAGAATTTTAGTTTTTGATAAACTTCCCTGTAAGAGTCTTCTTGCTATCTGAGGGCTTAATCTTTACTACATAAATTCCTGCCGGGAGTGTTGATACGGGGATCTCTATTTTAAACTCTGTATAGGTATTAATAGTCCTTTGTATTACCTCAGTACCATTAATGTTAAATACAGAGATAGCCAACTGCGACCCCTGGTCTTCAGGCAGGCTAATATTAATCAGATCTCCGGCAGGTACAGGCCAGATCTTCAGATTACCAATAGTACTATCATCTATGCCTGTCCCTCCTGGCATCAGCCTTATATCCAGGGATGTTTGCTGGTTGTCAACTACCTGTACGTTTGCAAGATAAAGTGTTTCATACCCATCGGCCGATACAGCCAGGCTCCATAATCCTTCGTCGATCAACCTTACAAAGCTTCCGTTAAATGCTTCAGAATATACCTGTGAACTATCTACATCATGGCCCTGAACAAAGATCTTTGCTTCAAGTGGCAAACCGGTATTATTATCTACCACCCTGCCATGTATACCATAAAATGCATTTGCCAGGTAATTGAGAAGAGACCTGTAATTATCATTCCAAAGAGTATTTAACACTGAGGCAGAAGTCTGGTGATCATTATGCAGCTCAATGGTAACTTCTCTACCCTGTCTCTCATAGGTAACATAATCCTGGCGGCCGCCATTTATTTCGTACCAGCTTGCTCCATGAGTAACGCCGTTATCATAATCATCAAAATAAAAGGGGTCGGCAGAATGGTAATGCACAGTATCGGCATAGGCACGGCTTATTTTATCAAACCAGTCATGATCGGCATGAAATCGTGGATCGTCCCATCTATCCCAGGGGTAATTAACAAGCTCTATTCCTGAATGAAAATTCGCCGAAATAACAAAACGATGGTCTTTAAGGAAGTCTACCATCTTAAAATTCTCCACTGCTCCTGCTAGGGGTACTGTTCTTCCAATTTCGGGATCAGGAAAGCTCCTGTTAAGGTCGTAGCCATTAGCATTCTCGCGTATAGGAAAGCTAATAGTATCTCCACCCCTATAGGTACCGTCGGGATTAGCATTCGGATTAATCCATATTTCCAAACTATCTACAAGCTCCTGTTCAAGTGATCCGTTTGATGCGTTTACAAGTAAATGTTCTGCCAGACGCAGCATTAAGACATAGCCTGCCAGTTCATCTCCATGCATTGTTGAAGTGTAGAATACCTGGGGTTCGTCCTCATCCAGGTCAACATTATCGGAAATCTTAAGAACAAAAACCTGCCTGCCTTCAACACTCTGGCCTATAGTATCAAGCTTGCAGAGGCCCGGGTAATCGTTTGCCAGAATTGTTAGTATAGAATCATATTGCTGATAGCTGGGATAAAGATCCCAGTTCATAGCCTGTTCAACGGAGAGTGCCGACTCAACAGCTTTTGAGCCTGATCTGTCGACTATTTCGAAAGGAAAGGGAAATCCGGGCATATCGTCTAAATCAAATGCCGAGATAAGAGCCCATGCATAATTATCTTTTACCCTGCTAATAGAAATATTCTCAGGGATTGACTTAAGCTCTTCCTTTTCTGTATACTTAAACTTTATCTCAGCCTGTCCGTATTTTAGAACCTGATAACGCAAAGTGGCCATATACTCCTCATCCTGAGCACTTAAGTAAGAGGAGATCAATATCAGTAAAACTATTGACCAGATTTTTCGCATTGGATTAAACATTAAACCTTATATGCAGAATATCTCCGTCTCCGACGATATACCCTTTACCTTCCACAAAAAGCTTACCAGCTTCTTTGCAGGCCTGTTCGGATCCTAATTTTGTGAAATCTTCATATTTCATTACCTCTGCCCTGATAAATCCTCTTTCGAGATCAGAATGAATCACACCGGCAGCCTGGGGAGCTGTCATCCCCTTTTTAAGGGTCCATGCTCTTATTTCTTTGGGACCCACTGTAAAGAAGGTCTGAAGGTCGAGTAACCTGTAAGCAGATCTTACAAGCTTATTTACACCAGGTTCAGACAGGCCAATATCCGAGAGGAATACATCCCTGTCGTCCTTATCTTCCAGTTCAGCGATTTCAGACTCCATCTGTCCCGCAATTACAAGTATCTCCGAATCGGATTCTCCCAGGAACTCCTTTATCCTTTCAACGTAACTATTACCATCAACAGCCGAGCCCTCATCAACATTACAAACGTAAAGTACAGGTTTAATTGTGAAAAGGAAGATGTCTTCGACATAAGATTTCTCCTCTGACTTAAATTCAAAGGTCCTGGCATTATTAAAGCCCTCCAGATGGTCCTTCAGCCTGTTCAGAACTTCAAGGCCAGCCCTGGCATCTTTATCGCCTGACTTGGCAGTCTTTCCAAGCCTTTCGATCTTTTTCTCTACAGATTCCAGGTCTTTTACCTGCAATTCAAAATCAATATTCTCAAGATCACGTACCGGATCAACAGAACCATCAATATGGGGCAGGTTTTCGTTATCGAAACATCTTAGAACATGAATAAGGGCATCTGTATTACGTATATCGCCCAGGAACTTATTACCTACACCCTCTCCCTTATTAGACCCTCTGGCCAGACCGGGTATATCAACTATTTCTACTGTTGTGGGTATAATTTTTTCGGTTTTCTGAAACTTTTCAAGCTCATACAGCCTATTATCAGGCACCTGTATTAAACCAATATTAGATTTTGTTGCACTAAAAGCATAAGCTGTAGTTTCTCCCCTTGTATTTGAGATACAATTAAAAATAGTTGTTTTGCCAACATTTGTTATCCCAATAATTCCGCACTGTAGCGCCATTCTTCTATTTACATTTATTAAAGGGCATAAAGGTAACTAAAAATGGAACGATGCAAATGCAATAAAGGTTTCAATTATGCAGTTTTATTTTTATAAATTTGATGGATACTAAAAACTGAAATTTGAAATATCTAAATTTAGTCTGTCTTATACTACTGGTCTCTGCCGGGCAGGGACTTAAGTCACAACAGGTAAACCAGACAACAGAAACTACAAGGATACTTTTTGTGCTTGACTGCTCGCAGAGCATGTCGGGGGAATGGGGAACAGACAAGAAGATAAACATTGCCCGGAAGTTCCTGGGCAGGACAATCGATAGTTTAAGCACCTTCCCAAATGTTGAAATGGCCCTCAGGGTGTACGGTCATCAAAGCGTTGTCCCACCTCAGGACTGCAACGATACCAGGCTGGAAGTTCCGTTTGCCCCTAACAACGGGTACCTGATTAAAAGGAAGATGACATCACTTTCTCCAAAAGGAACAACACCGATAGCAAATTCTCTTGCTGCAACAGCAGGTGATTTTCCTCCACGAGAGAATTGCAGGAATGTTGTAATACTTATTACCGATGGCATCGAAGCCTGCGATGGCGACCCCTGTGCTGTAGCTATGGAACTGCAACAGAAAGGAATATTATTAAAACCATTTGTTATTGGTATTGGCCTGGACTGGATGTTTGAAAAAACATTTGAATGCATGGGCAATGTATATAATGCATCAACCGAAGAAAGATTTGAAGAGGTGCTCGAAATAGTTGTAACGCATGCACTTACCGAGACCACCCTCCAGGTTAACCTGATGGACGAATTTGGATATCCTTCCGAAACAAATATCCCACTTACTTTTTACAATAAGAATTCCGGAAGCATTAAATATAATTTTGTACATACAATGAACCAGCGCGGGAACCCTGATACAATGAGGATTGATCCTTTAATTGAATACAGGATTAAGGCACATACCATGCCCCCGGTGTATCTGGAGAGTCTGTTGATGGCTCCGGGGAAACATAACATTGCAGCAATAGATGCACCCAGGGGATCACTCAAGGTTATTCAACAGAAAGGTTTTCAATACCGCGACCTCGACTTTGTTGTCAGAGAAAAGGATAAGACTGAGACGCTCTGCAGGCAGACTATGTTCGAAGAGAAAAAATTTATTACCGGAGAGTATGACCTGGAAATACCTACAATACCAATAACTTATTTAAATGATGTTGTAATTAAGCAGAGTGAAGTAACAACAGTTACCCTGCCACAACCAGGTATTATGACTTTCCTGGTAAATAATAACGGGGTATGTGAGTTATTCGAGGAGAAAGATAATGACCTTGTATGGGTGTATACCATAAAGACAGAAGATAAATCTGATTCTGTAGTACTGCTTCCCGGCAATTACAGGGTTATCTACCGGCCTCAGCACTCAAAGCAATCACATTATACTATTGTGAGAAAGTTCAGTATAGAATCAGGTAAGTCATCGTCATTAAGAATTTTCTGAAATATGCGTAAGACATCGCTAAGGTGAATCGGATAAACTCTGATATACATATACTTGAAACTTATTCGAAAGACAGGAATGAAGGGTTCAGGCTACTTTTATTTAAGTATAGGGAAAGGCTTTATTTCCATATAAGAAAGATACTGGTGGTTCACGATGATACAGATGACGCTTTGCAGAATACTTTTATTAAAGTATGGGAGAACCTGGATCGCTTCGAATCAAAAAGTTCTCTCTTCACCTGGTTGTACAGGATAGCCACCAATGAAGCTCTTGCGATACTTAAGAAAAGAAAACGAGAACAAAAATATGATACTTCAGATTTAGAGTCCATATTTATCAATTCTCTCGAATCAGACAGCTGGTTCGATGGTGACGAAGCCAGAAGGAAATTCCTGGCAGCAATAAAGAAACTGCCTGAGAAGCAACAGCTGGTTTTTAATATGAGATATTTTGAAGAGCTGAAATATGAGGAGATCAGCGAGATTCTTTCTACATCGGTTGGCTCATTAAAGGCAAGCTATCACCTGGCCCGAAAAAAGATAGAAGTTTTACTCAAAAACGATTAAACCTTTCATACTCTATATAATCTAAAGAATGATGGATAAAAAGAACAAATATAAGGAAAGTGAAATGTTCGGGGTTCCCGGGAACTATTTTGAGGAGCTGACAGAGAAGATGGTCGGGATGGCTGAGAAAAAACAAGATACCCGTAAACCGGGATTCTTTGCTATTGCAAGGCCTCATCTGATGCTGGCAGCATCGATGATTTTTCTTGTTATTATATCATATGCAACACTAAGGTTTTTATTGCCAGATATTCAGAACACCACTCCTGAATATGATAGTGATAGTATAACGGAATACCTTGCCAGCGAGATAGATGAGATGATTCTACTTGAGAATATTGATTTAGAAAATGTTTTTCGAGGGAATGAATACCCCTTAGAATCAGGTCTTTACCAGGATGAGATTATAGATTACCTGATAGACGGGAATATAAATTATGAAGATATAATTGAAAACTTATAAAATAGGAAACCATGAAAAAGATATTAATCATATTTATTATAGTTGCTTTTGCAGGCTCTCTTTCATTTGGTCAGGACAAAGCTTCAGGAAGAATTGAAGCAGAGAAGATAGCTTTCTTTACACAAAGAATGGATCTTACTCCTGATGAAGCCAAAGTATTCTGGCCTGTGTACAACGACTATATCAGCCGGCGTAATAAAATCAGGCTTGATAAAAATAGTCTTTTAAAATATATAAATCAGAACCAGGCTAATATTGATGATAAAGAACTTGAGGAAAGTGGAGACAGGATAATAGCATATACCGTTGAAGAAGCTATTCTTATGCAAACCTACCACAAGAAATTTAAAGAAGTATTACCAATTAAAAAGGTAGTAAGGATTTATCAGACTGAGACTCAGTTTAACAAGATACTGCTTGAACAGCTCAGGAACAGAAGGTCTCAGCAGCAGGCTATAAGAAGATAGATTTTTAGTCAGTATTTCTTAGTTCGAGAAGGTGGGATACCAGATTGTCGGGATTTATTGAAACCTGTTCGCCGCTGATCATATCCTTGAGCGTAACCTTATCATTAATGATCTCCTGTGCACCGGTCATTATAACAAAGGGAATTCCCCTGGAATTTGCATAGATCATCTGCTTCTTTACCTTCGCATTATCAGGGTAGAGTTCGGCCTGTATTCCGGCTTCTCTTATCCTTCTTAAGATATTTATTGCAGATATCTCCTCCTCTCCTCCAAAATTAATAAAGAGCACCATCACATCATTAGAACTCCTCTCAGGGAAGAGATCAAGGTTTAGCATTACATCATAAATTCTGTCGGCACCAAATGAAACACCTACTCCACTAACATCCTGCAGTCCAAAAATCCCGGTCAGATCATCATATCTGCCACCGCCACAAATACTGCCAATAATATAATCAGTTGCTTTAACCTCAATAATAGCTCCGGTATAATAATTAAGGCCCCTTGCCAGTCTGAGGTCAAGCTCCAGTTTTGGAGAAAACTTATCATCAGCAGCATAATTTAGAAGTTTTTCCATTTCAGCGATACCCTCCAGTCCAGTTACTGAGTCTTTCAGGATTTCTTTCAGACTATCCAGCTTCTGAAAATTAGTCCCTTCAAGAGAGAGAATTGGCTGTAGCTTTTCTACAGATGCTTCAGAAATTCCTCTTTCGATAAGTTCCTGATTAACTTTCCCGATACCAATCTTTTCGAACTTATCTATTGCCACGGTGATATCGATTAGCCTATCCTTTTCTCCTATTATCTCAGCTATACCGCTTAATATCTTCCTGTTATTAAGTTTAATAATATTATCTACTTTCAGGTTTTCAAAAACCTCGCTAATAATCTGTAAGAGTTCGTACTCATTGTATATTGAATTACTGCCAATTACATCAACATCGCACTGATAAAACTCACGGTATCTTCCTTTTTGTGGTCGATCGGCCCTCCACACGGGTTGTATCTGGAATCTCTTAAATGGAAAAGTTATTTCATTCCTGTGCTGAACTACAAACCTGGCAAAGGGTACAGTTAAATCATACTTAAGGCCTTTTTCGGCTATCCGTGGTGTAAGCACACCACTGTCTACATCAGAAAGATCCGATTTATCAATTTTCGAGAGGTAGTCGCCACTATTTAAGATCCGGAACAATAATTTATCGCCTTCCTCTCCGTATTTTCCCAGAAGGGTTGAAAGATTCTCCATTGCAGGAGTTTCAAGAGGCTGATAGCCATATTTACGAAACACTTTCCTGATAGTGTCGAAGATATAATTGCGCCTGGTCATTTCTTCAGGGCCAAAATCTCTGGTGCCTTTTGGGATGGATATATTTGAAGCCATTTACACAGTTTTGTTACAGTGCAAAGCTACTTAAAAATGTTGAAGCGTTGAATTGTAAAATTGTTGAATTGTTGAATTGTTGAATTGTTGAATTGTTGATCCGTCAGACGTATTTGATAAAACTGTTAAACTGTTAAATCGTTAAATTGTTAGTTGGTTGAATTGCTGGCAAATGACTCACCATTTGCCGTTCGCCTTTTGCCGTTTGTCTTTTGCCCTTCTATTGAATAAAGGGTATCATCAGGGGATACCTGTACTCTTCTCCCTTTGATGCTTTTATACTGGCAATAACCACACATACAAGCTCAAGTATTAGCAGGGCTCCGAGAATTACAAATCCGATAATAATAAACATCAGGGGAATGCATATCAGGATGTATAATGCCATCGAAAGCTGGAAGTTCAGTGCAGCTTTACCATTCTGGTCTACCCAGCTTGACTCCTGTCTTTTTGACGACCAGCAAATTAGTGGTCCAATTATTCCGCCAAATGGAATAACCAGGCTGGCAAAGGTTGAAAGGTGGCAAAACATTGCCCAATTTCTTTCTGTCTCCGTTAATACTCTGATCTCGTTCATACTTCCTGTTTATATAAAGACGGTAAATCACTATAATCGCTGCATTACTAGTATCGCCCGATCCTTTTCAGGTCGTTTACCAGCAATCCCTTTCTGTTCTTTGGTGTAATTTTATGCTCACCATAAAAATATATCATTCCGTCATCAGTCCCAATCAGCATTTTAAAACACATCCCTCCTGCCCTGTCGCTTTCTGGTCCGACCATATGCAGAACAAGTGTATTCTCCTGTTTATTGATAATGGCGTCCCTTATCTCATCTTCGTTAACCATCCTGATATCATTATCGTACAGACTATTTAACACAGATTCAGACCTCAGTTCCTGCACCAGATCTTCCTCTCCCAGCAAGATGGTCTTATCAGCCAGGTCGGGAATAAACTTATTATAATATTTGAGATATCTTTTCCCCGTTATACCGGGATCTTCTGACAGATGGCGCACATGTGTCTGCATAAACCTGAGTACTATTCCAACCTTATATCCATATTCCATGTCGGCCTCACCTGCAAAAGATAGTGGTATTGCACACATCTCTGGCAAATCTTCTATCCGCCCCACATCTTTCCCCAGCAAAAGATTAATAAAGTTATAGACGGCACCTGACTTATCTTTATCAAATTTTGTCTCTGTCATGACTATAAACGAATAAGCCGGGTCTTCCCTCATTGTATTAAACTCATCTACAGATATAAATTTATATGGCGTAATCTCCCAGTGCTCCTTCATAGCACTCTTAATGAAAGCATTGTAAGTAGAGAACATTGTATTCTCCAGAACGACCAATGTTTCAGTTCCATAAAAACCTTTTATCTCATCAGCTGTAGGAAAGGGTGACTGCGAATAGACAGTACCGATAAAAAAGCTTAGTGCCAGCAGTGCAGTGATTTTTTTATACATGTTTTAATTATTTGGTAAATAGAGGGGATGATTCTCGTTATACATTCTAATAAAATAAAATGCCATTTGCTTCTTCTTCCTGGATAAACGGAGGTATTCATCATATAGTTCAGGATCTTTCATGATGAGCACTTCAACATTCTTAGGTTCATACTCTACCTCCCTACCGGTCTCAAAGTCAATTATGTATTGTTTTAACTCGTTTCGTGCAGTTGTTCTATATGGGTTATTATATCCATAGGGGCTATAGTAATTATAAGAGCTATACCTGGAGTAGGAATAAGGATCATAGTAGCCATATGGATATCCACTACTATAGCCCCTGTCATAAGTAGTAATATCTGCCACATAATGACATATTTTCCCAACAAATGTTATCCGGTGAAAATTACCCTGTAACTGACGGTAAAGAATACCGTTCCTGGAATATCCCCATAAGCTGGAAACTTCTATTTCCTGCCTGATTCCCAGGGCATCAAAGAAGTATATGCTCTTGTTTTCAACAATATTCTTAAAGAAATCTCTTGAATTATAATCTGTTGATGTAACTATCTTGGCTTTTGGAATGGGATCGTTTTTTTGCACCTGTTCAAAATTTACATAAAAACCATCCTTAAACCGGAAGTCCGGAGTATACCTTACCAATCCGGTTGTGTCCTGTTGTGCAATACCGGATAGCAGATATTGAGTCATAATCAATAATGAAATAAACAGTCGTCTCATCGTCTCATTTTTAAACATAGTGTATGTCCTCAAATATCATACCGAGGGAACAAATTTAATCTTTTAAGATTAAGGTTGAAAAAGAATTTTCATATCTTTACCTCTTGTCAATAACTCTTATCCGGGAAATGGGATTAAAACAAGAGAAAGGTGATAGAAGGGAATCTACACTTTCGCAATTATTATCTGGCCTAAAGAAGAAAAAGATAAGATCTTTTCTTTTCATCGGTATGATTCTATTTGCTATTGGAAGTATAGTATTTGTAATTCTTGAACTTTCTATTCCACTCATTATCTGCCTTGTTTTCGTTCTTATATGTGCTATTGTTATTATTCAGGATTTTAATAGCGAGTTTCTTCGAATGGATTCAAAAGTTGATGAGATTCAAAAAGTGATTGAGCAGAAGGAAGAGTATCTTTCTGCCTTCTCGCATCGTATCAGGACACCTCTTAATAATTTCTCCTTTATTATTGATTACCTGATGGAATCTAACCCGGAAGGCAACCAGAAGGAAATGCTCGAAACACTTATTGCATCAACAACAAATATGGTTGAAGCAGTAAATGAACTGTCGATGAAAACTGCCCAGGAGATTTCCTATGTGCCAAGAAAGGATATACAATTCAATCTTTTTTCTGCCTTATCGAGTACAGTTGAGCTATTCGAAGCCAATACCGACAATAATATTAAATTTAACCTTGAGCAATCAGATACCCTTGATATAAGCTACCTGGGAGACCCTATAACTATCAAGCAAATTTTCCTTGATCTCTTCAGTACCATATCGTCTGCAAAGGGTAATCCCTCATTTGTAAGCATATTACTAAAAAAAGAAGGCAGCTTAAAGAACAGGCAGGTAATCAGGGTTGATATTACAGCTGACGAAAAAATTCCCGGCTTCACTATCAGTGAGGTAAAAAACTCGTCAAAGGATAGCATGGCAGTTAAACTTATTTCGGGCATTGGGGGTAAAATAAGTTCCACTATATCAGATGATAGCTCAGTTTTTTCATTTACTCTCCCTCTTGAGATTGCGCCGGAGGAGGAAGGGCAGAGCAAAGTAGCAGAAAGGATCAAGAAATTAAATATAGAATCCCGACAGCAAAAGAAGCTATCAGATGCTAATATATTACTGGTTGAAGATAATCCTACCAATCAAAAGATTGTACTTATTACCCTGAAGAGCATAGTTAAAAATATAGACACAGCTGAGACGGGCAAAGAAGCTCTTGACCAATTTGGCAAATCTAATTATGATATTATTCTGATGGATATACAGTTGCCTGTAATGGATGGCATAACCGTTGCCAGAAAAATAAGAGAGATAGAAAAAAGTACCAGCCAGCACACACCTATTATTGCTATTACAGCCAATGCAATGATAGGTGATAAGGAGAAATGTCTATCAGCCGGCATAGATGATTATCTAAGTAAACCATTTCAGCCTTCTCAGCTAATAAAGATTATTGAGAGATTCGTTACTTCTTAACAGTATCTCAGAGAGGACGAAAACCCAGAACCATTAGATCATCAACCTGATCATTATTTCGTTTCCACGACTCTATTGATTCTTTCAGAAGAGATTTTTGTTCTTCCATTGGGAAGTTATGAATAGTAAGGAGGAGGTGTCTGAATCGTCTGAACATAAATTTCTTATTATTCGGTCCTCCGAACTGATCAGTATAACCATCTGAAAACATATAGATTACGTCTCCATCCAGGAGTGAAATCTGGTTATTAGTAAATATATTAGAGACATCCACACCTATGCTCAGCCTGTCGCCTTTAATTTCAATAAGTTTGTTTTCCCTGATGATATAGAGAGGGAAGAATGCTCCTGCATAGTCGAGTGTCTTCTTTTCAAGATCAATTACGCACAGCCCCATATCCATCCCATCCTTCATTATCCTATCTTGTTCCTCATCACGATTAAAGGTCCTTTCAATTCCCTTACTCATAACTGAAAGTACTTCTGAAGGCTTTCTTATTTTCTGGTCGATAATAATTTTGTTCAGAAGTTCTACTCCAATCATCGACATAAAAGCCCCTGGAACACCATGTCCTGTACAATCGGCTGCAACAACGAATATTCTGTTTAAATTTTTTCGTACCCAGTAAAAATCACCACTTACAATCTCCTTTGGACTGAAGAATACGAATGCATCACGAAGCACTTTTTTAAAATATAAGTCAGATGGAAGGAGCGACTGCTGTATATAGCTGGCGTATACAAGACTATCGGTAATATCCCTGTTTTTGTTTTCGAGCTCTTCTCTTTGCCTTTCTATCTCATTATAGGCCAGATCCTTTTCTTTCAACAACTTACGGGCCTGTGTCAGGCTCCTCGACTGAAATCTGATAAATAGATATATCAGAAAGCCAAACCAGGCAGCATAGGCAATATAATGATATATTGTATTACCTATAATATCAAATTTCGGTTCTAATGCTATAAATATAAAGGCAAATTCAGACACTCAAATCATTATCAATTTCCTGGACCCTTTCAGCACCTAAATTATAAGATAATCTTCTCTATAACAACAGGTGCGGCAATAATTAATTAATCACTTCAGCATCTCCTTTGAAAAGCAGGTTGCTAATTTTGACAGATGGAGAATCAATTTTAGCGCCCAATCCCAGATTATCCCATAAGTTATCAATTTTATCAATAGTCTCACCATCAGACACTACAACATTTGGCCAGCTCCTTGGGAAATTATCAGAGGGATGAGCTTTCGAGGTGGAATTAATAATAAAATTATTTCGTTTTCTTGAAATATCCCTTACAGGATCTGTATTTGATAAAATCTGCCAGCAGGCCAGAAACATATCTTTCAGCTTGATTTTATAATCAAGCACAAAAACAACAAGACCATCAGACCCTGATATCAGCGACTCTATTTCTTTTTTCCAATTATACTCTTTATCAACACCTACGAAGATTATCGGGATATTTTCATTAAACAGATCATGATTTATTGATTTTATAGCAACATTACCATTCGTTCTCAGAATATTTCCCGGAGCTGCAATATTCATTTCCCTGTTTTTTCTCCTTGCGCTAAGCTCTTCCCTGTGCTTACGGGTGGCATCAATTCCCATCTTCCCTCCGAAAGAAAAATTATCTGATGAATGATCCAGTATATCAAGAGGACCCTTCTGCATTATCAGATCAGAAGCAAAGTCGCAATTTTCAAAAACCCTTCTGGCAACATCTTTATAATCAAGAAGATCAGCATCTTTATCCAGTACTATGATAAATTTACTGAACATCATCTGCCCTGCTCCAAATAGTCCATTAATCACCTTCATTCCCTGACCGGGATAGCTCTTTTCAATTTTTACCAGAACCAGGTTATGGGCTACTCCAGCTGACGGCAGGTGAAAATCAACAATATCCTGTTGAAGAGCAAGTTTTACAGGGTAAAGAAATAATCTTTCAGTTGCAAGTCCTATTACTGCATCTTCCTGTGGTGGCACGCCTACTATTGTGGCCGGAAAAACTGCATCTTTACGGTGCGTAATAGCCGTGACATGAAAGGCCGGATACCAGTCGGCCAGTGAATAAAACCCGGTGTGATCGCCAAAGGGACCCTCCCATAAAAGGTCTTCTGAAGGATCGACATATCCTTCTATAACAAAATCCACATCTTCAGGAACCCAGATATCCTGGGTAAGGCACTTTACCATGCTTACTCTCTTTCGGCGTAGATAGCCTGCGAGCATATACTCATCCATGCCTTCCGGCATAGGAGCTGTTGACGAGTAGGTATATACGGGATCACCACCGAGGGTTACAACGACTGGCATTATCTTACCGAGATCCTTATATTTATTATAGTGATTTGCCCCGGTTTTATGTCTGTGCCAGTGCATTCCTGTTGTTTGTTTATCAAAGATCTGCATCCTGTACATTCCGGCATTAACTTCACCCGAAACAGGATTCCTTGTATGAACAACAGGCAGGGTAATAAATCGTCCTCCGTCATGGGGCCAGCACTTCAAGACCGGTAATAAATTAAGATCCGGCTTATTAAGCACAATATCCTGGCATGCACCTCTCCCCTTTCTTTTTTTGGGGATACTCACCATTAATTTAGACAGGTGTGGCAGGAGCTTTATCTTCGACCACAGGCCCTTGCTTTCGCCTCCTGCTTTCTTATATATCTGCTCGAGCTCCTTACCGGCTTCCTCAAGATTATCTCTCCCGATAGCCATGCTCATTCTCTCTACCGAGCCAAACATATTTATCAGCAGGGGAAACTCAGTACCGTTATTCTCAAAAAGTAATGCCTTACCTCCTGACTTATAAACCCTGTCTGCTATTTCAGTTATCTCCAGCTCAGGGTTAACATAGGTATCAATTCTGTGAAGCTGTTCTTTATCTTCCAGTGCTTTTATAAAATCGTTTAATCCGTTAAATGGCATATCTGTATATTATTTTGCAAATATACCCAATAAGAAGGTTGAAAAAGTTGAAAAAGTTGAAAAAATGAAAAGGTTGAGAAGGTTGAAAACCTGCCAGCAGGAAGGGCTTCAGACTTAATACTTGAGAGCCTTTTATCGTTCGCTTTCGTCTTTAGTGTTCATTAAAACAAAAATGGGAGCTACTCTAGACGAATAGTTCCCATTTCACCTCCTGTAACCGAAGTTACTTTTGGTGCCAAGTTACTGTTATTGTGGCTGGCTGTTCCGACCGAAGTCTTTCCAACCCTTACCTTTTTGCTGCACCTGTTACAATGCTGCCTTCCGGTTGTCCGTTCCTTCGCCTTGCGGCTCTCTTCCCGGACGCGATGCCTTTCGGCCCGCGGCTCTCTCCTGATGCAGACCCGAGGGTCCGTTCGAAACTTTCCTGATCTCAATTAAGTTATCTTTCCTGTTTCCATCTGGTTTGAGCACCTTTTATCGCTCACTTGGTATATCAAATATATATTAGAATATCTATGCTGCCAAGAAATTTTAATTGTTCTTTTTAACCAGGTATTAACAGGTATTATTAACAATTGTTAATAATTTAATAATATTAAGGTACGGTCGGCTTTAGAGAGATAATATTAAACATCAACTATTGTTGAATTGTTGAATTGTTAAATTGTTAAACCGAACAGGATGAGTTTGCGTAATGCAAGCGAATCCTGTGAACTCGGCGAAGCCAATTGTCAATAGTTTATTTGCTGGTTTTCCGGTTTAAGATACCTTATAAAGCCAGAAAATGAAGCGACAGCTTTACGAATAAAAAAAGCGATCTTCCGACTACAGCCTACAGCCTACAGCCTACAGCCTAAAGCCTAAAGCCTAAAGCCTACAGCCTACAGCCTAAAGCCTAAAGCCTAAAGCCTAAAGCCTACAGCCTAAAGCCTATTTCTTATATCCATATACTGCAAGATCTCCCAGTTCTTCTTCTATCCTAAGCAGCTGGTTATACTTTGCGATCCTGTCTGAGCGGCTTAGAGATCCGGTTTTAATTTGCCCGGAGCATGTAGCCACAGCAATATCGGCGATTGTTGAATCTTCTGTTTCACCAGAACGATGTGATGTAACGGTTGTATATCCTGCTCTGTGAGCCATCTCTATTGTATTCAGAGTTTCAGTTAGTGTACCTATCTGGTTTACTTTAATAAGAATAGAATTTGCACAGCCCAGATCGATTCCTTTTTTAAGGTAGTCAACATTAGTAACAAAGACATCGTCACCAACAAGTTGAACTTTATCTCCTGATAATCTTGTATGCATTACCCATCCGTCCCAATCGCCTTCATCCATACCATCCTCAACAGAATCAATAGGATATTTCTTTATTAATTCATCTATATATTCGGCCTGCTCTTTGCTTGATCTTTTTTTGCCTTCGGGTCCTTCAAATTTTGAATAGTCGTAAACACCATCTTTATAAAATTCTGAAGCAGCGCAATCGAGTGCAATAGTAATATCCTTACCAGGCTTATAACCAGCATTTTCAACAGCCTTCAGGATGGATTCAAGGGCATCTTCTGTACCCTTTAATTTGGGAGCAAAGCCACCTTCATCTCCAACTGCTGTACTAAGTTTTCTTTCTTTAAGAACTTTCTTAAGGGAGTGAAAGACTTCGGCTCCCATCCTTAATCCTTCTTTGAAAGAAGGGGCACCAACAGGGCGAATCATAAATTCCTGGAATGCGATTGGAGCATCCGAATGGGATCCTCCATTAATAATATTCATCATTGGCACAGGAAGGTTAACAGTATTAACTCCTCCTATATACTTATAAAGGGGTAGTCCGTGATATGCAGCTGCTGCCTTAGCCGAAGCCAGTGAAACTCCGAGAATTGCATTTGCCCCAAGATTCTTTTTTGTAGGAGTCCCATCCAGGTCGATCATCTTTTTATCTATTGCTACCTGGTCTGACACATCCATTCCGATAACCTGTTCTGCAATAACTCCATTTACATTTTCAACTGCCTTTAGTACGCCTTTACCAAGGTACCTCTTCATATCACCATCTCGTAGTTCAAGAGCTTCATTCTCACCTGTTGAGGCTCCTGAAGGAACAGCAGCCCTACCAACGAAGCCACTATTAGTAACTACCTCAACTTCAATTGTCGGGTTTCCTCGTGAATCTAAAATCTCACGTGCATGTACACTTATTATCTGACCCATATCATATCTTTTTAAAAATTAATAATCTGTTTTTCTAGCGCTAAGCACTGGTAATTAATACTTTAAACCCTTACTCCAAAGCTCTCTGCTCCTTGCTGATTTAACATGCAATTTACAAAAAAAGGGGGTGTAATCCTACTGGCACACCCCCTCATTTATACGTTTAAAATACTATTTAAGCATCTTTCTTAGGCTCTACATTTTCTGTTGAATCCGCGTTTTTCTCTGGTTCTTCAGTACTGATCTCTTCAGCTTTATTTTCAACCTCTTCGACAGCCTCTACAGCCTCTACAGCCTCTACAGCCTCTACAGCCTCTACAGCCTCTACAGCCTCTACAGCCTCTACAGCCTCTACAGCCTCTACAGCCTTTTCAGCCTCTATCAGCCTTATCAGCCTTTTCAACCTCTCCAACAGCCTCTACAGTCTCCTTCTTCTTAGTACCTCTACGGCGACGGGTAGATTTAGCTTTCTTAGCGGTATCATCGAGCATATTCTCGTTATAATCAACCAGTTCAATAACACACATATCGGCATTATCTCCCAGCCTGTTACCTAATTTCAGAATCCTGGTATACCCACCTGGTCTGTCGACAATCTTAGGAGATATTTCCCTGAATAATTCAGATACAGCATATTTGTTTTTCAAATAGCTAAACACAACTCTCCTTGAATGTGTAGTATCGTCTTTCGACTTTGTTATTAGTGGCTCAACGTATGAACGCAAAGCTTTTGCTTTAGCAGATGTAGTGGTTATTCTCTTATACAGAATAAGAGAAGTGGCCATATTTGCAAGCATAGCTTTTCTATGAGCGCTTGTTCTTCCTAAATGGTTAAAACCTTTACGATGTCGCATTTCTATATTTCCTTAACCGGTTTATTACTCTTTATCCAACTTATACCTGGTAACGTCCATTCCAAAGGACAGGCTCATTGACTCCAGCAGTTCATCAAGTTCGGTAAGTGACTTTTTACCAAAGTTTCTGAATTTCAGGAGATCGTTCTTATTAAACTTAACAAGGTCACCCAGGGAATCAACCTCTGCTGCTTTAAGGCAATTAAGGGCCCTGACTGATAGGTCAAGGTCAACAAGTTTGGTCTTAAGCAGTTGTCTCATATGGAGAACTTCCTCATCAAACTCTTCATTTGCCAGTTTCTCGTCAGAATCGATAGTAATCTTATCGTCCGAGAATAACATAAAGTGGTAGATAAGGATTTTTGCTGCCTCCTTCAATGCATCCTTTGGGTGTATTGAACCATCTGTACTGATTTCTATAATCAGTTTCTCATAGTCGGTTTTCTGTTCAACCCTGTAGTTTTCAACTGCATATTTTACATTCCTTATTGGAGTATAGATTGAATCGATTGCAATCAGTCCAAACTCTGAATCGACGGGTTCGTTCTCTTCAGCAGGAATATAGCCTCTACCTTTGCTAATATTAACTTCCATCTGGAGCTTAATATCAGATTCCATATTACAGATAACATGATCAGGATTAAGTATTTCAAAACTACTCAGGTAGTTATTAAAATCTCCTGCTTTAAGCTGCTCCTGACCGGATACTGTAATAACTATTTTTTCATTATCGATACCTTCTGTAATCTGTTTAAACCTAACCTGTTTTAAATTAAGTACAATTTCAGTTACATCTTCGGTAACACCTGTCAGTGTTGAGAATTCATGATCTACTCCTTCAAGTTTTACAGTAGTAATTGCAAATCCATCGAGTGAAGAAAGCAGTATTCTTCTAAGTGCATTACCAACTGTAATGCCATATCCAGGTTCTAGTGGGCGGAATTCAAATTTACCATAATGATCGTCCGCTTCAACCATTATTACCTTATCGGGTTTCTGGAATGCTAAAATGGCCATATTGTTACGCTTATTATTTCTATTTCGAATACAATTCAACAATCAATTGTTCCTTAATATCCTCGGGGATATCACTTCTCTCAGGCACATTCATGAACTTTCCAACCATTTGAGTATCATCCCATTCCAGCCATGAAGAGCTAAGGTAACGCTTTGAAGCCAGTGAGTCAACAACTGCCTCCAGAGATTTTGATTTTTCACGTACACCCACGATGTCACCAGCTTTTACCAGTGAGCTTGGTATATTCACCACGTTGCCGTTAACTGTAACATGCTTATGCGTTACAAGCTGGCGGGCTGCTGCTCTGGTTGGAGCTATTCCGAGGCGATAAACAATGTTATCGAGACGCGATTCAAGAAGTTGAAGCAGAACCTCACCTGTAACACCTTTATGTGATGATGCTTTATCAAAAAGGTTACGGAATTGTTTCTCGAGAACTCCGTAGGTGTATTTGGCTTTTTGCTTCTCCTTAAGCTGGGTGCCATATTCTGAAACTTTCTTCCTTCTTCTGCTATTGCCGTGCTGTCCCGGAGGGTAATTCTTTTTCTCTAGGTACTTATCGGTTCCAAAAATAGGATCTCCAAATTTCCTGGCTATTTTTGATTTTGGTCCTCTATATCTTGCCATTGATATTCTTGTTAATTCAGTTTAAAAATTTATTTATGCTATGATTATACTCTTCTCCTGTTAGGAGGACGACAACCGTTATGAGGCATTGGTGTAACGTCAACTATTTCAGTAACTTCAATTCCATTATTATGAATTGATCTGATAGCTGATTCGCGACCGGATCCCGGTCCTTTCACAAACACCTTAACTTTTCTCAGTCCCAGGTCATAAGCAACCTTAGCACAACTCTCTGCTGCCATCTGGGCAGCATAGGGAGTATTCTTTTTCGAACCTCTAAATCCCATCTTACCTGCTGATCCCCATGAGATAACCTGACCTGCATTATTTGTCAGCGAGATAATAATATTATTAAATGATGAATGGATATGAGCCTGTCCCAAAGGTTCGACCTTTACTACTCTCTTTTTCGACGATCCTGATTTCTTTGCCATGATCTATTTATTTAGTAGCTTTTTTCTTGTTAGCAACAGTTTTCTTTCTTCCTTTTCTGGTACGAGCATTGTTTTTAGTACTCTGCCCTCTTACGGGTAAGCCTATCCGGTGGCGTATACCACGATAGGATCCGATATCCATAAGACGTTTGATATTCATCTGGGTCTCTGAACGAAGTTCTCCCTCCAGCTTATAATTATCATTAAGTACCTGACGGATCTTATTGATCTCATCATCGTTCCATTCGCTAACTTTTTTGTCCCAATCGACATTAGCTTCGGTCAGCACTTTTTGAGCGCTGCTCCGACCCACTCCATAAATGTAAGTAAGGGCTATTTCACCCCTCTTGTTTTTTGGTAAGTCTACACCTACTATTCGAGCCATATACCTTAAATTAAAATTGAGTGCAAAGTTAAGTAAATTATCCCTGTCTCTGTTTGAACTTGGGATTTTTCTTATTTATAACATACAAGCGTCCTTTTCTTCTTACGATTTTACAATCGGCGCTACGCTTTTTAACAGATGCTCTAACTTTCATTGCTTACTTTTTCTTATTTATACCTGAATGTTATTCTTCCTTTAGTTAAATCATAGGGAGACATTTCCACTTTAACGCGGTCTCCGGGCAAGATTTTTATGTAATTCATCCTCATCTTGCCAGAAATATGGGCTGTAATAACGTGACCATTTTCGAGCTCTACCCTGAACATAGCATTTGATAGTGCTTCGATAATAGTTCCATCCTGTTCAATTGAAGGTTGTTTTGCCATTTCTTATAATTTATTTAAAACTTCTTCAATAAATTCATATGTTGTTAATACATCCGCTTCTCCCTTTCTTACTGCCACAGCATATTCAAAATGTGCTGAAGGCATTCCGTCAGCCGTTCTTATCGTCCAGCCGTCTTTCATCTGTCTGACATGTCTAGTTCCCATATTGATCATAGGTTCGATACAGATCACCAGCCCGTCTTTAAGCTTGGCACCTCTTCCTCTTCTACCATAATTTGGTACTTCAGGGGATTCGTGCAGCTCTTTTCCAAGGCCATGACCAACCAGTTCCCGAACAACTGAATAACCTCCACTCTCAGCTTTCATCTGAACTGCGAAAGATATATCACCAACCCTGTTACCTGCAACCGCTTCGTTAACACCGTTTTCGAGCGATTCCCTGGTATAATCCAGGAGGCGTTGTTTATCTTCCGTAATCTCACCAACCGAAAAGGTAAAAGCGCTATCGCCATAATAGCCATTAAGTATTACCCCGCAATCGATCGATACAATATCTCCATCTTTGAGAACATAATCAGAGGGTATTCCATGAACAACCTCATCATTAACAGAAGTACACAGCGTATTGGGAAAGCCGTTATAGCCTTTAAATCCCGGCACTGCATTATTATCCCTGATAAACTCCTCAGCTACCTTATCGAGGTGGAGAGTAGATATTCCAGGTTTAATAATCTTTGCCATTTCTGCCAGCGTCCGTGATACTAGCTGGTTGCTGGCTCTCAATAGCTCTACTTCTTTTGTTGTCTTAAGATGTAACATCAAAGAACGTCTTTTTTACATAGCCGAAACGGCTCCGGCCCGGCCTTTAATCCGACCCGATTTTGTTAATCCGTCATAATGACGCATCAACAGGTGGCTCTCGATCTGTTGGAGAGTATCAAGTACAACACCAACAAGGATCAGCAGAGATGTTCCACCGTAAAATTGTGCAAATGGCCCACTTACTCCAAAATTAACTGCAATAGCAGGAAGGATTGCAACCAGGGCAAGAAATATAGAACCCGGGAGGGTAATTCTTGACATAACTGTATCCAGGAATTCTACTGTCTTACGACCCGGCTTTACCCCGGGAATAAATCCGCCATTCTTTTTCATATCCTCGGCCATCTGAACCGGGTTTACAGTAATAGCGGTGTAGAAGTAAGTAAAGGCTATAATAAGTAAAGCTGTTACAAAGCTATACCAGAATCCATACATATTTGAAAATGCAGTAACGAACCATCCTGCGTTATCAGCCGAAGCATAACCGGCAAGGATGATCGGCAGCATCATAATTGCCTGAGCAAAGATGATAGGCATTACACCTGCTGAGTTCACTTTAAGAGGTATGTATTGTCTTACACCCCCATATTGTTTATTTCCAACAATACGTCTTGCATACTGAACCGGGATTCTCCTGGTTCCCTGGACAAGCATTATTGTTGCCATCATAATAGCAAATAGAACAACCAGTTCGATCAGAAGTGAAACCAGTCCTCCGGAGCCATTTATTCTGGTCCCGAGTTCAAACACAAATGCCTCGGGCAATCTTGCTATAATACCAATCATAATAATCAGGGAGATACCATTTCCTATTCCTTTATCGGTAATCTTTTCTCCGAGCCACATCACGAACATTGTTCCTGCGGTAAGAATAATTACAGAGGATATTTTAAAGAAAGGTCCAGACAGCACAAATGCTGTTGCAGGGAGGGTACGCGATAGGTTTACCAGGTAACTTGGCCCCTGTAGCAGCAGAATGGCTACAGTCAGGTACCTTGTGTACTGGTTCATTTTTCTACGACCACTCTCTCCTTCTCTCTGCAATTTCTGGAAGTATGGAAATACAATACCCAGAAGCTGTATAACAATTGATGCAGAGATATATGGCATAATCCCAAGGGCAAAGACAGATGCCTGTGAGAATGCGCCACCTGAGAACATATCCAATAATCCCATAATACCCTGTGAAGTCTGATCGCTCAGGTTTCCCAGTTGTGAAGGGTCGACCCCGGGCAGGGTTACATACTTACCAAAACGGTAAAGCAATATAATTCCCAGTGTATATATAATACGCGCTCTGAGGTCTTCAATCTTGAAAATGTTCTTTATAGTATCGAATAGTCTCATTCCCTTATAATTTTACTGCAGTTCCTTCTTTTGCCTCAATAGCCTTAATAGCTGACTTAGAGAAAGCGTGTGCATGAACCTCTAATTTTGTCTCAAGGGTACCCATACCCAGAATTTTCACCAGTGTATTCTTTGATATCAGTCCAGCGTGGATAAGGGTATCAATATCTATAAGCTTCAGTTTGTTTTTATCGGCCAGTTCCTGCAGGGTACTTACGTTAATCCCCTTATATTCCTTACGGTTAACGTTTTTGAACCCATACTTGGGAACTCGTCTCTGTAACGGCATCTGTCCACCTTCGAATCCGACTTTCTTGGAGTAACCTGATCTGGATTTCTGACCTTTATGACCCCTGGTTGATGTACCACCTTTACCCGAGCCCTGGCCGCGTCCAATTCGTTTCTCCTTCTTAACGGATCCTTCAGCAGGTTTTAAGTTACTTAAGTCCATATCTTGATTATCAATAATATTTTAATATCTAAATTTCTTCAACCTTAATGAGGTGACTTACTGCATTTACCATTCCTTTTATCTGAGGAGTAAGTTCATGCACAACACTCTGGTTCATTTTACGTAGTCCGAGAGCTGCAAGTGTTTTCTTCTGGCGCTCCGGTCTTCCTATCTTACTTCTTACCTGTGTAACACGTATCTTAGCCATAATAATATTTTTTCTAGCCGTTAAAAACTTTATCAAGACTCACGCCTCTATGGTCTGCTACAGTAACTGCATCGCGGAGTTCGAGAAGTGCTTCGAATGTTGCTTTTACCAGGTTATGAGGATTGGATGAACCCTTGCTCTTGGCAAGAACATTTTTAATCCCAACACTCTCCAGAACGGCACGCATAGCACCACCTGCCTTAACACCTGTTCCTTCTGATGCAGGCTTAATAAATACCTCGGCACCACCATATTTGGCAAGTTGCTCATGAGGAATTGTACCATTAACTACAGGCACTTTTATCAGGTTTTTCTTAGCATCTTCAACACCCTTGGCGATAGCTGTAGTAACTTCATTTGCCTTACCCAGTCCGTGGCCAACGATTCCATCTTCATTTCCCACAACCACTATGGCTGAGAAACTAAATGTTCGCCCCCCCTTTGTTACCTTGGTAACTCTCTGTATACTAACGAGCCTGTCTTTAAGCTCAAGGTCGATAGTCTTTACATTTCTAACATCTTTATTCATAATGCATTAGAATTTTAAACCGCCTTCGCGGGCAGCATCTGCCAATGATTTAACTCTTCCATGGTACTTATATCCACCTCTATCGAAAACCACATTCTGAATACCTTTCTCCTTACATTTTTCTGCAATAAGTTTTCCAACCTTTGCAGCCTGTTCGGTCTTTTTGGCTTTCTCTTTCCCCGTTACACTCTTCTCTCTTGATGAAGCTGCAGCAAGGGTTTTTCTAGAGTTATCGTCTATAATCTGCACATATACCTGAGTATTACTACGGAATACAGCAAGTCTCGGACGATCGGCAGTACCTTCTAATTTCTTACGGATCCTTCTTCTGATCCTTGTTCTTCTATCTGTTTTTGATAAGGCCATCTTTTCAAATTTTAATATTAAACACTTGCTGATTTACCTGCTTTTCTCCTGAGCTGCTCACCAACAAACTTAACACCCTTACCTTTATATGGCTCAGGCGGACGAAGGGATCTTATCTTCGCAGCCACGTGACCTATTAATTGCTTATCGATACTTGTGAGGGTAACGATAGGATTCTGACGTCTTTCTGTTCTAGTTTCAACTATTACCTCAGCAGGCAGCTCGATAATAATATCGTGAGAATATCCGAGGCTAAGCTCAAGTTGCTGTCCTTTTGCTTCTGCCCTGTATCCAACCCCGACAAGTTCGAGTTCCTTCTTATAACCCTCAGATACTCCAACTACAGTATTATTAATAAGAGCCCTGTACAGACCATGCAGTGATTTATGTTTCTTGGATTCACTGGATCTTGATAGTTCGAGTGTATTCTCTTTCATTTCCACCTTGATCTCAGGATTAACCTGAACACTCAGTTCACCAAGGGGACCTTTTACACTTACCAGGTTGGCATCAGAAATATCTACTGATACTCCGGCTGGCAGGCTTATAGGTAAATTTCCTATTCTTGACATTTACTATTCCTCCTCCTTATTAGTAGACATAACATAATACTTCTCCACCGATTTTAAGCTTTCTTGCTTCCTTTTCGGTCATCACACCCTGAGATGTGGATATAATAGCTACTCCCAGTCCGTTAAGCACCCTTGGAAGCTCATCTGCTCCGGCATACTTTCGTAGTCCTGGGCGAGAAGTTCTTTCTATTGATTTTATAGCGGGCACTTTACTTTTGGGATGATACTTAAGGGCTATCTTAATAGTTCCCTGCACCTTGTCATCAATAAACTTATAGCTAAGGATATAACCCTTATCGTATAATATTTTCGTGATGTCCTTCTTCAGATTTGATGCAGGAATTTCAACTACCTTATGACCCGCAATGATAGCATTCCTTATTCTGGTTAGAAAATCTGCAATTGGATCAGTCATTTTTATCTTTTCTTAATTATTTATTTAACAATTACCAGCTTGCCTTTTTAACACCTGGTATAAGACCTTGTGATGCCATCTCCCTGAAGGTGATACGACTCACACCGAACTGCCTCATATAACCTCTTGGCCTGCCAGTAAGTTTGCAACGATTGTGCAGTCTGATAGGATTTGAGTTTCTTGGAAGGCGGCTTAGCCCTACATAATCGCCCTCAGCTTTAAGCTGTGCTCTCTTCGCTTCATACTTTTTTATAAGTCTGGCGCGTTTAATTTCACGGGCTTTCATGGATTCTTTAGCCATACTATTTAATTTTTAATGTTTTTAAAAGGTAAACCAAAGTGCTTAAGCAGTGCAAAAGCTTCCTCGTCTGTATCTGCAGAAGTAACAAAAGTGATCTGCAAACCCATAATCTTCATAATCTTGTCGATATCGATCTCCGAAAAAATAATCTGTTCGGTAATACCCAGAGTATAGTTTCCGTGTCCGTCAAGTTTATTGCTTATCCCCTTGAAGTCGCGAATACGTGGAAGAGCAACAGATATCAGTCGTTCAAGGAATTCATACATTTTCTCCCTTCTCAGTGTTGTTGTAACACCAATGGGCATTCCTTTTCTTAGCTTGAAGTTTGAAATATCCTTGGTTGATATAGTCTGTACCGCTTTTTGTCCGGCGATATCAGTAAGCTCCTTCTCACCAACCTCAATAAGTTTCTTATCTGCAATAGCCTGTCCTAACCCTTGGTTGAGTACTATCTTCTTCAACCGGGGAACCTGCATTACTGAGCTATAGTTAAACTCCTTCATAAGTGCAGGGACAATCTCGTTTTTATACTTTGTTTCTAAAGCAGGTCTATACATTACTTGATCTCCTCTCCTGATTTTTTTGAATAACGAACTAATTTATTCTTGCTGTTCAGTCTCCTTCCAATACGGGTAGGTCCTCCTGAAGCCGGATCCACCAGTTGCAAGTTTGAAATATGAACTGCGGCCTCCTTCTTAATGATTCCACCCTGGGGGCTCTGAGCATTTGGCTTGGTATGTTTTGATACCATATTTACACCTTCAACTATCGCCCTGCTCTTATCCCTGTCTACCTCCAGAACACGACCCTGCTGGCCTTTGGATTCACCGGTTATAACAATAACGGTATCTCCTTTTTTGATATGTAATTTTTTCTTCATCTGTCTCGTTTTCTAATCATTATAACACTTCAGGTGCCAGTGATACAATTTTCATATAATTTTCACGTAACTCCCTGGCTACAGGTCCGAAAATACGTGTTCCACGTACTTCGTCAGCCTGGTTAAGGAGCACCACGGCATTATCGTCGAAACGAATATATGAACCGTCTGCCCTACGAATCTCTTTTTTGGTCCGTACTACCACAGCCCTGGTTACCATACCCTTTTTAGCTTCGCCCGATGGAAGTGCACTTTTTACAGTACAAACGACCTTATCGCCAACAGAGGCGTATCTTTTTTTACTACCTCCAAGCACTCTGATTACCAGAACTTCTTTTGCCCCGGTATTGTCAGCTACTGCCAATCTACTTTCCTGCTGTACCATGATTATTTAACTCTTTCGATAATTTCTACTAATCTCCACGACTTTCTCTTACTGAGAGGCCTGGTTTCCATAATGCGCACTGTATCACCAATGTTACATGTATTCTCTTCATCGTGAGCAAGGAACTTCTTTGTCTTGTTCACAAATTTGCCATATACAGGATGTTTAACCTTCCTTTTTACGACAACAGTTATCGATTTGTCCATTTTGTTGCTTGAGACAACACCGACACGTTCTTTTCTAAGATTTCTTTCCATCGTTGACACTAGCTATTTTGTTTTTCATTCGACTCTCTGTGACGAAGTTCTGTCATCAATCGTGCAATAACCTTTCTCGAGGTCTTAATAATATTAGGATTATCGAGGGGAGAGATTGCATGATTGAGCTTTAAGCGAACAAGAGCAGTCTTCTCGTTGTCGATTCTTTCCAGGAGTTCCTGGGTTGATAGTTCCCTTATTTCTGAAGATTTCATTTCGCTACACTATTATTCTTGAACATAATCACGCCTTACCATAAATTTTGTTTTGATAGGCAGTTTCTGTGATCCCAGACGAAGAGCTTCTTTTGCCACTTCATATGGAACTCCTTCAATCTCAACCAGAATACGGCCGGGTGTTACCGGTGCAACAAAACCTTCGGGGGCACCTTTACCTTTACCCATACGAACTTCAGCAGGCTTCTTTGTAATCGGCTTGTCGGGGAATATCCTAATCCACATTTGTCCTTCACGTTTCATATGACGAACAATTGCCTGACGAGCAGCCTCGATTTGCCTACCTGTAATCCAGGTGGTTCCCAGTCCCTTAATTGCAAAGGTTCCGAAAGCAATCTGGTTTCCTCTTTCGGCATTTCCCTTCATCTTGCCTTTCTGACGTTTTCTGTATTTAGTCTTTTTCGGTTGTAACATCTTTCAGTAAATTATTGAATTTTACTAATTGGGGTTATTCCTTTTCTTCCTCATCTGTCTTCCGCCTCCGCCTTTCTGTGTTTTCACAGTCAGATCCGGAGCAAGATCTCTTTTTCCGAAAACCTCGCCATTGCAGATCCACACCTTAATACCTACAAGTCCAACTTTCGTAAGAGCTTCAGCCAATGCGTAATCTATGTCGGCACGGAAAGTATGAAGTGGAATTCTTCCCTCTTTATAAGTTTCGCTTCTCGCCATTTCGGCACCACCCAGTCGGCCTGAAATCAGAACCTTAATTCCTTCGGCACCCATTCTCATTGTTGAGGCAATAGACATCTTAATTGCTCTCCGGTAAGAAATCTTACCTTCAACCTGGCGAGCTATATTATTAGCAACAATTGTTGCATCGAGTTCAGGACGTTTTACCTCGAAAATATTGATCTGAACTTCTTTCTTTGTTATCTTCTTAAGCTCCTCTTTAAGCTTATCAACCTCCTGTCCGCCTTTTCCAATAATGATACCAGGTCGTGCGGTCTTAACAGTAACTGTTATAAGCTTGAGTGTTCTCTCAATAATAATCTTTGAGATACTGGCTTTGGCAAGCCTTGCATTGAGATATTCTCGTATTTGGGAGTCTTCAACCAGTTTGCCGGAAAAATCTTTTCCGCCATACCAGTTAGAGTCCCATCCCTTAATAATGCCTAACCTGTTACCTATCGGATTAACTTTTTGTCCCATCTATCTTATTTTGATGTGTTATCAACTTCAACTTCCTTACTAATACTATCCAGAATAAGTGTTACATGATTAGACCTCTTTCTAATCCTGTATGCACGTCCCTGCGGAGCTGTTTGTAATCTCCTAAGTGTACGACCCTGGTTAACAAAGGCCTCTTTAACATATAGATTACTATCCTCGATCCGGACTCCTTCATTCTTAGCCTGCCAGTTTGCAATAGCAGAAAGGAGGAGTTTTTCTACTCCTCTGGAAGCTTCTTTTGAGCTAAACTTGAGAAGATCAAGCGCCCTGTTTACTTCCATTCCTTTAATCATATCAGTAACAAGCCTCATTTTACGCGGAGAGGTCGGACAGTTATTTAAAACTGCCTGGTAAGTTTTAAGCTTTTCCTCTTTCCTCTTTGCGGCTGTATTTCTTTTTCTTGCACCCATTTGTCAGGATATTTTCAAATCGTTAACTATTACTTTTGCTTACCACCGTGACTCCTGAAAGTACGTGTTGGGGCAAATTCTCCAAGTTTATGACCAACCATATTCTCGGTAACATAAACAGGAATAAATTTATTTCCATTATGAACAGCAATTGTATGACCAACAAAGTCTGGAGAAATAACTGATCTTCTCGACCAGGTCTTAATTACTGTCTTCTTGTTGGAATCGTTCATCTCGAGAACTCTCTTCTCAAGTTTAAAATCTATGAACGGGCCTTTCTTAACAGATCTACTCATTGTAACTTCTTATTTTTTCCTCTTTTCAACAATGTACCTATCAGAGTATTTCTTTTTACTCCTTGTCTTATACCCCTTTGCAGGAAGACCGGTACGTGATCTTGGATGTCCTCCAGATGCGCGACCTTCACCACCACCCATTGGGTGATCAACAGGGTTCATTGCAACACCTCTGGTACGAGGTCTACGACCTTTCCAGCGTGATCTTCCAGCCTTACCTGAACGCTCCAGGCTATGGTCTGGATTAGATACTGTACCTATAGTTGCCCTGCATGTAACCAGAACCATCCTGGTCTCACCTGAAGGGAGCTTAATTGTTGCATATTTCCCTTCGCGAGCAACAACCTGAGCATATGATCCTGCACTACGCGCAAGAGCACCACCTTTACCGGGCTTAAGCTCAATATTGTGAACTACGGTACCAAGCGGAATATCTGCAAGGAAGAGTGCGTTGCCAACTTCAGGAGCGACTCCTTTACCCGACTCAACTACCTGACCAACCTTTATTCCGTTAGGTGCGATAATATATCTTTTCTCTCCATCTGCATAAACCAGAAGTGCTATCCTTGCCGAACGATTAGGATCATACTCGATAGTTTTAACCGTTGCCTTAATACCATCCTTGGCTCTCTGGAAATCAATTACACGATATCTTCTTTTGTGACCGCCTCCCATATATCGCATTGTCATTCTGCCGCTATTGTTCCTTCCTCCGCTTTTCTTAAGCGGTCGGAGTAAGGATTTCTCCGGCTCAGTGCTTGTTATTGTATCAAACGCACTGATGATCTTGTGTCTCTGACCTGGTGTAACAGGCTTGATTTTTCTAACTGCCATAATCTTTAAATATTGCTATAGAAATCAATTGTGTCTCCTTCAGCTATAGTTACAATAGCCTTCTTATAATTAGCTGTCCGACCCTTAGTCATACCCGACTTTGTAAAACGGGACTTGCTCTTACCGGCATATACCATTGTATTTACCGATTCTACAGTAACACCGTAAAGTTCCTCTACAGCATTCTTAATCTGTATTTTATTTGCATCCTTGGCAACGATAAAACCGAAACGATTACTATCCGTTCCCTGTTCGGTCATTTTTTCCGTTACTATCGGTTTAAGTAAAATATCCATTACTCTAAGTTTACTAGTTTCCAAAATTTGCCTGCAAAACGTCAACCGCACTCTCAGTAAGTACAAGAGTTGAAGCTTTCATAATTACGTAAGTATTTAATTCTCCGCTTGTTACAACTTCAATACCCTGCAAATTTCGAGATGACAAATATACATTTTTATTTGTTTCCGGGAAAACAATAAGTGATTTTTTGTCTGTCAGATTAAGGTTAGCACCAACACGTGCGAGTTCCCTCGTTTTTGGTGCCTCAAAATTAAAATCTTCGAGGACAATTATATTTTTCCCTTTAGCTTTATAAGAAAGAGCCGATTTACGGGCCAGCTGCTTAACCTTCTTGTTTAGCTTAAAACCATAGTATCTGGGTCTTGGGCCGAATACTCGTCCACCGCCCCTGAAAAGAGGGTTCTTAATACTACCAAAACGAGCGGTACCTGTACCTTTCTGCCTCTTGATCTTCCTGGTACTACCGGCGATCTCTCCACGTTCTTTAGACTTATGAGTACCCTGTCTCATAGTAGCCATAAAGTGTTTGCTATCAAGATAAATAGCGTGGTCATTAGGTTCTATCGCGAAAATTGAATCTTCGAGTTTAACCTTTCTTCCGGTTTCTTTTCCTTCTATATTAACTACTGCTAATTCCATTACTTTGTAATAATTAAGTAACCACCTTTAGGACCCGGTACTGATCCTTTTAGTATTAATAAGTTGTTTTCGGGTAATAGTTTCATAACCCTGAGGCTTATAGACATTACCTTTTCATTACCCATACGGCCTGCCATTCTCATTCCTTTAAAAACTCTTGAAGGATAAGATGAGGCACCCAGCGAACCCGGGGCTCTCAGTCTGTTATGCTGTCCGTGTGTAGCATCGCCTACGCCCTTAAAGCCATGACGCTTAACTACGCCCTGGAAGCCCTTACCTTTAGACCATCCACGTACATCAAGCCATGTATCATCGTTGAACAGGTCAACTGTCAGAACATCGCCAGCATTATATTTGTTTACCGGAAACCCGGTGAATTCGATCAGTTTTTTCTTCGGTGCTGTATTTGATTTATTGAAGTGGCCTTTTTCAGCTTTATTAGTATGCTTATCCTTCTTATCGTCGAAACCAAGTTGAACGGCATTATAGCCATCCTTCTCTTCTGTTTTAACCTGGGTAATAACACACGGGCCAGCTTCAATTACAGTACAAGGAATATTCTTCCCGTTCTCATCGAAAACAGAAGTCATTCCCACTTTTTTTCCTATTAATCCTTGCATTTTTGTAACTCTTTACTGGTTTCACACTTTAATTTCCACTTCGACTCCACTAGGCAACTCAAGCTTCATAAGAGCATCTATTGTTTTTGGAGTTGAACTATAAATATCCAGCAGTCTTTTATAGCTAGAAAGCTGAAACTGCTCTCTCGACTTTTTATTCACAAAAGTAGACCTGAGTACGGTAAATATTCTTTTGTGAGTCGGGAGTGGTATTGGACCACTTACAACAGCTCCTGTAGATTTTACTGTCTTGACGATTTTCTCGGCAGACTTATCTACAAGGTTATGGTCGTAAGACTTCAGTTTAATTCGAATTTTTTGACTCATCGCTTACAATAATTTTCCTTTAATTGCTTCAATAATCTTTTTACTAGTCTCTACAGGCACTTCGGCATAATGAGAAAACTCCATTGTTGAAGTTGCTCTTCCCGAAGTCAGGGTTCGCAGTACGGTAACATATCCGAATTTTTCTGCCAGAGGTACTTTTGCTTTGATTATCCTTGAACCTGCTTTCGATTCCATACCTTCAACCTGTCCTCTTCTTTTGTTAAAATCACCTACCACATCCCCGACATATTCTTCGGGTGTAACTACTTCTGCCTTCATAATAGGTTCGAGCAGAACCGGTTTACATTTTATGGCTGCATGTCTGAGCGCCTGTTTTGCCGCTATTTCAAATGCCAGTGAATCAGAGTCGACAGGATGGTACGAACCGTCCTTGAGTATAACCTTTAGATTTTCGAGTGGGAATCCTGCAAGAGGACCATTAGACATACCAAGTTTGAAACCTTTCTCAACAGAAGGAATATACTCTTTTGGTATGTTACCACCCTTAATCTGATCAATAAACTGGAGTCCGGTTATACCTTCATCGGCTGGCATCAATTCTACCGAGATATCGGCAAATTTACCTCTGCCACCGGTTTGCTTTTTAAATACTTCCCGATGTGCAACCGATATGGTAATGGCCTCTTTGTATGCAACCTGAGGCTGTCCCTGGTTAATTTCTATCTTAAACTCCCTTTTAAGACGGTCTATCAATATATCCAGGTGTAGTTCACCCATTCCGCTGATAATGGTCTGACCACTATCTTCGTCTGTTTTTACCTGGAATGTTGGATCTTCTTCGGCCAGCTTACCCAGAGCAATACCAAGCTTATCAATATCTGCCTGGGTTTTGGGCTCAACTGCCACTCCTATTACAGGATCCGGAAAATCCATAGATTCAAGCCATATTGGCTTATGTATTGCACACAGTGTGTCACCCGTTTTCAGATTTTTCAATCCTACGGCAGCACATATATCACCCGCTGATATGCTATCCTTGGGTGTTTGCTTATTGGCATGCATCTGGAAAAGACGATTAATTCTTTCCTTCTTGCCTGTACGCATATTAAGAACCATATCGCCGGTTTTAAGCTCACCCGAATAAACTCTCAGGAATGCCAGTCGTCCAACGAAAGGATCAGTAGCTATTTTGAATGCGAGTGCAGCAAGCGGCTCGGATGTATTGGGTTCACGTGTATCAACCTCGTCGGTCTTCGGGTTAATACCCTTAACACTGCCAACCTCCAGAGGAGAAGGCAGGTAAGCAATGATAGCATCGAGCAATCTTTGCACTCCTTTATTCTTAAATGCAGACCCGCATAAAACAGGAACTGCAATACCATCTATTGTGGATCTCCTCATTACCTTGATCATATCCTCGCTGGTAATGGATTCAGGATCCTCAAAATATCTCTCCAGAAGGCTGTCGTCCGCATCTGCTACAGACTCGATAAGTTTGGCTCGCCACTCTTCGGCTTCAGCCTTAAACTCCTCAGGAATTTCCCGGAGTTCGTAGCGGGTACCCATTGTCTCATCGTCGAACCAGAGTACAGCTTTATTTTCTATCAGGTCTATAACACCTGTGAAGTTTTCTTCAGAACCCATCGGAATCTGTACCGGGACAGCATTTGAACCAAGCCTCTCGTTAATCTGCTGAACCACTCCGAAGAAATCTGCTCCCGCGCGATCCATCTTGTTAACAAAAGCAATTTTTGGCACCCCGTATTTGGTTGCCTGTCTCCATACTGTCTCTGATTGTGGCTCAACACCACCAACAGCACAAAATACAGCTATAGCACCATCGAGAACCCTGAGTGATCTTTCAACTTCAACCGTAAAGTCTACATGACCAGGAGTATCTATAATATTAATCTTATAGTCTTCCTCCTTGTATTTCCAATAGGCTGTTGTGGCGGCAGAGGTAATGGTTATTCCTCTCTCCTGCTCCTGGATCATCCAGTCCATCTGCGCATTACCATCATGAACCTCTCCAATACGGTGAGTACGACCTGTATAGAAGAGTATCCTCTCCGTTGTGGTCGTCTTACCAGCATCGATGTGGGCCATTATGCCGATGTTACGTGTATGTTCCAAATTCTTTGCCATCTCTGCGCCAGCTATATATTAAAAGCGGAAGTGAGCAAAGGCTTTATTTGCCTCGGCCATCCTGTGTGTATCCTCTTTCTTCTTAAATGCTCCGCCCTCAAGATTGTAAGCAGCAACTACCTCAGCTGCTAATCTTTCGGCCATATTACGACCGGGACGCTTTCGAGCAAAAAGTATCAGGTTCTTCATACTAATACTTATCTTCCTGTCAGGGCGTATCTCCATAGGAACCTGGAAGGTAGCGCCTCCAACCCTTCTAGATTTAACTTCAACCTGTGGGGTTACATTTTCAAGAGCCTGCTTCCAAATCTCCAGGGGAGATTTTTCATCACTTTTCATCTTCTCTGCAACAATATCCAGAGAATCGTAAAAGATCTTGAACGCAAGGTCCTTCTTACCACTAAACATCAGATTGTTTACAAACCTGGTTACATACGGATCGTTAAATTTCGGATCCGGTAAAATAATCCTCTTCTTTGGTCTTGATTTTCTCATTATCTGACTCCTTACATCATTAACAATTACTTCTTAGGCTTCTTCGCACCATACTTCGAACGTCTCTGTGTACGACCCTCTACACCTGAAGTGTCAAGGGCACCACGAACAAGGTGATAACGAACACCAGGAAGGTCTTTTACCCTTCCACCCCTTATCAGTACAATAGAGTGTTCCTGGAGATTGTGACCTTCGCCAGGGATATATGCGTTAACTTCCTTACCGTTTGTAAGCCTTACCCTGGCTACCTTACGCATAGCTGAATTAGGCTTCTTAGGTGTTGTAGTATAGACACGCACACATACTCCACGTCTTTGCGGACATGAGTCCAGCGCAGGAGCTTTACTTTTATCTATCAGCCTGTTCCTGCCCTTCCTTACTAATTGTTGTATTGTCGGCATATATACAATTGTTTATATTAAAATAAGTCTCTGTTCACTATTATGATCCGGAGTTGGGTGTTAAAGCCATTCGAAAAGAAATAAGACTTTTCGTTAATCTGCTTCGACATTTACCTGAAAAACGTAAGTTATTTACAGGTTCCTTCCCGATCTCTTTCTAATGATCTCTTTTTTATAAACTTACATTTAGAAGAAAAAGACCGGTACTCCTGGATTCTAAAATCGGCTGCAAAAATAGAGGATAATTTCTTATTTGCCAAATTATTTAAAGTAAAAATTAGAAGTGAGTATGTTTTAATGGTCGGGGTGCGTGGTATGGAGTGCTGGGTGGGGGGTAAGGAGAGATAAATTTCCCCCTTTTCACTTTTTCTACACCCAGCTCCCTGCACCATGCTCCATGCTATTACATATACCTATTTTATTATAGAAATATTTATGCTAATTTTGTGCGCTAAAAACAGATTAAAAACAGATTGTATAACATTATAATAACAGAACTAAGGCATGAAAACTTACCAAACCGGTCAATTTAAGACCATCGCCCTTATTGGCAACTCCGGATCAGGCAAAACAACCTTCGCCGAAGCTATGCTTTTTAATGGCAAGGTTATAGAAAGAAGAGGTACTGTAGATGCAAAGAACACTGCTTCAGACTATCGTCCTATTGAGCAGGAAAACGAAAACTCTCTTTTCTCAACAGTACTTTATACTGAGTTTCAGAATAAGAAAATAAATATTTTCGATACTCCGGGTCTTGACGATTTTAGCGGTGGTGTAGTATCGTCTTTACATGCAGCTGATTCATGCCTTTTACTGGTGAACGTGCAGAATGGAGTTGAAGTTGGTACAGAGATTCATTTCAGGCATGCAGAAAAAGCAAATAAACCTGTTATTTTCGTTGTAAATGGACTAGACCATGAAAAAACAAATTTCGATAAGTCAATCGAAATGATGAAAGACCGGTTCGGTGGAAATGTAACATTGGTACAGTTTCCGGTTAATGAAGGTCCTGGATTCGATTCTGTCGTCGATGTTATTAAAATGAAGATGCTTCAATACCCAAAAGATGGTGGTGAGGCAAAGCTTGTTGATATTCCTGCAGAGCATGTCGACAAAGCTACTGAGCTACAGAGCGAGCTGATAGAGAAGGCTGCTGAGAACGACGAATCCCTTATGGAGATATTTTTTGAGAATGATACACTTACTGAAGATGAGATGCGCCAGGGTATTCAGGCAGGTCTGGTTCAAAGAGGTATTTTCCCTGTATTCTGTACATCCGCAAGAAAAAATGTTGGTGTAGACCGAGTAATGGAATTCGTTATTAATGTTGCGCCTCTGGCATCTGATATGCCTGCATGGACCACCGAGGATGGAACAGAAGTAAAATGTGATCCATCTGCGCCAACTCAGATCTTCGTATTCAAAAGTGCAATTGAAGAACATATTGGCGAGATTAATTATTTCAAAGTTGTATCCGGGACAGTTAAAGAGAACCTGGATGTAAATAACGAAACCACATTCACCAAAGAACGTCTTTCCCAGCTATATGTTTGTGCCGGCAAAAACCGTGTTAAGGTTTCTGAGTTACATGCAGGTGATATAGGTGCAGCTGTTAAGCTGAAGAACACTAAAACCAATCATACACTTAATGGCGCAGGAGCAAAAGGAACCTTTCCGCTTATTGCATTTCCTGAACCAAAATACAGAACAGCAATCAGGCCGCTAAGTGAAGGTGATGATGAGAAACTGGGAGAAGCCCTGAGTCGTATGCACCAGGAAGATCCTACAATTCTTATTGAATACTCAAAAGAACTTAAGCAAATAATCTTATCGGGACAGGGTGAATATCACCTCAACATTCTGAGATGGCACCTTGATAATATATATAAAATTGAAACCGAATTCTGGGCACCTAAGATTCCTTACCGTGAAACAATCACAAAACTTGCTCAGGCCGACTACAGACATAAGAAACAATCTGGCGGATCTGGTCAGTTTGGTGAGGTACATATGATTATTGAACCATATCTGGAAGGTACTGAACCCAAGACTATGGTTAAAGCCATGGGTAAAGAATTGAAGATGTCGGTTAGGGATAAGGAACAAATTAAACTTCCATGGGGTGGTGTACTGGAGTTTGTTAACTGTATTGTCGGCGGATCAATAGATGCCAGATTCCTGCCTGCCATTCAAAAGGGTTTAATGGAAAAAATGGAAGAAGGACCACTTACCGGATCATATGCACGTGATATAAGGGTTTATGTTTATGATGGTAAAATGCATCCGGTCGACTCAAATGAGATTTCATTTAAACTGGCAGGACGAAATGCATTTAGCATAGCATTTAAGAACGCAGGAGCCAAGATACTGGAGCCTGTTTACGATGTTGAGATAAGGGTTCCTGCCGACAGGATGGGTGACGTAATATCAGACCTACAGGGACGACGCGGAATGGTTCTTGGCATGAGTAGTGAAAAAGGATTTGAAGTAGTTAAAGCCAGGGTGCCTCTCGCTGAGATGAATAAGTACTCTACTGCATTGAGTTCTATTTCAGGCGGGCGAGCTATGTATTCAATGAAATTCAGCGAATACGTGCAGGTTCCATCTGATGTTCAGGATGTTGTAATAAAAGCTTACGAAGCCGAGCAGGAAGAAGAATAAAATATAACAAAAGACTCAGGGATAGATTTCCCACCTAAGAGGGGTACTGGATAAACCAGTACCCTTTTTTGCTATATCTCTTATTGATCATAAATTACCCCTTATAGGATAAAATATACCATTTGTAGAATTTTTTTGTTAATACTCGGTTAAACTGGATATAATTGATGCAGCATTTTTGTGGTTTATTCTACTTTATATAAAGGACAGTTGTCTTAAAAAATTAATTACCAATAAATGTAATCATGAAAAGAATTATAGTTCCAGGTTTTATTTTATTCCTGTTTACATCATTGACAGGTCATTCTCAGGTAAAAAATGATGATTTAGTATCATTCTTCGATAAGGCAAAGATGCCAGGCATGATTAAAGAGATAGAGGATACGAAATTCAGTGGAAGTCCATATTTAAGCGATGATTTCCAGAGCGGTAAAATTAGGTTTACTGATGGAAATGAATTCAATAATATCTTGCTCAGATACAATATTTTTCAGGATCAGTTTGAATTTACGAAAGAAAATAATGACTATACTCTGGTAAAGAACCCTGATATCTATCTTGTTACTCTAGGAGAAAGAGTATTTGTTTACAGAGAATTTGAATATAAGGATAATAAGGACGCGGGTTATCTGGAGCAGCTGATTGATGGTAAGTATTCGCTCTACTATAAACATAACATACTGCTGAGAGCAATAGAAGATATCGGAGGCTTCTCAGAAGAAAGCAAACCAACATTCTGGCATCAGAAGCCGGTTATTATGGTGGGCAATACTAATAAAGGGGTCGTGGAAATTAAGGGATCAAAAGATATTATAAATAAATTTCCTGACCTGAGGGATACCATTGATGGTTATAAAGGAAAGAAAAAAATCAAATTCAAGTCCGTAGAAGACTATAAGGAGCTGGTAAATTATCTTAACTCACAAAGTTAATTTGAATCTAGGATAAGAGGATGAATATTTTTTTGAATATGTACAGTGACTGCTTAAGCTTTTCATGATATCTGCGAAAAAATCACCTTGCTGAAAATTGAGAATAATATATTTTTCAGGTAATTAAAATTTATCTTTACCTTTTCCTTGGCATTTATCCTGAGGTAACTTTCAGGTAATATAATTTTTATAAATCCCAATCTGATTATATTATGAATAGAATCATTATACTTTCGTTGATCCTGATTGCAGGCAATTCATTTTCGACATACTCGCAGGCACAGGTAATAAGCACTGAACTGCAAAATTTCTATGACGATTTTGCATCCCGAAAAATGATGGAGGGGCCTATAGGAGAGGCTTATGATGGAAGTCCTTACTTAACAGACGAATTTGTGTCAGGAACAATATTCCTGGCAAACGGGGAAGAATACCCTGATATATTATTAAGATATAATGTATATGATGATTTATTCGAATTAAAGAAAGAAGATAATATCTTTATCATAGACAGGCAGAAGACAGATTACATCTTTAATCTGGGAGACAGGATATTTAGTTATAACAATTATATACTTAAAGGTCGTGCAACAGAAGGCTACCTTGAGCAGCTGGTCAGGGGAACCTATTCTCTTTACGCTAAGCATATTGTCGTTTTCAGGGAAGGAGAAAAGCCTGAACCTTTTAAGGAGGCCAGAAAGCCCAAATTTCATATACAAAATCCTGACTTACTGATCGGAAAGGATGATGGCAGTATTGTTGAAATTAAGAGCGCAAAGGATCTTTATGATAAGTTTAATGATCTTGAAAAATTAATAGAAGAATATACAGGTAACAAGAAACTAAAACTAAAGACAGAACAGGACTATATTGAACTGGTTAATTTTCTAAACTCAAATCGTTAGTGATAAATTAGATTACTGAACAGGTAATATAAATAAGGATGCAGCCGGGCTGCATCCTTATTTTACTTTAAGATTAAAATTTTAACATCAGACCGATGCAGTAACATCCCATACAAAAGCCCTTGCTCCCACATCGGTATTTATCTCATCCATTATTTTTACGGCATCAAGCACTCCCTGTACTTTTTCATCGTCTACAATGCTTAGCGTTGCCGAGTTAATTTCCGGCCAGGTATGTGTTCCCAAGGTGAGGCACTCCTCCCCTGTCTCCTCTTCCCTTCATATCTGTCCATTGTGAATATCCGCTGATACCCATTTTATTCAATATATATTCCACCTTCTCGGTGTGTGCCTGGTTATATACTATAAATATTGCTTTCATTATTTTTAAGTTTAATTGGCTGCCTCAGCTTCCAGGAACCCATAATCATCCTGGCTACCGCGTTTTTTATTTCTCTCACCCCTTCGTGAGAATATAATATATACTACCGGTACCAGAACGAGAGTAACAAGAGTTGAAAATACTAATCCTCCGATAACTGCAATACCCATAGGACTCCATATCTCTGCACCTTCACCTGTACTCAATGCCAGTGGTAGCATAGCAAGTATAGTAGTCAGTGATGTCATAAGAACAGGACGAAGTCTTGAACGTCCGGATACAGCAACAGCTTCATATAGTTCCATGCCCCTGTCGCGCATAAGGTTGATAAAGTCTACAAGCACGATGGCATTCTTTACCACAATACCGATAAGCATTATTGCCCCTATTCCCGACACAAGACTGAAAGTTGTGTTTGTAATATACATTGCCAGTGCCACCCCGGAGAAAGCGAAAGGAATTGAAAACATAATTATAAATGGCATCCTGAGTGATTCGAACTGTGAGGCCATAACCAGGTAAACCAGCGCAAGACTCATTACCATTAATAACATCAGGTCACTCATTGCATCCATCATATCCTCAATCGCCCCGGATGATTCAACTGAAACTCCTGCGGGTATATCCATCTCGGCAATCTGGCTGTCAATATCTGCAGCAACGGCTGCAAGGGGTCTTTTGTGCGGAGTGGAAGAAACCGTTACAATCCGCTCCTTGCGCTTGTGTTCAATGTTCGGAGGCGACCAGAATTCTTTAATCTCTGCTATCTCTCCAAGTCGTACCATCTGCCCCTGCATATTCCTTATTGGTATATTCTCGATATCACTGATTGAGTTCCTTGACTCTTCATTATATCTTACTATAACGTCATATTCATCCCCAAACTCCCTCAACCTGGTAGCAAGCATCCCGTCAACGCGATTCTTAATCGATGCCGAGACGGTTGCCGTATTTAGTCCATGAAGACTCATCTTAGCCTGGTCGAGTACTATCTGAAGCTCAGGCTTGGAGTCATCACGGCTAACCTGTATATCTGTAGCTCCTTCAATACGAGACATCCTGTCAGCCAGTTCATTTGCAACTTTATTGGTACTTACAATATCATAACCGTACACTTCCATTTCAATATTATTTCCCATCATATTACCCATACCTGCGTCAGTAGTACTCACCTGGTAATCTACAATTTCAGGGAATTGATCAAGCTCTTCCCTGAAGGCCTCGGCAAGATCCCAGACTGAACGGTCTCGTTCACTAATACTCTTTAATGAGAAAGTATAAAGTATTGTATGCGTTCCCGTTGAACTGAACATGGTAGCAAAATTTGCTTCCTCGTCAGACCCTGTAGATGTTGATATTAGCTTAATCTCCGGGAACTTCTCCATCAGGAGATTATCTATCTTAACAGCAAGTGCCTTGGTCTCACTAACCCTGGTGCCTGTCTGCATTTCAATCGTGGCACTCATCGAAGACTGGTCGGCTTCAGGCATAAACTCCATACCAACCTGGGTCAATAACAAAATGGAACTAACAAATATTGCCAGGGAAACAAGAACTGTAAAGGTCTTATGGCGCAGAGCCCACCTGAGGGTGCCTTCATAGAAGCCCTCGAACCAGTCAATCCATTTCTTAATGGTATTATCATAACTGAGCCTTCTATTGCTCTTTTCCTTTTTCTCAAGCCTTAGCATCAGTGAACTAAGTGTAGGTGTCAGAGTAATAGCTGCTATTGTGGATGTTATGGTTGTTAAGGTAACAATCATACCAAGCTGCCGGAACATTATTCCTGTTAATCCCTGTACAAAAGTAAGCGGGAAGAACACTGCCACAATTGTCAGGGTAGTTACTATAACAGCCAGCCAGACCTCGTTTGTAGCATAAATAGCTGCTTCCTTGGGCCGGCTGCCCTTCTCAATATGCTTGGTTATATTTTCGAGAACAACAATCGCATCGTCAACTACCATACCAATAGCAATCGAGAGCGAAGAAAGGGAGATAATATTTATTGAGTTTCCTGAAATAAAGAGGTATATAAATGCAACAATAAGCGATATAGGTATTGTTACAATTACAATAAAAGTTGCCCTCCACCTTCCGAGGAAGAATAGCACAACCAGAATTACAAATATACCTGCATACATAAGTGTACTGGTCAGGTTGCCAATCGAACCCTGGATAAACTCGGATGAATCGAAGATTGTATCAATCTTCACATCAGGAGGCAGATCTGCCTTTAGCTCTTCAAGGGCAGCGCGCACTTCCTTGGCCACCTCAACAGTATTTCCCCCGGATTGTTTCTGGATATACATCCTTACACCCAGCTCCCCGTTGATCCTCTCTTCAGCCTTACTTTCCTTCTGCGAATCAATAATTTCGGCTACATCCTTGAGAAAAATAGTACTGCCATTAAAGCTGCCTACAACAAGATCCCTTAAAACATCACTCTCAGGAAACTCACCTTCTACCCTCAAAGGATAGTCAAGGTCGCCCATCTCAAGAAAACCTGCAGGAGTATTCAGATTTTCCATTCTCATAACATTTCCGATCTGCTCAACAGTCAGATTATATGCTTCCATCTTAACCGGATCGACATTAATATAGATCTCCCGACCCGGAGCACCTGCTATACCAACAGATGCAACACCTTCTATCCTGTTAAGGGGATTTACAATTTTTTCATCAAGCAGTTTTTCGAGTCCAGGGAAACTTTCATCCGCTGTAACGGAGTAAAAGAGGATGGGCATCATGCTTGAGTTAAATTTCAGAAGTGTTGGATCTTCTGCATCTTCAGGGAAAAACCGACTTACAAAATCAAGGTTATCCCTGATCTCGTTCGCGGCTTCATCCGTATTCGATCCCCACTCAAACTCAAGGAAAAGGATTGAGGTGTTATCGCTTGATGTTGATGTAATCTCTTTTAAATTACTGACAGTGCTCAGCGAACTTTCAAGAGGTTCTGTAACATTAGTTTCAATATCAGCAGCCGAGGCACCGGGGTAGGATGTAAATACCGTAAGGAAAGGAAATTCCATGTCGGGATACAAATCCACCGGCAGCCTTGTAAGTGAATACAGACCCATAACTATCAGAGCGACAAATATCAATATCGTTGTTAGTGGCCTTCTTACTGAATTACCGTATATACTCATTTTATTCTTTCTTTATCTTTTAGTCAATTACTTTCACCTTATCACCATCCATAAGCTTGGTATGCCCCTCTGAAATAATTCTTACTCCCACTGCGATTTTATCAGAAATAATTTCAACCATTTCATCATATCGCTTCCCGATGGTAACATTGTATCTCTTTGCAATGCCATTATTCTCAACAAAGACATACCTGATATTCGTTCCTTCCTGCTGAAGAACGGTATTGGCCGGAACAATAAATGATTCTTCTTCACCCACAAACATGGATACCCTCGAAAACATTCCGGGTTTAAGTTTCTGAGAATTATTGGGAACCTCTATTTCAACCTTGAAAGATCTTGTCATAGGATCCACTGTCGGGTAAACAAGTAATACTTTACCTGTAAACTCCTCATTAGCATAAACATCTGTTTCAAGGGTGGCCTTCATCCCTTTCTTTAACATAGGGTAATAACTCTCTGAAATATTCAGAACTGCTTTCAATGGATTAATCTGCATCAGTGTTAATACAGCTGCCTTTCCTGCCTGCGTATTTGGAGCGCCGGAAAACATCTCACCATTTTCAAAATATTTACCCGTAATAACTCCGCTGAAAGGAGCATACATTACTGTATTCTTTTCGAGGAAATCGAGCGAAGATAAGCTAACATCATACTGTGTCTTAAGTTGATCGTAGGCCTGCTTTGTTATACTGCCTGTTTCAAGCAATGCTTCCATCCTGCTAATGTCAACCTCCATACTCTGGACCTGGATTTTTGTCTGGTGAAGCTGAGTCTGATCCATTAGGAATAGTTTCTGACCCTTATTTACCCTGTCGCCCGGTTCTACGTAAATCTTCTCAATCCTTCCCGGCTGGGCAGGAGCCATATATACCTCCTCATATGCCTCCAGGGTTGAATTATAATCAATGGTCCTGGATATGATGATCTTCTCCAGATCCATTACCCGAACCGGAACAACTGCTTTTTCTTCAGTTGCCATCCCGTCACCTTCTGCCTTTTACCCTGCTTACCTTCTGGAGGATTGCACCCGGCGAGGATCAGTGTAAATAATATTCCGATTGTTAAAAGTTTCGTGAGTTTCATATTATCTGGTATTATAAGTTTCTGATTGGTTTATAAATTATTCAATAGTTTGTCGAGTGCCAGCTTTGATTGCAGGAGGCTCATAAAACTGGAAGTATAATCACTAACAGCCTGCAGGTAACTATTGTGTGCCTGAGTCAGATCGAGGCTCGAAGCTACTCCCTGCTTATATTTATTCTCAACACTTGTAAATACTCTGTTTGCGAGTTCTACATTATCTTTCTTACTTACAAATTGCTCATTGGCATTTATAAGGTTGTATTTATATTGTTTTTCCTGCATTAATAGTTGATCAGCAACAAGTGATTTATTGGTTCTTACCTTCTCCAGATCGATCTGTGCCTTCCTTATTTTAGAGTATCTCTGACCACTTGCGAAAATGGGTATATTTAACTGTAATCCCAGAACCTGCGATCCATACCACTCTGAGCTCATTTCCTATCAGCCTGTCCGCTCTGATTATATTGATAGAATCCGGAAAGTGTTGGCAGGACAGTAGATTTTTGCATTTTTACAGATAGTTCACCCAGCTTTTCCTGGCTGCTTAAAAGCCTATAATCAATATTGCTTTGAATATTAAAATCCTGCATAGACAGAGCTGTAACATTAACCTCATCAATGAAATCATCGAGTGTCTGAGTTAGCTTGACACCTGCATCTGTATCAAGTCCCAGCTGAAACCTCATAAGATTATAACTTACTTCCAGGTTACGCTCCATCGATTTCCTTGAATTTATTATCATTTTTAGAGTTGATTGCATTTGATCGACATCGGTGGCCTCAGCCATACCTACCTCATACATTGCCTTTGTTGAAGCCAGAATCTCATTCAGGTTTTCTATATTGTCATCCAATACCTCAATGGATTCTTCTGTTATCAGGATAAGATAGTAGGTTGTAATTACAGATTCCTTTATATCAATCTCTGATTTTTCTAATCCCTGTACAGATAAACTTTCTGCAAGTTTTGCTGTCTGAACACCTACAAAATACGATCCGCTGAAAAGAAGCTGACTAACTGTAAATCCGTAGCTGGTATTAAACTGTGATCCAAATTGAACAGGGATCTTTTCATCACTCATACCTGTGAAATCAGGTATTAGCATAGTTGCCAGCTTGAGATTGTCCATCAATGATGCGGTTGCATTTACCTGTGGCAAACCGGATGATTTAGCATCCCATGTCGACATCCTGGCTGACTCTATATCCAGTTTGGATGCCCTGATCATCTTATTATTCTGCAAAGCATACTCCTGGGCTTCATCAAGTGAAAGGCTTAGTTTTTCTGTACTGTCCTGAGCAGACAGCAGCTGAACTGCAAAAAGCAGCAGTATAACTAATAGTTTACTTTTCATTATTATTTCCATTTTTATTTATTCCTAATTGTGATCTGTATTTTTCTAAAATCTTTACCCCTTCTCCTGTTGAGATACCACGCAGATAATTGAATAGAAGGTTATCAAATATCTCCATTCTGCTGAACCTGTTTCCATGGAAAAAATCTCCCGAATGAGAAGAATCTATAAAGCCATGGATGCCTTCATTTACAATCTCAATATTTATTTCATCCCTGAAAACCCCTTCCTCAACTCCCCTATCAAGAATTGCCAGACTTAACTCTGAATTTCGAAGCTCGCCTCGTTTACAAACCGAGTCATATACCCTGTGATGATATTTCTTAATATCCATCATATAGCTGGGATTCATACCACTCATTTGATCAAATGCAGTCTCAAGAATTTTGAAAATAACCTCAATTGCATTATCTGATTCAGTCATTAAGTGATAGAATATTTCCTTCTGCTTTTCGGCCTTCCTTTTTATAACATATTCGAGCAAGCTGTCTTTGTCACTGAATTTTTCATATATCGTGCGCTTCGACATGCCAAGCTCATGAGCGATTCTGTCCATAGTAACAGCCCTGATGCCATACTTCATAAAAAGCGATTCGGCTTCTTCTGCTATCCTGATCGTGTAATCCATCTGTGTGCTCAAATTTTGCACAATAATGAGAAAACTTTTTCGGTTTTCAAAGTTTTTATTGCTAAAATCTGGTTAAAATCGGTGAATGGGGAGTTTTGGTCGGTGAACCGACCGGAGCATGGAGCATGGGGCAGGGGGCAGGGAGCAGAGAGCATGGAGTAAATTACACGACTGCAAGGAGTGAATTACGCGACCAAGGGGAGCATCTTACGCACCGAAGGTGCAAATTACCTGTAGAGATATACAAAACCCCTGTGTTCCTTATTGTCGTATACTACATCGTCCCATCCGATAGCCCTGATAATATAGTAGTATATACCCGGGCTGGCCAAAGAAGAGCCAATCTTACCATCCCAGCCCTGCCAGTCCTTGATTGAATCCTCATCGCCGCTAAAATAATAAACCCTCTTACCCGACTTACTGAAAATCTGGACATCTATTCTTCTGAGCGATTTTGACTCGACATAGAAAAATTCGTTATTCCCATCCCCGTCTGGAGTAAAAACGTTGGTAATATTAAGAGATGATGGCTGTACAATTATATTATCAATTTTCATTGAATCAAGACAGCCCTGGTCGCTTTCTATCATCAATCTCATAGTATATTGACCGGGCTTGTAATAAATATGTGAAACCGGGTTGCTGTTGTTAGATATGGTATCATCACCAAAGCGCCATGTATAGTCAAGTGCTCTGACAGATTTGTCGGTAATAAATACCTCCAGGGGTGCTTCACCCTCATCAGGATCAATCTCAAATTCTGCTTTAACATGAATTGATTCATAATTAAATGAAGATGATGCAGTACACCCAAAACTATCTGTAACCATAAGATTATACTCAACATCCTCAAGGGGAGGGTCATAAGTTATGGGGTCGATTTCGAGGGAGGGATAGGGAATACTTGATGTAGGATTTGAAGACCATAGAAAAGCAATGTCGTTTGGCAATCTTATGCTTTGCCCGTTTACAATATCATAATAGTCATAATAATCAACAGAGGCTGTGCCGTTTAGAGCCACATAGTAACAACTTCTGTTCTGTAGCTCAGCCAGCGAATATGGATCATCAATATGTATCCAGGCAATAAGAGTTTCATCATAACCTCCTGCATTAGTAATTCTTACCCTGTATCCACCCTCACCCAGGGGAGACCTGCTGGAAATAAAAACTCCTGCATCAGTGCCGTGAGATATAGTAAAGTCTGAGGTATTAGTATCCCATTGAGTCCACTCAAAATCGAAGGGCCCTGTACCGCCAGTACTAACAGCCTGAAGGCCGGGAGTAGAGGCTCCTGAGGCACAATAAATATAAACAGGATGATTATCTCCGCCTGAAATATAATCTGTATATCTGACTGTACTACTTCCAGGCGCTGTTATCTGGGCAGACAGCAGAGTTGAAAGAAACAGAAAAACAGCTAATAAAATACTTCTCACAACAAGTTAAATGGGTCTTCTAGGTTAACGGGATTCTGTAATAATTGTTATACAGTTTACAAGTATAATAAATGTGCAGTCTGAATCCAAACATGTGGTAAACTTACAACTTGTTTTATTAACTTTGGCTGCTTAATAAACAGAGTGGTAAGAATGTCTTCAGAATATCTTGATGAATTAAATGAGGCCCAGAAGGAAGCTGTCGTAAACAGTGAGGGGCCGGCACTTGTTATTGCCGGTGCAGGGGCCGGGAAAACCCGTGTTCTTACCTACAGGATTGCACATCTCTTAAACCAGGGGGTTGAAGCCGGATCTATACTGGCACTTACCTTTACCAATAAAGCTGCAGGGGAAATGAAAGACAGGATTATTTCCCTGGCAGGATATAATAATGCACGCTATCTGTGGATGGGCACTTTTCATTCAATTTTTGCCAGGATATTACGAAGCGACTCAGATAAACTGGGTTACCCGTCGACATATACTATCTACGACACGACTGATTCGCGCAGCCTCATCAAAACCATCATCAAGGAGATGAACCTGGATGATAAAGTTTATAAACCGGCAGGTGTTGCAGCAAGGATCTCTGCGGCAAAAAACAACCTGATAACTGCATCTGCATATGTAGCTAACAATGAAATAACAGAAAAAGACAGGTCATCAAAGGTCCCACATATATCAGAAATTTATAAAAGCTATGCTGCCAGGTGCTTTAAGGCTGGAGCAATGGATTTTGATGATCTCCTGCTCAATACGAATATACTTTTCCGCGACTTCCCCGATGTTCTTCAGAAATACAGGGAAAGATTCCGCTATATACTGGTAGATGAGTACCAGGACACCAATTATTCGCAGTATTTAATAGTAAATAAGCTCTCCGAAAGCCATCGCAACCTCTGCGTTGTAGGTGATGATGCACAGAGCATCTATTCATTCAGGGGAGCAAGAATTGAAAACATTCTAAACTTCAGAAAAGATTATCCTGACTATAAGTTATATAAGCTCGAGCAGAACTACAGGTCGACTAAAACAATTGTTAAAGCAGCAAACAGTGTTATTCACAGAAATCAGGGGCAGATAAAAAAGACGATATTCTCGAAAAAGAGCACAGGTGAGAAGATCAGGATAATCAGATCGATAACCGATACTGAAGAAGGATTCAAAATAGCATCAGATATATTTGATAAGAGTTTAAGTCAACAGCTTAACTGGAGCGACTTTGCAATCTTGTACCGTACCAATGCCCAGTCGAGAATCTTTGAAGAGACTCTTAGAAAAAGAAATATTCCCTATAAGATCTACGGAGGTCAGTCCTTCTTCGACCGAAAAGAGATAAAGGACATACTTGCATATTTCAGGATGGCAGTAAACCCCAAGGATGAAGAGGCGCTGAAGAGAACCATTAATTATCCTTTAAGAGGCATTGGCAAAACAAGTGTCGACAGGATTTTTGAGGCAGCCAATGAGCATGATCTTCCAGCATGGGCAATAATCTCTCATCCCGACAAGTGGCAGACACTTTTTACGAATGCTACCTGGAAGAGGATCTCTGTCTATGCAGATCTTATAAACAGAATATTACAATCGGCATCCAGCATGAATGCTTATGACCTTGCCGTTAAGATTTCATCCGAAGCCGGGATTAAAAAGGACCTTGGGGAAGGACAGTCAATCGAAGAAAGAAGCAGATTTGAAAATTTCCAGGAACTCCTGAATGCGGTTAAAGAATTTACTGAAGCTGCAGAAACAAATGGTGAACCTGATGGTCTTGAGGCATACATGGAAACAGTAGCCCTGCTAACCGACCAGGATACTGACGGAGAGGGAGACAAAAATAAGGTAACACTAATGACTGTCCACTCTGCAAAGGGATTGGAATATAAGCAGGTATATATTGTCGGACTGGAGGAAAATCTCTTCCCTTCACTTATGGCAATGGGAACAAACAGGGAAGTAGAAGAAGAAAGAAGACTTTTCTATGTAGCAATTACAAGAGCTATGGAAAGTGTTACCCTGAGCTATGCAGAGAACCGTTATAAATGGGGCAATCTGGAAAGCTGTAAACCAAGTATGTTTCTGAGCGAAATTGATAAGGAATTCCTTGATTTTCCACGTTCAACACCCTCGTCGCCTGTTACAAACAGAGGCTTTGGCAACAGGTCTCAAAGAAAGTTCGGAACCGAAACAAGGGAAAAACAGCCCGAATACAACCCCCTTGGCAAAAAAAGTCTCAGTAAGTTACCAAAGAGTGGCAGAGCATATTCAGAAAATTTTGAATATACCTCCGATCTCAAACAGATTGAAGCAGGGATGAGGGTAGCTCACGAAAGATTTGGAGCAGGTGAAGTATTATCGATAGATGGAAGAGCTCCCAATACAACGGCAAGAGTTAGATTTGATTCAGTGGGAGAAAAAAAACTACTGCTTCGTTTTGCAAAGTTAAAAATCGAGAAATAAAAGAGGGCACAAAACTTGTGCCCCCAGTGTAACGGTCAGGTTACTATAAAACAGGTGTGGTATAAAAAATCTACTCTATAACTGCAGGCGGTGCTTCTCCCTTTTCTTCAAGGATATCCTGGTAGAGAACTGCAAATGAGCTCGATACCCATATTATAGCTGGGAATATCCCAACAATAAGCAATACCAGGCCAAAAATAATGATGAAAAAAGAAACCAGGCCCATTGCAAAAATGGTCCATCCATAGCCCTTTGTAAGTCTCCAGCTCTCTTCAATTGCAGCTACCGGGTCAAGATTACGGTCCATTACCAGATAGGATACAAAGGCTAACCTGCAACCTATTATTATCCCGGGTATAATCAGGAATATTATACCAATAAAAACAAGTGCAAAAACAAGAAGGCCTGAAAGAATAATATTAAGGTAATTACCGGTAAAGCCTTTTACCAGCCATTTAAAATCAATATCCTGCTTTCTCACGGCATGAACGAACAGAATATCACCCCCATACTGGAATACCGGGATAATCAGGAAGGAATAGAATAATGTAAATATTGCGAACATACCAATGGCTATATTGAAACCGCCAACATCAATTACAATCCTTACAAGCTGTGCAGGAGCCTGCACCATGCCAACAACAAAGACTATAAGGAGAAGGCTCAGGAAATTGTCTCCCAGAACTTGCATCCCCTGTCCGAAGCTTCTGCCAAAAGATGGTCTTTCTGAATATGTGCTATTTGTTTCCATAGTGCGATATTTTTTCTTAATCAAATATATGAACCGAAATATCAAGATGCTTAATACTTAAGTAGTGTTATTTATTTTTCCTACTTAGGTATGCAGCTTATAACTTTAGTAGTGCTTAGTTTTGATCCTGCCATATGGAATAAACTTACAATCAAGTTTAATATATTTACATAATGCTTGAATACTTCTCATACGGAACATTCATTCTAACTGTCGGTCTTGCCGCGTTCGGAATAATGTTAGCTATCGATATGAGAAAGACTTATCCTCAAAAATTAATAACAGCACTTATCTACTACCAGGTTTTTGTGGTTGCCTTCGGCTTCTATGGTTTATGGGGTCAGGCGGTTTTCAGGATCTATATTGATGAGCTCCTGAATGAGGAAGTCAGATCGCGTGTATCAACGGTAGCTACCTTGCAGGGCTTTCCCTTTATGATACTTGCCTGGTACATGCTTTCAAAATTCGTAAGGGAGTTGCTACAAAAGAAAACCGGAGCTCTTTTTAATATCCTTTTCATTCTATTCTCGGCTGTATCATTCGGAGCTCTGATATGGTTTATATCACAACCAGGTAGCGACCCGAACTTCTTCTACTATTTATTTTACACCTGTTTATCATTCATAATACAGGTGGGTGTAGCTTTCTCCCTAATTATTTTTGCTCCCGGAAACAAGAGAATCAGCAGGAAGAAGCTCCTGCTGATAGCCTTATTTATCCTATTATTCACATCCTGCCAGCTATTAATATTGAATTTATCTGACATGGATGCATATTTTGCTCTTGGATTTATATTTTCCTTCTTTCTCTCGCATGCCGGTATCGTAATAATTGTAAGATATAGTAATATTATCAAACCATTACGGGAATCAGGCAGGTCAGGTCATACATTCAACTCATTCTGTAAAGAACATGAAATTTCTCCCAGGGAATCAGACATTATTAAGGAAATATGTAAGGGCCTGACAAATAAAGAAATATCGGAAACACTTTTTATTAGTATCCAGACTGTAAAGGATCATACACACCGAATATATATTAAAACCGGCTCAAGAAACAGGGTTGATCTGATTAACAGTTTAAAAGGAATACTTTAGCCCTGGCTAGTTTCCTCCTACATTCATAATCATATATCCATCAAGGCTGTACGATTGGGAATATTTCATATCGATGTCCTTAACAACCATCTTCATAACTAGCTTGCCATCCTCAAAAGACTCCATCTCAATCATCATCCCCATACCATTCTGACCTCCGTACCAGACTGGTACGCCGGCCTTCTCCATTTGCTTGCTATCAACCTGATAATTTAAATCATCCGTAACCCACATGCTCATTGTTGTATTATCTTCAGTATACTGGTATTCTTCACATTTATAGCCAGATATGGTCCTGGTACGACCGGTCTTTTTATACTGTGGTAATTCTGAGTCACTATACTCATCTTCTTCAATAGCCTCATCTATATCCATTGATGTAATAATTGCTGTTTTCTGACCCTCCTGGGATGTAAGCATAAGAGCACTCTGATTAACCTGGTCGAAAATCATATTCATAACAGACATACCCGATTGTGCAGCCTCCCCTGTCACAGGTTTTACTTCAATGGCTGCATTTTCTGTTTCGCTGTTAAAATAGGAATAATAATCAATTACCGATTCTTCTTCACCCTCATCTCCATAAACAGTCATTTCTAATATTATCCTACCAGTAAAGTTGTAGTTCTGATCATAGGCAGCATCTCCTCCACCCAGTATTCCCATAAGGGTTTTACCCGGATTAGCATTCTCCTTTTTCTCGTCATTCTTTTCATCAGCCGCAGCCTGAGTGGCCTCCTGTAATTTTTTCTTTAAAAGTTTCCCTACCTGTGCATCCGCTGAAGCCGGAAAAAGAAAAATAATGCATAATGCTATGGGAATAAAAGTTCTTTTCATATTGTAATTAAATTAAGTTAAGAAGACCAAAGATAATAATAAGAAGTGAAGAGTGGAAGAGTGGGTTGAGGGTTGATGGGTTTTCTTTATTTAGGATGAAAAGAATTAGAACACAAGGAATACAACAAGGGGACCTTCTTCAAATTGAAGGCTAAAGAAATCAGCAGTGCATTCATTCAGTGTGCCGGTCCAAAGATTATTGACAAGTATATTATCGAGTGGATATTTAAGATTACTGGAACTAAGCCTGCTGTTGTTGATAAAAGAAAATATAGAAACTTGTTGACCGGGAAAGGACTTTATTATATCTCCTGAACTCACCGGTAAAAAGACACCTTTATCTGTGATCATTCTGACTGATACATATTCTGAATATTCAGCAAGCAGAGAAACATTTCCGAGCGTATGATCTTCCCTGAGTCCTGTTGCTCCAACAATTACGATGTCTGTATATCCTCTTTCCATGCAATATTTCACTGCTTTAGTAAGATCATTACAATCCTCATCACTATCAGGATAAAGAATACTTGAGTAGCGCGATTTAAGCTCCTCCCTTATTGAGTCCATATCACCAACAATTGCATCTGGCTCCAGGCCGTGGGCCACCAGGTTCTCAACTGCACCATCACAACAAATTATTATATCAGCATTTTTGAGGTATCCCAGGGGAATATCCGACTCAGGAAACCTTCCATTAGCAAGTACTACAATCTTTTCCATAAAATTTCCTTTCTCCATTCAATATAACCAACTACAGCCATTAGAGCGTAAACAATAAACAATATAACAGTAGGATAAAGGCCCTTGTAAATATATAATCCTATAGAAACAGTATTCACAATAATCCATATATACCAGTGCTCAATTATCTTCCTTGCAAGCATCCATGTGGCCGTAATTGAAAGAGCTGTTGTAAAAGCATCCCAGCCAGGTATTGTTGAATCTGTGAACCTCGTTAAAATATACCATATCCCAACAAATAAAAAGCCTGTTATCAAAGAAAGTACTATAATTTGCCGGTACCTGATATTACTTATTACGATTTCTTTCTCCTCTCTCCCTCTCTCCCTCTCTCCCTCTTCCTTTCTCCTCTTCTCTTCTTGCCCCCTGCTCCCTGCTTTGTGCTCCGAAGCTGCTCTGCAGCGAAGGAGTGCTCCCTGCTCCCTGCATTTTCAATTTTCTTACCCCGGCTCCAAATAATCCATCCATAAACACTAATAAAAAGATAATACCATTGCAAGCCCATATCAGCATAAAAGCCTGACTGATAAAATACATAAATATAAATAGCTGAGCTTACTATGCCCAGGGGCCAGAGCCAGATATTGCGTTTAATCTCCAGGAATACATAAATAATCCCTGTGATTGCGCCGAATATTTCAATAAAATGTTCCTGTAACCAGGACATTGTTTATGCTTTAAAATGAAAAAGTTATTCTGAGTAAATAATTTATTGGGGCCTGTGGAAAATAGTATGCCCATGTATATTCCTGCATGTCTTCGTACCAGTTGCCTCCGTAGGCATTGCTTTCATATAAACTGTTAAACACATTATTTATCATTAACTGGAGACCTATATCACTAAATTTCTCAAAATTAATCGAATAGTCAAGCCTCAGATTATTAACAAAATAGGGGTCCAATGATCTGTTATCATTCTGTGTGTTATCAAAATATTGCTTCCCAACATATTTACTTATTAAGCTGATATCAAAATCCCTGAAGGGATGGAAGGTGAGTATCCCTGATCCAATTAGTGATGGAGAGTAAGCAATATCAACATCGCCATGATTTACTGAAATCTCTTCTTCAGACCAGTCGAAAGTATTATAATTAATTGAATATTCGGTAAAGTTGCGAATCCTGTTTCTGCTAAGAGTAATACTTCCCGCCCATTCAATTAAATCTGCCGGCTTAATGCCCAGAGATATCTCTATTCCTGCCCTGTAGCTGGCTTCCACATTCGTCATTATCGGGTAACCCACATTACTTAACTTTCCGGTAGGTACCAGCTGATCGTCATATAGCATATAGTAAACATTCAGACCTGCAGATACTCGTGAAAGATTCAACTCATATCCTCCTTCAAAATCATAGAGGGTTTCAGGAAAAGGTTTGGCTGAGCCATCGCCTGCCGCATCTTTATAGTTTGCCCTGGTTGGCTCCTTGTTTGCAACTGCAAATGATATATAGAGATCATTATGTGAATTCAATCTATAAAAGATACCTGCTTTGGGATTAAAAAAGTTAAAATTCTCCGATATAAACAAATTCCTCAGGTCGTCATCATATCCAGATATATTATATGCTATATTCCTGTATTGCAGATCCCCATAAAGGCTCAACCTGTCGCTCAGCCGATAATTTATTTTGGAATAAAAATTAAACTCATCCTTTTGTCCGCCGTTAAAGTACCACTGATGATTCAGCTCTGTAGTACCCGCAAAGCGCATCCACATAAGTCTGCCAAAATGATCTCCCACATACCTGTTTATTGCTCCACCAAATGAGAGTTCTGCTCGGGTACCCTTATAGTTTAGGTTAAATACTGCTCCATAATAATGGTTGTACATCCACTTCCGTCTGATCAGATCCGTTCTATCGAGATAAACATCTTCAAACAAACCATGAATTATCCAATTTGGCAGATTATAATCGGCAAGAAGTTGATCTTCCTTATACTGCTCATAATATCCTGATCCCCTTGTGAAATGACCGGCACTTTTAAGATATAGCTTATCGTTAATCTGCCAGTTGTACATAAGGTAATAATGTGTTTGAGAGTAATTATCCTTCTGTCCGCTATAATATTGTATTCTGCCATAGATATCGGTATACTTGCCTGCCGGATTATAAGTCCGGTTTGTCTCGAGACTATCTGCCGGCACTCCCCACCAGCTAATCCCGGTAACTTCTTCGCCATGAATTATAGTAGCTTTAATAATGCTCTCTTTCAACCTGTATAATCCTGAAATGGCAAACGACCTATGCTCAGATCCTGCTCTATCTATATAGCCATTGCTGTTTAATCCGGAAAACCTCATATCCAGCTTTAGCCTTTCTTTTAATAATCCTGTACCAAGCTTTGCCGATGCCTTAAGGGTATTAAATGATCCCATTGTAGTGCTTATTGTTGCATATGGATCATCCGAAGGATTTTCCATGGTAAGATTGATGCTTCCCCCAAAGGCACCTGCTCCATTTGTTGATGTTCCCACTCCCCTCTGAACCTGTATCTCCGATACGGATGCTACAATGTCGGGTGTATTTACCCAGAAAACCTGCTGAGATTCTGAATCATTCAGGGGAATACCATCTATTGTTACATTTATCCTGCTGGCATCAGTACCCCTTATCCTGATACCCGTATATCCAATACCGGCACCAGCTTCAGAAGTTTCAACAAGTGAAGGTACAAGTGATAAAAGGTAGGGCAGATCCTGACCTGCATTCATTCTTTTCAATTCCTCACTTTTGATCTCTGTAAATGCAACAGGTGTGGTTTTCGAAGCCTTTAATCCCCAGACTACTACTTCGTCAGAAATAATTGTTGAAACACTCAGGGAAACAATAATTTCCTTGTCGGAGTTTACATTAATCTCGCTCTCATTGGTTTCATAACCGATATATGAGACCTTCAGGGTATAAACTCCTTCAAGCACTGAATTAAAAGTAAAACTACCATCCAGATCCGTATATGCACCGAGGTATGTGTCTGATATTAATACTGTTGCACCGGAAAGAGCCTGCCCGTCTTCATCCTGAACCCTTCCTGAGACCTTCCATTTTACTTCATCAGTCGAGGCCATAATAATTACACTTAGGAATAATGAAGCAAGTATCAGCAGAGTCTTTTTCATCTCAACACAAATAAAATTAATATCAAATAGAATGAGGTAATCAATATCCCTACGCCGGCATTATCCGGATCAGGTTTTAAGGGTATGATCTCAGCCCGTTTTGAATGAGGCACCCCACCTTCCAACAACAAATGTAGTACCTTTTTCTGAACTTCAGGAAATATCTTTAAAAATGACTGCTCTCAATTAATGAAAGATTTTTTTACTTTTGCCCTGTTAAAACAAATTAGGCAATGGATAAGCTTCTTACAAAGCTAAATTATAAAGGAGATAGCAGAATCCTGATTATTGAAGGGGAGCTTAGATTTATCAGGACTTTTTCCAGAACAACTAATGCTATCAGGATTGATGCAGAGATTGATCCTAAGTTTCTGTATAATTTTATTATAATTTTTGCAGAAACATCAAAGGATGTTGAGAGAATCTTTCCCGATGCGGTACAGAATCTATATGAAGATGGTATTATCTGGTTTATCTATCCAAAAAATCCTGCCAGTGATGAAGATAGTATATTAACACGTAAAAAGGGATGGAATTCATGCAAGGATTTAGGGTTTGATGCAGTCAGGCATATCTCCGTTGACGATAATCTGAGTGCTACAAGATTCAGAAACAAAAAGTTTATTAAACGCAGGAACAAAGATTAAAACAGGCAGCTTTCAGCTTCAATATAAAGAAGTTTTATTTCCGGATCCATATTTATTTCATCAGGCGATCTGCCTGTTTTAAGTACTATTTCTTTACGACTTTGGTTTAGCCTGACTTTCTCCCTTACAGATCTTCCATCAGTAACAATTTCGAACTCCAGGGGGATATCAAATATATAATCGCCCTGATCCTGTTCCAGGATTATTGTTATTTCTTTTTTCCTGTAATTATAATCCCATTCTAATGATAGCTCGGGTAAGACTGGCTGAATGAGCCACTGTTCAAAAAATTTGCCCAGATCCCTCTTTGAAACTTCTTCCATAGTCTTCTGGAAATCCTTTGTAAGAGCATTCCCGTTTTTAAACCTCTTATAATATGTTTTTATCCCGGAAACAAATACCTCATCACCTACCTCATCCCTTAGCATATGCAATACCCATGCTCCCTTCTGGTAGGAATTGGTGTTCAAGAGTTTCATTAAATTTGATACCGTAGTGTCAATCACCGGTAAGGGATTATTTTCAAATGCCCTGATAACCCTGCGACGCGACACTTGCATCAGGCTCTCCATAGTTGATTTACCATATTGTTCCTCCATGTAGTAGGCTGTAAAATAGGTTGCAAATCCCTCGCTCAGCCATATATGATGCCAGTCGAGTTCAGTAACAGAATTCCCGAACCACTGATGAGCTATCTCGTGCGCCATAAGGCTCTCCATGCTGTTTTTACCAGTTACTGTTTTCTCCGAGTAGAATATACAACCAGCATTTTCCATGCCTCCGAACATCGTCTTTGATTGCACATTCGCAAGTTTTTCATAAGGATAAGGACCTATAATATTCGAGTAAAACTTTAGAGGTTTAGTTGCTATTGCATAATCGCTGAACCCAATTTCCTTATTTCCTGGAAACACATAGGTCCATACATCTATCCCTCCGACTGTTTCGACAAGCTGGGTTGAGAATTTTGCAACTCCAATAACCATGACCTTGGTAGGTATCGAAATATCCTCCTTCCAGTGAGTTGTCTTTCTGCCATCCTGAGAGGCTGTCTCCTCAACAAGTGCCCCATTACTTACTACAATATAATAATCGGGAGCACTTACTTTAAACTCAACCTGTGCTTTATCAGAAGGATGATCAACACAGGGGATCCAGTTTCTGGCTCTGTCGGGCCAGTTGTCAGAAAAAAATGTTCTCTCTCCGAATTTATTCTTTGAAATTATTAATCCATCTGCCGGAATGCCTCTGTATTTTATCATCAGAATTGATGTTTCCCCCTCATTTTTCTCTTCGTCAAACCTGACGAACAACCTGTTATTATTGTGTTCCCAGAATACAGGCTTTCCATCAAGAAGTATATCCTCAACAAGCATCCCCTTATTATTTTTCCCGCGATTAACCAGGTCTAAATTAATTTCAGAGCCTTGTCCCCGATGTAGAATATTTATTAGAGCTTCCCCCCTTATTAAATCGCAACTATCTGATAAATAGATACTGAATATGTATTTCGTAACATCAATATTATTGCTTACGGGGTAATTATCTGAGGCAGATAAGGTTATAGAGATAAATACAAATAAAAGAGAAATCAGATACTTCATAATAAATATGGTGAGTATTAATTGATCAGTTTAGGTAAGGCAAAGTTAATCTTATTGATTATTTATTAAGACCTTATCGAAACCTTTTTACTTTGGTCATTCATAGTATATTGATTAGATTTGCACTGAACTTATCTGATATGATTTTATATTCTCCCTAATCAGCAGCACAGGTTTGACCTTATACATAATAATTAATTAGAAATGAATCACGACTATAATACTCAAAGAAAAAGGATGGCTCTGCCCGAATATGGTAGAAATGTTCAGAAGATGATCGATTATATTAAAACAATCGAAGACAGGGATGAGAGAAACAGGGCAGCCAGAACAATTATTCAGATTATGGGGAATTTAAACCCCCATCTGCGTGATTACGGAGATATTAAGCATAAATTATGGGATCATATTACTATTATTTCTCAGTTTGAGCTCGACATCGATGCTCCATACCCACCACCTGAAAAAGAAAAATTAAACGAGAAGCCTCAGAAAGTTGAGTATAAGCATGGAGAGGTTAAATTTCTTCACTACGGGAGGGTAGTAGAAATGATGATTGAGGTAGCTGTTGATATGGAAGAAGGAGAGAAAAGGGATTTTCTTGTTCTTCTAATTGCAAACCAGATGAAGAAATCAGCAGCAGGATGGAACAGGGGAATAGTATCAGATGAAATAATCTTTAAAGATATTGTTGATCTCTCAAATAAGAAGTTAATGATACCTGAGGGAACAAGGCTTATGGATGTTAAAGAACTGATAGGTCCAAAAAAGAGAAAGCCAACAAAACAGGGCGGAAAACCACCCAAGAAAAAATATCATAGCAGACACTAATGAGTACCTTTGTAATAGAAGGAGGAAGAAAACTTTCCGGAAATATAGAGCCTCAGGGAGCAAAGAATGAAGCATTGCAGGTTATATGCGCTGTTCTGCTTACTTCCGAAAAAGTTACTATACATAATATTCCTGATATAAGGGATGTTAATAGACTTATCGACCTTATAGCAGATATAGGGGTTGAGGTAAGAAGAGAGACACACAGCAGCGTTTCGTTCAAAGCAACCAGCATCGACGATAAGTTTCTCCAATCACCGGAGTATATTCAGCTTAGTTCATCATTAAGAGGTTCTGTCATGCTTCTTGGCCCCCTCCTTGCCCGACAGGGATTTGCCACAATGCCAAAGCCGGGAGGAGATAAAATTGGAAGAAGAAGGGTTGATACCCATTTTACAGGTTTCAGTAAGCTTGGCGCTGATTTTCACTTCGACGCTGAGAATTGCCTCTACTCGGTCAAGGCAGATAAACTGAAAGGAGCATATATTCACCTTGACGAAGCCTCTGTTACCGGAACTGCCAATATTATTATGGCTGCTTCACTGGCTGAAGGCAGAACAACCATATATAATGCCGCCTGTGAGCCCTATATTCAGCAACTTTGTAAAATGCTGGTTTGCATGGGTTCTAAAATTGATGGGATAGGATCAAATCTTCTTCATATAGAAGGAGTTCGGTCTCTTTCCGGATGTACCCATACCATACTGCCGGATATGATTGAAACCGGATCGTTCATAGGAATGGCAGCTATGACTCAATCTGAGCTAACAATAAAGAATGTCTCTTACGAAAACCTTGGGATAATTCCTGAATCATTTAAAAGATTGGGGATAACCCTGGAAAGAAGAGGTGATGATATTTATATTCCAGAACAAAAGAATTACGAAATAGAATCGTTTATCGACGGATCCATAATGACAATTGCAGATGCAATATGGCCCGGGCTTACGCCAGACCTCCTGAGTGTATTCCTGGTTACTGCAACACAGGCAAAGGGGTCTGTGCTAATTCATCAAAAAATGTTTGAGAGTCGCCTGTTCTTCGTTGATAAATTAATCGACATGGGTGCCCAGATCATACTTTGTGACCCACACAGGGCGACGGTAATAGGCCATAACAGAAAAATAAACCTGCGTGGAACCATATTGACCTCTCCCGACATTAGAGCTGGCGTCGCCTTGCTTATCGCAGCCTTATCGGCCGATGGTGAGAGTACAATACATAATATTGAGCAAATAGATCGTGGTTACCAGGAAATTGATGTCAGGCTTAATGCCCTGGGAGCCAATATAAGACGAACAGAATAATTCACTTAAAAAAATGCAATTATTTAATTCCCCAAATGCACCTGCTCCCGGTGGACACTACTCACAGGCCGTTATCCATGAGGGTCTGATATATATTTCAGGGCAGTTACCCATTAATCCATTTACCGGCGGAAAAGTAAACGGTTCTATTGAAGAACAAACCCTGCAGGTTCTGGATAACCTTAATACTATTCTTAAAGATGCGGGTACAGACAAAAAAAAGGTTATTAAGTGTACCGTATATATATCCGACATTACTTTGTGGGGAAAGGTAAATGAGGTTTACAGTGATTTTTTTGGCAAACATAAACCTGCCAGGGCTGTTGTACCTGTCAAAGATCTTCATTTCGGTTTCCTGATCGAGCTGGAGGCCATTGCAGCAATCTAGAATTACCCGATAAGTTTTTTCCCTTTCTTTGAACAAAAGGTTCTTAATTTTATTTAATAATTAAGAATCAATATATTAATACTAATGGATCACAACCTGATTTTTGAAAAACTCTGGAAAGAGTATAGCGAAACCAATCCAAGTGCAAACCATATCCACGCTTTGCTTGAAGAAAACGGAGAGAAGATAATTAACGATCATGTAGCTTTCAGAACATATGATATTCCTGGAATAGATATGGAAGCCTTATCATCTCCATTTCTAAAGGCTGGCTATGTTGAAAAGGGTCAGTATTTCTTTGAAAAGAAGCGCCTCAGGGCAAAGCATTATGAACATAGCTCCGACCCCCTTGCTCCAAAAGTGTTTATCAGCGAGTTAATTACTTCTGATTTCAGTGAAGCTGTTCAGGCAGCGGCCAGAAAAGTGGCTGAACAAACACTGGCCAGTATAAAAAGCTCTGATGATATTATTTTTGCACTCACTCCGTGGGGAAGAACCAGTTATGAAACTTATAAGAAGCTTCTTGAAGAATCAGAATATGCAGCCTGGATGTATGTATGGGGTTTCAGGGCAAATCACTTTACAATCTTTATAAACTACCTTGAAAAATACTCCTCAATAGAATCATTAAACAAATTCCTGAAGAGTAGCGGATACATACTGAATACCTCGGGAGGAGAGATTAAAGGAACAAAAGAGCAGCTGCTAAAACAATCCTCAACCCTTGCCGATATGGTTAAGGTTAAGTTTCTTGAAGGAAGCTACCAGGTACCCTGCTGTTATTATGAGTTTGCTGAACGATTTGAAAAGTCTCCAGGAGAGCTTTATACCGGCTTTATTGCCAGTTCGGCCGACAAAATTTTTGAAAGTACAGATTCCAGATAGATGATTTGTCTAATGCTAGAGACGAAATATGATAGTTGATGAAATATTTAGAATCTCATCTTTCTCATTTATAAAAACTTTTCCCGGTTATGTTTCGAAGGATCAATAAATTTTCCTGACGTATCCACTTCAGTTAGTAGTATCCCTGTTTTATTCCTGGCTAGTTTTTTCTTAACTATTCCATCGGGCTGTACAAGGAAGGATCCCATGCTGCTCTCCCTGTTACATGCATTTGATCCGCATATCCATAAATAGTTATTGGCGGCATTACTTCTAACAGCCCCCATAATAAGGGATCCATGATCTCTGCCTTCTTTTTGATATACCTCAGGATCAACATTTGCATCGTACCATGATTGGAAAATAAGATCTACACCCATGCTCTTATACTCCCTGTAAAGTTCAGGGTAGCGCCATTCATGGCAGATTAATGATCCACACCTGATCCCATTTATCGAGAATATGACAGGGTCAGAACCAGGACTAAAATAATCTACATCATCTCCACTGTCACCGGAAGTAAGTAACCTCTTATCATACCTGCACTTCATGTTACCTTCGGCGTCAATTACAAACAATGAATTAAGTGGCAACTCAGAATTATTGCTAAACCAGTAGCCCCCTACAATGATCCATACTCTTAATTTTGCAGCAATACGAGCAATTTTGTCAAGAGCTTCATTCTGTTCTATCCACCTGCTTTCAAGATACTCTGTGAACTCCACACCAGCATAGCCGCTAAGGTTACATTCCGGAAAGAGAATGACATCAGCCCTCTTAGCGGCAGCAATTTTAATCTGTTTAATACTTATAGCAAGGTTCTTACTTATATTCCCGGATAAGCTATGCTGACAAACTGCAATCTTAAGTGTGCTCATTATCTTTAATGATTATTGAACCAATATAGTAGATTTTAGAACCAATATAAGATTCTAAATATCCGGATAAATATTCTCTCCTTTCCCTTCCTCTTTGCCCTTACCCCCTCTTTCCTCTCTCGCTCTCGCCCTCCTTTGCTCTTACCCCTTAGCCTCTTTTTCATGTCAATTTGTCCATATCATAAGCCTTGGCAGAGTATTTGATCCTCGACAGTAGGTTTTTTAATAATGAAAGTTTGATGGCAACAAGTAAAGATTCAAATAAGGTGAATAAAAAGGTTGACAATACAGTCGATAATGCTGATAACAAGAATGTTAAAGCAGACGACAAGAATATCGACGAGGCGGCAAATAAAAACAATCCGGGAAAAAAGGAGCAAAAACATGCCAATAAGAAAAAAGCCTCAGGAAAAGGAAGCGCAAAAAAAACTGACAGCAAAGCAAGCTTTGAGCTAACAGCAGAGGAAAAATTGGCAGAAGCACAGGATAAGTATTTAAGACTGTCTGCTGAATTCGATAATTACAGGAAGAGAACCCTTAAAGAAAAAATGGATCTTACCAAAACAGCAGGTGAATCTATAATAAATAACCTCCTTCCGGTAATGGATGATTTCGACAGGGCTCTTCAGTTAATGGAAGAAGTTAGCGATTGCATAGCGATGAAAAAGGGTATAGATCTTATACATGCAAAGTTTAGTGAATTTCTGAAAGGAAATGGAGTAAAGGAGATAGAGGCCCTGAATAAGGAATTCGACACCGACCTCCACGAAGCTATTACAAAAATACCCGCACCCGACAAGAAACTGAAAGGCAAGGTTGTAGATGTAATCCAGAAGGGCTATTATCTTAACGACAAGGTTATGAGATATGCAAAGGTTGTGTGATTGGGGAATAAGAATCGGAAACCGGATACAGGAAGTCAGAACTAACAAATACAGGATGTCAAAAAGAGATTATTACGAGGTACTTGAAGTTTCAAAGAGTGCTAGTAAGGAGGATATTAAAAAGGCTTACAGGAAGAAGGCCATTCAATATCACCCTGATAAGAATCCTGGTGATCCCGGGGCAGAAGAGAAATTTAAAGAGGCTGCAGAAGCTTACGAAGTACTTAGTGATGAAAACAAGCGAGCCCGTTACGACAGGTATGGTCATGCCGGTATGGGTAATTCGGCTGGATTTGGAGGAGCGGGTATGTCGATGGATGATATCTTTTCTTCATTTGGAGATATATTTGGCGATGCTTTTGGCGGGTTTGGTGGATTTGGAGGTTTTGGAGGTGGAAGAACGAGGGAAAGAGTAAACAAAGGATCCAATCTAAGAGTAAAGGTTAAACTTACCCTTGCCGAGGTAGCAAAAGGTGTAGAAAAGAAAATTAAAGTAAAAAAATATGTTTCCTGTGATGTATGTGGAGGATCTGGAGCAGCAGATGATAATAGCTTCAGTACATGTTCAACATGCCAGGGAGCAGGCAGGGTAACCAGGGTTACAAATACTATTCTCGGCCAGATGCAAAGTGCATCTATCTGTCCATCCTGCGGTGGTGAGGGTAAAATTATAACCAAGAAGTGTAACACCTGTTTTGGTGAGGGGATTATAAAGCAGGAAGAAGTCATAACCATAAAAATTCCTGCCGGGGTTGGAAAAGGGATGCAGCTTACCGTAAGCGGTAAAGGAAACGCTGCACGCAGAGGTGGAGTGCCGGGGGATCTTCTGGTGATGATAGAAGAGGTTGAGGATGACAACTTATTAAGAGAAGGTAACGATCTGATATACAACCTATTCATTAGTGTGCCGGATGCAATACTGGGTACCCAGGTTGAGATACCAACAGTAGAAAACAGTGTAAAAATAAAGATAGAGCCCGGGACACAGGCAGGAAAAATTCTCAGGCTCAGAGGGAAGGGAATTCCCGATGTTAATGGTTATGGTACGGGAGATCTCCTGGTAAACATAAATGTATGGATTCCGAAGACCCTGACTGTTGAAGAACAGAAACTTATAGAGAAGATAAAAGGATCCGAGTCTTTTACTCCCCAGCCAGGTAAGGGAGATAAAGGATTCTTTGAAAGGATGAGATCATACTTTGAATAGAGATCACCCGCTTATAATATCCACTTACCGATTAAAATAATCAATATATATATTAGCCCTTAACATAGATACTGAGTAAGGGCTATTTATATTATATTTACATTCGATAAACCTGAAAACTATAATATATGACACTTTTAAGGGCTGAAAATGTTAGAAAACAATACAGCAACCACCTGGCTCTTGACGATGTTTCTTTAGAGGTCCCAAAGCAAAGTATCTATGGACTCCTTGGGCCTAATGGAGCCGGAAAGACAACTCTCCTCAGGATAATTAACCAGATTACTGCTCCCGACAGTGGAAGAGTATTTCTGGATGGTCATCCACTTGCTCCATCAGACCTGCTTAATATTGGTTATCTCCCGGAAGAGAGAGGCCTGTATAAGAAAATGAAAGTCGGCGAGCAATCAATCTATCTGGCAATGCTAAAAGGACTCTCAAGGAGTGAAGCAATAGTAAAATTAAAGGAATGGTTTACTAAATTTGAAATTATTGACTGGTGGGATAAGAAAGTTGAGGAACTATCAAAGGGTATGCAGCAGAAGATTCAATTCGTAACAACTGTTTTGCATGAACCTAAGTTACTCATCTTCGATGAACCTTTCAGCGGATTTGATCCAATAAATGCCAACCTTCTCAAGAATGAAATACTGAGGCTCCGCGATAAGGGTGCAACAATAATCTTCTCAACCCATAATATGGGTTCAGTTGAGGAACTATGCGATCATATTACTTTGATCGATAACTCAAAATCGATACTCGAAGGAAGTGTCGAAACTATCAGGAAAGAATGGGCCGCTAATGAATATATTGTTGAATTTGAAGGCAAGGCTGAAATCAAAACCAACTCTGTTTATGAGATACTATCAAATGAACAGAAAGAGGACAAATCAAGGCTACACCTCAAAGCCGCAGTAGAAAAGAGTGAGAATAAAATCATTGGCGATATGCTTAAAGCAGGTAATGTGCTGTCTTTTAATCCTGCTCTTCCCTCTATGAATGAGATATTCATCAGGGTTGTTGAGGCAAATGTGAAACCTTCGAACAAATAAAACCAAGTGCTATGTCCAAGACATCAATAATAATAAAAAGAGAATATACAAGCAGGGTTAAAAAGAAGTCATTTATAATAATGACAATCCTCGCACCCCTTCTATTTGCCGGATTAATGGTAATACCAGCTCTTATTATGGATAGCGATGACAAAGATTTTAAAAAGATCGCTGTAATAGAAGACGGGTCAGACCTTTTCTCGGGTGTCATCCCAAATACCAAATTTCTAGAATTCGATTACCTTGGTGATGTTGATATTGAGACTCTGAAAGATAACTTTGAGGAAGCTGGATATTATGGGATACTTTACATCTCTCCCACACTTGTTAATGTTCCAAATGCAATTCAACTTATATCTGCCAAACAACCACCCCTGGATGTTACCGAACACATTGAACGATCACTCGAGAAACATATTGAGTCTGAAAAGATGGCTCAGTTTGATATCGAGAATCTTGACGAAATACTGAAGAGCATTGAGACCAATGTTAAGGTTCAGACAATTCGTATTGATGAAAGTGGCGAGACTAAAGAGACTAACACGGGAATAGCTATGGCCCTTGCATATATAGGTGCTTTTATGATGTATATGATTGTGATTCTCTATGGTGTGCAGGTTATGAGAGGTGTGTTCGAAGAAAAGAATAACCGGATTGTAGAAGTGATAATATCATCAGTAAAACCCGTTCAATTAATGATGGGTAAGATTGTTGGTATTGCCCTTGTAGGACTCACTCAGTTTGCCATCTGGATAGTGCTGACATTCGCAATAGTCTTTGTTGTTAAAGGAGTCCTGATTCCTGAGGATAGTACTCAGATGACAGAGATGGTTTCGCAAAACCTTATGCAGCAGTCGCCTGAAGCAGCGGCAATACTGGAAAGTACATCAACCGGAAATATAAGTGATAATCCAGAATTTGTGAGACTGTATAATAGCTTTATGAATTTTAACTGGCCCCTGGTTATAATATCATTTATTTTCTATTTCATTTTTGGATATCTCTTATACGCCTCAATCTTTGCCGCGATAGGCTCAGCTGTAGATTCCGAAACAGATTCGCAGCAGTTTATGTTCCCGGTAATGCTACCAATAATACTTGGATTATTTATAGCTATGGGCACAATGGAAAACCCCGAAAGCTCACTTTCTTTCTGGGGATCGATGATCCCATTTACTTCGCCCATTGTGATGATGGCACGTATACCATTTGATGTACCTATATGGGAAGTAGTACTTTCAATAGTGATTCTGGCAGCAACATTCCTGGGATTCGTATATCTTGCTGCAAAAATCTACAGGACAGGAATACTGATGTATGGTAAGAAAGTTACCTTTAGGGAAATGATTAAGTGGATCAGGTATAAAGGATAAAATAGTTTAGAGGTTGAGAAGTTTAACTGTTTAGCTTCTAAACCACTAAACCACTAAACTACAAAACTACCAATGGCTAAAGTACTTGTAATAGACGACGAAAAGGCAATCAGGAATACCCTGAAAGACGTTCTCGAATATGAGAAGCACAAAGTAGATCTTGCAGAGGATGGGATAGCAGGCCTGGAGTTGTTTGGGGAAGAACAGTATGATGTAGTTCTGTGTGATATAAAAATGGACAACATGGATGGGATCGAAGTCCTTGAGAAAATCCAGGAAACCGCCCATGATGTACCGGTAATAATGATATCAGGTCATGGAAATATAGATACTGCTGTGGAAGCCATTAAAAAAGGTGCATTCGATTTCCTTGAAAAGCCTCTTGACCTGAACAGGCTGCTTATTACAATGCGTAATGCAATGGAAAAGTCTGACCTGATAAGTGAAACAAAGGTTTTAAAGAAGAAGGTTAGTAAAAAATATGAAATTATCGGCGAATCAGAGCCCATCCTGAAAGTTAAAGAGATGATTGATCGCGTGGCACCCACAGAGGCTCGGATACTTATAACAGGCTCAAACGGTACAGGTAAGGAGCTGGTAGCCCATCAGTTACACGAAAAAAGCAAGCGTTCAAAGGCTCCTTTTGTAGAAGTAAATTGTGCTGCGATACCCGGAGAATTAATCGAGAGCGAACTGTTCGGTCACGAGAAGGGATCATTTACTTCTGCGCATAAGCAAAGAATTGGAAAATTCGAACAGGCAGATGGAGGAACAATATTCCTTGATGAGATTGGCGATATGAGCCTTTCGGCGCAGGCAAAAGTACTTCGCGCTCTCCAGGAGAATAAAATATCAAGAGTTGGATCTGATAAAGATATTAATGTAAATGTAAGGATAATTGCCGCTACCAATAAAGATTTAAGTAAGGAGATTGTAAATAATAAGTTCAGGGAAGACCTCTACCACAGATTAAGTGTTATACTTATTAATGTTCCGGATCTTAAAGAAAGAAAAACCGATATTCCCCTGCTCGCTGATCATTTCAACGAAACAATATGTGCCGAATATGGAATGAGCAGAAAGGATATTTCAAAAGACGCCCTCAGCGAACTTAAGAAAATTGAATGGACAGGTAATATCAGAGAGTTCAGGAATGTCCTTGAAAGACTTATCATCCTATGCCCCGACAATATTACCGGGAAGGATGTAGTTGCTTTCGCCCAGCCTGTTTCAGGCTAGCGGGGAGCAAGGATAATAATTGGTGTCCAATATTTGAAATACTTCATTATGCCAGATCTCTCATAGCCTGGGTCTCAGACCGGTGGAATATTCTTAACAATTTTTAACCTCAAGCTATTTCTAAGAGCATCATTTTTTGGGTATTTTCGTGTATTATTCAATATATACATTATATCACGATGCACAGGTTCTTATTTTTACTTCTGATAAGCATTCTTCTCTCTTCTCCATCAATATTTTCACAGGATAACTTTTCCGGAAAAGCAGAAAAGAAAGAGATGGATAAAATTAATTCTGAAGAACTGAGAAAGCAGGCACTTAATGTATTTCTTGATTGCATATGGTGCGACAAAGACTATATCAGGCAAGCAATCCCCTATGTAAATTATGTAACCAATAAGGACGAGGCCGATGTCCATATACTCGTCAGAAGACAAACCAATGGAGGTGGAGGAAGTGAATATATAATTGACTTTATAGGGAATGACGACTTTAAAGACATTAATGACCAGATAAAGTTTATATCCCCTGTTGATGAAACACGTGATGAGACCAGAGTTGCCAGGTCGGGTATTATCTCAATGGGACTCATGCAATATGTTGCACGTACACCTGTTGGTCGCAATATAAAAATAAGTTATGAAAACAAGGATGTTCCCGGCAGGATACTAAGCCCTACCGTAGCTGATGATCCATGGGATAGCTGGATGTTCAGGTTAAAAGGAACAGGCTCTATAAACAGGGATGAAAATTATAACAGCTCAAATTTAGAGACATCTTTTTCAGCCGACAGGGTAACTCCCGAACTAAAGGTTGAATTCGACGTTGAATATGAACTCAACCAGAAAGTCTATAAACTTGTTGATACTGAAACGACACAGAGAGAATGGAAACTTGATGGCTTAATTGTAAAAAGCTTAAGTCCCAATTGGTCGGCCGGAATAAAGTCGAACGCCTTCGGTAGTATCAAGGATAATTACGATTATTCTTTCTCATTAGGACCGGCAATAGAGTATAATATATTCCCTTATGAGGAATCATTTAAGCACCAGATAAGATTCCAGTACGGGCTTAAGTCAATTTATAATAACTACTCAGACTCAACCAAATTATTGAAGCTAAAAGAACTCGTCTTTAGCCATTATTTAAGTGTTGCCGGCGGTGTAAATCAAGAATGGGGAAATGGCTATCTTTACATTACATATTCTAATTACCTCCACGATTTTGAATACAATAATCTTACCATCGGCGGAAGAATAGATTACAGAATATACAAAGGCCTGTCGGTAAATCTCAGAACCAGTGCCAGTATTATACACGATCAGATTAATCTGAGACTTGAGGGAGCAACAACTGAGGAAATAATAACCCAACAATACGCCCTGAAATCAGGTTATAAATACTCTCTATCGGCCGGATTAACATATTCCTTCGGTTCAATCTACAATAACGTTGTAAATACCAGATTCGGCAACTAACTACTGGCCTAAACCCCTAAAGCTCTAAACCCCTCTAAACTATTAGTAGTCATTGCATAGTCTGCCGAAAAGCTTTAAGTTTGTGATAGACTAAATTATCAGGCTATGAACCGGACTGAAAGCGACAGGCTGGGAGATGCAAAAATCCCTGCAGAAGCACTATATGGCATCCATTCTCTTAGAGCAAAAGAAAACTTTCCGGCAGATATCCCATTTCATCCCGAATGGTATAAGGCTGTTGGCCTGGTAAAACTGGCATGCTACAGGACTTATAAAAAGTTCAAGAAAGCAACTATTGAAAAATACAGGGATGATGTTCCTTTCAAATTACTTGATGATAAAATAATAGACGCCCTTGAAAAGGCCGCGGTTGAAGTATCTGAAGGAATTTATTTTGGCCATTTTATTGTTCCCGGACTTCAGGGTGGTGCAGGGACAAGCATAAATATGAATATTAATGAAATAATCACCAATACGGCACTACTCACACTTGGAAAAGAATTGGGCGATTATAATACGATAGATCCGATAGAAGATGCAAATATTTACCAGTCTACCAATGATGTAATACCTTCTTCCCTGACTATTGCCACTATGCAATTGCTAAAGGTCCTGGAAGAGGAAATAAATATAAACAGGCAGTCAATAGAAAGCCTGGAGACAGATAACAGAAATAATCTAAGACCAGCCTATACCCAGATGCAGGAAGCAGTCCCATCAACTTTCGGGGCCCTGTTTTCGACATATAACGAAGCCCTGTCGCGCGATTGGTGGAGAGTGTCTAAGTGCAAGGAGAGAATAAAAGTTGTTAATCTTGGGGGTGGTGCAACCGGCACAGGTATTGCTATACCAAGGTTCTTTATTATGGAGGTAGTACCAGAGCTAAGGAATATCGCATCACTACCCCTTAGCAGAAGTGAAAACCTGCAGGATGCAACAGCAAATCTCGACAGCTGGGTGGAGGTTCATGCAATATTAAAATCGCATGCTGTAAACCTTGAGAAAATATCCAGCGATATCAGATTGCTCTCATCAGATATATCAGGAAGAGGGTTTGTTGCTATACCCGCCAGGCAGCTTGGAAGTTCTATTATGCCGGGTAAGGTTAACCCGGTGATTCCTGAATATGTAATCTCATCAGTCCATAAGATTTACGCAAACGATCAGCTTATAAGTTCATTGTGCGGACAGGGTTGTCTTGATCTTAATGCCTACCTGCCAACTATAGGCCATGCCATCCTGGAGTCGCTTAAACTACTTATTGCTGCAAACAAATCAATGGCCGGTTTCCTGTTCCCGGGACTTAGCATCAATAAAAAGGCGGCTTATGAATCGCTGATAAAAAGCCCGGCAATAACCACGGCTTTAAGTCCTTATATAGGATACAATAAGGCTGCTGAGCTGGCTGGCCTGATGCAAAAAGATAATATTGATATCTTCGAAGCCGCAGCAAAAACAGGTGCTATTTCGAAAGAAAAATTGAAAAAAATCCTGGAGCCTTCAAACCTGCTTAAATTAGGATTTACAATCTCAGATATACTTTAAAATATTTTCAAGTAATCATTCCAACGTTTTATTAATTCTTACGTCTCTGAAATAAAGAATGACCGGTAAGACAAAAAATATTATTGTTAGATGTCAGGAGGGTGATGTAAAAGCCCAGTTCCTCTTATATAAACAATACTCAAAAGCAATGTATAATATAGCTATTAGATTCCTGAATAATAAAATGGATGCTGAAGATGTTCTCCAGGAATCATTTCTGACTGCTTTTGAAAAGATAGATGCACTTACAAGTATTAATTCATTCGGCTCATGGCTGAAAAGAATAGTAATCAATAACTGTCTGACAATTCTGAGAAAGAAGAAACTTTATTTCGAAGATATCTCAGATTATAAACTTGAAGATACTGCGGATGAAGATTCATTTTCAAATCTTGACCCGGTAATAGTTCATAAGGAAATTAAGAATCTTCCCGACGGAGGCCGGACAATTCTTGTTTTGCGCGCACTGGAAGGATATAAACACCGTGAAATAGCCGAAATGATGGGTATAAGCGAATCAACCAGCCGAACTCAGTATAAAAGAGCACTCGGAATATTAAATAAATGTCTAAAAGAGAAAGTTTATGTCAACTAAGCTCACAAAATATCTTAAAGAAAACCGGCCTGTATTTGATGTCGAATATCCCGACGATAATGCTATCTGGGAAAGGATTAAAGAAAGTGGCATGCCACAGAAAAAGAAAGATAGCAGGCATACCAGCAGAATTATTACAAATTTCAGAAGAATTGCCGCTTCAGCTATAATAATATTAGCACTATCCTATGTAGCAATCGACCTTACTGTAGGTGTTTCCTTTAATAATAAAAACAATCTCGCTCAGATTAACGAAGAATACGGAAATATCGAAAAGGATTATTTACAGACTGTCAGGTACAAACAAAAAGAAATTAATAAAACCGATATACCGGATAGCGAAATTATTAGAACAATTCTGGAGGAGCTGAAACAACTTGATGAATTATACAGGGAAAGCAGCAAGGACCTTGCTAAAATAGATGATAATCAGAGGGTTGTTAACACTATATTTAATATCTATGAGCGTAAGATAGAGCTGCTGGAAAGAATAATAGTAGAAACGAACAAATACGATAATTATGAAAAGAATATTGAATCCGAGATTTAGTCTGTCGTTAGTTTTCCTTTTTATACTGACCGGATTATTGGCACAGACAGGAAGCAAGATTGATAAAAGCTATGAGTGGAGTTATGATCTTGGGTCAGGTGGTATTGTTGCAGTTAGCAATTACGATTGCGACCTTATAATTCATACCTGGGAGAATGAAAAGACCGAGATAAAGCTACATGTAATAGCCGAAATGAAAAACAGTGAAGACGCCAGGACTCTTGATAAGCATATTAAAGATCTTGCATTTGATAGTTCACCCGGTAAAGTAACAGTAAAAACAAGATTCTGGGAGTCCAGAATGAATATTATAGGCAGAAAAACTATGAGGCTTAAAAGAGGCAAGATTCTTTTATACAAAAATTTTAAAATGAAAGCTGAGATATGGATGCCAAAGAATGCCGATCTGGAGTTAAATTCTAAATATTCAAATATCGAGCTTGAGAAACAGGGAGGGAATGTTGTGCTGGATCTATATAATGACAAATTGTTTTCCGGATCAATTAGCGGCGATCTGAATATTACAGCAAAATATACAAGCTTTGAGTTTAAAGATTGTAAGGATATTACTGCCAATTTATACGACTGCAACTTCACCAGTTTGGAAGCCGGAAAATGCAAATACATTTCCAAGTATTCAAAAATTTCTTCAACATCGGTAATGGACCTGACAATCGATTCCTATTCCGATAAATTTACATTCGAGACCTGCGGTAATATTGATATTAAATCCAAATACACAGATCTTAAAACAAAAGAAGCAAAAGATATTAAGATAGATAGTTACGAAGGCAATTATGAGATAGATAAATGTATGAATATGGATATTTCTTCAAAATATACCGACTTTACTACTGAGACTGTTGATGATCTTCGGGTAAAAAATATCTATGAGGGGAGTATTAAATGCAGCAGGATTAATTCGCTAAGAATCATTGAATCGAAGTATGTTAATTACAAGCTGGGGCTGCTGGATATGTTGATTAAACTCGAAAATGGATATGAAGACGATGTTTTTATTGATAAACTTGGTTCTGATTTTAAATCAATAGAGTTAAATGGTAAATATCTTAAATGCGAGACTGTCTTCAACAACGATCTAAACCTTAAATTTATCGCCAATATCAAGTATCCGCATCTAGATCTGGAGAATGTTGATCTAAGTACAAAAATCAAGATTCAGGAATCTTCTACTCTCGAATATGAGGCCTATAAGGGAAAGGTAAGTGAGAATATGCCACTTATTTCGCTTAGTGGGTATGAAATAAAATTCGTATTCAATTAGAACAAACTGTCATTATATTAAGAAAGACCCGGAGATTCCTGCTTTCGCAGGAATGACATTATGAAATATATACTAATTTTGCCTGAAACTATTTGCTGATGGCAAAAGGAAAAGAAAATACCCCTCATATAGGTATATACGGGAGAAGAAATCTTGGAAAAAGCAGCCTGATAAATGTGCTTGCGGGCCAGGATATTGCAATAGTTTCAGATCATGCTGGTACGACAACTGATCCGGTAAAAAAATCGTTTGAGATTACCGGTTTTGGTCCGGTTGTTCTGATTGATACTGCAGGGATTGATGATAGCGGTGATCTCGGAAAAAAGAGAGTAGATCGATCGATGAAAACGATCGAATCTATTGACCTTGCCATACTGGTAATAGGAGAAGAGAAATGGGATACCTTTGAAGAGATGATCCTGAACAGGTTAAATGAACTTGATATTCCGCACATCCTTATATATAACAAAAGTGATCTGGGTAAGCCATCCGAAAAGTTCCTGTTTAATATTAAACAAAAGACTGGTAAAGATCTTCTTCTATTTTCAACAATCAAAAAAGATGGTTACGAGAACCTGATAAAACTGATTAAAGAATCTATCCCTGAAAGCCTGCTCCGCATACCAACTCTCCTGGGCGATATTATTAGCCAGGGAGACCTGGTTTTGCTGATTACGCCGATCGACGTTGAAGCACCCGAGGGCAGACTTATCTTACCCCAGGTGCAAACAATAAGGGATATACTCGATAATGATGCCATTTCTATTGTGCTTAAAGAGAGGGAAATAGATTCTTTCCTTAGCAGAACGGCAATAAAACCGGCCCTGGCAATCACAGATTCGCAGATTTTTGTAAAAGCAGATGCATCTATTCCTGACGATATACCGCTAACCAGTTTTAGCATTGCCCTTGCCAGGTATAAGGGCGATTTTGATAGTTACCTGAGAGGGACACCTAAAATATCTGAGCTGAAAGACGGAGACAGGGTATTAATTCTTGAATCGTGTACGCACCATGTTTCCTGCGACGATATCGGAAGAGTTAAGATTCCTAGGTGGCTTACAAATTATACGGGCAGGAATCTTAGTTTTGACGTGGTAGCAGGACTCGATAAAATAGAAAAACCAATAACAGATTATTCTCTTGTTATACAGTGTGGAGGTTGTATGATCACGCGCAGGCAATTACATAACAGGCTGCAGGCAGCAATAAAAGAAGGCGTACCGGTTACTAACTATGGCATGGCAATAGCCTATCTGCAGGGCACATATGCACGCGCTATTTCTCCTTTCACCGGAAAGGGTCACATCGATGACTATCTTTAGAAGCAGGGAGCAGGATATTAGATGATATACAAGATGCTCCATAAAAAGTTAAACATTCGCAACTCAGTCAAAACATTTTTTCTAAAACCTGAAATAAATAAAGGGCTGTATATCGGTTAACTGTATATTATACAGTGCTATGGCTATCAAATAGACCAGCAGGACCTGCAGCATTATCGGAATCTTAATAAACAAGCCACGATATGATTCCTTAACCCTTACGGGAAGGAAATGAATGATATATGCTGCTGTCATTATTATCATTACCTTAGAATAAGAAACAAGCATCAAAGACACGTTCCCTGGATTAAAACTGGTAAAGATCCTTTCAAGAATAAGCCTTACCGTTTCCATATTTTCAGCCCTGAAAAATATCCAGCAAAAGGCAACAAAATTGAAAGTAATAAATATTGAAACTATGCCTGCGGCCCTGCTACTGGCCTTACCTGAATTCGTAATGCGCATCCAGAATTTATGAATTACCAGGCCAATACCATGCAGTCCGCCCCAGATAATAAATCTCCATGCAGCGCCATGCCATAAGCCTCCCAGTAACATGGTAATTAGCAGGTTGATATTTGTTCTTATTTTACCTTTGCGGTTTCCACCCATTGAAATATACAGGTAATCTTTTAACCATCTCGAAAGAGATATATGCCACCTTCTCCAGAAGTCTGTTATATTTTTGGCCTTATAGGGTGAATTAAAATTAACCGGCAACCTGAAACCTAGCATCAAAGCTACGCCAATTGCTATATCGGTATATCCGGAAAAATCACAGTATATCTGAAGTCCGTACCCATAAACTGCAAGCAGGTTCTCAAGTCCTGAATATGCTCCTGGGGCAGCAAATATATTATCGACAAAGTTCACAGCTATATAGTCAGATACCGCTATCTTTTTTATCAGACCCGACACAATAAGAAATAGAGCATGACTCCATTCTCTTTTTGAAAGCGAAAACTTCTTGTATAACTGAGGAATAAACTCTGAAGCTCTTACAATTGGCCCGGCAACCAGCTGTGGAAAGAATGAAACATAAAATCCAAAATCCAGGATATTCTTTACTGGTTTTGTTTTATTTCTATAAACATCAATTGTATAAGAAATTGTTTGAAAGGTAAAAAATGATATCCCAACCGGAAGTATTATTGAACTAACATTAAAGCCCGTACCAAACTTATTATTAGACAAAAGCGCCAGCCAGTCTTGCTGTGGAATATCTAAGCCAAACAAATTGTTTATTGCCCCGGTAAAGAAGCCTGTATATTTAAAATAGGCCAGCATACCCAGATTAACCAGGAGGCTAAAAACAACCCAGAATTTTTTTGTAAGCTTCCTCTTAGATGCATAAATCATCCATCCAGCTAAGTAATCTGTGATCGTAGAGATTATTAGCAGGAAGAAAAATATTCCTCCCGACTTATAATAAAAAAACAGACTAAAAAGGAATAGATAGGTGTTTCGTAAAATGGGTTTATTAAATACAAGACTGTAGATAGATAATAGTGCCAGCATGAAGGCCCAGAAGCCTACTGTGTTAAACATCAAGGGCTTATTAATATCATATTCTGTCAGGATACCTGGCAGACACGACTCTTTAATGGGTGCAACTGTATCAGAACTTATAAGTACTATGCTATCGCGTCGGGAAATATCTTCTTCAGGAAGAACCATAGTCATTGCCTCATAAAGTAAGGCTGCCATTTTATGTCCCCCCTCGTAAGAGATATGGGTATAATCGTTTAAAGCAAAAGGGGGATCCTTCTTTCTCCACTCAACAATTGCATCTTCGCCACCCATATGCATCCATGAGTCCCAGAATAAAACGCCGCTTCTAAAGGCTGCTCTTCTCTGGGCATCGACAATAAGGGGAATGTTCGGATAGGAATGAATACCAGACTCATCTTCCCGGGCCATATCTGTAACGCTCAGAAGAAGTATCCTGGTTTCAGGATATATTACCTTCAGGTGCTCTATCTGCCTGTAAATATTTTCCTCGTAATATGTGTAATCGTCCTTGATATTAAGTACGATATTCAAACCAAAATGAAGGATTATCAGATCAGGGTCAATAATACTGAACGATTTCCTGAGATTTTCCTCTCCTACCCTGGTAAATTCCATGCCGGCACTTCCTCTGAGGGGGATATTGTCAACAACAAATCCGCTATTGCTCTCAATACTCAATCCGTATAAATCAGGGCTACTTTCCCCGGAAAACAATATTTCAATGCTGGTCGGTGAATCCAGGTCGTAGCTAAATTCTGATATTTCTTCTACGGGCGTCAGCCATCCACTATATACTATCCTTCTATCTTCTCTAATATCTATCCTGAGTGAGTCATGCAACCTGCCATAAAATATTCTAAGCAGGTCATAATTCTTTGCATATTGATCGGCTGTTACAGATGGTGTTACCCTTATCCAGGCCCTGGTTGTATCATTCTCCTTAAGTCTGAAACGGCTAAAGCTTAACAGGGGTCCGAGGTCTGAGTGATTTATTTTACTTCCTTCAAGAGACCGATAGTCATATCTTTCCCAGTTTGAAGAAGATCTTATATATGCTGTCCTGGTATAGGGTACCAGCATAGTAGGAGAAAGCAAACCGGGTCCTGAGCCTCCTCTGTCGTCCCTTAACATTTCTCGCAAATAATCGGTTATCCTGTCTCCTTCCATCTGGGAATCACCATAATACATTATTCTTGTCTGATAAGCTCCTCTGGCAATAGAATCAATCAATGAAGGAAAAATGACAGAAGAATCAGGGATTTCAATTACGTTTAAACCCCGTAAATCAGGAGGATCAGGGTCAGGAAGACTAATTATTAAAGTATCAGGAACAGGCTCCGGAGTGTCAAATATGAAAGATCCCGGACCTAAAAGATCATCAATCTGCGGTAAATTTATCGTAGCGTAATCTCCAGGATGAATACTTTCAAAATGGAATAGTGATGGCCCATATAGCAAAACCATGAAGACCAATAAAGTAAGAAGGGTCTTATAAGGTTTCATTCCTTAGTCCCGATAATATTCGGTTTTAGAGTTAACTCTTTCTTTTTATCTTTAATTTTTGACCTACTGCAATTTTTCCCGAGCTGTTCATTCCGTTCAGCGACAGAATTTCAGAAACAGTTACACCATCATATTTCTTAGCTATATCCCAGACCGTATCACCTCTTCTTACTGTATGATATACATAATCACCATTCTGTTGTATTGTTGTCTGTGGAGTCTCTACTCTTGCCGTAACGCTCTTTCCTACTCTCTTTTGCTTCTCTTCAAAGCTCAGAGTATTTACAGCTGAATAGTAGTCTTTTTCGGAAGGGTCAACAAACACGCTTATTTTTTGTCCGATTCTAATTGTATTACGGTATATATTGTTCCAGTAACGAATATTTGATAAGCCCACATTGTACCAGCTGGCAATATACCCCAGGTTATCTCCTTCTTTTACTGTATAAATAAGCTTGGTCTTTCCCTTAATATCAGGGGGTATATATGTCGACTTGGTTGGGCTTGCAGTTTTTGTCTGGGGCTTCAGATAGTAATCAGCTCTGTACAAAGCAATACTGTCCTGCATTGAGATAAACTCACCTACTTTGATAAGGGGCAGTGTAAGCGACATGGGATTACTACTTGATCCGGGAATTATTCCAGCCCTGTAATGAGGATTAAGTGTTCGCAGTTCAGCATATGGAATAGACAATACTTCAGAAATTTGTTGAAGGTGAATATCATTAGTTACCATAATTGTATCTGTAACCACGGGAAAGGTAATCTTAATTGGTTCAATATTATGTTCTTTATAATATGTCATGGAATAGGTTGCGGCAATATATCCGGGCAGATAACCTCTTGTCTCCCTGGGCAGGCGGTAATAAATTTCCCAGTAATCTTTTCTGTTGCCCGATCGCCGGATCGCCTTATTTACATTGCCGGGTCCACAATTATACGCTGCAATTACCAGACCCCAGTCTTTATATACCTTATACAGATCCCTAATATACCTGGCTGCAGCGTGAGTAGCTTTTACCGGATCCCGCCTTTCATCAACAACTGAATTTATTGTAAGTCCGTATTGTCTTCCCGTACTATACATAAACTGCCACATTCCTGTTGCGCCAACTCTTGAAACAGCATTCGGGTTCAGGGCAGATTCTATAACTGCCATATATTTCAGTTCGGTTGGTAAACCGTAGGAATCGAAGATGTCTTCTATCATTGGGAAATAGTATTCTCTCATCCCAAGCATTATTTCAAACCTGTCTCTTTTCTTCCCAGTATATACATGTATGTGATTTCTTACAATTGAGTTGTAAGGAAGGTTAACAACAGATTGAATTGCTTTAAGTCTTTCCCTGTATACAGAATCAGGAAATTCAACCACCGGAGGAGTATCGTAAGCCACAGGCAGATTCTCTTCCAGGAGTTTTGAAATATACCATATATTTACCAGGCTATCGAGGTTAAGCTCAATAATCTCCTGGCCTGTATCTTTCTTAATAATTATAGTATCGTTTGATGCTCCGGCAATAAGCGGGAACAAACAAAATATCAGAATAAATATCCATCCTCTTTTCATAATCCAAGTTTAAAATGTGACTCTTACACCCACGCCGATAGTCATTCCATAAGCCATAGAAATAGGAGTTGGTTCAACAACAATGCTTAAATCCTCACCAACTTCGTAATCATACAGGTTAGCATCTACATTGGCATCAAGTATAGTAATTAAATACCAGACTGCAACACCAATATAACTCAGGTCTCTATATCTCCTGTAATAATCAACTCCGTTTAACAACTGATCTTTAACCCATGATTCTGTCGCCGCGTTAAAATCATCTGAGCCCAGGGCATTATCAAATTCTTCAGGCTCAACCCCAAACTCAACGAATGAGTAACTATTTGTCTCAGCTACCAGGTCTGTAACATCCCTGTAAGCATCAAGATATTGAGTATGCTTAGAACTATTAAATACTATACTATAGCCGAGTGCTCCGAAACCGGCATATACCACAGGTATTTTCCAGTATTTTCGGTTGTAAATCTGACCAAGTCCAGGGAAGGCTGCAGCCAGCATGGTTGCCTTAACTGGCATAACAATCCTCTCCGGCCTGCTTTTCTGTATACCAAGAGTATCAGTCTGTCCAGACATTTCCTGCTGATTATAAAAAAACAACAGGATCAATAATAATATTATTAGCTTATTGAATTTCAATTACATCAAAGCCAGCTTACACCGGGTTATTACCGGAGTAAAGATAAATAAATTAGGAGTTAAGTTTGTCTAACAGCGCTAAAATCCGTTCCATATCGTCAGAATCTTCGAAAGGAATAACGATTTTACCCCTTCCTTTATTGTTAATTCTGAAAACTACCTCGCTGCTAAATACTTTTGAGAGTTGGCCCGATAGTTCTTCAAAATCCTGATTTAGCTGTTTCTTCTTAGTTGCTTTTGAAGGATCTTTCAGTTTTTCTACCTGCATCTGCCTGACCAGTTCTTCTGTCTTTCTTACAGATAATTCTTCTTCCACTACCTGATAGTATACTTTTATCTGCTGGTCGATATTTTCAATATTAATAAGGGTCCTTGCATGTCCCATGGTAAGGTGCCTGTCTCTTATCCCAAGCTGAATCTCGGCCGGAAGTTTAAGTAACCTGAGGTAGTTTGCCACGGTGGATCTTTGTTTTCCTACCCTGTCGCTGAGCTGTTCCTGTGTTAAGTTACACTCATCCATTAATCTCTGGTAGCTTATTGCTATCTCAATTGCATCAAGATCTTCGCGCTGAATGTTTTCAACCAGGGCAAGTTCGAGCATTGACTGGTCGTCGGCTGTTCTGATATAGGCCGGTACGGTCTTCATTCCAGCTATCTTTGCAGCTCTTAGTCTCCTTTCTCCTGCAATTAGCTGGTATGTACCATCTTCCTTCTCTCTCACTGTAAGTGGCTGCACTATGCCGAGTTCTTTCATTGAAGCAGCCAGCTCATTTAAGGCCTCCTCATTAAAACGGGTACGGGGTTGAAAGGGATTATATTCAATCGCAGAAATATCAATTTCCATGTTCGCTTCAACTTTTTTCTCAAGAACTTCTTTTTCGACACCATCAATCAGTGCTCCCAGTCCTCTTCCCAATGCCTTCTTTTGTGCCATAATTCAATTTAGTAGTTTATAGGTTTAGGCCTCGCCATCCAGTTTACTGATCAGTTCCTTTGCCAGGTTCAGATAATTCACAGCTCCCCTGGACTCAGCATCATAAAGTAAAGCCGGTTGACCAAAGCTAGGGGCTTCACTCAACTTGATATTTCTTTGAATTATTGTTTCAAATACCATTTGCTGGAAGTGTTTCCTTACCTCATCAACAACCTGGTTCGACAATCTCAGTCTTGAGTCGTACATAGTTAGCAGAAATCCTTCGATCTCAAGTTCCTTATTAAGGTTCCCCTGGATAATTTTTATTGTATTCAATAATTTACCCAGCCCCTCAAGAGCAAAATATTCACACTGTACAGGTACTATAACAGAGTCTGAAGCAGTAAGAGCGTTAACTGTTAATAAGCCAAGTGAGGGAGAGCAGTCGATAAGCATATAATCATAATCCTTCTTAACCTTCCCAAGTACCTGCTTTAATACGCTTTCCCTTTTGTCCATGTTCAGGATCTCTATCTCTGCTCCTACCAGGTCAATGTTTGATGGAATCAAATCCAGGTTATCAATCTCACAACTAACAATAGCATTATTAGGATCAGCTCCATCGATCAGGCAATCGTAAATAGTTGTATTTACCTTCCTGACATCCACTCCTAAGCCTGAGCTTGCATTTCCCTGAGGATCAGAATCAACAACCAGCACTTTCTTATCAAGTGCCGCAAGGCTTGCGGCCAGATTTATTGCTGTTGTCGTTTTTCCTACTCCACCCTTCTGATTCGCCACTGATATAATTCTAGCCATCTATAATTTATTTGAGTTTTCCCCTTTATCAAGAGCTTCAAATTTAACACATATGATAGGGATCATTCTTTGAGGGCAATGGTAATTGTAAACAATTTTTTCGTGGTTTTCAACATCTTATTAACACCCTTAAATAAGTATATAAGAATCATTTTTACATTTCACTTAAATTTTGCCATCTTTGGAAATCCAAAATTTATGGGATGGGGAAAAATATCGACGATGGCAGATGGCTTGTTATTGTAAATCCAAATGCCGGCAACAGAAAGGGTAAACGCGACTGGGCAGAGATATCAAATCTTCTGGACACCAACGGATTTTCATATAAGGCCAGGTTTACGGAAAGAAGGTATCATGCAATAGAACTTTCGAGAGAGGCTATAATAGAGGGGTATCGCAGAATCATCATCATCGGGGGTGATGGTACAATGAATGAAGTTGTAAATGGTATTTTTACGCAGGACTACTGCAAAAGCAACGAGGTAGTACTCGGAATGATAACTGTAGGAACAGGTAACGACTGGGGTAAAATGTATAATATCCCTGAAGATTACGATAAGGCCATCCTGGCAATTAAGGCCGGGAAGACTATGTTACAGGATGCGGGCAAAGCAACTTATGCTCTTAATGGAGGTACAGAACAAAGGTATTTTGCAAATATTGCAGGTTTGGGCTTCGATGCTTCTGTTGTTAAGAGAACAAATATACAGAAGGACCTGGGAAAATCAGGTAAGTCGACTTATTATACAGCTCTCCTGAAAAGTCTGTCCGACTACCAAACAACGAATACCAGGGTAATTGTGAATAATAGCGAAGCAGAAAATGACACATTTTCAATAAGTATTGGGATTGGGAAATTTTCGGGCGGCGGAATGATTCAGACTCCTGAAGCAGTAATTGATGATGGTCTGTTTGATATCACAGTGATTAAGAGCATGACTAAATTCGAGATTATCAGGAGTCTCAAAAAGTTATTCGACGGATCCATCCTGGAGCATCCGAAAATTATATCATTCAAAGGAGATCAAATAAGGATTGAGTCCGATCCTGAAATAAACCTTGAAGCCGACGGAGAATCACTGGGTCATACTCCTGTTGAGTTTGAAATTATTCCAAAAAGCTTAAGGGTTATTTATGCAGTATATAGCCTAGAATAGATCTACTTCAAATATTCTCGACCAGTGTTTTCCCGTTATAAACATCCTATTATTCTCGCTATCCCATGCTATGCCATTAAGCACTTCTTCTGAGTCGAGGTTATTATCGTATTTATCGATTATACCCGTAAGGTCGAAATATCCCAGCACCTTCCCTGTATCTGGATCAATCTTTGCTATCAGGTTTGATGTAAATATATTAGCCCAGAGTACCCCGTTAATATATTCCAGCTCATTTAGCTGGTATACAGCTTTCTGATTATCATATACTTCAAAGGAGGAGATAACAGTAAAATATTCGGGTTCAAGAATATAAATCTTATTTGTACCATCGCTCATAAAAAATTTCTCTCCGTCTGTTGTGATGCCCCATCCCTGGGTATCATAATGAATGGTGTTTAGCTGGGTAAACGAGTCGGCATCATAAACAAATCCGGTATTGTGCTGCCAGGTAAGCTGATAAAACCTGCCCTTTAGATAAGCCAGCCCTTCTCCAAAAAATTTATTTTCAAGCCTGTGCTGCATTATCACCTCTCCCGTTTCAATATCCACCTTCCTGAGTGTCGACCTGCCTTCCTTGCCCGTACTCTCGTAAAAATAACCATTATAAACAAGCAGTCCTTGAGTATATGCCTGATTATCATGCGGATAGGTATTTATAACTCTATATGATCCTGTTTCAGGAATAATATCAGAAAACATTAGAATAAAACGTGTCAGGGTATGAGGCCTTTTATTGCCTGAAAAAGCAATCGCCTTAAGTGAAATTTTTCCCAGCCTGGAATCACCTGTACCCATGGCGAATTTCCATGGCGCTTCATATAGCGTAACAACGAGGTTCCCGTCATAATATATCCTGACTGAGTCAGGGACTTCCTCACCCAGAATAGAAATTAATAGTTCAAGCTCTTCTCCCGAACTAAACCTCTGGTTTTCTTCGGGTTTATCAATCCTGATAAGTTTTGCGACAGGAGCTTTTTTAATGTTTTCCACATCGTTATCCTCAGTAAGAACTTTATCAGAACTGTTTCCTCTACATGAAAATCCTGACAGGATACCAAAGGGAATAATTATTATAAAGAACAATCTTAAATAAGGTATTTTCATCTTAGTCATTTTTTCGTCTGCTAAATAATCGGGAGAATACAGTTTTTCTCCTGTTAAGCAACCTTTCTGTTTCCCTTTCACGGAGATCATAAAGACTCAGGTCCTGCCATATCTCACTCCAGCCCTTAAAACCACCTACATTCTTATCGTCGATAAAAACGTCGGCATTAATTTTTCTGCTGATAGATTCATCAAATAATTCTTCGGGATAATTCTTATTTATTGCATAAAATTCTATCCCTTTTGACAGGCAGTATGCAACTGCTTCATCGAGCTCTTCTCCGGCCCGGAAGGTCCATAATATCAACAAAGCACCATGCTTTTGAAGTTCCTTTAAGGTTTCAAATGCGAACAAAAGATCCTTCCCTATTTTAGGATACTGGTGTTCAACAATAGTACCATCGAAATCGACTGCTATTTTAATATTCTTAAGGTGCTCCATAAACATCCATTATATGTGTAAAAATAACCAAATTGGGCAATTTCATGAAATTTATCTTAATTTTACAAACCTGTTGTTTATACAACAATTATTTGAATGAAGAAGCATATCCCGAACCTGCTTACCTTATTAAATCTGGCATCCGGATTTATTGCAATTATATTCCTGGCAAGGGGTGAAGTATTAACCGCTGCATGGATACTTACAGGAGCACTGGTATTTGATTTCCTTGACGGACAGGCTGCAAGGCTTCTGAACGCAGGCTCTGAACTAGGAGTACAGCTTGATAGCCTGGCAGATCTTATCAGTTTCGGAGTAGCCCCCGGGCTAATGATGCATCATCTTATACTTGTGGGCAGCGGTGCTGAAGAATTTAGTAAGTATCTTATATGGCTACCTGTTATAATTCCCGTTCTGTCCGGACTGAGACTGGCCATTTTTAATTTAGATGATTCACAAAAAGAATCTTTCAAAGGATTGCCAACACCGGCAAATGCAATCTTTATTATAGGCCTGATTATTACAAGTGAATTATCAGAGAGCCAGATAATAGAAACTCTCTACTCCTCCAGATGGGTACTCAGCTTCTTTACAATATGCTTCTCTGTTTTGATGGTTACCAGGATTCCGATGTTTTCTCTCAAGGTAAAGCACCTGAGGTTTAAAGGAAACGAACTGAGGTTTATATTTATTCTGCTTACAATAATGCTTGCTGCCGGGACAGGGATAGATTCAATACCCCTAATTATTATTCTCTATGTAACTGTTTCAATCAGTCACGGACTTATCAGATAAGCCATTAGCCTCTTTCTTCTTTTCAATCATTACATCAGTTTGCCTTCTGATCGACTCCTGATGCAGGTGCTTAAGTAACTGCTCCATAAACTTGCTATCAATACCAATACGATTACCATGCTCTGTTCTTGTTTTTAGAATTTCGAGCCATCTTTCCATCTGGAGAACCGACACATTATTACTGAACTTATAATCTGCTATCTTATCTATTATCTTCATCCTCTCACTCAAGAGCTCTACAAACTGGTGATCGATTGAATCGACCTGATTTCTGAGTTCCTCAAGGTCGTTCAGAAAACCAGGGTCGTCGAACTTGGGCTTTCTTATCATCAGCTTTTCCATCAATTCCCTGTATTGATCAGGTGTGATCTGCTGATTACAATCGCTTAAGGCTTCTGATGGATTACTATGTACTTCCACCATTAATCCGTCCATATTAAGATCCATTGCTTTCTGAGATACTTCATACACCAGCGAAGAATCACCGGTGATATGACTGGGGTCGCATAGCAGGGGAATATTATTTATTCGCCTTCTTAATTCTATAGGTATCTCCCATTTGGGGATATTCCTGTAAAGAGTCCTTTCAAAGGGAGAAAATCCCCTGTGTATTGCTGCAATCTTCCTGATACCTGCACCATATATTCTTTCGATAGCACCTATCCATAAATCTATGTCGGGATTAAGCGGATTCTTAATAAAAACCGGCATATCAATTCCCTGAAGCGATGATGCAATCTCATCGACTGAAAAAGGATTGGATACACTTCTGGCTCCTACCCATATAATATCTACACCGGCATCTATGCACTGTTCAACATGACTGGCCGATGCCGCTTCAACAGCAATCCTAAATCCAAACTCCCTTTTTACCCTTGCAAGCCACCTGAGTCCCTTATTACCTACCCCGCTGAACGTTCCGGGACGGGTTCGAGGCTTCCATATCCCGGCCCTGAAGACTGCAGGTGAAGACGCCCCCGCAAGAGCAGCAGCAATCTGCATAAGCTGATCTTCAGACTCAGCACTGCAAGGACCTGCAATATGCAAGGGACCCTTTTCAAATTCTTCGAACCAATTCTCAATTGGGACAATATCCATGCGATGAACTCTTTGGTAGATTTATTCGTGAGTTATAAAATAACTGCCTATCAGAATTAAGCGAATTAAATATAAGAATATAATTGCTCACATTATGCGAGGTATAAAACATTTCGTAGCAGTGGTATTAAAAGAGTATAATATATGCCAGATTTGCATCCTGCAAACATGCCTACTGCCATTATGTCATCTTAATACCCAGCTTGCATGCCATTATGTCATACTTATTTACTTGGTATATAAATTGAACTTAACTGTTCAGAAATTAAAACAAATAATAATTAAATAAGGAGGATTAAATTATGTTACCTATTAGAAGAACTTACAGACCGATGTATATGTCAAACTTTTTTGACAATGATCTTGACTCATTTTTTAAACCAGCCAGTACTTTCAAGCCGGCAGTAAATGTCAGGGAAGACGAGAAGGCATATAATATTGAGCTGGCTCTGCCCGGGATTTCGAAGGAAGACATTAAGATTGAAATTGAAAAGAACAACCTTATAATCTCTTCTGTGAAAAACGATAGTAAAGAGGACTCAGCTAACGGATACAATCTCAGAGAGTTTGGTTACCAGTCATTTTGCAGGAACTTCACAATTCCCGAAAATGCAGTAAGTGAAAAAATCAGTGCTTCCTATAAAAATGGAATTCTTAGTGTAGACATTCCCAAGTCAAAAGAAGACACAAGGGTTAACAGGGAGATAAAGATCGCGTAGATTGATGAACCGGGAATAACGATTTGAAATTTTTGAAATTAAGGCAACAGGAAACTGTTGCCTTTTTTCTACTCGCATTTAGCGAGCCCGCTGGCAAATTTTGCTCCAAAAGAAACCAGTTCGATTCGCTTCTCCTCGTCTGGAGAAAACTTAAACTTTCCAAGTTCTTCCATAACATTCAACTTAAGGCTCTTCATATTTGCAGCGATAATGTCAGAAGCCTCTCCGCTCCATCCATACGATCCAAAGGCTGCGGCATGTTTACCCTTATCACGCAAAGGATTGATTACTGCAAACAGCCTGTATACCGGCAATAATGTATTCTGGTTAATTGTTGGAGATCCCACCATGAGTCCGTCGGCTTTTACTACTTCAGATTCAAGATCACCAAGATCTAAATTCTCGATATCGAGCAGGGTAACATTTGTGTTGGGAACTCCTTCAAGGCCTACCTTAATTATCTCTGCCATCTCCCGGGTATAGCCATATGCAGAAACATACATCAGAAGTACATTTTTCACAGGCTTAACACTTGTTAGTTCAAGGTATTCTTCGGCATATTTTTTTGATATCTCAACCTTATCCTTCCAGGTAGTCCTGAGTATTGGCCCATGGCCCGGGCAAATTGCATTAATGTCGAGGGGGCTTATTTTCTCAATAGCCTTTAGCATAAACCTGCTGAAGGGTTTCAGGATTACATCAAAGTAGTACTTAAAAGCATCGCTATAATCACCTACACTGTCGTCAAACATTTCCTCATCACAATAATGGGCACCGAAAGAATCGCAGGTAAAGAGCAGCTTATCTTCTTCCAGGTAAGTATAAATTGAATCAGGCCAATGAAGATTTGGGGCCGACACAAAGCGGAGTGTTTTGTTTCCAAGGTCGAGAGTATCTCCATCTTTGACGATCAGCGACTTAAACGAGGCACCCACCATATCATTCAGGTATCTTATTGCATTTCCACTCCCCACAACAACAGCATCAGGTGCCAGTTTAAGTAAATGCTTAAGTGATCCTGAATGATCTGGTTCTGTATGGTTTAAAATAATATATTCAATCTCCGAAGGCTCAGTAACAGAGCTTAATTTCTTAAGATAAGTATCCCAGAATTTCTCTTTTACTGTTTCAATTACTGCTTTCTTTTCGGCATTAATAAAGTATGAATTATATGTTGTTCCATACTCGGTCTCCATAACAATATCGAAGGTAACTATTTCATAATCCAGGATGCCAACCCATGTTACATCATCCGTTACACTGTGTATCCTGTTATCAACTCTATTCATTCTGTTATCTTATAAAAAATTAATTAAAATCTGATGAAAGTTTAGTTATTCCTGATCTCACAGAATCACCAAGGGAGGCATCAATTTTTGTACCCGGGGGCAGAAAAACATCAACTCTCGATCCAAATTTAATAAAGCCTATCTCCCTGCCTTGCTCCACCCTGTCTCCCACATTGGGATAAGTTACTATCCTTCGTGCAACTGCCCCGGCTATCTGTCTTACTAATATCTCAACACCATTTTCACATCTTATTACCAGGGTGGCTCTTTCATTTAATTCAGACGATTTTGGATGCCATGCTACAAGAAATTTTCCGGGGTGATATTTATGATATATCAGTTCACCCGAAACGGGGCTCCTGTTACTGTGTACATTATAGGGGGACATAAAAATTGAGACCTGGAGGCGTTTATCCTTAAAATATTCGTTTTCTATTGTCTCTTCAACAGCTACAATTCTTCCATCGGCAGGTGCATATATTACCCTGGCATCTTTATTTGTATGTCTTTCGGGACTTCTGAAGAACTGGGTAAAATATATGAGCATAAGCAAGGACATAGCAGAGCTTAATCCCATGCCCCATCCCCTTAATCCCGCAAGAAGATATAAGCCGATGTTTATAATAAGCAAGCTTGTTACTACAAAAAGTAAAGTACGGTATCCTTCCTTGTGAATCTTCATCAAGCGCAAAACTAATCAACTGTTATCAATCAACCAAAAAATGTGATGAAGATATAGAGGGCAGGGAAGGCAAAAGTAAGTCCGTCAAATCTATCAAGAAATCCTCCGTGACCGGGCAGAAAGGATCCTGAGTCCTTAATGCCGGCTTCTCTCTTTAGCTGCGATTCGAACAGGTCGCCAAATGTTCCAAAAACAGAAACAATCAACCCTGCTATTAAGTAATCGGCTTGAGAATAAGACCCCAATAGTTTGCCTGCAAACCATGCAGCAACTAAAGTCAGCAGCACTCCGCCAATAAATCCCTCCCATGTTTTCTTTGGAGATATCCTTTCAAGTAGTTTATGTCTTCCAAATGCAACTCCCAGCAGGTAGGCTCCTGTATCATTCACCCAGAGTAAAACGAAAAAAGCAGCTACCAGCTCAGGGGAAAACCCGGAAATACCTTTGTCATAACTGAAGGCTGCGAATACCATAAACACGTAGGGCATAGTAGTATATACCACCATCAACAACACTTTTGAAATAGATTCAAAATGATTGTCTCCCTTAGTGTAAAGTTCTGATATAAGAACCAGGATAAGCAGTATAACAGGTATAAGCAGTATTGATTCTGAAAGAATACCTGATGCTATATATGGCGAAACAAGGAAGGTCGGAACGGATATCAACAGTCCTTTTATAAGATATTCTCTGCTCCTTACGGGGAATACCATCCTGCTCAGTTCAATTTGCGAGCCAATAATTATTGCGAGACCTACAAGAATAAAAGTAAGCGGGTGGATTAATACACCACCCAGTACTATAAGTACGATAAAAAATCCTGTTAAAGTGCGTGTCAGGAAGTTTCTCAAGTCAAACAGTTTTTAAGAATCAGTTTTCTTTGCAGTATTTGTTGATTTAGCTGCTCCGGTTGATTTTTTTCTTGCAGTACCGGAAGCTTTCTTTACAGCCTTGGGTTTATCATCAAAAAGGTCCCTCTTAGCTGTTTCTCCCACTCTCTTCCCGAATACTTTCTCAAGATCCTCGCTGAAGATCACTTCTTTTTCGAGGAGTAGGTTAGCAAGCTCTTCGAGTCCTTTTCTGTTCTTTTTAAGCACTCCTTTAGATCTCTCATATGATTCGCTAATTATGCGCTTTGCTTCAGAATCAATAAGTTCGGCTGTTTTCTCACTATATGGTTTTGTAAATCCATACTCATTCTGACCGGAAGAATCATAAAAACTCATATTACCAACTTCGGCGCTCATTCCAAAATATGAAACCATTGCATAGGCCTGCTTGGTAACCTTTTCAAGGTCGTTCAGGGCGCCTGTAGATATTTTCCCAAATACCATCTCTTCGGCAGCTCTTCCACCAAGGGCATAAGCCAGTTCGTCAAGGATTTGCTCCTCTGTGGTAAGCGATCTTTCCTCCGGCAGATACCATGCTGCACCAAGAGCTCTACCCCTTGGTATTATGGTTACTTTCACCAGCGGACTGGCATATTTCAGAAGCCAGCTTACAGTAGCATGACCGGCTTCATGAAAGGCTATAGTTTTCTTCTCCTCCATGGAAATAATTTTGTTCTTTCTTTCCAATCCTCCAATAATCCTGTCTACCGCATCAAGGAAATCCTGTTTGCCTACCATTTTCTTATTTTTCCTGGCGGCAATCAATGCTGCTTCATTACACACATTAGCTATGTCTGCTCCAGAAAAACCGGGTGTCTGTTTGGCAAGAAAATCGATATCAAAGGTCTTCGGTATTTTAATAGGCCTAAGGTGAACCTTAAATATTTCCCTTCTCTCGTTAAGATCAGGCAATTCTACATGTATCTGCCTGTCGAACCTACCCGCTCTGAGTAAGGCCCTGTCGAGCACATCAGCCCTGTTTGTTGCAGCAAGGATTATTACACCCATATTTGTTCCAAAGCCATCCATCTCCGTAAGCAACTGGTTGAGTGTGTTCTCGCGCTCGTCGTTAGCTCCAAAGTTTGCATTTCGTCCCCTCGCTCTTCCAACGGCATCAATCTCATCGATAAACACAATGCAAGGAGCTTTTTCCTTTGCCTGTTTAAATAAGTCTCTAACACGCGAAGCACCTACACCCACAAACATCTCAACAAAGTCAGATCCTGAGATAGAGAAAAAAGGAACGTTAGCTTCTCCTGCCACAGCTTTTGCCATAAGTGTTTTACCCGTTCCCGGAGGTCCTACCAATAGGGCTCCCTTAGGAATTTTACCTCCCAGTGATGTATATTTTTTTGGATTTTTCAGAAAATCAACTATCTCCATTACTTCAGTCTTTGCCTCTTCCAGTCCTGCCACATCCTTGAAGTTAATCTTCACATTTGTATCCTTATCAAAGATCTGTGCCTTGGACTTACCAACGCTGAAGATATTGCCTGCGCCTCCACCTGCTCCTCCGCCACCAGACATTCTCCTGAAAATAAATACCCAGATAACTAATATTATAATAAAAGGCAGTATCCAGCCAATTATATCACCAAGATAGTTTCTCCTTGTTTCATAAGAAGGGTGTATTCTTTCTGACTGAGTATAACCTACTCTTTCCTGGGTTTCAGATAATCTATTGTCGAATAGCTCAACCGATGCAATATTGTAAACGAAGTTAGGCCCTGTCTGGCCCATACTAAAAGCATTTCCGCCTGTCGATGCTTCGGGGTATCGTCCCGATTCTATTGCTTCCGGTTTAAGATAAATTTCTGCCTTATCCTTATTAACTACTATAATCCTTTCAATATCACGATTCTCAATCATCCTTTCAACATCGCCCCATTCCTTAGATTTAGTAAGATTTCTTCCCCCGAAGAGGAGGTTAATAACTATAAATCCAAGAGCTGCTGCCGCCAGGATCCAGTTTAGATTGAATTTTGGCTTCCCGTCCTTGCCATCCTTAGAGGTATTCTTACCCGTCTTAGGATTATTATTGCTCTTCTCTGCCATTTCTGATATCTCCTAATTTTTTTTACTGTCAACAATATTTTCAATCTCCGCATCCGCCCAGAGCCCTTCAAGGTTATAGAACCTGCGATACTCTTCCATAAAAATATGAACTATTACATTTCCATAATCAAGTAAAACCCAGAAACAATTATCGAGGCCCTCCTTATGCAAGGGCTTCTCTCCTGTTGCGGTCTTAACATTAGCAATAACCGATTCAGAAATAGAATCTACCTGTGTGCCGGACTGTGCTTCGCATATAATAAAGTAATCACAAACTGAATTCTCCAGTTTCCCCATTCCCATTTTTATAACATTCTGCCCGTTCTTGTCAAAAATCCCTTCAATAATATTCTCAACAAGCTGTGAGGTTTCATCTATTTTTTTGCTCATCTAGCTTAACTTCTGTTATTTAGAAAAAGTCTCAGCAACGAAAGTACAAACATTTATTATTACTTTTGCTGAGCTATTATCTTTTTTACAATTACAGTGCCATTTTGCCCGCTTGAGAATATTTGCACGAAAAGCACTTATATATTTACGTTATATTACTGATTAACATGGCTATAGGAGACAAAACAGTATATCATGCTAATGTGTCATCGACAAATGATGTTGCATCAGAGCTAATTAATAAGGGTAGCGCTATTGATGGCATGGTAATTTCTGCCGGATTTCAGTCGAAGGGAAAGGGTCAGCGCAACAACAAATGGCATAGCGATCCTTTTATGAATCTGATTATGAGTGTAATCCTTATACCAGGAGGCATTCTACCTGAGCAACAATTTTATATATCAAAGATAGTATCACTTGCAATTATTGATACATTACAAAGTTTTTCTGATCATTTCTCGATAAAATGGCCGAATGACATCTACTATAGAGGTGACAAAATAGCAGGTATTTTAATTGAGCATACTATTGTCGGGAATAAAATTACATCGAGCATTGCAGGGATTGGTTTAAATATTAACCAGAAAGACTTTCCGGACGACATTCCCAATCCCATCTCACTTATGCAGATAAGTAAGCAGAAGCACAATGTTCAGGTAATACTTAACGAAGTTTGCGGAAGTCTTCAAATAAGATACAGTGATCTGAAAAATGGAAAATTCTCTGATATTGATAAATCTTATGAGAGACTATTATATCTTAAGGATATTGAGTCTCTGTTTATGACAAAAGACGGACCGATGCAAGGAGTAATAACGGGAGTAAATAATATTGGACAACTACTTATAAGATCTTCCGAAGGGCTTGAAAAGGTATTTTCGTTTAAAGAGATAGAATTTCCTATAATCGCTACCAATCTGTAAAAGTCTCCATCCCGCTTATCAGCTTATCAAGAAAATCATTAAGAGGCCCTGAGGCCATCATCTTAATCATGGGATTTATATCTGCCTTTATGGTAATCTTCACTCTTGTGTCATTATCTGATAACTCCTTAAGCTGAACCCACAACCAGAAATTGGTGTTATTAAGCCCATTACCCTCATATTTAACCAGGCTGTTGGGCTCTGCTTCCACAATCCTCAGATTGGCTTTTCCTACAGGAGAGACAGTAAAGGAGGAGCTATCTTTATCGGCTACCCAGTCTTCAACCTTTCCTTCAGGTAAGAATTGTTTGAAGTTGCGCATATCATTAAGAAAGATATATACAGGTTTACTGGCACTCTTTATTTTACCTATCCGACTTTCAAATTTTGACAGATTTTCCATATCTACTAGACTCCCCAGTTTGAAGGATCAAGCCTCCATTCTTTAAGTGTATTTAATTGTTCTGGATTAATATATCCTTTTTCAACAGCAAGTTCTGAAAGGGTATTATAATCTGAAAGTGTTTCTAAATTACAATCGGCTTCCTTGAAAGCATCAACAGATTTCTGAAAGCCATAGGTAAATATTGCCAGCATACCCAGAACTTCACAATTTGCTTCCCTGAGAGCCGTTACGGCAGAAAGGCTGCTACCCCCGGTAGAAATAAGATCTTCGATCACAACCACCCTGTCTCCCTCCTTGTAGCTGCCTTCTACCTGGTTACCCAGTCCATGTCCTTTAGCCGTCGATCTAACATATATAAAAGGAAGGTCCAGAACATCTGCAACGAGCATTCCTATTGCAATCGCTCCTGTTGCAACACCTGCAATAAGTTCTGCTTCGGGGTATTTTTCCTTCACTTTACTGGCAAACACATCTCTGATAAAGTTTCTGACCTCGGGATATGAAAGAGTTTTTCTATTATCACAGTAAATTGGAGATTTCCATCCTGAGGCCCAGGTAAAAGGATTTGACGGCTCTAATTTTATTGCTTTAATTTGTAAGAGGTATTCAGCAACCATTTTTGAGTAATTGTCCATAGCAGAAATGTATAAAATTTATTTAGAAAACAGGTCAATAATAATTAGCAGTGGTCCCGACCAGATGCAAAATTACTGCTTATTACATAAATACCATGATTCAGATGCTCTTTCTGAGCAAATATCTGCTTTCCTGTCAGACCAGGCTATTGAGTGTCTATACATTTATTCTGAAGATATTGAAGGACTCTGGAATATTTTCACTGAACAATTCCACTTCCTTGAAGCATCAGGCGGTATAGTAACAGATAGTAGCAAAAGAGCGCTTCTGATTAGAAGATATAATAGGTGGGATGCTCCCAAGGGTCATTTTGAGCCAGGGGAAACCCCCGAGCTATGTGCCAGAAGGGAAATAAATGAAGAATGTGGCATTGAGTGCGGCAATACCCTGGCTGAGTTATCTCCAACTTACCATATATATAAATTCAAGGAAGAATACTACATTAAAAAAACATACTGGTTTCTGTTTGACTATTCAGGTAATGGGAATACCATACCCCAGCAGGAAGAGGGAATTACACAGGCAGACTGGATCGAAAGGGATTCACTCGATAATATTTTCGAAGATATGTGGTATTCGGTAAGAGATGTTCTTTCAGAAGTTATTGAAAAACATATGCCTCACTTATAATCACCTATATTTATTCCCTTAGGAATAAATGGAGATGCGTCTCCTCCATTTCTTATTACATCTCTTACTATTGTTGAATTTATGGGTGTAAGTTCGGGAGTTGTAAGAAGCATTATGGTATCTAAATCAGGATACATAGCTTTATTCATCTGGGCAATTGCTCTTTCGTACTCAAAGTCGGCGGCTGTTCTTATACCACGCAGAATATATTTTGCATTTACCTCTCTGGCAAAATCGACAGTAAGTCCCTTATAATGAGCAACCCTTATCATGGGGTAGTCAGTAAAAATATCCCTTATCATTCTCTCCCTGTTCTCGAGTGAAAAAAATCCATCTTTCAGGGCATTCGGACCTATTGCGATAATTATCTCATCGAAGAGACCAAGTGCTCTTTTAATTATTGATTCGTGGCCCAGCGTAAACGGGTCAAAAGATCCCGGAAACAAAGCAATTCTTTTATCAGTCATATCATTCTGTATTTAATCATACTATTTCCTTATCCTCATTTGCATTCACGAAAAGAATATTTCCCAGATCATTATATCCTTCAAAAATATCAATGCCATCCTGTTTTAATTCATTCCCGGTAAAGCCTAATATTGTCAGATCTGAGTCTCCTGAATGTTTGCAGACTACTTCATGCATATCTTCATCTGCGTCTACCAGCTGTATATTTGATGCAGAGATAGGCAGTCGGCCTGATTTAATTAGTTCGAGTAATTGCTCCTTCTTTTTCTCAAGCAGATGTACTTTTACAGAAGCAAATATCTTTATTTCTCCTCCCTGCCAGTCGGGGTGTCCCAGTATAATATACGCCAGCAGAATCATAAGGTTAGCGTTCTCAAAATCGTTAGGACTTATCCACACATGTATCTCTTTCCTATAACCAAATCCTTTATAAGATGTACTTAATACGCATGTATCAAAGCCGGTTGAACTGATAAGTTCATAATTATTCAATGGTTCTTTAAGCTTTTCAGGTTCTGTTCTTGAGAACTCAAACAGGATCATGTTATTACCCTTGCCGGATATCCCGGAAAGCTGTATTACCTGTGCAATGGCAGTAGTATAAGAAGGGCTTATTATAGTATCGAGGTAAACCCTGCTTTTACTACCTGATGTAAGAGTCAGTAATTTCTGAATAGCCTCTTTAGACTCTATATTGGTTTTCTGGTTAAGAAGTCCTTTAATATAGTGAATATATGTTCCAAAGCCATGCCGGTATGAGATCCAGCGAAGGAGATCAAATGCGGTTCGTCTTTTAAATGAATCTGCCGAAATACATATAGCAAAAGGTCGCCATGCAGAATTCAGGTCTTCCTTATCGGCTCTCTGTGCAAATATTTGCAGCTGGCGGCTTAACTGGAAAATAACTCCGCGGAATAATTTAGCGAGGCCTTTACTCTCCCTTCCCGTTTTACTTATCATATAGTAAAACAGACCCATAAGTATCAGAGATATTGTTGCATACAGGGTGTTCATCTTAAACATCAGCCATATAGATAGCAGGGCCCCAACCAGGGATATATACCAGCGTGATTTAAAGGTGGGTCTGTACGAAGGGTCTGCAGCAAAATGTTCAAGCACCGAAATAATACATATTGCACCATAGGTAACCATAAAGAACATAGAGATAATCTGGGCAACAAAGTTTATGTCTCCAACTAGGATAAAGGCAAAGGCAATTACAATTGTTACAAGTGTTGAGTTAATTGGTTCATTTGATCCTTTTTTACCCTTTGCAAACCAGCTACTTATCCTTTTTGAAGGAAAGACTCTGTCGTTTCCCAGTGCCTGCAAAGTACGTGGACCAACCATTATTGACCCAAGGGCAGATGAGAGTGATGCTGCTGCCAGACCAATAGGTATTATAGGCCCCCACATGGCAATCCTGCTCATTATTAGCTGATCGCTTGCAAGATCTTCTGGTGTAGCTGAAATAACCAGCTTATATGCTACTGCAATATAGATAAAGAACCCTGCAATAGTTGCAAGCAGTGTTCCCCGTGGTATAGATTTCTGTGGTTCCTTCAGGTCGCCCGACAAACCTAATCCTGCTGCCAGTCCGGTAAAGGCAGGAAATACTATCATAAAGACATAGAAGAAGCCATCTGGATTAGCTACTCTCTCTCCCAGGTTAATCACTTCGGGTGGCGACCCTTTACTACCGGCAAAGAAAAACACGAGGGAAGTAAAAAGCAGGGCCACAACAACATATAGGAATTTCATTCCCAGGTTAGCACCCCGTGTAAGAAAAACGATAGACAGAAGGGTCATGGTTGGAATACTAATCCATCTTTTATCGGGTATAACGATATCCCACCTTTCTGTCATCCAGTGAATCAATGGATCAAAGGCTTCTGCAAAAGCAATAATATAGAAAGCCACGCTGATAGCCTGGCTCAGGTAGAGTGCAAATCCGATAGATGCACCGATATTAATACCAAACGATCTTGAAATTATGTAATATGCACCTCCGCCCCTGACCTTCTGATTGGTAGAAATCTCGGCTACTGCCATTGCTGTAGGAAAGGTAACAAGATGACCCAGCAATATAATACCAATAACACCTATAAAGCCAACATTACCAACCGCATATCCAAACCTGAGAAAAAGTATCGCTCCCAGAATAGTAGAAATGGCGGTCATAAAGACCGGCATTGTGCCAAAATTGGCCTTTTGTTCTGTTATCAGGCGTGGCATATTGCCGAATTTATATTATCGTCTTCGGATTATCGACTTTCTGATTAAGCAAGGCCAGATCCAGAACATCCATAATCGTTTTGACATAACTAAATTTTAATCCTTTTAAATAAAGGTCGTTAATTTCTTCAACATTTTTTCTGTTTTCTTCAGAAAGTATTATTTCTTTAATACCGGCTCTTCTTGCGGCCAGAATCTTTTCTTTAATCCCTCCAACCGGAAGAACCTTTCCTCGCAGAGTGATTTCGCCAGTCATAGCAATATATTTCTTAATCTTACGCTGCGTAAATGCAGAAGCTATTGACGTTGCCATAGTAACTCCGGCAGATGGACCGTCTTTGGGGATTGCCCCTTCTGGAACATGAACATGGACATTCCACTTATCGGAGAAGGTATCGGGCAAATCAAGTACTTCTGTATTCGCTTTTAGATATTCAAGGGCAATAATCGCAGATTCTTTCATAACCTCACCCAGGTTGCCAGTAAGAGTCAATTTACCAGTGCCTTTACTGAGGCTGGTCTCAACAAACAGAATCTCTCCTCCTACAGCAGTCCATGCCAGGCCTGTAACTACCCCTGCCTGCTCGTTACCTGAATATTGGTCTCTGTTATATCGCGGTGGTCCGAGCACTTCGAGCAATCTTTCTTTTGAGATTGAGGGCTTAATCTCTCTTTCAAAGGCTATTTCTTTTGCATTGCTCCGTACCAGTTTAGCAAGGCGCTTATCCAGTTCCCTGACTCCCGATTCTCGTGTATATTTATCAATAAGCTCAGATATTACAGGCTTGCCAAGTTTGAACTGACTCTTTTTTACTCCATGATTCTGGAGCTGTTTTGGAATCAGGTGACGTTTGGCTATCTCCATCTTTTCTTCGAGGAGATAACCATTTATTTCGATCAGCTCCATCCTGTCTTTAAGCGCAGGACTGATGCTGTTCAGGGTATTTGCTGTAGAAATAAATAAGACGTTTGACAGGTCGTAATCAAGATCAAGGAAATTATCATGAAAAGCATAATTTTGCTCAGGATCCAAAACTTCAAGAAGGGCTGAAGAAGGATCGCCTCTGAAATCCTGTCCGACCTTATCAATTTCGTCGAGGATAAAAACAGGGTTTGATGTACCGGCTTTCTTTATGTTCTGAAGTATTCTTCCGGGCATAGCACCTATGTAGGTTTTACGATGTCCTCTTATTTCGGCCTCATCATGAAGACCTCCCAGCGACATTCTGACATACTTCCGTCCCAGTGCCTCGGCAATAGATTTTCCCAGGGATGTTTTACCAACCCCGGGAGGTCCATGAAGACATAGTATGGGAGATTTAAGATCTCCTTTAAGCTTAATTACTGCAAGGTGTTCAAGGATTCTTTCTTTAACTTCCTCAAGCCCGTAATGATCGCTATTTAAGACCTTCCTGGCGTGTTCAAGATCAAGATTGTCGCTGGTATACTCACCCCAGGGCAGATCGACCATTGTCTGAATATAGTTCATCTGAACCGAGTATTCGGCAGCTGCCGGATTAAGCCTCTGTAGTTTATCGAGTTCTTTCTCGAAGGTCTCCGCAACAGTCTCACTCCACTTTTTACTCTCTGCTTTTTTCCTGAACTCTTCAAGCTCCTTTTCGTGAGGATTATCACCCAGTTCATTCTGAATTGTTTTCATCTGTTGAAGAAGCAGAAATTCTCTCTGTTGCTGGTCAAGGTCGCTCTTTACTTTTGACTGAAGTTCATTTTTCAATTCAAGCAACTGCATCTCCTGAACAAGAAACTCCAGCAACATTATACCCCTGTCGTACAGTGAATTTACTTCAAGCAAGCTCTGCTTATCTTTCAGTCCGACATTAGTATTTGAACATATAAAATTAATCAGGTAGGTTTTGTTCTCAATATTTTTTATCGCGAATGAGGCATCCTGTGTTATTGTCGGGTTTATTTTTATAATCCTGAGCGACATGTCCTTAAGTGATCCAACAATTGCCTCAAAGTCCTTCGATTTATCTTCAGGATAAATATCCTCGCAGAGCTTTATCTTTGAGATAATATAAGGACTGTCTGTAACCTTTTCAGTAAGTTCGATTCGTCTCTTACCCTGAATAATTGCTGTAGTAGAACCATCAGGCATTTCGAGAAGCTTTACGATCTGACCAATAGTTCCTACTTTATGCAGATCATCAAAACGAGGATCATCCACTTCGGGATCTTTTTGTGCAACTGTTCCGACTATCCTATCGCTGTTATAAACATCCCTTATTAGCTTAACACTTTTAGGGCGGCCAATTGAGATAGGCAATACCACCCCCGGAAAGAGAACGTTATTTCTGAGCGATAGTATAGGCAGTTCTCCGGGGAAATCACTTTCTTCCATATCTGCATCATCCCCATCTGCAATAATAGGAATTATCTCTCCTTCATCATCCATCATCTCGCTTAGCCCGTACAGACCCAGAGAATTTTCTAATTTACTATTCATACCATCTTATCTAATATGCCAAAATTACATATAGTTTTACAAAAACCATCGATTTATATAACTCACTAGAGAACGCAATTGTTATGCCATTTAGTTAGATAAAAGACAAAAGACGAAAGACACAAGGTAAAAAAAAGAAAATAATCAAAAATGCCGAATTTGAAAATAGATAAGCTTAGTACCGGCATACTGAAAGAAAGTTAAAAAAAAAAGCCTCATAATATGAGGCTCCCAATATTAAAACAATAACTGTTACTTTTTCTTAGCTCCGTGGTTCTTATACCTGTTCATAAACTTATCAACCCTACCTGCAGTATCCACAAGCTTCATCTTACCTGTATAAAAAGGATGTGATGTGTTTGAAATTTCAAGTTTAATCAGGGGATACTCGTTTCCATCTTCCCACTTAATTGTCTCTTTTGAGTGAGCAGTTGACCTTGTAAGAAATGCCGTATCATTAGACATGTCCTTAAAGACAACAAATCTGTAATTATCGGGATGTATATTTTCTTTCATCTCTCTACTATTTTTTAATCCTTTCACCACTATTTTGGGCTTGCAAAATTAACTAACATATTTGAATTTGCAAAGATATCACAATAAATTTAAAGCTCAGGCAAAATATTATTCGCCCTCTTCCTGATCAGGCATTTCGTCTTTATACCTGACAAAGGGCAAGTTTCTATCCAGCAGGTACCTGTAAGTAGTATGAACCTTATATTTATGGGCACCGATTGCTTCATATATGGAAATCATTTTAGGGTTAAAGTCACCTACCCAGGAAAGTTCCAGTTCCTTATAATGACGCTTCTTTTTAAAAACCTTATAAAGTTGCAGGAAGATAGCCGATTCTACCCCGCTATTCTGATACTTAGGGTGAACTCCTGCAGCTGAGGCTCTGAGCCGGGTCATTACTTTTCTCTTTTTCAGAACCAGAAACCTGGTAATATCGAAGGCATTCATCTTTCCATTAAAATGCTGCAATAGCTGGTTCAGATCAGGATAGAGAATAAAAAAAGCAATGGGCTGGTCTTCATGATAGGCAAACCATACAAGTTCTTCATCGAGAAAAGCCTTGCTCTTTCTTATCATATCATAGAGTGCTGAGCCATCAAGAGGTGTAAAGTCTTCTTTAAATTCAGCCCATGTAGCATTATAGATTTCGACTACATCATCAACATATTTTGAAGCATTGGCAAACCTGAAATGTTCGAAGGTATATCCGGGTCGTTTTGATATCCACTCAGCAATTCTCATAAATCTTTCAGGAAAAACCTCCACTGCTGCAATATTCTTCAGGTAGCTGTACTGGTCGAAGTAATTTTTGAATCCATATTTCTCAAAGAAATCCTTATAATACTTCATATGATATGGCATTCCATAGGTAGGTCTCGAATAACCATCAACCAGGAGGCCCCAGTTTGAGTCGTTCTCTCCGAAATTAATTGGTCCGTCAATCGCTTCTATTCCCCTTGAGACAAGCCATTCGCGGGCTTTATCGAATAATTTTTCGGCAACTGAATAATCTTCAACCACCTCAAAATAACCAAGTCCTCCCGTTGGGTACTTATACGCATCCCGTCTGATAACATCTATAAAAGCTGCAATCCTACCAGCTACTTTGCCACGGTCATCAATAATTATCCACCTTATTGCTTCCCCCTTCTTAAATGCAGCATTCTTTTCGGGATCAAATACAGCTTCGGTTTCAGTATCAAGGGGTGATATCCAGAACTTGTCGTTACGGTAAAGTGCTCTTGGAAAATCGTTAAATTCCTTCTTATGATTACCTGTAACTACTTCAATAACATTCATAACAGGGTATTACAGTTTAAACCAGTTTCTGACAATTCTTTTGCCTTCGCATTCGGCTCCTTTATAAACAAACTCGTTCCTGCGACAATCATAATTATAATCCAGGACCCATTCTGACGCATTTTCGGCAATCAGGTTAATAGCCTTTATAAGATGGTCGACCTCCTGATCTGTTGTTGTCGGGTGAATAGATATCCTTACCCACCCTGGTTTATCGGAGAGGTCACCGCTATTAATTCTGGCTGTTATTTCGCGACTCATATCGTGAGAAACTTCCAGAAGATAATGTCCATATGTACCTGCACATGCGCAGCCTCCCCTGACCTGAATTCCAAATCTGTCGCTTAATAGTTTTACTATAAGGTTATAGTGAATATCTTTTATGTAGAAGGAAATAACGCCCAGCCTGTCGCTAATATTATCTGCAAGGATCTTTAATCCTTTGATTTTCCTTAATTCACCTAATAATTTGGGTGTGATCTCTTTCTCCCTTGCCAATATTTTTTCGGTACCCATCTGTTCTTTCAGCTTAACAGCCAGGGCAGCTTTAATAGCCTGCAAAAATCCTGGCGTACCCCCATCTTCACGTGCTTCGATATCATCTACATATTTATACTCACCCCAGGGGTTTGTCCAGTCTACAGTTCCTCCCCCCGGGTTATCGGGAGCTTTCGAATGGTATAATGCAGAATCAAAAACGAGAATACCTGATGATCCCGGTCCTCCCAGAAACTTATGAGGAGAAAAGAAGATTGCATCGAGTTTCTCAAGCGGATCGGCCGGATGCATATCAATATCTTCATATGGTGCCGAAGCAGCGAAGTCGACAAAACAAATACCACCATTCTGGTGCATTATTCTGGCAAGTTCATGGTATGGTGTATGAACACCTGTAACATTGGAGCAGGAACTGAATGATCCTATCTTCATAGTCCTTTTGCTATACTTCTTGAGTTCATCTTCAAGTGCCCTGGTGTTTACGGTCAGTCCTTCTCCGGGAGGTAAAACAACGACCTCCGCAATAGTCTCGTACCATGGAGTCTGATTCGAATGGTGCTCCATATGGGTTATAAAAACCACAGGCCGATCATCACCAAGTGTATCTGGATCAAAGTCGCTGATATACCTTTTCAGACCAAGCATCCTGATGAGCTTATTGATCTCGGTAGTCATACCCGACCCTGCTGCAATTATTACATCTTTTGGCCCGGCATTGACATGTCTCTTTATTATTGTAAGAGCCTGGTGATAGGCCCATGTCATTCTGGATCCTGTCTCGGATGTTTCGGTATGGGTATTAGCAACAAAAGGCCCGATAGTATTAGAAATCCTTTCCTCTATCGGAGAATAAAGCCGCCCACTGGCTATCCAGTCAAAATAAGATATCGTCTGCTTCCCGTATGGTGATTCATAAGTATCATCGGCGCCAACAATATTAGTTCTGAATTTCTCGAAATACTTTTCTAATGTACCCATATATCACTAATTACCGTAAGTGGAAAACAACTTCTAAAGTATAAAAAACGTGAAGCGTAAAGATAGCTAATTTTGGTAAAATCAGACAGCAGAACTAGTAAACATTTATTATTCTGTGGTCGATCAAAACAAAAACAATTATAATTGCGGCTGTGTAAATTGCAAAAGTTAGCAGGGGGATATATTCTTTGGGACGTATTTTCATTTCTATCCGGAGATAGGCTATAAGTAAAACCTTTCCAATAAGATATACAACGAATGTTGCCAGGGCCACACCCACGGCACCATAGTCTTTTACAAGCCACAAACTAAGTGGGATATTAAACGCCAGCTCAAACAGGGCTGCCCACAAAGTAACTCTTGTTCTTTTTCTACCAATTATTATCGTATGCGGAAATAACATCCTGGGTATAACCAGTAAGAGATAGATCATAAATATATCTGCACTTCTTATAAAATCTGGAGTAAATAAGCGCGGATAAAGCCAGCGTGCAAAGAATAACATAACTATTGAGGCAGGAAAGAGAGCATGCATCAGGCGCTTCGACCTGTATTTAATCTCCTTCAGGGCATCTTTCATTTTAGACCGGGTTCCAAAATTTGGAAGCATTGCGCTACTCAATCCATTAGCGAGCAGCAACACAAGTGGAAACTCCTTGGCTCCATAACGAAAAATTGCAAACATCCTGGGGTCATCATAATATGAAGACACAATTACACCATCGATATATTGTGCGGAGCCACTTATCAGTGTAGTAATTATCAGGGGAAGCCCGAGTTTCATATGCTCTCTCATAAACGCCGGTGATATCTTCCATTCTGCATATCGCCTGAGCATGATTATCAGCCACACCCATCTTGCTCCTGTAACTATCAATAAACCATAAATCGACCAGTAATAACCCTCGCCCATGAGAACTGGTAGCAATATAAAAATTAGCTGAGGGATAAAGGTATATAAGCCATACTGAAGTATACGGTACGACTTTCCGCGCAGGAGGTAGATATACTCTATAAGACATACAGGGCCACTAAGGAAAAGGTATAATAAGAGAAGGTTTAAATAGGGTGCATTACCCGAGATACCATAAACCGAAAAGTTACTCTTTACCAGGTGGCCCATTATAAAAATAAGCAGGCTGAAAAGAAACAGCAGTACAAAAGCATTAAAGAATTCTGGAGATTTTTCACTTACATTCTCACCCAGCCTCCTGAACGACCGGTTCCTGTTATAGAGCGACAGCAATGATTGAATGATCCCCGTAACCCAGAAAAAACTCAAAAAGCTCGCGATAAACATAAACATCTCCCACGCACCAATGTCTTCTGGTGTAAGATGACTCTTGGTAAAAACAATACTTACAATAAAGAATACAATAAATCTTAACAGAGAAAATATCTGCAGACCGGAGACGTTATCTATAAGTTTTATTTTAGCCAATAATAGGGTGGTATGTATTAATTATTTATTATAACAGGCAAAACCAAATTACATTGTCTGCCGGGCTACCAAAAAAAACTGTACTTTGTAAAGATAGTAATTGAAAACGGCGTAAGGCAAACTGTGTCAAAAATTTTGCAAAATGGTTTTTTTACATTTCCTTTGCATTCCGAAAATGGTGGATGTAGCTCAGTAGGTTAGAGCGCTGGATTGTGGTTCCAGAGGTCGCCGGTTCGACCCCGGTCTTCCACCCAGACTTTCAAAGCTGGTACGCAGATAGCGTACCGGCTTTTTGTTTATAAGCGCTGACATAAGCGATATAAGGAAAAGGCCGGAAAATCATTTCTTACATCACAGGAAATAATTTACTTATCAAATCTTTGCAATAATATGAAGCTTTTATACTATTTTTAACAATATTGAATGAGACATAATTGCTATGCCAGAGAAAAAAAACAAGATAAAAAACCTGATGATTGAGCTTTTAAGCCATGATGGTATTCTAAACACCATCATGGACGATTCAGGGAAACGTCTCTCAATTAGATTCGATCCGGAAATAATTTCAATGGATGATCTATATGATTTGGCTGAACCGCTAAGAGATTTCGGAATTGATATTTCTTACCTGGGAAGAGCGGATTAATCAACATCCTTAATCTCTCAGGAACATGGTCAGGCACACCATAATATAAGCAGTAAAAATATTTGGATTTGTAAGCATGGAGGCAAAGAACAATGCTCTTATTGCCCGGAATGCGGACAGAATTATCATGACTATTATGCCATATTAAATCCAGAACCCCCGGCAATTGCCGGGGGTTCTGGACCTATTATTCTTCATTTTTAAATTTTGCTGTAAGCCTCGCATACTTCCTGTAGGAAATTATTGTCAAAATAATCAACGAAGCAATTGTATAATATACAAATGATGGTACCGGTACAGGGTCGCCTCCTGCATAAGAATGCAATCCGGAGAGGTAATAATTAACCCCGAAATAGGTCATAAGTACTGAAAAGAATGCATATACAGACATTACATTATAGGTAAAAATACTTTTCAGGCCCTTAATATTTTTAGCATGCAGCACAAAGGCATATACTATCATTGTAATAAGCGACCAGGTTTCTTTGGGATCCCAGCCCCAATAGCGGCCCCAGGATTCATTGGCCCATACAGCCCCAAGAAAAGTACCGATTGTCAGAAAAAACAAACCGAATGTGAGCGAACGGTAGCTGATAACCGATAACTCATCGATGGTAGTAAGAGCATGCTTCCTGCTTCTGGATGTATTCAGGGCATATAAAATCATATTAACCAGGCCCAGTATTGCACCCAGTCCAAGGAAGCCATAGCTTGCTGTAATAACTGATACATGCAATGTCAGCCAGTAGGATTTTAGAACCGGAACCAGGTTTGTTATTTCCGGGTCCATAAAACTAAGATGAGCCACCATCAGGGTAAGTGATGCCAGTACAGCTGTTGCAGCAAGGGTAAGAGACGATTTTCTGCCAAAACCAAGACCCACCAGTACTGTTACCCATGAAATAAACAAGAGTGACTCATAGCCATTGCTCATAGGTGAGTGACCGGAGATATACCACCTCAGGCCCAGCCCGAAAGTATGAAATAAAAATCCTGCCAGGACCAGAATTGATAATGACCTTACCAATAAAGAACTACCTGCTTTACCTCTGATAATCATAACTATAAGCACCAGCAGCATTATCACACCCACAGCAGAGTAATAAGGAAATAGTTTCTCAAAAACCAGCATCTTATAATAGATAAGCTCTGCATTGACCCTGCTCTCAGAGGGTAACTCATATCCTGCAAAAGCTCTCTGGTAGTCGATTATTGATTTCAGATATTGATCTGTTTCGGTATAATTTCCTGTTGTTTTTGCAGTAAATAATGCCTGGGTATAAAGAGAAAGAATATTTGTAATATAAATACTGTCCTGCTCACTGTTAGAATTTTGCAGGGACTGGGATGGAGTACCCCAGTTTTCTGTTCCATCCCTGAGTGGAAATATCTTCAGAAACTCTCCCCTGGCGATCATCATTATAATATTAACTCTTTCATCTACCTTGATTACTTCCTTATCCATTTTTGATCTCTGGGCCTCAGGTTTTGAAAAAACTTCATCAATCAAACCAGACAGAGCATAGGTACCTGTATTAAAATTCACCAGAGTTGTAATTGCAATATATTCTTCAGTTATTCCAAGAGCAGATCTAAGCTCCCTGTTAGATACCTTTATAAGTGGTTCATCCTGCCAGTTCTGAAAATCGGTTGTCAGTCCCAGGAATACCTGCATAGGGCTCATACCCTTATAGCTATTCTCCCGGTTTACTTTCCTCATTATATCAGTACTCAGGGTATAAAGGGGCTTGGTCCTTCCCTTTTGATCCTGTACCAGCACCTTGCCAAACTCGTCTGCCTTTTTCTTATTATATACAATCTTTGAGGGATTAGCATCGAGAGAAGCTGGCAGAATAATAAGCAGGGCAATAAGTCCTAGAATTTTTGATGCCGAATTTCTCCATAGAGAAGGAGTCACCTTCCAGAATATTGAGTTTCTGTTTAACATTGAAAGAATAATAAATAGAAAAAGCATAGCATATCCTGTATAGGTAACAAGCATACCTGCAAGGTCGTGATTCATTGAAAGAATTGTTCCCTTTTCGTCGGGATCATAAGACGACTGGAAGAATCTATAACCCCTGTGTTTAAGGATATTATTCATATAAATTGAATACGGGGCGTCTATTCCTTTCTCATCGTCCCTGAGAATAACATTACTCTGGTAACTTGATGGACTGGAAGAACCAGGATACCTTTCAAGAAGAAAATCTTCGAGAGTAAGTGAAAACGGGAAAGCAAGCTTCTGAGGGCCATAGGAGGCTTTAAACCTTATTCCTCCTATCACAGCCATTGCTGATGTAGCTTCTCCGTTATATACATCGTATACGTAAACTTTCTTCACTTCACCGTCGTAGCTCATCTCTATTTCAAAAGCATCTCTACCGGTCATCATTGAATTATCAGCACGTGTTGGCATAAGAGCTCCACTCTTACTGAGTTTCTGAGGAACTATCCTGTACCCTCTGAATGAATAGATTAGTCTTTCTTCAAAGTCAACAAGTTCACCCGGGGCAAATATTTCTTCCTCCCTGGTCATCATCCTTATTGCCGACACTGAATCGCTTGCACTTAATGAAAATCCGCTGCTCTCCAGATTAACTGAAAAGCCATCAGTAAGAGGAGAATTAAATCCAAGGTTCAGGTTCTTATGCGAGAATGTTTCACCTGTTTTAAGAACCACCAGCTGGTTAAAGCTTATTCCGTCAGATACCTGAACAGCAATAAGCGGCTCACCTCCGGCGACATCAATAACAGACTCTTCTGCATTTGGTATAAACCTGGAATACCTTACTTCAAACTTCTTATTATCAATATGGCCATCCCTGTAAAATTCACCAAGAGAGGTCCTGGTAACAGCCACTTTCTGGCTCTTATCATATACAATATCCCCATTGCCGTTTGCCACCTGTATCCCCATATACTTATCAGTACTAAGGGCGTAGTTAACCGTTTCACCTTCCCTGATATGAACTCTTCCTTCGAAGCCGTTATACCTGGTTATTGCTGCCCCTAATATCATTATGATAAATGCAATATGAAAAGAAAGTATTGTAAACTTCTTTTTGCGATAAAGCTTGAAAGTAAAGATCTGGCCTACAAGGTTAATCACCATAAGAATGAAAATCAGCTCAAACCATTTGCTTCCGTATACAAGTTGTTTGGCTGATGATGCCCCATAGTCATTTTCGATAAATGTTGCAACTGCCATTGCAACAATGAATACTATAAATAAAGCGCCTGTAAAGACAGGCGAAAACAAAAATTTTAAATCGGTTTTAAATCCCTTTTTATCCATTTTCACAAATCATAATAAGTTTATCTTTCTTCAATATCTCAAATTCCGAACAGCCGGAACTAATTATTCCTTCGTCTGCAAAATCCTTTAATATCCTGACTACACTTTCTTTTGCCATACCCGACATCTCTGCCAGCTCCTGACGCGATAATATCATTGTAAATTTATCGCTCTCAAATATCTTATCTGCCAGGTATAACAATACCTCTGCTACCCTCCCAGGCATTTTCTTCTGAGTCATGCTCAAAAGTTTATATATGTTTTTCTGAGCTTCATAACTTACATCTGTAAGAAAGGCTTCGGCAAAAGTACTATTCGATTTTACCATATCCTTAATAAACCTGGCATCAATAAAACATGCTTTTACATCGTTTAGAGCAGTAACGCTGAATATATGCTTTGAATTAGTATATATGCCCGGACCTATAATCATCTCTCCAGGTTTTGCTATACCTTAAAATGAAGTTCTTATTTCCCTGTCCCTCCATATATAATTTAGCAAGTCCCGACGCGAGGAAAACAGCATTTGATGCAGGCGATCCCTGCTTAAAGATATTTTCTCCCGGTTTGAATTTTGCTTCAAAGCGATTATTGTTCAAAAAACTCAGTTGATCCTTATCAAGGCCATTAAAACACCTCCATTTAACAGCACAATCAACACAGGTACAAAGATTATTATTTGCCATATCAGTCTATCCCTTATTTTAAAGTAATAATACCACTGTTTAGCGTTAATATCTCAACTGTTTCAATGCTCAACAACATTAGTGATATTGATATATGTCAACTCCACTGTTGTAAAGTATCGCCACTACAAAGGTATAACATCAATCCCAGTTTTGCATATGAATATCTTATTATATCTACATTGCGTTAAACGATTAACAGTAATTATTGTTCAATTATAAATTAATAAAACCATGAAAAAATTATCTTATTTATTATTAGTACTTGCAGCAGTAATGTTTGCATTTGCATCCTGTGAAGGACCGGAAGGACCAGCCGGAGCGACAGGACCGACAGGGCCACAGGGTGAAGTTGGGCCACAGGGTGACATAGGAGAAGATGGCACAACAACATGTGTTCAGTGTCATGATAACTCGACCGATATTTCACTGGCTTCTTTCCAGTATGAGATGTCGGGTCATGCCATGGCAGAAATAACAAACTATGGAAACAGGACTTATGGTACGATTTATCCCGCAGGTAACTGCGCACAGTGCCATGTAAGCCAGGGTTTCCTTGAGTTCTTCGAAACCGGAGACGTAGCTGGGGCACCATTTGTGAACCCACAGAATACAAATTGCTACACCTGTCATGAGATCCACGAAACTTTCACAGCCGCAGACTATAATCTTACATATGGAGGTTCATTTGCTCTGATGAATGGAGGGACATTTGACAAGGGTTCAGGTAATCTTTGTGCCAAGTGTCACCAGTCAATAGCAGTAAGCCCTATGCCAGTTGTAGGAGGAACAGGAGTAGATATTGGTTCAAACAGATGGGGAGGACACCACTCACCAAATGCCAACATTGTTGCAGCCGACGGACTCTATGAGATCGCAGGATCGACCGCATATCCAACAAGTATGGCTCACTATGCAGGCGATGCTTGTGTTACCTGCCATATGACTCCTGCTAACGGAAATGATGCAGGCGGACATACCTGGAGTATGGAATATGACTACCACGGCGATGAGACATTTAACTTTAACGGATGTGTTGCATGCCTTGCAGACAAGACAGGTCAGTTAACTAAGATGGATGTTCTTATGACTGAGGTTGAGGCAGACCTTGAGACCCTCCGTGTACTTCTGGATGATGATGCAGTAAATATTTATGATCCAGCTATCGAGCGTAATATGACAGGAACTTTCACTGATGATGTTGCAGGTGCATACCTCAACTGGCAGCTTATTCTTGAAGACAAGAGTATGGGAATGCATAACCCTGCTTATGTAAGGGCTATTCTTGCCAACTCAATCGAAGCAATGGACGCGATTGTTAATCCTGTAAAATAAAAGGCAGGTTAACATTGCAAAACATATTAAAAAGGCTCTCTTCGGAGGGCCTTTTTTAGTTATCTAAGATTGGCTTCGCCGAGCTCTAATCATTCACTGGCCTTTGGCAAGTTCATAATTCTCGGTTCCAGATTAACGATTTCTGATTATTGATTCCTCGCTTTCTCTAAATCCAACTACCTATCTCACCTTCAATCAACCCGACACTCCAGTCTTCCTGCTCAAAACATATCATCGCCAAGACCCAAACTCCCCTTTGCTCCCTTAGCTCTCTGCTTTCTTCTCTCTGCCCTTACCACTTTGCTCTTAGCTCTTAGTTCCTTGCTCCATGCAAAAAGCGTGACCCCCGTTAAGAGATCACGCCCAATTCGTTTTATTCGTTTATAATTCCTGCTAATCTTTATTATCATTAAGGCCCTTACCCGCCTTCTTTATTCTGAAAAGGCTGATAATAGCATATAGATAGTGACCCCATACTCCTATAAGCATTACCGACAGGGTAATAATCATCCAGAGAGGAGCGATTTGTGTCCATAGTGCCCGGTGGGTTTCAGCTACCTCGTGAGAGGAGGGTATGCCCCAGTTAGTTACTATTCTTTTTTCTACATTTCCAAACTGCCAGTGATCTTCAAATCTTCCAATAACCGTAAGTTTACCATGTTCATCACCTGGTATATCATCTGGAAATTCAACGCTTGCAATTCCGTCTTCAAAATATCCCTGTCCTATAGTAAGGAAGCTGAACATTCTCGGTACGAATACAAATACATCTTCGTCTGAAACAGGAATTTTTTCTCCATCTACCATTGTATATGCAGTAAGATTTACAAGTTTGCCTTCCTCCTCGTTCTCAGTAAGTGTCATTTCGAGATTAACATCCAATACCGTGACTTCGTTCATTGCCATCTGCATATTATCATTACCCTCAAATTCGGCATAGAACCACCAATAGTTTTCTTCATTAGCAGGCAGCTTCATATCGCCAGGAATAACATACGTAGCCATGCCCTTTTTGTCTGTTACAGCTTCTCCCAGGAGTTCCTTATCGTCAATATTGGTATAGAACTTAACTGTCAATCCCGGAAGAGCTTTCTCACCCAGATCAGTTGCGTCGAAAAGTCTTGCGTTAAGAGTTTTCTGACCTGCAGTATTCTTAAGATACTTCAGCTCCATATAAGGACTTATAACAACAGGTTCTTCTTCATCCTGAGCAAATGCCTTTATTGGCCCTAAAAAGGCAACCAGGCATAGCATTATAATTATATAATTTCTTGTCTTCATAGCCATTCCTTTTTAGAGTTCATTATTTTCATCAGCTTCTTCCATATCCGATATTGAAATTAGCGGAGCTATTTTAGAAACTAGCATCAGGAAGATCCCAAAGACTGCCACACCGGCAGCAGTAAGGGCCCATTCCACCCAGGTGGGTGCATACTTAAAGAACTCCATCCTGTCGTCCTGAATTGGCAGGAAAGGGGTTTCTAGTGTGGGAACAATAATAATATAACGGTTTATCCATAAACCCAGTAGTGCAATAACGGCTGCCAGGACAATATTCCTGATAGTACGGAATCGTTTGAATGCTACAATAATCATTGGAACAAGAATACCCACATAGTTTGCAAGGATAAACAGGAAGTAGTAATCCTCAAACAATTTATCAATAAGGATTTTATCCATTTTAACAGAGCCGTACCATTTTGTTAGATAGTCGCTAAAGGTAAAATAGCCGTAGAAGGCTGCTATAATGCCAAGGATATAACCAACATTAATAAAGTGTTTTAGAGTTATATACTTTTCAAGCTTATAGATCTTCCTGAAGATTTGCATAAGAACAATCAGAAGACCTGCACCTGAGAATACAGCAGCTATTACAAAATAAGGCCCAAAGATTGTACTGTGCCATCCGGGTTGCAGTGTTACTCCAAAAATCCATGCAAGAACAGAATATACAATAATTGCAATTGCAATAATCATTGCAGCCATAATGTCTTTGGCTCTTTTCAGAATCATATACTGCTTTTCTGTTCCCTGGTAACCAATTGCCAGCCAACGAAAAAGTTTTCTTTTCCACTCCTTCATTTTAACATCTTTGGAGTCTCTCAGAATTGCAAAATCCTCAATGAAAGAAAGGTATAGAAAGAGAAATGCACCAACGAGGTCGGTAATAATGGCAACAACGTCCCATGTTATAGGCGACTGGATCCTGGGATGTGTAAATAGTATATATAACCTGTCGAGTCTTCCGATACAGAAGAATATAAAGAAAGGTCCTATACACAGGGCTATCACAGTTATAAGCTCTGCAAATCTAAGTACAGGTGCTCTCCATTTTGCTCTGAACAAATGAAGGGCTCCTGAGATTAATGCACCTGCATAACTGAGACCCATAAAGAAAATGAAATTCACAATATACAAGCCCCAGACTACATTATCTCTCATCCCCGTCACTTCGTGACCTTTATCAATCTGAAGAACCAGTGCATAGATTCCGATTGCAAACACAATTACAAGAAATCCAAATATTATATACCATCTTTTAGAGGTACCCTCAATTTCGGATGTCAAATCCCGCATGAGGCTTTTATTATTTATTTCCATCATAATAGCCTGTTTTTATTTTTTTGCTTCGCGGGGTCCGGCATTCTTATACCTTACCTTGATTGATTCATCCAATGCATCCATTCCGTCCTGATATGGGAATAGCCTGTCAGTTGGAGGCAGATAATATACGCTCGGATGAGTTCCAAGCGACTCCAGATACCTGTATCCATGCTTCTGTTCCATAGCCTTTGAGAAGCGAATAGTTTCAACACCGTTTGTAACAGTATCTTCAACGAGATCTCCGAAATATAATGCACCCATCGGGCACGCGCTTACACATCGTGGTAACTGATTGTCTCTCAGTTTGTCTGCACAGAAAACGCATTTACCAACGGTTCCTTCAACAGGAGGAGTATTAAGCTCAGGATCATAAACATGATCTTCAGGTACTTCAACTCCCGGGTCTCCCCAGTTAAATACCCTGGCAGAATAAGGACATCCTGTCATACAGAATTTACACCCTATACAACGCTTGCTATCGACAAGCACAATCCCATCATCCCTCTTATAAGTCGCACCAACAGGGCAAACACTAACGCAGAGAGGATTGTCGCAATGGAAAGCAGGGTCGTGGTAACCAGTAAGGTGATGTATGCTCTGAATCCTGAATTGAATATAGTTTAATCCACTCATGATCCTTCGCAAGCATATGCCCTTCCTGGCATGCATCAACGCATTTCCTTGCATTTGCACATTTTGCCAGGTCTATTACCATCACAAATTTTCTGTTTGGCAAACCTTCGCGTGCAATTTCGCGTAATTTCTCAGTGTCTGGTTTTACGGTAGACAAGGCTTCCTGGTCGACCTCGACGAGGGTGCCATCTGTGGTAAGAACCCTCACTTTTTTACCGGGCGAAGCAATTGCAGTATTACCGGCCAGCATTCCTGCTCCAGCCAGCGATGCAGCTCCTACTCCGACACCGAAACTCTTAAGGAATTTCCTCCTGGAATTTTCAGGTTTCTCGTTTTTGTTCATAGGCTTGATTAATAGTTAATAATTAATCATGCTCCTCATGGTAACCGTTTATCATGCTTTTGAAGAGAGTACCCGGTTTATCTCCAAGAGTGCACGTGTATATATGTATAGCTAAAAAGACTGATAGAAAAAATCCAACTGAAATATGTAAGATATCGGTTAATAATAATCCACTAACGCCTAAAAACTGCTTGATTAGTATCTCCGGGAAAAGAAGTCCAAGGCCTGAAATAATAAGCAAGGGCATTCCAAGGTACATTACAAGCACATAAAATAGTTTTTGCAGGGGATTGAACTTAGAATCTTCCGTAACAGGAAAAGGATGCTTTGCACCTTTTTTAAACATTCCGAATGCATAATACTTCGCCTGTGTAATAAGATCCTTAAAAAAGTTCTCCTTCTTTATCTTATAGTGCTTACTGTTTACACCCATCCAGTTACCCAGCAGAAAAATGACGTAATTACCCATAAGGATAACAGCCATTGTATTATGCCATGCAATAGCATGATTAAAACTAATTAATGATGCTTCACCTCCTCTGCCTGCAAATTGTATTGCGATTCCTGTAGCAATAAGAATTAGAAATAGCACTGCATTAATAATATGCCATATTCTTATCCAGACCGGGTATAGAAATAGTTTTTTTGCCATGTTAAACTTTCTTTATTATTCTTATTATTATATGTAAACCTACAACTGCAATTACTCCAGCAAAAATTATGAAACTAAGCCATCCAAGTATTTTGTTAGGATTAGCCCCAATAACGTATGACTGGTTTAGGATAACTGCATTCATATAACCACCATCTGATCTGAATTCCTTACTCTGATATTTATACAGGGTTGTTAATAATCTTGAATCTGCTGAATGACACTCAGTACATTTTCTGACAGCCTGCTCCTTTGGAAGAATCTTATGAGCAACAAGCATATCTTCATTTACCTCTGTATGGCACTCAATGCATCTTACATTTGCAAAGTGAAGCGACTCATTAGGCAGCCATTCGTGGTTAGTAACGTAATTTACCTCGGCATTATCTGTAAGCAGCTGGTAGTTACTAAAATTTCCATGACACTCCAGGCAGATATTATTATCATAAAGTATTGTTGCCTCCAGGTTCTCAGTATTACGAATATTTATTTCATAGCTATGAGGGTTATGGCATTTCCAGCAGGAGAAACCTTCAAGTTCAGCATGTGTGCTTACCTGGTATTCAACATCAATATTCTCGAACTGATAATGGGCATAAGCTTCATCATAGGCATGACAATCGTTACAGGAAAAATGATCTTCCAGCCTTTCAGAGATATTATGCGGGAAATTATTAAACTCGTAGGAGTGGCAGTCTGTACAGGCAAAACTCCAATGGTTTCCCTGGTAGTACTCATCTCTGTCAATCAAATAATCCTGGCACATATGCCTCTTTTGGGTTACCCCCAACACTGTATCCCTGAGTTCATAGATTTTTTCCCCATGGCAGACAAGGCAGGCTTCGTTGTCCTGGGCAAAGATGTTATTCGCAATGCCTTTTTCAACAACAACATGTTCCTCCGGATCCTGCATTACCGGGCTATTGTCGACCGTTAAAAAGTTAACGGTGAATATTACAGGTATTAATGCTAACAATATCTTCATTGATTGCTTTTTATACTATTTAAAACCTTACAGTAACATTTAATCCAACCAGGAATTCTCCCTCTGTAAAATCATTCTTGTTATAAACGAAATTCCTCTGTCCTACTATTCCTTTATAGTTGGCAAAGAAGAGTTGAAAGGCGTGAGTAGGCGTTCCTTTTTCCCATCCAATAGCCAGCTGGGGCTTAGTCTCAGCGAAATTATCTTCACCATCGCCATCTACATCAACATCAGGAGGAGTAAATAAATGATCGTACTCAAAGATTATTGAATGCTGTGAAGAACCAATTGTATATTTTCCTCCGGCATGCAAGGCAAAATTTATATTTTCATATCCATTCTCGACAGAGTTAAACCATATAAAAGTAGGTGCAAGCTGCATTGAGAATGACTCTGAAAATTTCCTGGCTACAATAACCTGGTTGAAATATGCTAACTTATGAGTAATCTTAAATTCTTCGGGTGGACCAAAAAATTCATCTGCCCTTGCCTCTACTCCAATATTTCCATAATAAGTTAGGGAGACAGGCATTGATCCCGACTCTGTTTGCTGAAGAATAGCATACTTGGCAGCAAAATCCCAGTAGCTGTTATCCTTTGTAACTCCGGCAGCGAGCATTAACTTATCTGTAATACCATAGTTAATACCAAGCCTGATATTAGCTGGCGAATAGATGCCGAATAAGGTTTTCGATCCGTTAGTAATCTTATCAAAGCGGTGATGAATCTCAAACTCCATCATTCCCTTATAAGGAGTCATAACTGTCTGATTATCCACCAGGATGCTGGTCTCGAAGGTCATGTAAACAGGAGTATTTTCCTCCTGAGCAAAAATTGGCAAGGTCAACATTGCCAATAACATAAGTGATAATATCTTTTTCATATTTTAATAATTAATAGGTTCGGTTAGTTATTATTGTTGTAGAGAAATCCAATCAAGAAGAGTAAAAAGATCCAGGTAATTCCAGGTACCGCCATGTGCTGGATCGATTATCTGAAGCACCACTACACTATTCTCTGGATCACTCGCATTGATATACGACGATAACGCACTCTCCGATTCAGAAGAGATCAGTTTCGGAGGAATTACATCGTGACACGAAGTAGAAGTACACCCGTTATTCTCAAATAAAGGTGCAACATGAGTGTCGTAAACAATTGGTCTTGGTCTGACCGGGTTCGGACTCTCGTTTACATCATAGTCCCATTTTGGTGGGTCCCACTGATGTTTCTCGCAGGCCATTAGGCCCAGAAAAAACACCATGATAACACCAACGACTATATAAAATTTATTTCTCATACTTATGATATTATAGATTTAAAAAACTTTGAATTTTCAACTGTTAAATATATATCAATAAAAAAAAATGTATATGCAATTCATAAGATTCGATGGCATGATTTCCATTGATCTTTATCTTAAAAAAAAATGACCTATGTCAATATTAGCAATTTACGAAATATTGCCGAGATGAAACTGCCGATATATATGATCGACAATATTTTAGAAAACACTGGCTTTGGGAACAGACAAATTTACAATAGCTATTTCACCGATAGTTGAATTCAACAATGTCTGATAATTTATTTATTATACTTATTTACTATAGTATTTCATTGCCTCCGGCAGGAAAGTTTTCATTTCAGATATTCTTGTTGCATCTGAGGGATGAGTACTTAAAAACTCGGGGGGATTGGATCCGGAACTGGCTGACATCCTTTCCCAGAATTCAATTGCAGCTTCAGGATTATATCCGGCCATAGCCATGAAAATAAGTCCAAGCTTATCTGCTTCCTTCTCATGTTCTCTTGAGAAAGGAAGTATTGCACCAAATTGGGCTCCCAGTCCATAAGCACTATTAAAGATAGTTCTTGTTTCTTCGGGTTTACTTCCAAGGGCTTCGTTAAGAGCAATTCCTCCCAGTTGCACAACCATCTGATGACTCATTCTCTCATTACCATGCCTTGCAACTATATGAGCTACCTCATGCCCAACAACAACAGCCAGTCCGTCAGGAGTTTTTGTGAATGGCAGTATTCCCTCATAGATAGCTACTTTTCCTCCTGGCATAGCCCATGCATTAGGGGTATCGTCTGCAAAAAGAGTAAATTCCCACTCATATCCACTTAAACGTGAAGCCAAATTATTGTCAGAAAAATATTTATTCACAGCTGATGAGATATTCTGTCCAACTGTTGAAACCATTTCACTTGAGTTTATATTTGAAGAGACAGTGGCATCTTTCTTATATTCACTGTAAGAACTGAAACCCATTGCAATCATTTCAGTTTCAGGAATCAAATTAACCTGTTTCCTTCCTGTTATAGGGACAGTAGAACAAGCAGTTAGAAGCAGCATAGCTCCTATAAACAAAACATTACTAAAACTGGCATTTATCATATCAAAGGTTTTTAAAAATCAAATGAGAAAGTTTTATCCTGTGCACAAATATTATCCTAGAACTTATAGCTGTTGTCTTCTATTAACTTATCTGCCAGTCTGCGCCTGGCATCTTTAATATTTACCGGTGCCACAACTGTCAGATCATCAACCCTGGTCAGGTAAAGTTCTATATTTTTAGTTTCCGTCAGCGAATTAAATGCATCTTTAGCAGCCTTATTAATCTTTGCTGCGGCGTCATAAACATAAACATCGAGGATGTCTTTATAAAGATCTGCAGATCCCTTTATCTGCTCAATCTTCTTGACCCTGAGAGCCATTGATTCTGCGACATAAATCTCCATCATTATATTTGAGATATTAAACAATATCTCCTGCTCATGAACCAGTTTCTTGCCAAATTCAGCTGAAGCTGCATTAATAGCAAGAAGAGCTATCTTTTTAAAGTTCCTGAGGTAACTTATTTTTTGATCAAAGAAATCACCACTAGCTGCTTTCTCAGCCTTTAATGAGTCTAAATCAGCTGCCAGCTTTTCTGCTTTCCCAAAGAGATCGAAATCTCCTTTCATTGCGCGCTTCATTGCTGTGTCAACAATCAGTAACCTGTTGATCTCATTTGTGCCCTCGAATATTCTGTTAATACGTGAGTCCCTGTATCCGCGCTCAACATCCATCTCGGCTGAGTATCCCATTCCTCCATGGATCTGAACTGCTTCATCGGCAACATAATCGAGCATCTCTGAACCATATACCTTAAGCAGGGCTGCTTCAACTGCGTAATGAGCAATTGCATCAATAGCTGCACGTCCGAGATCACAGCCTTCGGTCTTATATTTATCCATAAGATCATCAATATCCTTACTTACCCTGTAAGTAGCTGATTCTGCGGCAAATGTTCTAATAAGCTGATCGGCAAGCTTAAATTTAATAGCACCGAAATTCGCAATCTGGGTTCCAAACTGCTTTCGCTCATTGGCATATTGAACTGAGTCGATAATTGCCTTTTTGGCAGCTCCAAGAACATTTGCTCCAAGCTTGAGCCTGCCCATATGCAATATACTCAGAGCAATACGGAAACCTTCACCCCTCTTACCTATCATATTTTCGACCGGCACCTTTACATCATTATAATAGATCTGTGCAGTCGATGACCCTTTAATACCCATCTTGTGTTCATCAGGACCCACCACAACTCCTTCTGTTTCTCTCTCAACTATAAAGGCACTCAATACCCGGTCGTTATCAACCTTCGCAAAAACTATCTGTATATCCGCAAACCCCGCATTAGTGATCCACATTTTCTGACCATTCAGGATATAGTATTTTTCATCCTCCGACAGGGTAGCATTGGTTTTACCAGAGTTGGCATCACTTCCGGCTCCGGGCTCTGTTAAGCAGTATGCGCCAATAAGTTCGCCGGTTGCCAGTTTGGTGACATATTTCTCTCTTTGCTCATAGGAACCGAAATACATAATTGGCAGTGTCCCTATTCCGCAGTGTGCCATAAAAGCTACTGAGAATGAGTGAGCTGCACCAATTCTTTCGGCAGCCAGCATCTGGGTTACAAAAGACTGACCAAAACCTCCAAAATCTTCAGGTACTGATATTCCCATTAAGCCAAGCTCACCTGAACTCTTAAGTTTCTTAAGCATCAACTCACGATCTCCAAGGTCGAGATTGTCCATATCCGGATATACCTCTGTTTCCAGGAAATCCTTGCAGGTTTGAGCTATCATAAGCTGCTCTTCATCATATTCCTCAGGAATAAAGACATCTTTTGGTTCGACTTCGCTTACAAGAAATTCTCCACTTTTCAAGACTTTTCTGTTTTCCATTGCTATTTTTTATAATGTTTATTTTTTTACAATTTCAGAGATTCTGCAATTAGTTCGGCAATATCGAAATTCTTTACATCATCTTCCCTGTTTTTATACTTTATTCCATCTGTGATCATAGTCATACAGAAAGGACATGAAGTAGCAATAATTTTTGCCTTTGTTTCAAGTGCATCCTCTGTACGCTCAATAAATATTTCCTTTTCTCCTTTTTCGGCTTCCTTAAACATCTGTCCCCCACCTGCACCACAACAAAGAGCCCTGCTCTTATTTCTTTTCATTTCTAATACATTAGATCCAAGGGATTTGAGTATAGAGCGTGGTTCATCATAAATACCATTAGCCCTTCCAAGGTAACATGGGTCATGAAATGTTACATCAGTACTGCTGATATTGGTATCATCGAGTTTCAGTTTGCCTCTTTTGATTTGATCATCAAGAAATTGGAGGTAGTTTATTACTTCATAATTCCCTCCAAGATCCGGATATTCATTCTTAAAAATATTAAAGCAGTGAGGGCAGATTGTAATTATCTTTTTTACCTCATAAGCCTTAAAGAGCTCTATGTTTTGCAAAGCCTGCATCTGGTAGAGCATTTCATTGCCTGCACGACGGGCAGGATCTCCTGTACAGGTTTCTTCTTTGCCCAGTACAGCAAAGTCTGTACCCAGGTAAGTAAGTATTTTTGCAAAAGCCCTGGTAACTTTCTTGTACCTGTCGTCGAAGGCTCCTGCACATCCCACCCAGAATAGATATTCAGGCCTTTCTCCTCTGGCGAAGCTCTCTGCCATTACAGGTATCTCAACTTTACGGGTTTCCATAATAAAGATCAGTTATTGACATTAATTTCCAGGTTCTCAGTCCACCGCAAACGATCATCCATTGAGTACTGCCAGGGCGCACCATTATTTTCAATATTATTAAATGTAGCCTTAAGTTCGCCCGGTGCTGAAGCTTCCTCCATAACAAGGTATCTCCTGATATCAACAATCAGAGTAGGATGATTAATATTTATCGGACATTCCTGTGCACATGCATTACAGGTAGTGCAGGCCCACAGTTCTTCTTCACTGATATAATCCCTCAAAAGAGATTTATTGTCGTTGAACTCCCTTCCCTCCTTAATCATTAAGGGGCCTTTTTCATTCATGCGGCTACGCACATCCATAATCACCTTCCTGGGCGACAAAAGTTTTCCTGTGATATTAGCTGGGCATACCTCCGTACACCTTCCACATTGAGTACATGAAAGAGAATCAAGGTAGTTTTTCCACGATACATCCTCAATGTCTTTAATCCCAAATCTCTCTATCGGTACTTCTTCGTCAGGAGCGGAAAAAGCAGTTTCGGGATCCATCATTAGCTTTACCTCCCTGGTGATATTATCCATATTAGGCAGTTTGCCGAGCGGATCGAGCCTTGAAAGAAAAACGTTCGGGATCGATAAAAACACATGAAAATGTTTCGAGTAGGGAAGCATGTTAGCAAAAACAAATATTAATAGAATATGGCTCCACCAGAATACTTCGTGCCAGTTATGTATTTGTTTGATGCTAAGTTTACTGAATATACCGGCGATAACATTACCCACAGGATAAAAGCCCTGGATATGCTCTCCTGTCGATCTCATAAGGGCTACATAAGCAGCATTCATCCCGGATAGAGAAATCATAAGGAGCAATATCATCGTTAGTGCAATATTTGCGTCTATATGTGAGCTCCTCTTCATTTCCACACCTTCGAACCTGGATATATGCAGGAATAGCCTTCTTCCGATAAACATCAGAATCAGAACAGCAATAAGTAATGCAAATACATCCCCTGAAGCAAATATCACAGTATATAGTACACCCAGAAAAGCGAGAACTCTATCTGTAGCAAACAGACCATCTATTACCATTTCTATACTCCCGATCAATATAACAAGGAATCCCCAGAAAACGAGGGCGTGTGCCAGTCCAATAACAGGTTTACGAAAGATCTTTGTCTGGCCAATAGCAACAGCCAGTGTAAGTTTGATCCGTTTCCAGATATGATTAACCCGGAAGGAAGCTCTGGTAAACCTAAAAAACCTTGAAAGTCTCAGCACGGTATAGGAAAATACTCCCAGTGTTAATAATAGTGCCAGGGCAAAGTAGATTTGTTTAGTCATTATTCAGTTTTTATGCTGATCTAAGATTAATAAAGAGAGTCTCTTATTTATTCTTAGCTGCTTTAACAGCACTAACCAGTCCAGGAAGGACTTTTAAGGCATCACCAACAATACCATATTGAGCTGTCTCAAATATAGGTGCATCTTTATCTGTATTTATTGCAACGATGAACTTTGAAGAGCTAACTCCGGCTATATGCTGTGTTGCTCCTGAAATTCCGACAGCAATGTACAGGTTTGGAGCAATAATTTTGCCAGTTTGTCCGGTATGCTCTTCATGAGGTCTCCAGCCTTCATCAGAAACCGGTCGGGAACATGCTGTTGCAGCGCCAAGTGCCTCGGCCAGTTCCTCGAGAGGGCCCCAGTTATCGGCCGACTTCATTCCTCTGCCACCAGAAACAACTATTTCTGCATCTGTGAGAAGAAGTTTTCCTTCCTGCTTTTGAACATCCTTAACAATAGTTTTTGCGTCAGGCACTTCAATTGCCTCAAATTTTTCGATACTTACACAACCCCCGGTCTCAATTACATCAAATGAATTCTGTGCAAGAGTAATTATCTTTATATCTGACTTAATAACGAGTTTTGCAAACGCATTACCTGAATAAGCACGTTTTACTACGGTAAAAGGATTAAGGCTTATAGGGAGCTTTGATACACCTGAACCAAGACCTGCTTTCAGCCTTACCGAAAGACGGGGCGCAAGTGCCTTGCCACTGTTATTATTGGCAAGCACGATAATTTTGGCTTCTTCCTTTTCGGCCGCTCCTGCAATAATGGAAGTGTATACTTTATTATCAAGAACCTTAACTTTATCGTTACTTATTGAAAGTACCCGGGAAGCACCATAATTTCCAAGGCTCTGAAGTTCTACTTCACTAACTTCTCCAATAGAAAGAGCTGTAACTGATGACCCCAGTTGTTCTGCAAGTTTTGCTGCATATGACAGGATCTCAAAAGTTTGCTTTTTAAATCTGCCATCCCAATTTTCTGTATATACTAATACTGACATATCTATAATCTTAGGAAAAATTAAAATTAAATTACCTTGGCTTCATTCTGAAGAATCTCAATCAATGCTGCCGGATTGTCTGCATCAATAAATTTACATGCTGCCCTTCCTTCAGGTAAGATGTATGATTCAACATCGGCCAGTGCATCAACAGCAACAGGCTCAACAACTTTTATTGGTTTGGATCTGGCCATCATGATGCCCCTCATAGCTGCAATCCTTGGCTCTTTGGCTATACCTTTCTGAACAATAGCCACAAAAGGTGAGGGAACGCTCACTTTCTCCTTCCCTCCGTCAATTTCACGGGTAATTACAGCCTCTCCACCCTCAATATCAAGAGATGAAACAGCTGATACAGAGGGTATATCTAAAAATTCCGCCACCATGCCTCCTACTGCTGAACCATTGTGGTCGCTCGACTCAATTCCACTCAGAATAATATCAAACCCTTCACTCTTTGCAATTTCGGCAATCTGAGCTGCGACAAAATAAGCATCACCGGGGTCAGCATTCACCCTGATAGCATCGTCTGCCCCAATGGCAAGTGCCTTCCTGATAGTCGGCTCTGATGACTGCTCACCAACATGGATAATGCTCACTTTCTCTATGCCTGCACCGGGGTTTTCTTTTAACTCTAGAGCTCTTGTAAGTGATAATTCATCCCAGGGATTAATAACCCACTGTATGCCCGTTGTATCAAGTTTAGTACTGTTCTCAACGAATTTTACCTTTGTTGTGGTATCAGGAACATTACTAATACAAACCAAGATTTTCATTAATAAATAGTTTTAATTTATTGAATATTTTATTATAAAGCACTGGATATAAAGACATTAAATCAAGTAAAACAAATAGTGTCTTTAGAGCGAACAAATATATAAAAAATTGATCGACTACCAAATCCGAACAAATTGTTATATAAGATAATTCGAAAATATTATTATTGTATACTATTGTTAATTAACCTTTTACAGGAGAAACCAGATAAAGGCAGATGGGTTGTTCGAAAAATTGTTTAATAAATTCAGAATAAAACTAAATAGTAGATTAAATAAGATATTTCTTATAATTAATTTTTAGAAGTACTTTCGCAGCCTCTGAATCAAGGATTATGAAAATACTTAGGACATATGGCTCAATAATCCTGGCAACCGTGTTCTGGGCTTTTTCGTTTATCTGGTTTAAGATAGCAAATGAGGCATACAGGCCACTTACAATTGTATACCTGAGATTAATTATCTCGGTACTGCTTCTTAGCTTATTTCTCTATTTTACCGGCAGATATGAAAAAATAAGAAAAAAAGACTGGAAGTATTTTCTATTAATGTCATTTTTTGAGCCCTTTCTCTATTTTATTGGAGAAAGTATAGGTCTTACCTATGTGTCTTCTACTACCGCATCTGTAATTATAGCTACTATACCGGTATTTACAGCTGTTGGCGGATGGTTTATGTATAAAGAGAAGTTAAAATTAATTAATTATGCTGGTATCGCCCTATCACTTTCCGGTGTAATGATCTTTGTGATGAACAGTAGTGGTGTGCTGACCCTTGATCCAAAGGGACTGGCCTTATTATTCCTGGCAGTTATTTCTGCTTCGGGCTATACTCTGGTATTAAAGAGACTTGCCGGAAATTACCACCCAATATATATAGTTAATGTCCAGAATATTATTGGTTCAATATTATTTTTACCAATAATACTGGTATATGAAGTTGAATATTTTAAGGATTTCGTATTTAACTCAAGATCATTTATTGCAATTATTGAGCTTGCAGTATTTGCATCATGCGGGGCCTTTATTCTCTTTGGATTTGCAGTCAGAAAACTAGGTGTAACACGCGCCAATGTATTCTCGAACCTGATTCCTGTTTTTACAGCAATTTTTGCTTTTCTGATATTAAAAGACAGGTTTACTACCCAGAATATTATTGGGATGCTTATAGTTATAACAGGATTATTTCTATCTCAATGGAAGCGTCGGCCTAAGAAGCCTGGAAAATCTTTCCTGGCAGGCAAAACAGCCTGATCTTACCTGTCGACACCCATAATCAGTTTCTCCTTTGCGACTATCTCTCCCCTCTTCCTGAATATAATAATATACATTCCTTTCTTCAGATGTGCCAGAGAAATATCGGTATCTGCACTTATTATATCTGAATAAACTTCCTGCCCATATAGATTAAATATTTCTATATCAACCTGCTCGGTAACACTGATATGCATAACATCCTTAAGCGGATTGGGGAAAAAGTTTATGCCGGGGGAAATTATTCTACCATCAGTACCCAGGCTGGGGTCATAAAAATCTTCAAGGTTGGTGAAATAATGTTCTTTCAGGAAGGCCAGGATAATTGTTGCCAGATCATCTGCGAATGCCAGCCTGGCAGATTCGTAGAAGCGGATAGCCCTGTTGCATTCAATTTGAATTCCATCAATTGTGCCGCCCGATTTTGATCCATGACGATCGGTATTATATCCTCCGTTAAAGTAGGCATCGGTAGGATACTCAAAATACATACTTGGAACAGTAGTATATCCCTCGTTTTCGAGCATGGTACCAAAAGCATTATCTCCCCTCAACAACTCTGAAAAACTAACGCCATTATTGTTATTGGCTATCAAACTCCGAATACTGCTTTTATCCTCATAAGTTGATGTGTTTAGCTCAGAATCTGATAATTGTAATTCTGATCCCGTAAGCAGGTAGCCAAGTTCGATTCGTTCTCCATGGCTGCTCTGACCGTGTAAATCAATAAAAAGGCCCTTTTCATAATCGCGAGTCACAATAACTTTAGCACTATCAATATATTCCTGATATTCCTCCCATGATATTTCAGCCAGGGCATCTCCGCATGTAGCCTCATACACATCCCTGTTAGGATCGAGCTTGAGCCTTTTTAAGTGATTGACTATCACGTGTGGATACCGACCTGTACTTTCAAAAATAGCTGTTCTGAGTTCCATCGAAAGCTCCTCGGTATAAGAATCGCTAACTGTTGTTCCACAGGTTCTGTCAGGTAACTCAGCCGGTATCTCATATCCTCCGTGGGGAACTGAAATTATTAAGGGCAGGCCACCACACATATACTCTATATAGTTATTTCTTCCAAAATAAGATTCTCCTTCGGTATACGACTGTGATAGTAGTATCTGACCTGAAAGAAGAATTATTAATAATACAGAGCTTAGATATTTTAACGATATATGTTTCATTTTCTCGGATTACTGTCCTTTTATTTTTGAATAAAGAAGTCTTCTGTTCATCTTAAGATATTCTGCAGTTCGGCTCTGATTATTGCCATGCAGAGCAAGAGCTTCATCAATTAATCTTCTCTCAAGGAGGCAAATTGTCTCTCTGAAGGAAAGGCCCTGATCGATAAATGGCAATAGGGATAATTCCTTAGTGTCGCTAAAATGCTGCAGGGGTAATTGATTTATTGTCAGTATCCCTTCATTTGTTGTTACAACTGCACTATGTATAGTGTTTTCAAGCTCACGGATATTTCCTGGCCAGTTATACTTATAGAGCATTTTGTAAGTCTCTTCAGAAGGAACCAATTTTTTATCGGGACTATACTTGGATAAAAAATGATCGAGGAGGAGATTTATATCATCCTTTCTTTCTCTCAGGGGTGGCACATTAATTCTAACAACACTTAATCTATAGTAGAGATCTTCACGAAAATGACTGGATTCTTTATCCGGTTCAATATCCCTGTTAGTTGAAGCAATTACCCTCACATCAACTTTTATAGGTTTTACTCCTCCAACTCTGAAAAAAGATTGATTTTGCAGTATTCTAAGTAGTCTTATCTGAAGCGACTGAGGCATGCTGTTTATTTCGTCGAGATAAACTGTACCCCCATCAGCAATTTCAAACAAGCCTTTCCTCATCGCTTCCGCACCCGTGAAAGAACCTTTTTCATGACCGAATATTTCACTCTCAAGCAGGGATTCTGAAAGGGCGCCGCAGTTTATTTTCACATAGGGTTTGTCGGACCTCATGGAATGTCTCTGGATAGCATCTGCGATTAATTCCTTCCCCGTACCACTTTCCCCATAGATTAGGACAGTGGCCTCTGAAGGAGCAATCCTGCCGATAAGCTTAAATATATCCTGCATCCTTGAACTTCTTCCAATAATTGTATTTGAAGTGCTCTGGCTAACCGATTCATTAACAATGCTTCTGAGGCTCTTTACCTCATTAAGTAATTTCTTGTAGTCGCACGCTCTTTCAACTATCATTAGAAACTCGTCCAGTTCAAAAGGTTTATCAAGGTAATCAAAGGCACCAAGTTTAATTGCCTTCATTGCTCTCTCGCTTGTGCCAAATGCAGTAAATACTATTACAGGAACATCCGGATAAATCTTTTTCATTTCTTCCAGGACTTCCAGTCCATTCTTACCCGGTAGATTAATATCCAGAATAACAAGTTGAGGTTTTTCTTCCTTGAACCTTAGTATCGCTTCAATGCCATCTCCAGCCTCAATAATATGATATTTGAGAGAACCCAATAAGTCGACAATATTCTTTCTCATTGACTTTTCATCGTCAACTATAAGGACCTTATTATTAGAGTGCTCTTCCATCTTATTACTGCTTTAGAGGTAATTTAACTATACACCTTACACCACCTGAAATTATATTAAGGAGAGTTATTTCGCCATTATGAGCTTTTACTATCTGGTCTGAAATAGCCAGTCCTAATCCGGCACCTGTGTCTTTCAGCGTAAAGAAAGGTACAAAAATTTCATCAAAACACTCCTCCGGAATTCCTGTTCCATTATCCAGAATCTCAATTACTAAATTGTCTCCATCATTATCGTATTCTGTAATAATTATTATCTCACCTCCCCCCGGCATTGACTCATAAGAGTTATTGAGTATATTTATCAGAACCTGCTTCATTGAATTCTCATCTATCAAAATACGAGGCAGGTCCTTATTGAGCTTTCTTATAACTCTAACCATGCTCTCAGCCTTATCATAGTCGAGAAACTTCAGAACATCGTCGATAAGAATATTTATGTCGGTTTCCTTAAGGTTCTTCTCAATTGGGCGAGAAAATATCAGCAATCTGCTTACAAGTGATGAAAGCCTGTTTGTCTCATCGATAACCATCTGCATAGAGTCGGATGATATATGTCCCTGTTCACCGGATTGATTTTCAAGGTCTTTCTGCCACATCTGTATCCTGGTCTTTATAATAGCCAGAGGCGTCTTTACTTCGTGAGCAACCCCGGCAATTACTCTTCCCAGAGAAGCCATTTTCTCTTTCTGTATAAGCCTCTTCTCAAGGAGTTGTTTCTTTTTGTCTTCCTCCTCTATTGTATCCAGCATCCTGTTTACACTCTGAGAGATGTAGGTAAATATCCCCCATCTTTCCTTAAGTCTGAAGGAAGGATTCTTGCCAACGTTCTGCAACTCTTTTTTAATACCTCTTATCTCACCTGCCCATACCAGGGATATAATCATTAGCACAACAAAACCAACAACAGAAAATATTGCTATTATATAGACTACCTGTTTCAGCTTAATAACAGGTAAGTCATTCTGGATATGTATCCTTACCCATATAGCCCCTACTATTTCTGAATCATAGTGTACAGCCCTTGTAGCAAGAGGGAATACAGCGACATTGAAAGAATGAACTCCAATAATAAGAGTATCAACCATAGTCGATATCAGGGCCTGTTCTTTTATAATATTATATGAACGTGGAGGAGGTCCATAAACTGGAATTGGAGGAGGTGATGTTGGGTAGGCATAGCCATAAAACTCATCCTGCAAGACCAGGTAAAATCCTCCTTCAAGACCATCAATATCTTTCATCAGTTTCTCAGAAACCTTTATTAGTCTGCTGTCAAGTTCTCTTATCTCAATTGAACTAAGATCCCTTTTGCTTAACAATCCCTCATCTCCCAGCATGCTAAGCTCTACCGATCCTGACTCGTAAAGAAGGTTTAAATAAGTTTCACAGACATCCTGCTTTTCATCAATAAGTTTTTCCTCCAGCTCAGACAGGGAAACGTAAATAGCAATAGTAACTATCGCTACGACAAGGGTAAAAACAATAGTATAATTAAATAATGTTTTATTAAACCTGGGAATCTTCATTTACAAAATGATATTGTCTGCCAAATTAGGAAAAAGCAATCAAAGAATTACCAGGGGGCAGCCATTTACAAAACACAGGTATTAAAAAAGATCTTTTACAAGTTGGTAATTACGAAGCGCATCAGACATAGAAGGCGATGATGACTCAAATATTTTTATCATTGCCTCCACATTTACCAGTCTTACTTTCGAAACAATAGTAAATGAGATTTCAGAAGCATTAAACCTCTGCCTGTTACTTTCGCTAATAAGAATATTACCCATCGTTCTATTAGGGTCTAATACCTCCCCGGGGTTATTTACGGAATTATTCAGGGCCTCTTCCCAGAGATGGTAAGAATATCCGAAGTGAGTGCAATTAAGGCTTATATCAACTACCTGGCCTGTATCTTTTATTTTATTAACTGCCTCACTCAGATAGTATGTTATAAGCAAATCTGTTTCTTCACCGGATGGATTCTGTTCTATAAATGATTGAAGTTGTGGGCAAGCCATATTTATTATCCTGTTTTCGTCATACTCCATGGCCAGCAGGGCCTCCTTATGAGTTCCTTCTTCAATGGTCGTCTCAGTGCCAAAAATAATTACTGAAGAATTCTGGTTTTTGTGCAGTCTTTGACTTATTAGATTTATACCCGGGTCGATAATACCAATAACAGGAGGATTGCCTTGTTGAATATTGAAATCGGTAGCATTAATAAGAACTGATAGAGTATTGCAGGCAACGAAAATCAGATCGGGATCATATTTTGCATCAATACCATTAAGAACCCTGTTAAACATATCAATTTTTTCTTCCCTCGTCTGCAGGGAATTATATCCCGATTCTGAGTCGAAAAGTGCATTTGCAAAAATAAGATCCACACTTTTAAAGCTCCCCGATTCTTTTAATTTGGAGGCTATATCACTCATAACGGACAGTCCCCCAACACCTGAATCTGTAATAACAATACGTATACTTTCCCGGCCAAGGATCTTATCCAGTTCTGCATAGCTGTTATTAACTTGAGCTACAATAGAAAACATAGAAGCAAATAAAAAAAGAACAGCGCTTAGCTGAAGCTTTCTTATTATAATCATTTGTGTCACTTTTCCCGTGTTAAACATCCTGATCAGCGGTGCAGACCGATTTGTCTGCACCACTGAGGGATGTATATTTAAATATTAATCAAAGATCCATAAAGGATCTGTCTGAAAGTTGACAATAGGTACATTATCATAATTGTATGATATCTCTGATTGAGGATATGGGAACCTGACAGGTATCGCTCCCGCTCCGGCTACAGGTGTTAAAGCCGGATATCCTGTACGCCTGTAATCATCATAAGGTACCACAGTAGAATACATAGCAATGTATTTCTGAGTGATAATTTTCTCCAGAGTGATTGAAGCTCCTGTCTCAGTCCTGATATTTGCATCAAGCCAGGCTTCGTTGTCGGCACCTCCTGTAACGTAAGCTACAGAAGCTTCGACGGCAGCAATATATGCATCAGCCGCTGCATCAGCATCAGGAACAGATTGCTCCAGGTAACATTCTGCCTCAATAAACTTCATCTCTGCATACGAGCTAAATAATACCGGTGCGTCAGGTGTATCATTATAATCTCCCAGGTCTGAAACATTATCATCTTCAGATCCGGGGGCACTACCTAGGTAGACACCACCACTTAGATCGGCATAAAATGGCAATCTTGGATCATTAACTCCATTTAACATATCTATAAATGTTGATGCCATTACTATATCAGCTCCCCATGCAGAAGTAGTATTATACTGATAAATAGGGCCAGACTGATTATTCTCGGTACCAAAGCCAAGCTTGAAATCTTCTCCAGGCTCAAATGATGCGGCAGCATAAGTAAGAGCGTCAGCATAATTACCACGATAGAGAGCATATCTTGCCCTGAATGAGTTAGCTGCCTTAATCCAGTCGCCGGTATCACCATCATAAATAAGATCTCCTTCTATATCAAAAATATTTTCCGTACTCTGAAGATCTGTTATCGCACCGCTAAGGAGAATATCAATAGCGCCATAGATATCCTGCTGAGAGTTGTAAGAAGGAGTAAGCTCACCATCACTCCCGAGGAAAGCTTCGGTATATGGAATATCCCCAAAAAGGTTGGTTAAAGTACCAAGACTCATTGCCAGGCATACTTTTGCAGCTCCGCTATAATGAGGAGAGTCAAGTTCATATCCCAGTTCAATTATCTTAACGGCATCCACCATTCCCTGGTAGTACATCCTTCTCCAAATATCATCTGTATCGGTAGAAGACAGGGAATAGTTAGCTTCGCTATTGGAGTTACGTGCAACTCCATTAATCTGCTGTAGAAAAATAGCCGAAGTTTTGACTGCCCTGTTGCCACCAATATGATAAGCCAGTGCTGATTCCATTGAAGGCATCAGAAGTTCGACAGGAACTTCAGATGGAACGTCGGGGTCAATGTTAATATCTGTATCGATCCACTTATCGCATCCTGTGAAAGCCAATATCGACATTAACAACGTTAAAATTGTATATCTAATATGTTTTTTCATTTTATTAAATTTTTAAGTTCAAAGCTAACTAGAATGACAGTTTAACACCAAACAGGATGGAATAAGATCCCGGGCTGGCAAAATAGTCAAATCCCTGTCCGTTAGAGGCTCCATAAACACTTACTTCAGGATCTCCGCCTTTATATGGAGATATAGTCAGCAGATTGTTTCCTGAAACATATAATTCAAGGTTAGACAGGCGTAATTTCTCAAGCACATTTTCATTAAATGAATATGATAATGTTACCTCTCTGAGCTTAACCCAGCTTGCATCTTCTACAGCCTGAGCACCTGCTCCTCCTGCACTAAAGCCATTCTCTCCCCTGTACCAGCTCTGGTCTTTTATTACTTCCATAGTATTATCCACACCTGAGGTAACTACATTGCCATCTCCGTCGAGGTGCCCGAGTACTCCCTCAAATACAGTAGGTGTTGTGCGGTCAAGGGTCTCTTCTGTAAGACCGTGATAATCAAGCCTGAACCTTGTTCCATTATTTACATATCCTCCTTTTTTGATATCAAGCAGGGTAATCAGACTGAATCCCTTAAATGAGAATGTGTTGTAGAAGTTCATTGTCCAATCCGGGCTAACTTTTCCCAGGGCAACGGTTTTTGTTTTGTCGGTCCATGGAAATCCATCAGGATGACTATCAGCCGGATCATCATTAATTAACAAATTACCATCATCATCCCTGTAGAAGTCAAACCCGAAAATTGTAGGATAATCGAAACCAACTGCGGCATTAATCTGAGCCTTTGTATCACCTTCAAGGGTAACAAACTCAACATCTTTTGCCAGTCCGGTTACAGGGTTTTTCATCTTTGTGAAGTTCGTTGTAAGCTCCCATACAAAATCTCCGATTTTTACAGGAACCACATTCAAGCTCAGTTCAATACCCTTACTCTCCATTGTTGCTGCATTCAGATATGCAGATGAGTATCCTGTTGATCCTGAAATAGGTACTGAGAGCAGAAGATCGCTGTTTTCATTATAAAAGTAAGAAGCATCTATTCCAAGCCTGTTCATAAAGAATTTCATCTCCAGTCCGACCTCGAAAGATGTTTGTTTCTCGTGCCTCAGGTCTGCATTACCAATGGTGTTACCAACTGTAAAACCGGCATAGCCCATAAATGGGAAACTGATTCCGCTGGTGTAATAATCATCCGGTCCTGCTACTCCATAATATGAAGTGGTTCTGTACGGACTGGCAATGTTTGCAGTTTTTGCCCATGATGCCCTTACCTTACCAAATGTTAAGAAGGAAACATCCTTCAGGGCATCAAGTTCCGTAAAAATAAATGCTGCGCTTACCGATGGAAAGAGAGCATCCAGGTTATCTTCCGGCATTGTAGTCGACCATTCGTTCCGAAGGGTTGCACCTAAATAGAGCATGCTCCTATAATCTACTCCTAAATCGGCAAACAGAGCAGCGGTTCTGTACTTGCTGGTTCCCTGACTTGCTGTCTGGGCGCTTGTATTATCAATATTATACAGCGTTGGCAAAGAGAGACCATCTGTTGATGCTGTCAGATAATTATAGCTCTTCTGGAACATATTCTGCCCGACAGTAAGATTAAATCCTATATCTTCTGTAATGTCTTTATTAATTATCAACATTACGTCCGAATTAAAGTTAGAGTGGAACTCTCTTCTTTCAGTCAGGTTACCATCACGACTCCCTACACTATTCCAATTATAGATTGTAGCATAGCCCCTGTGAAACCAGTCTACACCAACATTATATGAGAATGTTAACCAATCGGTAAGTTCCCAGTTTAGGAAGGTATTACCAACAAACCTGTTATTCTTATCAAGCTTGCTCTGTTCATAGGCAGTCCAGTAGGGGTTATTGTAACTTCCATTAGGTCCCCTGTGGGTTCTCTGTGTTCCATCGGGCAGCTTATAGCCTGCTGAATTATCAAAAGTAGGCGGCGTCCGGTAAAGACCGAGTAAGCCAGATGAGGTACCTCCTTCACGAACAAGATTATTTCGGGTATTGGCGTACATTACATTGGCACCGGTTTTAATCTTATCAGTAAGTTTGGTATCAGCATTAAGCCTTAAAGTAGTTCTTCCAAAGGTATTGGTCGGAATAATTCCTTCCTCTTCAAGATTACCAATTGAAAAATAATAGGAAGAATTTTCATTTCCGGCTTCAATACTCACATTATTATTATAACTAATTCCTGTCTGGAAAAAGTCATACTGGTCATAAACATTAACCGGATCACCTGTTGCATTAGGATCGTTCATGCTTACGATGGCTCCATCAACATCAATAAGGGGATGTGTCCAATCTGATGGATCCAGTGAATAACTACATGTATCGACAAGCGGACCCCAGGCAGCATCATATTGTGATCTCCATTCTCCATTTATACCCTGTCCATATTTATTCTGGATAGGAATACGTCTTCCAAGCTTTTTTATTCCTACAGATGAGTGCAGGCTCACTTTCATTTTCTGGTTTACGGCTCCTTTTTTTGTTGTAATTACTATTACACCATTTGAAGCCTGCAATCCGTAAAGAGCAGTTGCCGCGCCTCCCTTAAGAACTGTCATTGAGGCTATGTCTTCAGGGTTCAGATCGATACTTCTTGATGAAGTATATGTCCCTGACTGACCTGTACTACCCCTGTAGGATTGATCAGTATTAATCGGCATCCCATCAATTACAAACAATGGCTGGTTATCTCCTGTAAGCGAGGCAGCACCCCTTATTGTCATATAGGTAGAGGCTCCTGCAGAACTTGAGGTACTTCTGACCGAAACACCCGTTACCTTGCCGGCCAGTGAGTTTACGATATCGCTGTTACCTCTTTTGTCGAGCTCGCCCGATCCAACTTCCTGCACGTTATAACCCAGGGCTTTTCTCTCCCTTGTTATACCAAGTGCAGTTACGACAACTTCGCCGACACTAAGGTCGCTATACTGCATTACGCAGTTTACAACACTTCCTTCAACAGGAACTTCCTGTGTTTCCATTCCAACAAAGGAAAAGATCAGGGCTTCGGTATTTTCGGGGACATTTAAAGAATAGTTCCCCTGCTCGTCTGTGGTGGCAACAAGTGATGTACCTTTTACAGACACTACCAGGTAGGGCAAAGGATCACCATTTGGATCGGTAACCTTTCCCGTAACCACTCTTTGCCCGTATGCCTGTAGCATAGCAAAAGCAAAGAAGGCAAATAAAAATATTAACTTTTTCATATAAAATAATTTAGGTTAATAGGTTGATAATATGTTCATCTGTTTAGTTGTTTAATCGTTTAGTCGTTAATTGGGTTTTTAAATATTTTTAGTATCAAGGTCTTTCCCTTTTCGTAGAAACCATATTGGGATAAGTCCTATTAATAATATTATACTTATAGCTAATTTGTTTGTACTTGTTGAGCTATAGAGGTTTGTAGATCCGGAATATTTAATTCCGGGAGCGCCATCGATACCATATCGACTGGAGAGGTCCTTCATATTTAACATATTAATAAATGGAATTCCTGTTTCATTCATATAACTTATTACACCTCTTTCAGGATCATCACAAATATTCATCTCCTTATTAAGCCCGTTAGGGATCCCAAGTGTGTGACTACAGTTTCCCATTGAAGCCTGGTTACCACCTATATTTATTAAAAGAGATATATCGTTGTCAGACAGGATCTTAACCCTGTCTTTAATAGATTCAACCAGGCTGGCCGGAATATAGAGATCAATATCATTTCTTTCTGCTGCTCTTATCAGTATTTCTCTTCCTTCCCCGAATAAACCAAGGCCTGAATCGTCTTCTGCACCCATAGAAACAAGAGCAGATTTGTACTTTAGTCCACCTCTGCGTATAAGTACTTTCTCCATATCTATCCATGTTACCTGGGGCTGATTCGCACCATAGGTTGAGGCGCCAAGAGAGCTCATAACAATAGCATCCATCCCTGTTGTCTGCAAGGCTGCCAGAGATGATATTGCAAGCGAAGGGAAGGATCCTGAAAGAATAAGCCCCACCCTGTCGCCCTTTCTAAGGCCTGCTTCATGTATAAGTCTTACCATAAGCGCTGCGAAGTCAGGATTTGAAGATATTTCCTTTGCTTCGAGCGATCCTAAAGAGCTTGTAATATCAGACCACTCATCACCAATCATAAAATTATTCGCAACATTTGAAATAAGGTCTGATTTTACTCCCTTCTCCTGTTTAAGGTCGCGGATAATATAAAACCATTCCTGAGCAAGTTCTGCTGCAGCATGCATTTCTTCTGCCTGGCTTAAAGGTCTTTTCTTCCTGTAGAAGTGATCTGCACTGACGGTTCCTGCCAGGAGCACGGCAAAAGCAATAAGTAATTTTATATTATTATTCAGTCCTCTCATACAATTAGCATTGAGCTAAGTACAACAACCATTGTTACTACACCTGTCGCAAGCAGAGTTGGGATAACTTTTTGCCTGCTCATTTCATTTGCTATTAATCCCGGAATTATATATCCTATTGATTGAAGATCCAGTTTCATTATATCCATTGGCTGGATAAGATTCTCGATCAACAGTTTTATAGTAAAACTCAGTAATACAGCAATAAGGAATTTTCTTCTTCCATATAAAATTGTGGTAGAAGAGAGGTATTTTATTATAGCATATACAAGCAGGGATATTAAAAGTGTCATTGCTATTTTCCCGGGATCATAGATAAAAAGGGCAAGGTATGCAGGTGCTATAACACCTCCGGGAGAGATTCCTGTTATCTCGTAAAACAGAAATCCGATAATCAAGCCTAAAATAAATAACTGAAGTATCATGCCAGCACCTCCATTATTTTTTTTCCCTGCTCACCAATGTTTCCAAGTCCCACGATAAAAGAAGCATCCCCGAAATATTTATCCAGATTATTCTTAAGATCATTCAGGTCCTTACTCTTCAGAAGAAAGATTTTCTTTTTATCCAAACCTGATTTTTTAAGGCTTAGAGATGCTCTTCTGGCATGACTGCCGCATACTAAAACGCTGTCAATATCTCTCGATTTAATACTGATCCATGAAGTAAGCTGATCTGTCCTTAATGGCCTGTCTGCCCTTGTATTAAGAAGAACTGAATACTTACCATCCAGGCTGAGTTTCTTTTTCCAATATTCGATAAATGACTCGGTAGAAGCGACATCATTTACTGCAAAAGCATTTAGAAAGCTAAACTCCTTATTGCCTGAGCTTACTATCTGATAAGGGAGTTTTTCATTCTCAACAGATTTCAGGATAAATGTTTCTGACTGTTTACTATCTATTCCCGCCAGTTTGCAGACCTCAAGGGCAAGGGCAAGATTTTCAGGAAAAACCCCAAAGGGTAGCTTCTCTTCATAGCCAATATTGTTTTTATCAGGAACTATAACGGAACATCCTTTTTCAGCAGCTTTCTGTCTTATCAGATCCAGGAATACTTTCTCGTTGGTTACAACGGTACAATTACGGGGAATAGCATTACAGATAGATTCTGCCTGTTGTTTAAGACTTATGCCCATTTCCTCCCTGTGATCGTCCCTTATATTGGTTATAACGTAATAATGAGGCTTGAAGAACCTGCTTTCAAGTTGCTGTAGCTCAGGAGAAATTGACATACATTCCAGAACCAGCTTCTTAATGCCCCTGCGGGCTGCCAGCCTGATAACGTAAAATTGCTCCTGAACTCTAGCAACACCTTTTCTACCTAAAACCTGAACTATCCCTGACGATATGATTGATGGGGTTACCCCGGTAATCTTGGCCATTACGGCAGGCTCAGCCGATGACAGGCCTGCAGCAATATATAAGGTAACTGAAGATTTACCCCGTGTTCCGTTAACATGGATTCTTAACTGCAATGCTGTCACACTCCTTCCGATTATCTGTCGTTCGATAATCAAAAAAGCAATAGCAATAGTTAGTATGACAATTGCAAAAACCATATATCTCACTTAGTATTTATATCTCCAATAATCTTTAAATCTTATAATCTTTAATATCCTTTAGCTATCCCTCCTCTTCTCCTGTCTGCCGACCCGTAAAAAATTCCTGTTTCCGGATCAACATATATCATTTGTGCCCCTCCGAAGTAGAGGTCTATTCCTTCATATACTTTCAGCTTATGTCCCTTCTTCTCCATTTCGTCTCTTACTTCAGGTTTAATACCTGACTCGAGATGAAGAAAGTCGTCGTGTTTCAGGCAATAAAAACGTGGAGCAAGGTTAGCTTCCGCAACATCCATCTTAAAATCAATAACATTTGTTATAAGTTCGAATAGTGTTCCAATTATCCTGCCTGCTCCCGGACTGCCTATTACAAGGAAAGGATTGCCATTCTTTAGAATTATTGTAGGAGTAATAGAACTCCTGCATTGTTTTCCGTTTTCAATAATATTTGGTGAATTCTTACTGACATAAGAATAGTTGGTCATTGCACAATTAAACAAAACACCTGAAATAGTTTGTGCAGATCCAAAAAACAGACCCAGTGTCTGGGTAAGAGCAACTGCATTACCATCTTTATCTACAACCGACAGATGAGTTGTGTGTCCACCAGCCATCTCTGGTTCAAATTCATATTCCGACATGGCAGTAGCTTTAAAATTAAAAGGATCGCCGGCAACCGTTTCCCTGTAGGTAGGAGGGTCGAGTTTTTCAGTATTTATTGAATTAAACCTGGCCTTTGCATATTCCTTTGATATCATAACATCTACAGGTACCTCAACAAAGTCGGGGTCGCCCACATAATCATACCTGTCGGCATACATTAATTTTGAAGTCTCGGCCATCATATGAAAGGTTTGCGCCGATTCACTAAAATGACCAGAGCCTTTAAGATCATAGTTTTCAATCATATTAAGTCCCTGTATAAGGGTAATACCCGACTCAGGCAGGTTAGCTGCAAGTACATCATATCCCCTGTAAGTACTTTTCAAAGGCTTAATTAGTTTTGGCTTATAGCTGGCAAAATCCTTTTTTGTCAACACCCCGCCTCTTTCCTGTATTGTTTTAACAAAAGCTTTTGCATATTTCCCTCTATAGAATGCCTTGCTTCCTCCTTTTGAGATAGCCATTAGAACCTGTGCAAGATCTTTCTGTACAATAATATCGCCTTCCATTTTAGGGAATCCATCATCTGTGAATGTAGCTGCGGTTCCCGGATCAGCACTAACTGTTTCTATGTTATCAAGGATTAAGCCCGCCAGTGTTTGATCGACTGCAAAACCATTTTCGGCATGCCGGATAGCTGGTTCGAGTATCTTCGATAATGGTAAAGAACCAAACTTTTTATGTGCCATAGTCAATCCACCTACTGTACCTGGTACACCTATGGCTTTAGTAGTTCTGGCATCCTCCCTGCTGTCAAAATTAATTGTCAGTGCATTCTCAGAACTTCTTCCATAATAATTTACAAAGTACGATTCGCCTGTTTCCTTGATATATATTACCATTCCTCCACCGCCACCGACTCCAGATCCATCAGGCTCGACAACACCAATCGTAAATGCTGCAGCAACGGCGGCATCAATTGCGTTTCCACCACTTTTCAACATTTCAAGTGCAGCTTCAGTAGCCAGTGGGTGGGCTGTGGCAACCATGCCATTCTTTCCGCTTGGTGTAGAAACCGACTGAGCATACAGCACCTGGGCGGAAACAATGGCAAGAAGCAGAATAAGATTTAATATTTTTTTTCTCATATAGGTATTTTTTGGTAGGTTTAGTTGATCTCAATGCTTATTTAAAAAGTTCAGCCATTGGTGTGGCAGCATCAACTATCTTCTCGACCAGTGTAAGGGAAATGTTATTTTTCTCTGCCAGAGCAGTAAAAAAACCATCCTCATCTGCCTGTTTAACAACTATCATAGCCTGAGCATTATCGGCGACAAGTGTATTGAAAGCATCCGACTGTCCCTTTCTCCTTGCATTACCTCCAATATGCATTAATACAATAGGTATCTTCATATCATTGGCATACTTTATTACAGCTTCTACCCTTTCATACTCTTCCTGCTGACTAACTCCTGCAGCTCCCAGACCTTTAGAGCTGAATCCGGGTACTATAATCAAAGTTTTTACAGCATCCAGATCTGCTTCTTTAGCCATTAAAACAGTATTAGCTTCCAGTTTCTGTCTCTGGGCAAGCATTTTAACCAGTTTCACATCAGCACTCTGTCCTGCTGATGAAATTAATATTGGTTGCTCGAATTTCTGAGCCTTAATCGTTGATGTTGATATAATTGCTACTAATAGTAGTGCAATAGTAAAAATCCTTTTTCTCATCTTATTATAGTTTAATTATGTAAATATTTTCCAACTCCATTTGCCATAACATCATCGTATGATGGAAGATTGGCCAGTTCAATAGTCTTATCGGGATACTCCATGTTATAAGCATTAATAAGTTCCACCAGACCTGTTATATGACGACCGACACGGTGCTCCATGGGTTCTCCCGTATCCTCCCTGTACGCAATTCTGAGCGCTCCGGATTCTTTTGCTTTTTTATAGTTTTCACTCTTTCCTCTTAAAACTATTTCAACATCTGTTTTACCTCTCAGACGTCCCATAGACGGATTGCTCGTCTCCATAAGGAAGGGCACTGCATCGGTATAATCGCCCCACTCCCTGTGACTTAAACCATGAAAATTATTTGGAGATAATTCAGGAGAAAATTGCAGGCCGGCAAACTCAAGGCCTAAAACTGCATTCATAGCAATGTCTTCATCATCTTCATGGTATACAATAACATTTACAATAGGTACTTCAGGCGAAGACTCATGAATGTCAAATGCTATATCCACACCTTCCTGCTTTATCAGTTCAACTACAGCATATGCAACTCTTTCACTTAGATTGCCATCCGCTCTGCCAGGATAGGCCCGATTAATATTTCGTGTTTCAAATCCACTTAGTTGCTGCCCCGATGGATACTGTGAGAAAACAAGAGGGTCGGGCCACTGATGAAGAGGATTGGTAACTCTTGAACCCAGCCTGAATTTTCTTGATCCAGCCTCTGTCTCTATTTCATAATGTGTCGGAAATCCTTCCATGGGATCACTGCATGTAAATGCACTGTTATTAAGCCTTGGGACAATAAATACCCGTCCTTTTTCAACTTTCAAGTTTTCAATAATAACTATGGGAGCCAGGTATGCAGCAGCCTCATTTGCATGAACACCTCCACCGATAAATGCAGTACCGCCAGGCACGCCACTATCATAAATATACACTTCGGAATCTCCTGCAGTTCCTTTGATCCCCTCGAAATAGTCACTCAGCATACCTAGACGTGTAAGTGATGCACTGGGGTAAATATCATCAGGCTGGTGCATATGCCTGAATTCAATCGCCGATATTATGGCAGCCGTTGCAAAAATTATCGAGATTATTATGGTTGATATATGATCTTTTAGCATAGTTGTTTACTTAATTTGCACAAGACGAAGAATAAATACCATCAGAACCATAGCCATAGCCACTTTGCTCTTCCATTTTTTATCCTTAATAAATTCAATAACAACAATAAATGTTATGTAGGCAAGAATTAAAGTATAGATAATATACATCATTTTTTTAGAATATTAAGAGATGAAATTTGAAATTTCCTGAGCAAAAACAAGAATAAGTACTCCAACAGCCATCGATATAGCAATTGGAATCAGACAGACCTTCAGAATTTTAAAGTGATTCTTCTCTTCAACTATCTGGGCGGAATAAGCACAAAGCAATGCAGGAGGCGGCATAAGGTCACCAAGGGCCGCCATCAGAACGAGTGCTGCTGTTACTACCAGTGCACTCTTGCCAATAAAGACATAAACCAGGGGAACCCCAATTACTGACGCTGACCCATAAGCAGAACCCATAAAAGGCATTATTGTGGCAGCCAGATATCTCAAACCCTCGGGCAGATTTAAAGCTACAACGGCAAGATAGCCTCTTACGCCTGTAAGAGCCATGCTCTGAAGGAACATACCTACTCCAACCAGGATAGCCATTACCGGCATTGCACTTCTGAGTGCTTCTCTCGATACTTTTATCGGTTTTATCCCTTTTTTAGTAAAAAGACCCATTAATGCACCAAGCATAAAAATCAGGGGTACACCAAGGTGGGGAAGGAACTCATGAAAACGAATTTCAGCTATCATATAGAGAATAACAAAAAACAGAGGAATATAAACCAGAAAACTGATCTTGTCCTTTTTCGCTTCTTCAAGAAATGATTCAACTGCAGGCTTATTATACTCCGTCAGATACCTGAACCTGAAATAAAGTGAGATAATTATTGCCAGGGGAAATGAGGCAATTAGTAATGGCTTTCCAAAACCAATATAAGGCATATCTACTCCGCCCCCAATTATCATAACAGGGATACTTATTGGAGGAGCCACCTCACCAAAAACTGCAGCCATCGCTATTAATCCTCCTACTGCCAGCTTTGGCATTCCAATCCTCATTAATATAGGCGCTGCAAGAACCCCTGTTGTTAATATACAGGTTGATGATAGTCCGGTTAACATCCCCGGAAACATTACAAAAAATGTGAGAATAATAATCAAGATGGTCGGACTCCTGTAGAAGAGCCGTAGAATACCATCGCTTATACCTTTCAGCGCACCACTTGCATCCATAACCCTCATAAAGATCATGGCCGAAGAAATAATCAGGATGGCTTCAAAAAAACCAAATCCTCCCTCAACAAAATGCCTTACCGGGATTCCCTCACCAGCTATTATTGTACCAATAATTGCGGCAAGCATAAGGGATACTCCTGCCGGCATTTTCAAAACAAACACGCTTACTGCAAAAGTAGCAAGCATGCATAAGAGAATTATTAACTCCAGGCTCATAGACTCAGGTATATAGGTTTAATGCACACATGAAACCAAATGTCGTGCCAGAGCTTATATAATCTTGATTTGCTGATAGTTACCAAAACCATACTGCTTTAGATGTAATAAAATCGGGTTAATTACGCTCAATTGCCTGGGATAAATCAGCACAATAAATATAAAGCATGAAATGACATATAAATATTACTACAATACATGCCTTATATCAAAAAATCACCTAACTGCTTCTATAGCTGACATATGGATTATTGATTAGAAAATAAATCTCCTGCTTTTCGAATGGCTTAAAAATAATCACCCTATTTTTGGTCTGCTTTTTGACTATATGTCTGAGTTAATCATCTAAAAATAAACTCAACTCAGTTTTTCTCAATGATAAAATTTCTCAATTCAGCACTGGTAATCATCCTTATCTTTGGATTAAGGCTTGGAGCGCAGGAGGGTGTACCCCATAAATCTGTAATGGGATCGAATAATTATATTGAATTTATTGAAGGGAATATGCCTTTAGTAATATCAATTCCGCATGGGGGCTACCTAATTCCCGAGAGTATTCCGGAAAGATTCTGTGCAGGCTGCGCAAAGAATCCTGATGTATTTACAATTGAGATTGGAACTGATATAAGAAGATTCATATATGAGAAAACCGGCTTCTATCCATATATAATAATAAACCATCTGCACCGTACCAGGCTGGATCCAAACAGGAATATTGATGAGGCTGCGGTTGGTAATATACAGGCTGAGCAGGCATGGAAAGAATTTCACAATTACATCGACAGTGCCATATACGAGGTTGAAAAAAGTTTTGGTAAGGGATTATACATTGACCTGCATGGGCACCGGCATAAAATCAAAAGAGTAGAGTTGGGATACCTTCTGACAGCAGAGGAACTAAGGCTCGATGATGATTTTCTGAATGATGAAACTTTTTTTGAATACAGCAGCCTGAGGAATCTTATAAATAATAATATTAATTCATATTCTTATACTGAATTACTCAGAGGCCCGGAAAGTTTTGGGGCTATGCTGGAAGATGCAGGTTATGAATGTGTTCCCAGCCAGAAGCACCCATTCCCGGAAATAGGAGAACCACATTTTAGCGGTGGCTATAATACTTCCAGACACAGCTCTGTTTCCGGAAACAGTCTTGATGGTATTCAAATAGAGATCGACCTTGAGCTCAGAAGTGACCCTGTAAGAAGGGTTGATTTTGCAGAAAGTATTTCAGAAGTGATCCTTAAGTATCTGAAAACGCATTATTTCAAAACCCTGGAAAGGTATCCCCTTGTAGCAGAGTAAGCTTATATCTATTGATTCTGAAGTTTTCTGAATCAAATCTCTCGCTGCATTTAGAATAATCAGATTATCTTTACGTTTGAAGTGAATAGAACATGGCCTTTTATACTGATAATGAGGTATATTATTACTATAGTAATTTTATTGCTTGCTTCCACATTCAGGTCAAATGCCCAGGCAGGAGGTGATAACACCTATGAATTCCTGAATCTGAGTACAAATGCACTTGTAAGCTCACTGGGTGGTATGAATGTATCCATGGTATCAAACGATCCTTCCCTTGCCTATTATAACCCGGCCTTACTTAATAAAGATAACTCCGGTAATATTTCACTGAACTATTCCAACTATCTGTCCGGGATAAACTATGGCTATGCCTCATATGCAAGGCATATAGACAGATATGGGACTTTTTCGGCAGGGATTAGCTACTTAAACTATGGTAAATTCGATGAGGCCGATCAGGGTGGAATAATTACAGGGACATTTAATGCTTCAGAATATGCCCTCAACCTGATCTGGTCATTAAATATTGATACTCTTTATAATATTGGTGTTAATATTAAACCTGTTGTATCACACCTCGACAGGTATACATCAATAGGGATATTAATGGATATTGGCGGACTATATAAGAGCAGGAACGGGCTGTACAGTACAGGGCTCACAATCAGGAACCTTGGGACTCAGATCACGAGCTACTCGGGGGTAAGAGAACAAATGCCCTTTGAGATAGTTGCCGGGGCCACAGCCAGGCTTCAGCATGCTCCCTTCAGATTTTCTTTAACTGCACGCCACCTTCAGAAATATAATATGATACATAAGTCTGAACTGACAGATGAAAATCTTAATGAAAAATTCAATGGATTAAGTGGTGTTTCAGAAAATATTATGAGGCATCTCATATTTTCTGTTGAGTTCCTTCCATCAGAGAATTTTTTCGTTTCAACATCATATAACTACTTAAGAAGAAAAGAACTGATGGTCAGTGCAAGAACATCAACAGTTGGTTTTTCGGTTGGAGCAGGTATTAAGCTGTCTGGCATGGAGTTTACCCTTAGCAGATCTAAATATCACCTTGCCGGATCGCTTACTAATATATCTGTTTTGATCAAACCCTCATCGATGAAGTAAGCGAACTAAAAGGTTTTTCTTAACTTTGGCCCTATATCACCAACTATGGAAAAGAAACTTATCATAGCCGTAGATGGCTATTCATCCTGCGGGAAAAGCTCATTTGCCAAACTAATAGCTATTGAACTCGATTACCTCTTTATCGATAGTGGAGCTATGTACAGGGCTGTAACCCTCTATGCAATCAGGAATGACATGATTGAGAATGATAAGATAAATGTTCCCGAGATTATTAATACCCTCCCCGGAGTAAATATAGATTTCAGATATAGTACAGACAGGAAAATCTATGAAACCTTCCTGAACAATGAAAATGTAGAAGATGCTATCAGGGAAATTGAAGTATCTAAATATGTTAGCCCTGTTAGCCAGATTAGGGCGGTAAGGGAAAAGATGGTTGAACTTCAAAGAGAAACAGGCATGTGCAAAGGTGTTGTTATGGATGGCAGGGATATTGGAACCGTTGTTTTCCCTGATGCCGATATTAAAATATTTATGACTGCCTCACCGGAAATAAGAGCTAAAAGAAGATTTGATGAGCTTACTGAAAAAGGGGTAAAAGTTAACTACACTGATATTCTTGAGAATCTCAACTATCGTGACCACTCCGATTCAGGAAGAGAGATAAGTCCCCTGAAGAAAGCTGATGATGCCATAGAGCTTGATAACAGTGATATGACACTGGAGGAGCAAATGGACTGGTTTAGGAACCTTTTGAAGAAAGTAAGAAATGAGAATTGAGATTGAGAAAAGTTCTGGCTTTTGTTTTGGAGTTGAGAATGCAATACTGATGGCAGAGGAAGCATTGAGATCAGGAGAAAGGGTTTATTCCCTGGGACAGATAGTACACAACGAAATTGAAGTTGAAAGGTTAAAAAACCTCGGACTTATTACCATCGACCATCAACAATTTCAAAAACTTAAAAACTGCAAGGTCCTTATCAGGGCTCATGGTGAGCCTCCTGATACTTATATTACGGCAAAAAAAAACGCAATAGAGATTATTGAAGCGACATGTCCAATAGTAAAAAAACTTCAAAGCAGAGTTGAGAAAGCATGGATAAAATCATCTAAGACCGAAGGACAGGTTGCAATATTCGGAAAGAGTGGGCATGCAGAGGTAAAGGGACTCCTTGGGCATGCCAATGGAGGGGCGCTTTTGTTAAGCAGCACTGACGACCTGAACAGGATAAATTTTTCTCTTCCTCTTACACTATTCTCCCAAACTACCAGGAGCAAGGGTGATTATAATCAAATCATAGAGCAAATAAAATTAAAGTATAATGAAGCGGGAAGTGATCCTGACAAAATGCTAAAAGTTAATAATACCATTTGCGGCCAGGTAGCAAACCGGGAACCTGCTCTTATTAAATTTCGCCAGGAAGCATGATATTATTCTCTTTGTTAGTGGCACAAACAGTTCCAACGGAAGGATGCTCTTTGAGGTATGTAACAGGGTAAATAGCTCCAGTTATTTTATTACATCATTTGACGAAATTAGCCCCGACTGGCTCAGTAATAAGAACTCTATTGGCCTATGTGGAGCTACATCCACACCCAGGTGGCTCATAAAAGAAATTCATGAAAAATTAAATAAATTAATATCCGATCAGGAAAATTAATACCCTCAATAATAATCTTACTTTTGTGGGTGAAATAGCAGGACAAATTATTTTAATATGACAAAATTCAAGAAAATTGGTGTTTTGACCTCTGGAGGAGATGCTCCAGGGATGAATGCTGCAATAAGAGCGGTTGTTAGGACAGCTATTTATAAAAATCTCGAGGTTATAGGGATCAAAGAAGGCTACAAGGGTATGATAGAAAAGTCATTTGTTCCTCTATGGACCGATGATGTGAGCGATATAATACAGAGAGGTGGTACAATTTTAAAAACTGCCAGGTGCAAGGAGTTTATTACGGAGGAAGGCAGAAAGAAAGCCTATGACAACCTGAAAGAAGTCGGAATAGATGGAGTAGTTGTGATTGGAGGGGACGGGACTTTTACCGGAGCAAGAATTTTTAACGAAGAGTACGACATTCCTTTTGTTGGTATACCTGGGACAATAGATAACGATATTTACGGAACGGACTATACAATAGGATATGATACTGCTTTAAATACGGTTATTGAAGCTGTTGACAAAATCAGGGATACAGCCAGTGCACATACCAGGATGTTTTTTGTTGAGGTTATGGGTGCTGAAGCAGGATTTATTGCCCTCAGAAGTGGTATAGCAACAGGCGCAGAAGCTATTATAATACCCGAAACACATGAAGATGAAACTAAACTTGATGAGCTTATGCAGAGTGGCCGCAGGCAGTCGGCCAGTAACCTTGTAATTGTTGCCGAGGGTGATGAAGATGGAGGAGCATATAAACTAGCTGCAAAATATAAGAAGAAGTACCCCAACTATGATATTCGCATTACCGTGCTTGGGCATGTGCAAAGAGGTGGATCGCCCTCTGCTTTTGACAGGGTAACAGCATCGAGACTGGGTTTTGCTGCTGTTGAAGCTCTAACGGATGATCAAAAAAGTGTTATGGTTGGTATTCAGAATAATGATATATCGCTGATCCCGTTCAGGAAAGCTGTAAAGCTTCATAAAGATGTAAACAGAAGTCTACTTGAAATTAACGAGATTTTATCAACCTGATTATCTATCGAATATCTTGTTGACTATTGCAAGGAGTTCATCCTTAAGCACAGGTTTCTTCAGGTAATCATCACAACCTGACTCTATAGCTTTTTCCCTGTCGCCCGAAAGGGCTAATGCAGTTAAGGCAATAACAGGCAAATCAGGTCTGATTTTTTTAATCCGCATTGTTGATTCGTATCCGTCAATTCCCGGCATTCTAATATCCATAAAGACCATGCCAATCTCCGGGTTTTCTTTTACCATATCTATGGCTTTAATACCGTTCTCCGCATGTAAAACCCTTAGACCCTCGTTCTTAAGAACCTGCTCAACAAACAAGAAATTATATATCTCATCCTCCACAACCATTATCAATCTGTCATTAGAATCATCTACAATACTTTCCTCTTCTATATTTTCCTCTACAGTATTTTCAGATGGTTCTACCGGAATAGTGAAGAAAAATTTACTGCCCTTATTAGGACTTGACTCAAGCCATATCCTGCCTCCCAGTTTCTCTACATAAGCCTTACAAATAGACAGGCCAAGCCCCGTTCCTTCCTGAATTCGGGATAATCCAGGATCTGCCTGAACAAATCTATCAAAGACTCTGTTCTGAATATTCGCAGGAATACCCATTCCTGTGTCTGCAATACAGAATTCGATAAACTTATCGCTTCTTAAACATGATAGTTGAATTCCACCATCATTTGTGAATTTTATGGCATTAGAGATCAGGTTTACAAAAACCTGCCTCAGTTTTGTATGATCAGTTGTAAGTCTCCTGTCCTTCTCATCAAGAGTGCAATTCATTTTGAAATAGAGATTTTTTTCTTCAAGTCCGGGCTTATATTGCATCTCTATTTCACCCAGTAATTGTTTAATATCAAAGGAAGTCTCGTGAATTGTAATAAGACCAGATTCTATCTTAGAGATATCAACAATATCATTTACAATATTCAGAAGCTGGATTGAACTACTCCTGATAATATTCATATACTCGTTGCGTTGTTGCACTGAAATACTATCATTTTCCAATAAGTCCAGAAAGCCAATAATACCATTCATTGGCGTTCTGATCTCATGCGACATATTTGCAAGGAATGCAGACTTCAGACGGTCGCCTTCTTCTGCCTTAATAAGAGCCTGTTTCAGTTGTTCTTCTATCCTGATCCTGTAATCGATATCAACATGTATCCCAACCATCCTCACTGGCTTATGGTCTTCGTCCCATTCCCATACCTTTCCTGATGCCAGAATCCACTTCCATTGCTTTTCAGAGGTCAACATCCTTAATTCTGTCCTGTAATACTCAGTTTCACCAGCATAATGCTTCTCGAGCTCTTTTCCCACATTTTCAATGTCTTCAGGATGTATAAAATCAGCAAATGTTCTGAAGCAAAACTTTTTGTATTTTTTATTGAAGTAGGACCTTGTATAGCCCAGCATCTGGAACCAGTTATCATTTAATATAAGGTCATCAGTCTTTGGATTCCAGTCCCATAGACCATTACCTGTTCCATTAATTGCAGCATCAAGGCTAAAAACATTGTTGCGCAGGTCTCTTTCCAGCTTTTTGATATGCGTAATATCAGTGGCCAGTCCAACCTGGGCATATACTTTACCTTCTTTATCCCTGACAGGTATTTTTGTTATAAGAAAATCATATACTTTGGCGTCACTTAATCTTACCTCTTCCTCATAAGTTTGTTCTATACCCTGTTTTATCACAATTTCATCAGTCAGCGCAGTATCAATATTCAACCTGACAGGCAGATCATTGCTGGTTTTGCCCAGCACTTCAGACTCTTTCAATCCAAGTTTTTCAGTAAATGCCCTGTTTATCAACAGGTACTTTCCTGAATCATCTTTTACAAATAGTATTGATTCTATACTGGAGATTATTTTCTGCAGAAAGTCCCTGGTATCTTCAACCTGTTTCGAAAGAATTTTTGCACTGTCAACATCCATTAAGATACCTACTATTCTTACGGCCCTGCCATTATCATCCCTTTTAATAGCTCTTCCACTGGCAAGTACCCACTTATAGATTCCATCTTTATCCCTGACCCGGTATTCGCACCTGTAGTGACTGGATTTACCCTCAACATGGTCATTGAAATTAATTCTTACTTTTACGTCATCATCAGGGTGAATAAGCCTGACCCACTTATCAATACTTATGGATTTATTCTCCGATTTAACGCCAACAAATTTTTCAAATCCTTTACCGATAAGCACCATACTAGTTGATACATCGTAATCCCATATACCCAGCTCTGCTTCCTTAATGGCAAGATTAATACTTTGCTCAGATTTCTTTAATTCAGCTGCTGCTTTTATCTTATCAGATATATCCCTTACATTTGCCATGATGATTTGCTTCCCATGGTAAGTAACTTCTGAAATAGTTACTTCACTTGGAAATTCTTTACCATCCTTCTTAACATGTATCCAGTTTGGAATCTCCAGCTTATCCCTGGGTACTCTTTCCGAGTATTTTAGAAATACATCAGTTGACCTGGTCCCATCCGGCTGAAATTCGGCTGAAAGGTCCGTAGGTTTTTTTCTTAATATCTCTGCTTGGCTCCTGTACCCAAACATCCTGAGAGTTTGATCATTACATAGCACTATTTTTTGAGTATCCACATCAATCAGAATAAGAGCGTCCCTCGATGAATTAAAAAGGTTTTTATATTCTGCTTCATTTTCTGCCAGCTCAAGCCTGGAAAATACTCTCTCTATTTTCGAATCAACATTATCCCAGAGTATTGAGATAATATTTTTATCCAGTGCACTGTATACTTCCTGCTTATTAGACAGCCCAACCAGATACTTCAAATTACCACCGACATTCAAGGCAAGAAGAAGACCGTTCTTAAAGTCTGGGGCAAGATTTTCTCCATCGCTGTTGCTTAAGTCTCCTAACAATTCCGCTTTACCTGGTTTTATCCTATTTAGTATCCTTCTCCGGTGGGATAAATTTACATTATCAGGTAAAGACTCGTTTTGCAAAGAAATATCATTCTTAACCCATCTGATATCCCTCAATACCGAATCTTCCTCAGAAAAAGAACCAAAAAAGCCTATTTTGCTGCTTGTAAGTCGAACAGTCTCTTCGAGAGCCTTCAAAATTATTGATTCAGGTTTGCCACTGGATTTTTCATTTAATATCCTGAGAGATACCTCCCTGGCCATTGATACCATTACTTCCCTGTTAACTTCTTTTGCCAGAATAAAATATGCTTCCTGATTATCCCAAACTCCCCTGTGAAAAGTAATTTCGGCAGGTATTAATCCTCCCGTTTTTGTCAACAGCGAATATGACCATGAGCCCTTGCCCGTTTCTCTGATTTTGTAAAATTTTTGTGTAATCTCATCATGCGCTTCCTCCGGGAAGATGACATTGGCATCCCTGCCTTTCAATTCCTTCAAATTATATCCAAGCCTTCTTAATCCGGTCTTGTTAACCTCGATAAAAATACCATCAAGATCAACCACGCCAAGCATATGATCGATTGTATTAAAAAATGTTCTTAAATTGGTAACCGCTTGATCTAACATGCTGTCAGCATGGTTATCTGACTTATTTTTACTCTCTTTGGCAGTCACATTCTGATGTATTTGTAAGAATCAAATCTATTAAATATATATTATAAAAATAGCTTTAGATACCTGTTATACAAAAGTAAAGTTCAGAATTATTAGTTCTACAGTCAATATTCCTTAACATTGCCTGAGAATTTATATTTTTACCTTTACAAATATCAACTGAAGATTCCAAAATTGGCTACAATCAAAATAATTGGACCTGCTTACCCTTACAGAGGTGGAATAGCTGCTTTTAATGAGAGGCTTGCAATAGAATATCAAAGACTTGGACACAGGGTAGAGATTGAGACATTTAAGCTTCAATACCCCGGGTTCCTTTTCCCGGGTAAAACACAGTATGCAGAAGGAGAGCCACCTTCAGGTTTGAAAATAAAACAAACAATAAACTCCATATCTCCTTTTAACTGGATCAGAGTCGGGAGAAAAATAAAAAAAGAAAATAACGATATTGTAATATTTAAGTTTTGGTTGCCTCTTATGGGGCCATGCTTTGGAACCATAGCCCGAATAATAAAAAAGAATAAGCATTCAAAAGTGATTTCTGTTCTGGATAATATTATTCCGCATGAAAAAAGGCCGGGAGATAAACTGCTAACCGCTTATTTTGTGAAATCACAATCTGGTTTCATTGCAATGTCAGATGCAGTTATGTCTGAGCTCTGGACCTTCGACACTATAGCCCCGCGTCTATATTCTCCTCATCCGGTTTATGATAACTACGGTGAAATTATTGGCAGGCCTGAAGCAATAAGCAGGCTCGGACTGGACCCGGATTTCAGGTACATACTATTTTTCGGGCTTATACGTGATTACAAGGGTCTTGACCTTCTTATTGAGGCATTTTCAGATATAAGATTCCGAAACAGAAAAATTAAAGTGCTTGTTGCGGGGGAGTTTTATACAGATCCCGAAAAAATATTCAAGCTAATTGATGAAAAAGGAATTGGAGATGAAGTTATCATTAAGTCAGAATTTATTCCCGACAAGGAAGTTGCCAGCTGGTTCTGTGCTTCCGACCTTGTTGTACAACCATATAAATCTGCAACACAGAGTGGTATTACCCAGATTGGCTATAACTTCTTAAAACCAATGCTTGTCACAAATGTCGGAGGTTTACCGGAAATAATAACCCATAATAAAAGCGGTTATGTTGTTAACCCTGAACCGACTGCAATTGCAGACGCAATTGATGATTTCTATACAAATAAAAGGGAGAAGGATCTGATTAAAGGAGTAATTTCCGACAAAAAAAAGTTCGGCTGGGATAAAATGATCGACAGCATTACAAAAATACTAGAACAAATATAATCTCGCCCTGCTATAGTACTTGCATCTTTCTAAGTTCATCCAATATCATTTGTGGCCTGATATAGTAGAGGCATTTAAATTTATTTTCTTTTAGCCTGCAATCACCCTTTCCATATATTGTGCATGGTCGGCACTCGATTTCTTCCAGTGGAATCTGAATTATAGAATGGGACTGGCTTCCTATGGGTCCGAAGCCGATTCCGGGATGAGTGCCTCCCCACAGGGAAATAGTTTTAATTCCCGAAACTGCAGCCATATGTAGGTTGGAAGAATCCATGCTGATCATCACATCCATCATCGACATAGTTGCAAGCTCCTGCCTGATAGTTAATTCACCTGCAAGAACTGTGGTGTTATCAAGTCCGGCTGCAAGATCAGACAAACTTTCTTTCTCATTCTTCCCTCCCAGGAGGAAAGTATGCACTTTACCTGTTTGAGCCAGGTCTGAAAGCAGAACCTTCATTAAGCTGATCGGCCACTGTTTAGTAAGATGCTTTGCAAATGGTGCAACTACAATTAATTTTTTATTTTGGAACTCAGGGCCCGACAGGTAATTATTTGCAAAAGCTCTTTCCTTATCGGAGATAACAAAAGCCGTCATAAGTGGATTCCCCGTCTTAATTCCGGCAATATCAAAAACTCTACGGTATCTTTCAGTAGTATGAATCAGATCATCTTGCTCAGGTTTACGAATAAACCTTTTCTTTGCCTTTCTGCCCTTATCTATTGTAAACACTTTTCTGCCAGATATCCTGTAAATAACAGATAGTATCCTCGAGCGGATCACATTATGGAGATCCAGAACCAGATCAATCTTTTCATTAGATTCAATAGCGTGGTATAATCTGAATAAGCCCATCAATCCTTTATGGGCACCAGAAGTGTCGGCACTGATAACCACAACATTCTGAATCCCCAGGAAGAAATCTCGAAAGAGGGGTTTTGTTAGCACAATTACCCTGTTATATCTGGCAACTTCCCTTACAATTGGAACCGTCAGAACGACATCTCCCATTGCAGACAAACGCATTACCAGAATCGTCTGATGGGGCATAATTAATTATTTATAATCTTCGTAAGACTTTTCTTCTACAAGGTTGCTTCCGGTCAGTCTGTTTATTTCCTTTTTTATTTCAGATCTTTCATCGTTTGTAAAATAAACAGCCCTGGCGGTTTCAATAAATTTCTCATCAAACTGCCCGCCTTTTTCAAACTCCCTTATCCTGTCTTCAATATCCCACAATTTACAATTTACTTCATAAAGCCCTTTATAAAGCTTATGGTCTTTTGAGATAATATCTTTAACAGCTTCATCGAGAATGTCAAATTCCTTTTTCAGATTCCTGATCTTATCCTTATCCTTTATCCTTTCAAGTTTAATCTGGATTATTGTAAGCTTATCAACGATCTCCCCGTTTGAGACTTCAATTTTCATTATCAGATATATAAGAATTAACTAACTAGCGACAAAATTAATATAATTGCCGACATCACATTGGATCAACATCGGCATATATTCTTAGCCTGCTCTTTTTATGTACATCATAAACATATTCAATTGCCTTGCTAATTCGTGATTTAACCCTGGCAATATCACCCCTGTTTCTGTCAGCCTTCACAAGAATTGTCATAAAATAATACTTCTGCACCTTACTAATTATCGGATATTCAGGCCCAAGAACATTATCATCAAGATAAGAGCGAAGGGTTTTAGCCAGCATCAGGGATGCGGCATTAAGTATTTGACGGTCTTGATGTCTGAGGTACAACTTAATCAGACGTGCAAAAGGAGGATATGAAAATTCCTTTCTTTCCTCTACCTGCATCTTGTACATCGACCAGTAATCATGATTTATTGCCTGGCGAATTATCGAGTTATGAGGATCAACAGATTGTAAAATTACCTTCCCCTGCCTTTCCCTCCTGCCTGCTCTTCCACTTACCTGCTCAATCATTTGAAAACATCTCTCTCCGGCTCTGAAATCGGGAAAGAAAAGCATATTGTCGACATTCAGTATCCCAACCAGTGTCAGGTGCTCAAAATCCATGCCCTTTGATATCATCTGTGTTCCTACAAGAATATCGATCTTACCTTCTTCCAGCCTGGAAATAATCCTGTCGATCGAACCTCTCTTTCTGGTTGTATCAAGATCCATTCTACCTACTTTTGCCTCCGGGAATAACATAGATATTTCGTCTTCAATCTTTTCGGTTCCATAGCCCTTCATCTGCAGATCTCCTGAACCACAGTTCGCACACAATCCGCTATTTTTATAACTTTTTCCGCAATAATGACACTTCAATTTATCTACTCCCTTATGGTAGGTCATATTAACCGAACAGTCATCGCAAACAGGTGTCCAGCCACATTCATTACATATTATTACCGGGGCATATCCTCTCCTGTTTCTAAAAAACACTGCCTGCTCTCCTCTTTTGAGCACTTCTTCAGTTGCAGCTATCAGTTGTGGTGTAAAATGCGATATCATTATTTTCCTTCGATAGGCTTCCTTTGTATCAGCTATCTCTATCTCGGGCATTTTAACCTCCCCAAACCGGCTATTAAGTTCAACAAGTCCATATTTACCATTAAGGCTATTATAGACCGAATCTATTGAAGGTGTAGCCGATCCAAGTAAAACTTTTGCCCCGTGAAGTCCGGCCAGCACTATTGCACTATCCCTCGCATTGTACCTTGGAGCCGGATCCTTCTGCTTATAAGACACATCATGTTCTTCGTCAATAATTATCAGGCCAAGATTGTCGAAAGGCAGAAAGATTGATGACCTTACGCCCAGGATAATACTATAAGGGTTTTTAACATTATCATTACTAAGCTTTCTCCATACCTCTACCCTCTCATTATCGCTCAGACCGGAATGATAGACACCAATCTGATTCCCAAAAAACCTTCTCAGTCGATTTATTATCTGTGTGGTAAGAGCTATTTCCGGAAGGAGGTACAATACCTGTCTTCCAGCCTCCAGCTGTTCCTTAATAAGGTGTATATATATTTCCGTTTTCCCACTTGAGGTTACACCTTTGAGTAGCACAGTGTTCTTTTCTTCAAACAAAGCGGATATTGACTCTTTTGCCGTACTCTGAGCAGGGCTTAAAAGATAGGGTTCAATAATTTCTTCCACTGTATTCACAAGCCTCTCCTCTTCAAGGTATTCAATTTTCAACACCTTCTTTGTTACCAGGGCCTTAAGCGTAGCATCCGAAACTCCTGATGATCTTAGAAGTTCATTTTTTGGCATAAGCCTGGATTCATCATACTGTTCAGAAGTATTATAACTTAATAAGCAGTTGAGTAGCTTAAACCTGGCAGGCGATTTTCTCTCAAATTCATCCAGGAGGGTGCTTAGCCTGGGTTCATCAAATTCAAAGCCAAGCCCGACCCAGGCCTTCAGCCTGGGTTTATATCTTTGCTGATCGGTATTTTGCGATTCTGCAGGCTTGATTAATTTTAGGCCGGAGGGCAGGGCTGCTTCCATTACTTCCCCCCTCGTACACATATAGTATGAACTTATCCAGTTCCAGAAATCTAGTTGAAGTTTAGAAATAGATGGCACAAGTGAAGGCAGGCCATGAATCTCTTTTATCTTATGGAATCCCGGTTTAGTATTGTGAAGTTTTTCTACAATCCCAATTATGCGTCGATTTACTCCAAAGGGTATAATTACCCTTGATCCTGGAACCAGGTCATTGGCTAATCCCTGGCTTACGGAATAGGTAAAAGTCTCACCCAGGGCTCCGGGAATAATTACATCTGCATAAAGGGAGATATTATTCATAATACCAGTAATAAACAATAAAAATAATACTAATAAGGATAATAAAATAATGCAAAGAATCTGATCAGGGTAATCAGATAATTAGTTTACGCCATCAAGCAAATTGGAAACAACACTGTATAGCTGTTCCTTTCTGACAGGCTTAATAAGGCAGGCATCGCATCCTGCTTCCAGAACAAAATCCTGTTCTTCTTCATATAAAAATGCTGTCTGAGCGACAATAGGTATGGTTTTACGGATCTTTCTGATTTCTTTTGTTGCCTCCAGCCCGTTCATCTCCTCCATCTGCATATCAAGCAGTATCAGATCAATATCATCGTTATCCTTTACAAGGCTCAAGGCTTCCTCTCCGGATCTGGCCTGGATAACTGTTACTCCGGTATCTGACAGTATTCTATTTAAGTATTTTAATATATCATGATTGTCGTCAGCAATCAGGATCTTCTTATTCTTCCAATTATATTCCTTTGGCATTTTCAGTTTATCAATCTTATCTGCCTCTGCTGCCGGGCTTTCTACCGGACGATATGGTATTGTGAAAAAGAACTCCGAACCTGCCCCCTTTTCTGATTCCACCCACAGGTAGCCATCCATCTCCTCAATCACCTGCTTGGTGAGAGTTAAACCAACTCCAAGTCCTTCAAAGGGGCGATGGTGGCCATCAGATTCCTGCCTGAACTGTTCAAAAATTGATTTTAAATGATCCTTGCTTATTCCTATACCTGTATCTTTCACGGTAAACATCATGGAAGTCCCGGCCATAGCTGACTTAATTTCTATCGATCCTGACCTCGTGAACTTTACAGCATTATCAACAATGTGCCTGAATACTCTTTTTAACCAAACCTCGTCAGCATAAACCACATCTCTCCCCTCTATTAACCCTCTTTTGATGTGTAACTCAATCTCTTTACCAGATTTTGCAATCAGATCTTTAGCATAACTTTCGGCAAAATCAAGCAAATTATTAATCCTGACAGGATTGTAATGGATCTCTATTTCAGAATTTTCGAGCCTTGAAAGATCAATTATATCGCTTATTATCTGCAAAAGTCTTTCAGTATTCTGATTAAGATATCCTACATATTCTTCCCTTACCTCATCATCGGCATCAATGTCGTTAAGAAGATTGGCAAAGCCAACTATACTATTTAGCGGGGTTCTTATTTCATGACTAATATTAGCCAGAAAGGTAGATTTAAGCCTGTTACTCTCCTCTGCTTTCTCCTTGGCTATGAGGAGTTCATTCTGTGTTTCTTTTATCGATGTAATATCTCTGGATATCACAAGATACCCGAGTATTTCGCCTGAATCATTTTTTATTTTAACTGATTTCGACAAAAGAAAAATGTAACTACTCTCTTTATTCTTCAGACGCAATTCACTCTCAAAAATACCAGATTCCTCAAGTGCCTTAACTCTATTTTCAGAATATCCAATGTCGTCGGGATGAAGCAAAAGATTATCACGTTGATCGGGTTTAATCTCTTGATACTCGTCACTTGTAAGTCCAATCAGTCCATAAAAAGCCGTATTCCCAAATTTAATCTCCCAATTTGTATTATAAAATGCAATTCCATCTTCAGCAGAAGATAGCATCATCTCATATAGTTTCTCGGAGTTAGCATGCTCTCTCTCTGTTTCTCCTATTCTTTCTTCTAATTCACTTTTTGCCTCTCTTAAAGAGCCAATTTCATTAGTCAGATTTTCAATCTCACGATCCTTTTGATGAGCATGTCGATCTCGCTTATAAGCATACCTTGCCAGGAAAACAATAGCTACCAGAAAAACCGTAATAGCCAAAAGTATTGTTAAGAGGCTTCCGGGTTGAATGTCTTTAACCCACAAGAAATCCACTTCATCTAGAAATTGACCTTTATACAGAAACCTGCTCTTAAAATTTAACCAAGAGCTCAGGATATTACCAGAATTAACAATTGCAGACGTAAGCATATATATTAATAACCCTTATGGGTCATTTAGAATTCCATGTTTATCTTTACGGGGCAAAATACAGATTTTGTGTATATTACTGCAAAAGCTGATCTGGCCACTTGTAAAAGTATAAAATTAATATGATCCTCTACAACCAATCCACTTATTTATTGTTAAGTATTAAAAGAACATTTTATGGAATCAGGAGAAAGAAAATATAAAAACAAAGATATAACCGTTTATTGGAAACCATCCTCATGTATACACGCTTCTACATGTATTAATGAGCTGCCTACGGTTTTTGTAACGGATAAAAAACCATGGATAAGAATGGAGGGTGGCAGTACTGATGAAATTATTGAAGTGGTAGACAGGTGCCCGGTAGATGCTCTCACCTGGAAATACAACGATCTGGAAAAGAATGATGAGATTGGTAATGAACATCCAAATCATGTAAAGAACAGAAGGAAAACCCTTTTGAATGATGATTCTGAATTTGATAAGGCAATTTCTATCAAGATGATGAAAGATGGTCCCTTTGTAATTAACGGGAGTTTCTACCTGGAAAGAGAAAATGGTGTGAAAACCAAATTTAATGGCACTGTATCGGTGTGCAACTGTGGAAGAACCAAACTACCTCCTTTTTGCGACGGATCGCACAGAATAGGATAAATATAATATTATGGAAAGTAAAACATCAAGCCCTGTTATTACATTGATTAAGAATGGTCCGATGAAAATATCCGGCAACTATTCTATCAGCGATGAGGATAATAATAAGATCAGCGAAGGTAAAGAGGTCTATTTATGCAGGTGCGGAAAATCGGGTAACAAACCCTACTGTGACGGATCACACAAATCCAATCCGGCAGATAGTAATCAAGAAAAAGAATCCTGCGATTAGCAATATTTCACTCCCGGCATTTTATCAGTAGGTATTTTCTGACTAAATTTGCATAACATTTAAGTAATTGATATGCAAATTAATATTGGCGCAGATTCAGAACTGGGCAAACTTGAGAGTGTAATTATTCATACACCCGGTCCGGAAGTTGAAAATATGACTCCAAAGAATGCAGAAAGAGCCCTTTATAGTGATATTTTAAATCTTTCAGTAGCAAGGGAGGAGTATGCCCAGTTAAGTGGAGTACTGAATAAAGTGTGCACAACATTTGAAGTACTTGATCTTCTGAAAGAAACTCTGAGTGTAGAAGAGGCTCGCGAAAGGATAATAAAGGGTGCCTGCAACAATGTTATTGGCCTTTATGAGAGGTTAAATTCCATGGATAACAATTTACTTGCAAATAAGCTGGTTGAAGGCCTTGAGATTGACCGGAATAATTTAACTACCTACCTGAGCAAGGATAAATATGACCTCAGACCTCTTCATAACTTTTTCTTTACCAGGGATTCGGCCATCGTTATTAATAATAATGTTCTTATTTCCAGGATGGCGAATAAGGTGAGGCAGAGGGAAGCCACAATTATGCAAAATATTTTCAAATATCATCCCTCATTTTCTACAAATATTATTGACCCGGGAGATTTTGGAGATGAACCATCGAAGATAAGTATTGAGGGTGGGGATATTCTGATGGCCCGTAAAGATATACTTATAGTAGGAAATGGATCCAGAACAACAACAGAAGGAATCGATTCAATAATAGAAATTGCCAAGAAATACTCCGCAAATAAATTCCATATTATTGTACAGGAATTACCATATACACCCGAATCTTTTATTCACCTCGACATGGTATTTACTCTTCTCGACCATGATAAATATATGGCTTTTGCTCCGTTAATATTGAAGATGAATAAGTTCCAGACTGTGCACATTGAAATTGAGGATCATAAAGTTTCTTCGATTAAAGACGTTAAGGATCTGCCAACAGTTCTTGCCTCACTGGGTATGGAGATGGATGCTGTGAAGTGTGGTGGCGGAGAAGACGATTGGGTTATGGAAAGAGAACAATGGCATAGCGGAGCGAACTTCTTCGCAATAGCACCCGGGAAATTACTTGGTTACTCCCGCAATATTCATACTCTCGAAGAGATGTCTAAACACGGATTTGATATTCTGAGTGCAAACGATGTTATTTCAGGCAAATGCAATCCTGATGATTACCAGAGGTGTGTTATAGGTATAGATGGAGCAGAATTATCCAGAGGAGGTGGCGGGGCACGATGTATGACCATGCCCATTTCCAGGAAGCCAGTTTGAAAAGCTTAGTTCAATACTTCTCTTACTTTCTCGGCTGCATCAGCAAATGAGATTGCTGAAAACACATCCAGTCCTGAATTATCAATAATATCCTTGGCTTCTTCAGCATTTGTTCCCTGTAAACGAACAATAACGGGTACAGGTAAGTCACCAATTGATTTGCAAGCTTCAACTACTCCGTTGGCTACCCTGTCGCATCTGACTATACCTCCGAAGATATTTATCAGGATAGCCTTAACTGAAGGATCCTTCATTATTATTCTAAATCCGGCCTCAACCGTTTCGGCATTTGCTGTTCCACCAACATCAAGGAAATTCGCCGGATCACCACCAGATAATTTTATAAGATCCATGGTTGCCATTGCCAGTCCGGCGCCATTAACCATGCAACCTACATTTCCATCCAGTTTGATGAAATTAAGATTGTATTTACTTGCTTCAACTTCTGTCGGATCTTCCTCGCTCAGATCTCTCATATCGGCTATTTCAGGATGCCTGAAAATAGCGCTATCGTCGATGCTAACCTTGCAATCCACAGCCAATATCTTCTCATCACTTGTTTTCAGTACAGGATTAATCTCAAATAACTGCGCATCACTTTCCCTGAAGGCATTATAAAGGCTTGAAACGAATTTCTGCATTTCCTTAAATGCATTCCCTGATAATCCAAGATTAAACGCTATTCTGCGCAACTGAAATGATTGAAGTCCCACACAAGGATTTACTTCTTCCTTATAAATTAGGTGGGGAGTTTTTTCTGCAACTTCTTCAATATCCATTCCACCTTCAGGAGAGTACATTACAATATTCCTTCCCGAATCCCTGTCAAGCAGTATCGACATATAATATTCATCTGTTTCTGTTTCGCCCGGGTAATAAACATCCTGGGCTACAAGCACCTTTCTTACCAGTTTGCCTTCGGGACCTGTTTGAGGTGTAATAAGCTGCATTCCCAGAATTTTACCGGCTATACTACCGACTTCCTCAACTGATTTGGCCAGTTTCACACCACCGCCCTTACCTCTTCCTCCAGCATGAATCTGTGCTTTTATTACAAAAAAATCAGACCCATAATCGGTCTTTATCTTTCTGGCATTATCAATTGCCTCTTCCGGGGTCTCTGCAACAAATCCTTCCTGTATTCGGACATTATGTTTCTTCAGTATCGATTTTCCCTGATATTCATGTAGGTTCATAATACTCAGCTTTGAATTTAATAGTGCAAATTAGCTTGATATTCAAGGGGAGTAAATTACAGTTTTTTTCTCTAATTTAGTAATCAAATCCGATGTTATGCGAAAGCTAAAAAACTCCGAACTGAAAAGAAAAACGATATCAGAATATAAGCAATCCAAAAAGACCCCGATTATTATCGTGATGGACAATATCAGAAGTCTGAATAATATCGGATCGATATTCAGAACAGGGGATGGTTTTCTTGTTGAGAAAGTAATTTTATGCGGAATTTCAGCTACTCCCCCACACAGGGACATACATAAAACAGCTCTGGGGGCCACAGAATCTGTAGACTGGGAGTACTTTGAAAAAACCGAAGACGCTGTAAGAAGTCTAAAGTCAGCAGGATATAAAATTATTGCTATTGAGCAGGCTGAAGGTTCATCTATGTTGCAGGACTTTATTCATCTGCAAGGCTCTTCCTATGCAGTTATTTTCGGCCATGAAGTAAAAGGTATATCCCAGGATGTTGTCGATATGTGTGATTATTGCATTGAAATACCGCAGTTCGGAACAAAACACTCTTTTAATGTGGCAGTTTCAGCAGGAATCGTGCTGTGGGAAATTTTCAGGAAAACGGTTTAGAGAAATAAAAAAAAGGGATGCAAAATTTTGCACCCCTTTTTATATAATATATTCTCTGTATACTATTGTACTATTGCCTTATATGCTTCGTCTTCAGCAAACATTGCAAATTCAATATCTTTCGCAGCGTAAGCCTTCCACTCTGCATTAAACTCAACTGCCTCACGCAGATTGTTAAGTACATAATCTTTATTGTCCATACGAGCACCTATTACAGCTTTCAGGTATGAAGAAGTACCACTATCACTCATTTCCATTCCGTCGAGCATAACCTTTGCTTTATTAAGGTCGCCCTTCAGTGTAAGAGCAAGAGCATTATTTGTACTGGCCTCTGTACCGAAGTAGTTAACTGCCTTATCGTATTCGCCTCTTACAAGAGCTATTGTTCCGAGTCCGAATTTTGAAGTTGGAGTACTGCTTGTCATTGAAGTAAACAATTCTTCAGCTGCATCAAGATCGCCTTCCATAAGAGCTACTGCACCAAGGTTATTCTTAACAACATCATTATTGGAGATTGCCTTAGCTTTTTCAAATGCTGCTTTTGCTGCTGCAACATTGCCAAGATTAAGGTTGGCATAACCAACATTATTATGAGCCCTGATACACTTTGGTACCTGATTGGCTGCAATTGAATAATACTTGAGTTGTTCTTCAAAGTCTTCTGTCAGTGATCCTGCATATAGTAGTTCCTCTATATTCAGTTGAGTAGGATCTGAATTGATAGCCGCAAGAATTTCATCGTCAGAGCGACCAATCTTATTTACGTTTACGATCAGTTTTGATCTCCTTAGTCTTGGAAGGATATCATCTTTTAATGCTTCATAAGCAGCAGCGATATTCTTTATCTCACGTTCTCTGACAACAGGGTCTGAGTACATTGAGAGAACTCTGAGGATCATGTCTTTATCTTCAATGGCAGATCCTGAAACCTCGGCCTGGAATCCTTCCCAGTCTTCGGCTGTGGCTTTGCTCTCAACAAATCCTTCTTTTTCAATATCACTTATTTTAGCCTTTTCAAACTCGCGCTTAATATACTTCTCAGCCGAATCAGCTCTTTTCAATGATAACTTTTCATTGAAATCGAGTTCTCCGTCGGGAGAAGCATAAGAACTTACCAGCATATTAATGAATTCCAATCTTTCATCTTCATTAACAGTAGCAAGATAAACCTTCAAAGCTTCGATATCTTCTGATTTAAGCTCTGAATTACGAATATTTGCCATGTTAATCAGATAATGAATATCAGCCATTTTGTCTTCAGGAATAATTCGCTTGAAGTTATCCTTCATCATAATTGGCATAGTATATTCTTCTGCCAGAGTAGAAGTAGCTATAACTCCATCGGCCAATTTTATAGGATCAAAATCGAGAGCCTGTCCTTTTCTTTCGGCTTTAACTCTTAAAATCAGGTCTGACACCATCATATCTTCAACGTAGTCAACCTTGCTTGTGTATGAAAAATTACCGCCGGTGTATCTGATCACCTCATTGTTCTCCTGAACATTCTCACCCTGCACCTTAACTGCATCAAAAACTGTTTCGCCTCCGTCATAGGTAAGGACAGGAGTTGCTTCTAATGTAGTGTTCTTGTCAAAATACTTCTCAGGAAAGGTACCCTTAATGGATACTTCAACAACACCACCGTGTGTTTCAAGTACTTCAGGTACAACGTCATATTTAACCTGACTGGCATTCTTCTTCATCTTATTCAGACCGCTACAACTTGATAGAAGGGCAACAGCCAGAACGAGAATAAAATAGCTTCTGATTTTTTTCATGGTAAACAAATTATTAATTATTTTAATTCCTATTATGTGCTAATCAACGATATACTGCAAAGCTAGTAAAAAAAAACTAGTTGTATTAATAATATTCTAAATTATCAAAAAAATAGTCTTTTAATACCCTCAGAGTGTTCAGTTTCAAAGATTGCATCAACTATTTTACGATAATCCTTTTCATTAGTTACAAAATCCATGTTTTCAGTATTAATAATTAGGTATTTATAGTTCTGATTTTGTCTGAAATAGGCGAAATAGCTATCCTGTATCTTTGACAGGTAATCTGCATTTATTGAACTTTCGTAATTTCTGCCTCTGCTGGCGATGTTTCTGAGCAATTTTTCAGGCGATACATGGAGGTATACATATAGATCTGGTTTGGGAAGGGAACTATGGATAATATGAAATATTTGCCTGTAAAGATTATATTCATCTTTTTCGAGGGTTGAAGAAGCAAAGACAAGTGATTTCATAAAATAGTAATCGGCAATTGTAAATGGCCTAAACATATCAATTGAGCCAAGTTCTTCTTTTAGCTGCTGATACCTGTCTGCCAGGAAAGACAATTCGAGCGGGAATGAATATCTGGTCGGATTCTCGTAAAACTTTGGAAGGAAAGGATTATCGGCAAATCTTTCCAGTAATAGTTTTGCCCCAAACTGCTCTGAAATCATTGTCGCCAGGCTTGTTTTACCAGCACCGATATTACCCTCAATTACTATATATTTGTAGCCCTCGTTCATCTTAATTTTTAAGATAAACAAAGTAAGCAAATATAAGTATAGAATAAAAAAAAATCCCGCCTCAGGGCGGGACTTTGCTACTTATTTATCCTCTTTATTTGGATTATCTCTATGTGGAGGCCTGTTACCGTGCTGCGACCTGTCATCGCGCTGTGACCTGTCATCGCGCTGTGGCCTGTCATCGCGCTGTGGTCTTTCTTCCCTTGGAGGCCTTGGAAGCAGAACTTTCCTTGATAATTTTAATTTTGAGGTCTTTGGATCTACATCAAGAAGTTTTACTTCAATCTCTTCTCCCTCTTTAAGAACTTCCTCTACTGTTGGAATTTTTCTCCATTCAATTTCTGAAATATGTAATAGTCCCTCTTTTCCGGGTAGTATCTCAACAAATGCCCCGAAGGCAACGATAGATTTAACTTTCCCCTTGTAAACCTTGCCGACTTCCGGAACTTCAACAATTGAATTTATCTTTGCAAGTGCTGCATCAATACCGTCTTTGTTATCGCCAAAGATATTTACTTCACCTACTCCGTTCTTCTCTTCAACAACAATAGTAGTTCCTGTTTCAGCCTGCAGTTCCTGTATCACTTTACCACCAGGTCCGATAATTGCTCCTATCATCTCCTTGGCTATTTTAATCATAATTATCCGGGGTGCGTGTGGCTTCAGATCTTCCCTGGGTTCAGATAATGTTTCTTCAATCTTATCAAGGATATGCATCCTTCCGATTTTTGCCTGTTCCAGGGCCTGAGAAAGAATCTCATAAGATAAACCATCTACCTTGATATCCATCTGCGTAGCTGTAATACCATCTCTGGTACCTGTAACCTTGAAGTCCATATCTCCCAGATGATCCTCATCTCCCAGAATATCTGAAAGAACAGCATACTTACCTGTTTTCTTATCTGAAATCAGGCCCATGGCAATCCCTGAGACAGGTTTCCTTATCTTAATACCTGCATCCATCAAAGCCAGTGTTCCAGCGCATACAGTAGCCATCGATGATGAACCGTTCGATTCAAGTATGTCAGATACTACTCTTATAGCATATGGATTATCCTCATCACTTGGCATTACCTTCTTTAAGGCTCTGTGAGCGAGGTTACCATGACCCACTTCGCGACGGCTTAATCCTCTTACAGGCCTTGCATCTCCGGTAGAGAAGGGTGGAAAATTATAATGAAGAGTAAATTTCTCTCTGCCCTGCACAAGTACTGTATCAATTATCTTTTCATCCAACTTGGTTCCCAGGGTAACTGTTGTTAATGATTGTGTTTCACCTCTTGTAAATATTGAAGATCCGTGTGCTGCGGGCAGCGCATCAACCTCCGACCATATTGGTCTTATCTCATCTGTTTTGCGACCATCGAGGCGAACCTTATCTGTCAGCACCAGTTGTCTGGCTGCCTCCTTATGTACATCGTGAAAATACTTGTCTACCTGTGCCAGGTTAACCCCATCTTCTTCGGTGAATTGTGATAGAAACTCTTCCTTGACAGCCTCAACAGCCTCACTCCTTGCATGCTTATCGGCCGTTACATTGCGTACTGCTTTAAGGCATTTATCATAAGTCTCATCCCATATTTTCTTTTTCAGATCTTCGTCGTTATCCTCATGAGAGTACTCTCTCTTCTGGAGAGAACCAACTTCTTTTGCCAGCTCCATCTGAACCTTACAATGTTTCTTGATCTCTTCATGAGCAATCTTCATAGCTTCCAGCATAACATCTTCTGAAACCTCATCCATCTCGCCCTCAACCATCATAATATTTTCATAGGTTGCACCTACAATAATATCAAGGTCAGCATCGACTAACTGCGTTGCTGTTGGATTAATAACAAACTTACCCTCAATCCTTGCTACCCTTACTTCAGATATTGGTCCTCCGAAAGGAATATCTGAAACGGCCAGACATGCAGAAGCTGCCAATCCCGCAAGTGCATCAGGCAATATATCCTGGTCTGCAGAAATAAGTGTAATAGTTACGAATGTTTCGGCATGGTAATCTTCCGGAAACAATGGTCTTAGTACCCTGTCTACGAGTCTGGATATTAATATCTCATAATCAGAAGGTCTTGCCTCCCGCTTCATAAATCCTCCAGGGAACCTGCCAAGTGCAGCATATTTCTCTTTATACTCAACTGACAAAGGCATGAAATCTACATCATCCCTTGCTTCTTTTGCTGAGACAACTGTTGCAAGCAACATTGTCTTACCCATCTTTACAACTACTGACCCATCTGCTTGCTTTGCCAGCTTTCCGGTCTCTAATGTGATCGATCTTCCATCGCCAAGATCGATAGTCTTCTCTACTAATTTATACATGATTTTTTCTTTATTGAAGTCACGAAATTACATAAATATTAATAAAAAAAGGCAATTTCTAATTGCCTTTTGCTATTTCATTATTTACGTAGTTTCAGCGCTTTTATGATTTCTCGATATCGCTCGATATCGTTGGCTTTCAGGTAATCCAGAAGTCTCCTCCTTTTACCTACGAGCTTAATAAGTGCCCTCTGTGTGCTAAAATCTTTCTTATTTCTCTTAAGATGCTCTGTCAGATGAGCTATCCTGTATGAAAATAGGGCAATCTGTCCTTCGGCTGTTCCAGTATCCAGCTCCGAAGTTCCATATGATTTAAAAAATTCTTGTTTCTTCTCTGTGGTCAAGTACATATCTGTCAAAAAAATATTATTTGTTCTTAATATTACCTCCCTGAATTTGGAACGCAAAGATATAGCTTTTTTCTCAAAAAATTCAAACATATATAAAAAAAATAATCAGCCTTAAAAGCTATTAACATAAAACTCAATCTATCAGTCTTTTATCTTTAGACAGATCGACAATCATTAATTATACATAAATAACGATTGGAGACCTAAGCTTCTCCAATTAAATGACGCAAATTTTGTGCCGAAGGTTGCGTAATAAAAGATTAATTTATCTGACCGCTTGATATTAGCTCTCTCAGGGCTGATATTTCAGCTCTTGTTCCCAGTACAAATATCTGATCTTCCGATGTTAACATGGTGTCGGCCGGTGGATTAACAAGGTAGTCCTTTTTACCATTTTTCATACCAATAATATTCGCCCCTGTTTTATTGGCCACATCCAGCTCTCTTATGCTTTTATTGGCGAAACATTTTGCCAGGGTTTCACATGAAATTTCCTCTATTTTAACTTTGCTCCTCAGCGGTTCCATCATTACATATTCGAGGAATTCAACAACATCGGGATCGACAACGAGTCTTGCCATACGTGCTCCGCCAATCTTATCAGGCATTATAATATTGGTAGCTCCGGCCCTCTTCAGCTTAATATCAGAATTGTCGTCCGATGCTCTGCTAATAATAACAAGGTTCGGGCTCATCTGCCTGGCAGTAAGTACCACGAAGAGGTTGTCGGCATCTACCGGGAGGGTTGTAATCAGTGCTTTGGCGTTTTCAATATTTGCCTGTTCAAGAATATCCTCACGTGTAGAATCTCCCTCTATATATAGAAATTCTGTGTGCTCACGTAGAAATGCTATCACCTCAGGGTCTTTTTCTATAATAAGGAAAATCTCATCATGATCATGAAGGCTCAATGATGCCTGTTTCCCGTTTCTTCCAAAGCCACATACTATAATATGGTCTTTAAGTCTGTCAATCTTCTTTTTCACTTTATTATCTTTATAAAAGTGTGTAAATACACCGTCTACAACGAAACGGGTTACCATGGTAACAACATATCCGAAAATCCCAAAACTTCCCAGTATAAGAAACATTGTAAATATCTTACCTGGATTGCTAAGCACGGATACCTCTCTGAACCCTACGGTTGTCATTGTTATCACGGTCATATAAAGAGCATTAATAACCGAATATCCTTCGATCATCATATAGCCTATTGTTCCCGTCAAAACAACAAATATCAACAATAAAACACCTGTTATTGCAGATCTTATCATCGGGGCAGTCTTATGCTCGTAATGGTGCTTTGCCATATAATTATAATGGTTCACCCAGGATCAGTTCCGATTCGGGGTTAAGTTCATTGCCCAAACTTATCAATTTAGTTCCAATATGGCAATAGAGGCACTTCCTCTTTTTACAATATTCCTCCGTTAGCTCAATTAATCCCTGTGTTTCAAATGATGACAGGGCATCTATCCCAATAGCATGCCACTGACGTGTAATGCGGTTATTTTCAGGAGGCATGGATTCGGCCAGGTCAACAGCCCTGTCGCAGAATTCATTCTTTTTATAGATTTTCCCATACATCCATATTAATGGGACAATGCTGTTAACAATAATTATTTCCTTTAATTTGTCACCTGCAGCCCCCGGTATCTTTTGGGATTTCCTGCCAAAGCGATAGTGAGTAAGCCAATATCCCGACACTTCAGTGTGGAGCAGATTTGCAATGTTTACATAGCCCTGTGTTTCTATTATCTTTCTGAAAAGACCATCGTGCCTGGTCATAAGACAGGCCAGTTGTGATATCCGCCGGGTAGGGAAATTTACGGGACGCATCCTGTGAAATTTCCATATCCAGTGATCCATAGGTTTGAGCCTGTATAATGATTTCAGGGCAGCATATTCTTTCTGTAGTTTAAAAAGGTAAGTATCCTGCTCATCCGGTCCGAACAATCCTTCGTTAAGTAAGCCTGCCTGCCCGAACATAAGCGCTTCAACCTGTAGAATGCTATCAGAATGTTTCCTTATCAGCCTGAGTGGCAGGCTCGTAGAAAGTTGCATAAAAGGTTCTCTGTTTACATTCAACCCAATATTTGAAGCAAGCAGCCTGTATAAGACTTCTTCCCAGTCATTTTTTGTAGCTTCCAATAAAGATTTTATTCGACCGGTCTTTCTTTCCAGTCTTTTTACAGCCATCTGGAAGATTCCGTGCCTGACAGTAAATTTGTCTATTCTATGAATGTCAGACCGGCATGCAATAACCGACTCTTCGCTCATATAGTCTTCATAGCGTTTTGCCACTCCGGGAGCAATATTTATTGCAATAGTATCAATAGCTTCGCCTGCGGCAGACACTGCCTCTCTGTCATTTATAATCACAACATGCAGAATAACATTATTATATGCCTTATCACGATTATGCCCGTGTTCAAACCAGGATGATGCCCGATAGTGAATCTCTACATTCCCGGCCCATTCGGTATTAGCAATCTTTATGCGGGCATTCAGAAAGTCGGGCCCGGAGTCCCGGTTGTACAGCCCCGGGTAAATTATTTTCACATTTTCGTCCGAGGCAGTCTTGAGACCGCGAAGATCAAATAAACCGTTCTTCCACACAAAATGTAGAAAGTGTTCGTTCATTCCAATAATACTTAGTATACAGCGAGTATAACAAAGATAGAATATACCTTTGGTAAAATGAAATTTATATCAGGCCCCTCTGACTGAGGGAAACAGCCATCTGCTCAGCCAGTTCGGCTGCCTTTTCTCCGGCAACTTTATCGAAAGAATCACCACTATCTGCAAAGATTATTCCCCTTGAAGAATTAACCAGCAATCCACATTTAGCGTTTAATCCATATCTGACTACTTCTTCTAGACTTCCTCCCTGTGCTCCTACTCCCGGTATTAACAAAAAGTGATCGGGAACAATTTTTCTGATATCTGCAAGCATATCTGCCCTGGTGGCCCCTACCACAAACATCAATTGATCTTCATTACCCCATTCGATAGCCTTTGTAAGCACTCTCTCAAATAATTTTACTCCCGATTCAGTATGGTACTGAAAATCATCAGCTCCTTTATTTGATGTCAGGGCAAGAAGTATTACCCACCGGTCGCTATAAGAAAGAAATGGCAACACTGAATCTTCTCCCATGTAAGGTGCTACTGTAACAGCATCGAAGCTATTTTCCTCAAAAAATGCCCTGGCATATAGTTTTGATGTATTACCAATATCACCTCTTTTGGCATCGGCAATTACAAAAATATCGGGATACTTTTCCTTTATATATTCAGAGGTTTTAGTCAGGCTGATCCATCCTTCGGCCCCCCTGCTTTCATAAAAAGCCACATTGGGTTTATAAGCAACTGTATACCGGGCTGTAGAGTCAATTATTCTACGATTAAACTCAAATACAGGATCCTTTTCATTAAGAAGAGATTCAGGGATCTTTTGAATATCACTGTCCAGTCCGACACATAAGAAAGATTTCTTCTTCTTGATATTATCGAAAAGTTGATTTGAGTTCATAACTGAGCTAGGTTATAGGTTACTTGCTTTAAGCCTTTCAGCATTTTCAGCCATCTGTAGCTTGTCAATAATCTCCTGTATGTTCCCATCCATTACTGAAAGCAGATTGTACAGGGTCAGGTTTATCCGGTGGTCGGTTACCCTTCCCTGGGGGTAGTTATAGGTTCGTATCTTTGCCGAACGATCACCAGACGATACCATTGTTTTTCTTTTTGAGGATATATCATCAAGATATTTCTGATATTCAAGGTTATAAAGTCTTGTTCTTAGCTCCTTCATCGCCTTATCCAGATTTTTAAGCTGCGACTTTTCATCCTGGCAGGTTACAACGATTCCGGAAGGGACATGGGTAAGCCTGATAGCTGAATAGGTTGTATTTACAGATTGTCCTCCGGGACCTGATGAGCAATAAGTGTCTTTCCTTATATCTTCGGGTTTAACAACAATATCGAACTCTCCTGCCTCTGGCAAAACCGCTACAGTTGCAGCCGAAGTGTGTACCCTTCCCTGTGTTTCAGTTTGAGGAACCCTTTGAACCCTGTGTACGCCAGATTCATATTTCATTATTCCATAAACTCCATTCCCTGTTACGCTAAACACTATTTCCTTGTATCCTCCCACTGTTCCTTCGGCGAGGGTACTAACATCAATTTTCCACTTTTTGTATTCACAGTATTTTGTGTATAGCCTGAACAGGTCGCCTGCAAATATCGATGCTTCATCGCCTCCTGTGCCGGCCCGGATCTCAACAACTGCATTCTTCTCATCCTCCGGATCGGTTGGAAGTAAGAGTAATTTTATTTCTTCTTCCATCGAAGGCAGCCTTGAGCTAAGCTCATCGAGTTCCATTTTAGCCATCTCGCGCATCTCCTCTTCCTTCTCTGTGCTTAGAATATTCTTTGCAGATTCTATATTACTTATTACATCGAAATATTCGTTGTAGGCTATTATAATGGGTTCAAGCTCTTTATATTCCTTATTAAGCTTTATATAACGATCCATATCGTTTATTACATCGGGCTCATTAATTAACCTGCCAACTTCTTCAAACCTGTCTTTAACTCCCTTGAGTTTATCAAGGATCATATTATTTGCCATGGGTAAAATTGAATTTAATAGTCAAATGCACCGTTTTCACTGGTGATAGTAAGTTTCTTGCCTGAGAACCGGCTACAGTGGCCAATTATTCTCGCGTCAAGCATAAATTCTGCTGCTATATCGATAAGCTCAGGGGCAATACTTGCGGGAAGATAAATCTCAAAACGATGTCCCATATTGAAAACCCTGTACATCTCCTTCCAGTCAGAATCGGATTCTTTCTGTATTATCCTGAATAGTGGCGGAACCGGAAACATATTATCCTTTACTATATGTAACTTATCGACAAAATTCAGAATCTTGGTCTGTCCTCCACCAGAACAATGTACCATCCCGTGAATATCCTTCCTGAACTTATCCAGTATCCTTTTTACAACAGGAGCATAAGTCCGTGTGGGCGATAAAACGAGCTTTCCTGCATTAATCCCCAGATCTTCTATTTCCTGGGTCAGGCTATATCCTCCTGAATATACAAGATCGATGGGAACATTTTGATCGTAGCTTTCAGGGTATTTCTCAGCCAGGTAAGATGAAAAAACGTCATGACGGGCAGATGTCAGTCCATTGCTGCCCATACCGCCGTTATACTCACTCTCATAGCTTGTTTGCCCGGAAGATGAAAGGCCTACAATTACATCTCCGTCTGCGATACCATCATTACTTATCACATGATCTCTTCTTATTCTGGCCGTGACTGTTGAGTCCACAATTATTGTTCTTACCAGATCGCCGACATCAGCCGTTTCTCCACCGGTAAGATGAATATCAATACCCATGCCTCTAAGCCCGGCAAGAACTTCTTCTGTTCCTTCAATTATACTTTTTATAACTTCTCCGGGGATCAGGTGTTTGTTCCTTCCTATTGTCGATGACAGCAAAATATTTGAAGTAACACCTGTACAGAGAAGATCATCAACATTCATAATAATGGCATCCTGTGCAATGCCCTTCCACACTGAAAGATCTCCAGTCTCTTTCCAGTACATATATGCCAGGGATGACTTGGTTCCGGCTCCGTCTGCATGCATAATATTGCAGTACCTGTCATCACCTCCAAGTATGTCGGGGAGAACTTTGCAGAACGACCTGGGAAAGAGGCCCTTATCAAGATCCTTAATAGCGCTGTGAACATCTTCTTTAGATGCCGAAACTCCTCTCTTATCATATCTCGATCCGGTTCCCATATCTCTTTATAATCAGAGGGCAAATTTAGTAAAATATATGGAAGATATCTAAATGTTAAATAATGCAAAATCTTACTTCACTAACCCTCATGTGTATAAAAGTTATCTACCTTTACTTATCATACCTGAACATATAAAAATCTTATAAACGATATGAAAACAAAAACTACTATCTCTTTATTGCTGAGTCTTATTTTCTCAGCATCTTTTTCCTTTAGCCAGAACTCTACTTACAGGACTCTCCTGCCTGATCAAATAATGGATCAAATCATAGGAGAAGCATCAGGCGAAAGAGCTATGATCCACATTATTGAGATGGGGGCCTACAATCATAACAGGCCTGCAGAAGAATATTCAGGCAACTTTTTTGAAACCGATTATGTAACAGGTGAACTGAAAAAATACGGACTAAGTGAAATTACAGTTAACCGCTATGAGGGAGGATCATACTGGGATGGGATAAGTGGTGAATTATGGGAGATCAGCCCTAATACTTCAAAACTGGCTGACTATGGTGACTTAACGGCTATGCTTGCGCAGGGAAGCAGGCCCAGCGATGTAAAGGCTCAACTTGTATGGGTAGGTAACGGCACAGAGGATGAAATCATTAAGGCAGGTGTCAGTGGTAAAATTGCAGTTAGTTCAGGAAGCCCCCGGTCGGTACACAATATTGCCGTACGAAATGGAGCACTTGGAATAGTCTCATTAAATTCTCCCCGCCCATTAAAAGTGAGTAGTGCAATCCCTATTACAGGTATAAGTGGCAGAGGCACATCGGGTGAGGATGAAACATTTGGATTTTTCATCCCACCGAGAGAAGGAGAAATATTGAAAAACAGGCTCCTCCAGGGTGAAGAAATTATAGTACATGCCAGGGTCGAATCACAGATTCTTGATTATGAACTTGAAGTAAGTTCCTGTTTACTGCCTGGCAGGGATCCCTCAGCCGGAGAGATAATACTATCAGCCCATCTTTTTGAAGGTTTTGTAAAGCAGGGAGCTAATGATAATATCTCGGGGTCGGCTGCCATCCTCGAAGTAGCAAGGATGTTACAAACAATGATAGACGAGGGAAGAATAGAACAGCCTTTAAGAGGGATCAGGTTTATATGGGTTCCTGAATACTCGGGAACAATCCCATATGTTAAAGAAAAGAAGGCCCAGATGGAACATACACTTTGTAATATTAACCTTGATATGGTTGGGCTTAACCTGGCAGAGAGTCAGTCTTTTCTCTGTATGCAAAGAACAACCTATGGCAATCCACATTATATTAATGATGTAATGGAAAATTACTACGATTTTGTAGGTACTACAAATCGCATTGCCCTTGCATTATCAGGGAGGGGCGGTTTCACAAAAAGTATTGTTGCCCCCAGTGGAACAGATGATCCGTTCTATTACAGTGTCGACGACCATTACGGATCATCAGATCATGAAGTGTTTAACGATCCATGTATACAGGTACCGGGTATAATGATGATTACCTGGCCTGATCTTTACTACCATACATCTCAGGACAGGGCTGACAAGTGTGATCCTACCCAGCTAAAACGAGTGTGTGTTATTACAGCAGCAGCAGCCTATACTATTGCAAGCGCTGAAAATGAAATGGCACTTAGAATTGGGAGCGAAATTATCGGCAACTCTGCCGAAAGGATTGGGTCTCAATTGCAGAGAGCAAGTTATTTGCTTGATAAGTCTGATAAGGAATCGTTTAAGGAGGCTTGGCTAAAAGGATACCAATTTATAGAAGCCGCTATTCTGAATGAAAAAGCAACACTCAGATCGGTAAACGAACTGGGAATAAAGGACCCGGCAGGGTATATATTCAACCTTGAAAGCGGATTAAATGAAATTGGTAAAAATATTTTAGCCAGTTACAGCTATTATGCAAATCAGAAGGCCGGTATTTTAGGCCTGGGAACTCCAGTTTACGAACTGGACAGGGAAGGTAAAGAAGCTTCCAGAATTAATCCTGAACTGACAGAAAAGTTTATTGAGGCTGGTTACGGAGCCGGGAGAAGTATTCTGCGTGAAGCCGGTGACCTCAATGAAAAATACCCTGTAAGCGGTCAAATTGATATTAATGAATTGCTCAGGCTTTGCAAGGAACCTTACAATGCCTTTGAGATCAAAATATTACTTGATGCACAAATGAAAAGCGGAGAGACGGATCTGCAATCAGTTGTAAATACAATAAAGATACTTGCCGAACTGGGTTACCTTAAAATCTAACTTATTCGTTAGCACTCTGATAGTCTGTCCTGAGTACTTTAAATTCTGTTCTCCTGTTTATCTGGTGAGCAATCTCACGCTGTTCATCATTAGCCAGGTTTTCAATAAAAGACTCAGACAGAATAAACTCAAGAGGCAGGAATGGATAATTTGAATTTATCTCAGGATCCACCACTTTAGGACTGGATTCTCCGTAACCCTTTGCTGACAGTCGTTCCTTTTCAATCCCTTTCTGGATAAGATAATCTACAACCGACTGTGCTCTTTTCTGGGATAGATCGATGTTATATTCTTCGGTATCCCTTGAGTCGGTATGCGACATCAACTCAATAGTAACATTAGGATTATCATTAAGTGTTTCTACCAATTTATCGAGGGAAACCATTGACTCAGGTCTCAGATCCCACTTACCAAAGTCATATAATATATTCGGAAGCTCAATAGGCTTATCAATTGAAGTCATAACAATTGTTGTAAGAAACTCCCGGCTCTTGTCCTGTCCCCTGGTAGTTTCTTTTTCTTTACCATTCAGATAGCCCTGTTTAGAAGCCAGGAAGATATAGTCGACATCCTGTTTCAGGATAAACCTGAATTCGCCAGCATCAGACGATTCTACTCTTACCGTGGTACCGTCACTTGCAATCAGTTGCACACCGGCCTGTGAAATTACCTCCCCGGATTTTTCATCTTTTACAAGACCTTGTACACTAAATTTCAGAGGAGGCAGCTCGAAGGTATAAAGTTCATCATTCCCTCTTCCCTTCCTGGTTGAACTGAATAATCCCTTTTCTTCGTCGCCCATAAAAGTAATTGCAAAATCATCGGCAAAAGTATTTATCGGATATTGCATATTATCGACTATCCAGCTCCCATCAGGCTGGGGTTCAGCCTTATATATATCCAATCCACCCATGCCTATATGGCCATCGGAAGCAAAATACAATGATCCGTCGCTCCGTACGTAAGGGAACAATTCGTCGCCTCTGGTATTTATATCAGGCCCCAGGTTCTGAGGTTTGGCCCATTCAGAGTTTTCCGTTTCCCTCCTAACAACATAGATATCCTTGCCTCCGTATCCGTCGGCCAGGTCTGAAACAAAATACAATTCCAGTCCGTCGGGTGAGATTGCCGGGTGAGCTGCAACAAGTGAATCTGCAAGTATCTCAACCTTCTGTGGTTCTCCCCACCCAGTACCTTCAATCCTGGATGAGAATATCTGACAGCCCTTATTCTCTCGTTTACCTGCGGTACACCTTGTAAAATAGACTTCCCTGAAGTCTGATGTAAAGGAAGGTGCCCCCTCTTCGAATTCAGTATTAATACCATCTACAGGTATGGGCGTACTCCATTTCCCTTTTTTGTCGAGCCTGCTCTCAAAGATATCTGTGAAGTTCTGTCCTGTAGCTCCATGATCATTCTTCCCGGTAGCTTCATCCCTTGAAGAAGTAAGGAATACAAGTCCAAAATCATCCCTTGCATAGCTTGCCGCAAAATCCGATCTTCTCGAATTCAGGTCTTTTATTTCATCAACCGTATATGGTTCAGGAGAAGCCATCCATTCCATTGCCAGCTCGCATGACCTGATTCCCAGGTCAGCCCTGGAATCTGCAGGCACCAGGCGCTTATAGTTATTATACTCTTCTATTGCATCCTCATATTTGCCGTTCTTCCTGAGCGATTCGGCATATAGAAATGTGGCATTTGGTTTTGCATAATCCTTTCCTGATATCTTTTTATACCACGTCTCTGCATTTTTTGGATCATTTGTCAGACGATAACATTCGGCCACCATAAAGGTTAGTTCTGATTTCTCAGCCCTGTCTCTGGTTTTCGAAAAAGCGTCCTTGAAAAAATCTATGGCCTCAAAATATTCTCCCGCGGTAAAAGCATCATAGGCCTTCTGTGCCTTTCTTTTCTGTGCAGAAGCACCGGCAACAAGCAATAAAAATATTAACAGGGTAATAATCTTTTTCATATGACACCATATTTTACGCTATAAAAGTAATCATTTCGGGGATATCTCCTCAAAAACAGGGATATGTCTGATAAACAATTAATCTCAGATAATTAACGCAAAATACATCTAAGTATTATATATCACCCTACCTAGTAAAAAGCAGTTCCCTGTATTTAGGCAGGGGCCACATCTCATTATCAACGGTAAGTTCCAGCTTGTCAATCTGGTATCTTATTTTATTCAGATATGGTTTTACTTCCTTCTCGTAGGCCAGTGACTTCTCTTTCCCCCCTCAATAACATTAGCCTTTTTCCTGGCTTCAATCATTTCATTTACAAGTCTCTTAATAAGACTAATCTCATCTGATATTGTTAAGATTAACTCCTTCCTGGCTCCTGCCAGTCTTTCGTACTCAATTTCACTGAAGACTCCTTTAAGAGAATTTACATTTTCCAGGAGCATAGTCATATATTGTATTACGGTAGGTACAATATGGTTAACTGCGAGATCGCCGAGTACCCTTGCTTCAATCTGTACCTTCTTCATCATTTTTTCGTACTCAACTTCAACCCTTCCCTCCAGCTCTTTTTCTGTAAATATTCCCCCGTCTATAAGTATTTTCTTAGAGCTGTCGGTAAGATACTTACTTAATGATACAGGTACACTGGTAATATTTGTAAGGCCCCTCCTGGCTGCTTCTTCTTCCCATTCCTTACTATAACCATCGCCTTCAAAACGGATATCTGTTGAGCCTACAATATATTTCTTAAGCACCTGGAAAATCGCCTCGTCCTTTTTTATTCCCTTGTTAATAAGGGTATCCACTTCAGACTTAAATTCTCTTAACTGACTGGCAACACATGCATTAAGCGTTATCATCGGAGGAGCACAGCTTGAAGAAGAACCCACAGCCCTGAACTCAAACCTGTTGCCCGTAAATGCAAAGGGAGATGTGCGGTTACGATCTGTATTATCAAGTAATATTTCCGGTATTTTCCCAATTCCAAGTTTAAGTTCTGTTTTTTCAGTGGGAGTCATTTTCTTATCGGTAACCTTCCTGGCTATATCATCAAGCATACCTGTAAGGTAGCTACCCAGAAATACAGACATAATTGCAGGTGGTGCTTCGTGTGCCCCGAGTCTGTAAGAATTAGTTTCTGTCAACACACTGGCGCGCAGCAGATCCTGATTATCATGAACAGACTTAATAACATTAACCAGGAAGGTAAGAAACTGGAGGTTGGTCTTGGGATTCTTTCCGGGTGAAAGCAGGTTTACCCCTGTATTTGTTGCCAGCGACCAGTTGTTGTGTTTACCCGAACCATTTACCCCGGCAAAAGGCTTCTCATGAAGAAGAACCCTGAATTTATGCTTTCTCGCTACTCTTTTCATTATGTCCATAATCAACTGATTATGGTCGACTGCAAGATTAGCCTCCTCGTAAATAGGCGCACATTCGAACTGGTTTGGCGCAACTTCATTATGACGGGTCTTTACAGGAATACCAAGTTTATAGGATTCTATTTCAAATTCTTCCATAAAGGCCATAGCCCTTTCTGGTATTGAACTAAAATAGTGATCAGACAATTGCTGATCTTTTGATGACTGATGACCCATCAGAGTTCTGTCTGCAAGCATAAGGTCAGGCCTTGCATAATATAAGGCTTCATCAATCAGAAAGTATTCCTGCTCCCATCCCAGTGTGGCTATTACCTTATCAACATTCTTATCAAAATAATGACAGACATCAACTGCTGCTTTATCAATTGAAGACAATGCCTTCAGTAAAGGCGTTTTATAATCGAGAGCTTCACCTGTATATGAAACAAATACAGTGGGAATACACAGGGTTGTTCCTACAATAAATGCCGGCGAAGATATGTCCCATGCCGTATAACCTCTTGCTTCAAAAGTGTTCCTTATTCCACCGCTCGGAAAACTGGAAGCATCCGGTTCCTGCTGTACCAGGAGTTCGCCCGAAAAAGATTCAACCAATCCTCCAGCATCATTTCTTTCAATAAAAGCATCATGTTTCTCTGCAGTAGCATCTGTAAGAGGGTGAAACCAGTGTGTATAGTGAGTTACACCTTTCTCCATGGCCCATGATTTCATTCCTGCCGCCACCCTGTCGGCCATATCCCTGTTAATCGGCATACCTTTCTCTATTGCCCCCTTAATAGATTTAAAAGTTTCCATCGACAGGAAGGTTTCCATTTTAGCCATATCAAAAACATTCACCCCAAAATAATCTGATATTTTCCCTTCCGGACGCACCACTTCAACGGGTACACGAGAAAAAACTTCCCTTAACGCACTGAATCTTAATTCTGCCATAATTATTATATTTTTCACAAATATATACCTTTTTTAAGCACATACCCATATTTTTAGAAGGTCTTCTTCACTATTTATTAACTTTTTATTGCACGACCCCTATATTTATTAGGGGGTTGAATAAATATTTGCATTTATTCATTATATATATCATGAATTATATACTTTCTATATATGATCTCAAAAAATGCGTTATGTCACTCAGTAAGCCTTTTACCGGGAAACCTTTTAAACTTCTTCAAATTATTCAACTCTTTTTTTGCTATATTTGTCGCCTGAAAATTGATTAAATAAAATTAAAGAGTAAATAGATGTCAGTTCTACAAACGATGCGCGACAGGGCCGGGGCACTTCTGGCAGTGATAATCGGAATCACAATTATTGTATTTGTTCTATCAGACTCACTTGGAGGAGGAAAGGGGCAAAACAGGCAGGCAAAGAAGTATTATGAAATAGCGACAATTGATGGAGAGAGTTATTCTTATCAGGAATTTGATGCCAGGATACAGAACCTGGCAGAGATTTATAAAATGTCGGGCACATCACAGATAACAGAAGCCTTATCTGAAACCATGAGAGAACAGATCTGGACCCAGATGGTTGAAGATAAATTACTGGGAGAAGAAATGGACCGGATAGGTATTGGAGTAAGTACAGACGAGGTGGATAATATGGTACTTGGAGATGAGCCTCATCCTATTGTACAGCAACTTTTTGCAAACCAGGAAACTGGCATTCTGGACAAATCCTTTCTTGTCAACTTTCTGAAGGCTACTGAATATGATCCTCAAACCAAGGCCTACTGGTTATATTTTGAAGACGAGATTGTAAAATCAAAGTCAAAGGAGAAACTCAGTATGCTTATATCAAAGGCCCTTTACGTTACGTCTAAGCAGGTAGAGTATGAGGCCATGATCAACTCCAGGAGTGTTGATTTTAGTTTTGTAATGAAGCCCATCTCATCTCTTGCAGATTCAAGTGTCACAATAAGTCAGAAAGAGATTCAGGATTATTATAATAAGAATAAGGAATCCTATTTACAGGATGCGTCAAGAAGCATGGAGTATGTAGAATTTGAGGTTGTGGCCTCTGCGGAAGATATCAGGGAAACTGAAGAGAAGGTCAGAGAATATATTAAGGAGTATGAGACCTCCAATGATGAAGTTCAATTTATTAATCTTTCATCAGACACAAGACATTTCGAAGTATTTCAGTCGATTGATGAAGTCCCGGAAATAATTAGACCTCTGGCACTAAAAGGCAAAACCGGTGAAGTATTTGGACCTTATGTCGAAGACGAGACTTATAAGCTTGCCAAGGTACTTGATGTTGAGAACCGACCGGACTCAGTACATGTACGCCATATTCTCCTTTCAACATCCAATTATGGTACACGTGAAGCTGCCAAGGCTATGGCCGACAGTCTGAAACTACTTATTGAGTCGGGTTCGGACTTTGCAACAATGGCAGTTATTCGCTCAGACGACCAGGGATCTGCCCAGCTAGGTGGTGATCTTGGCTGGTTTAGTGAAGGGCAGATGGTTACACCATTCAACAATGCCTGTTTTGAAAATTCAAAGGGCGACCTGGTTATAGCAGAAACGACATTCGGGTACCACCTGATCGACATACTCGACCAGAGAGGGAATACAAAAAAATATCATATCGGTATTATTGACAGAACTATTGAGCCCAGCTCTACTACCTATCAGGATATTTACTCAACAGCCAGCAGGTTTGCAGGTATGAACAATACATACGAAAAATTCAATAATACCATAGTCGAAGACCCCAATCTTTACAAGAAGCTGGCAACAAACCTGGGTCCTGAAGAAAAAGTTATAGCCGGGCTTGAATCACCTCGTTATCTTATTATGGCCCTTTTCGAAACTGATAAAAACAGTATTATACTCGACAGAAGTGAACAGGCTGTTTTTGAGCTTGGTAATAAATTTATTATTGCCTACTGCACAGAGATAAAAGAAGAAGGCTTCGCTGATATTAAAAGTGTTGAGAGCGATATAAGATATGTTCTGTTAAAAGATAAGAAGGGTGATAAGATAGTCAGCGATTTTAAAACCAGGATTGAAGGCCTTGATAATATTGACGATATATCATCGGCACTTAATTTAAATGTTCAGGAAGCGACTTCTATAAACTTCAATTCCTTTTCTATTCCAGCGGCTGGTATTGAACCGGCAGTTATTTCAACGGCTGTCAGGATGGAAGAAGGAGAAATATCCAGTCCAGTCAAAGGGGAGAACGGAGTATTTGTAATAGCAGTAAACAGTGTGATTGATAATCCTGCAGCACAGCCTGAAAATATATTGAAGACAAGGTTATCATCAAACTTCCAGGTAAGAGCTATCTACGAGGCATTTGAAGCTCTCAAGGATAAGTCTGAGATTAAAGACATGAGATATAAATTCTACTAGGATTTACTCAACACCGGTATAAAATAAGAGTGTCGCATTTGCGACACTTTTTTTTTCCTATCCCGATTATGATAGTGATGGTGGTGCCCGCCTTCGGCAGAAGGTGCGGGGTACGGGGTGCAGGGTACGGGGTGCGGGGTGCGGGGTGCGGGGTACGGGGTGCGCGGGTACGTGGTGCGCGGGATACTAGTTATAAGTTATAAGCCTAAACGTCTAAACTCATTCCCAACTCATTCTAAACTCATTCTAAATTCATTCCCAACCTTCTTCAACCCAGTTTCAACCTTTTCAACCCAGTTTCAACCTTTTCAACCCATTTTCAACCTTCTTCCTATAAACAAAAAAAGCCCAGCATATTGCTGAGCTTTTTGTATAAAGTTGGCGGCGACCTACTCTCCCACTTTTACGCAGTACCATCGGCGCTAACGGGCTTAACTTCTCTGTTCGGGATGGGAAGAGGTGGAACCCCGTTGCTATAGCCACCATAAGACTTTCAGGCTTTTCAGTAGAAATCAGACTTTCTCCGCTCTACCTGGCTCCTCACTAAAAATGTCAACCGGACATTTTATTAACGATCGGCCTGTTAAAATTAACATGACAACTACAAGAATAATAATAAATAATCTCCGAAAGCTTACGGGTAATTAGTACTGCTCGGCTTTGACATTACTGCCTTTACACCTACAGCCTATCAACGTCATAGTCTCTAACGACCCTTAAAGGATATCTCATCTTGAGACGAGCTTCGTACTTAGATGCTTTCAGTACTTATCTCTTCCAAACGTAGCTACCCTGCAATGCAGCTGGCGCCACAACAGGTACACTAGAGGTCTGTCCAACACGGTCCTCTCGTACTAGTGTCAGGTTCTCTCAAATATCCAACGCCCACAACAGATAGGGACCGAACTGTCTCACGACGTTCTGAACCCAGCTCGCGTGCCACTTTAATGGGCGAACAGCCCAACCCTTGGGACCTTCTCCAGCCCCAGGATGTGACGAGCCGACATCGAGGTGCCAAACCGCTCCGTCGATATGAGCTCTTGGGAGCGATCAGCCTGTTATCCCCGGAGTACCTTTTATCCTTTGAGCGATGGCCCTTCCATGCGGAACCACCGGATCACTATGCTCTACTTTCGTACCTGGTCGACTTGTCAGTCTCACAGTCAAGCACCCTTGTGCCATTGCACTCTGCGCACGGTTACCAATCGTGCTGAGGGTACCTTTAGAAGCCTCCGTTACTCTTTTGGAGGCGACCACCCCAGTCAAACTACCCACCAAACATTGTCCCCCGATTACTCGGGGTTAGGTTCCAGATAAATAAAGGGTCGTATTTCAAGGTTGACTCCACAACACCTGGCGATGCTGCTTCAAAGTCTCCGACCTATCCTACACATTATTTACCCAAAATCAATGTTAAGCTATAGTAAAGGTTCACGGGGTCTTTCCGTCCCGTTGCGGGTATCCGGCATCTTCACCGGAACTACAATTTCACCGAGCTCGTGGCTGAGACAGTGCCCAAATCGTTACACCATTCGTGCAGGTCGGAACTTACCCGACAAGGAATTTCGCTACCTTAGGACCGTTATAGTTACGGCCGCCGTTTACTGGGGCTTCGATTCAATGCTTCTCCGAAGATGACATCCCCTCTTAACCTTCCAGCACCGGGCAGGTGTCAGGCCTTATACTTCATATTGCTATTTCGCAAAGCCTTGTGTTTTTGATAAACAGTCGCTTGGGCCATTTCTCTGCGGCCCCCGATCACTCGGGGGCGTCCTTTATCCCGAAGTTACAGGACTATTTTGCCTAGTTCCTTAGCCACGAATCACTCGAGCACCTCAGGATTCTCTCCTTGACTACCTGTGTCGGTTTGCGGTACGGGCACCATATATCTGAAGCTTAGAGGTTTTTCTTGGAAGTATGATTACAGACACTATCCACTCGCCCGAAGGCTAATGGTACTATCAGGTTCATCACAGTCGAGCTATTAACCCATCTGTATAACTACACCCTTTAACGTACTATTCCGTCAGTACGCGGTCTTGTCACTGCTCCGTCACCCCATCGCAATACTTGGTGGTACTGGAATATTAACCAGTTGTCCATCGGTTACGCCTCTCGGCTTTCCCTTAGGTCCCGACTAACCCTGATCCGATTAGCGTTGATCAGGAAACCTTAGTCTATCGGTGAGGGGGTTTCTCACCCCCTTTATCGTTACTTATGCCTACATTTTCTTTTCCAGTCGCTCCAAGGTACCTTACGATACCCCTTCAGCGCTGACTGGAATGCTCCCCTACCGCTTGTCTCTAAAGACAAACCCATAGCTTCGGTAGTATATTTATGCCCGAGTATCATCCACGCACAACCGCTCGACTAGTGAGCTGTTACGCACTCTTTAAATGAATGGCTGCTTCCAAGCCAACATCCTAGCTGTCTAAGCAGTCGCACCTCGTTTGTTCAACTTAATATACATTTGGGGACCTTAGCTGATGGTCCGGGTTCTTTCCCTTTTGGCGCTGGACCTTAGCACCCAACGCCTCACTCCCATAAATCATTTCACAGCATTCGGAGTTTGTCAAGGGTTGATAGGCGGCGAAGCCCTCTAGCCTTATCAGTAGCTCTACCTCTGTGAAATTATTATGAGGCTGCACCTAAATGCATTTCGGGGAGTACGAGCTATTTCTTGGTTTGATTGGCCTTTCACCCCTACCCTCAGCTCATCCAAAGACTTTTCAACGTCTACTGGTTCGGTCCTCCATCCCGTGTTACCGGAACTTCAACCTGGCCAAGGGTAGATCACCAAGTTTCGCGTCTACCTCCACTAACTTATTCGCCCTATTCAGACTCGCTTTCGCTTCGGCTCCGACCCTTAAAGTCTTAACCTTGCTAGTGAAGAGTAACTCGTAGGCTCATTATGCAAAAGGCACGCCGTCATCCCGATCACTCGGGACTCCGACCGTTTGTAAGCGCACGGTTTCAGGTACTATTTCACTCCCCTGTTCGGGGTGCTTTTCACCTTTCCCTCACGGTACTAGTTCGCTATCGGTCTCTCAGGAGTATTTAGCCTTACCAGATGGTCCTGGCAGATTCAGACAGGATTTCTCGTGTCCCGCCCTACTCAGGATACCACTAGATACAATATTAATTACATGTACAGGACTTTCACCCCCTTTGGTTCAACTTTCCAGTTGATTCCATTTCTTAATATATAATCATGTCGTGGTCCTACAACCCCAACATTGCCGAAACAATATTGGTTTAGGCTATTCCCCGTTCGATCGCCACTACTTAGGGAATCACTATTGTTTTCTTCTCCTCCGGGTACTTAGATGTTTCAGTTCTCCGGGTTTGCCCCCCGATTACTCGGGATACCAGGTCTTCAACCTGGTGGGTTGCCCCATTCGGAAATCTACGTATATAATGGATATTTGCTCCTCCACGTAGCTTATCGCAGCTTGTCACGTCCTTCATCGCCTCTGAGAGCCAAGGCATCCACCCTGCGCTCTTACTTACTTTCTTGAGTAATTCTATAATTAAATAAAATTTTACTTATTACTATTCTCGTATTCTGTCATCATGTCAAAGAACCTCTATGCCAGTTATGGCATATCTCACATCTGTTATACATAACTATGTGAGCAATCGTGGAGAATAAGGGAGTCGAACCCTTGACCTCCTGCGTGCAAGGCAGGCGCTCTAGCCAACTGAGCTAATTCCCCTTAAAGCCTGGTAGTCCCACGCAGATTTGAACTGCGGACCTCTACATTATCAGTGTAGCGCTCTAACCAACTGAGCTATGGGACTGTCTCGTTCAATTCAAATCCGACATCTCCCCATTGTGCAACAATTATAAAGCTGATTTCCCTACTTCGGACTTTAAAGGTTTATATAATAAATAAAGCAAACATCCAGACGACTAACTAACAGTCGCCATAGTATTTTTGGACTCTCTCCAGAAAGGAGGTGTTCCAGCCACACCTTCCGGTACGGCTACCTTGTTACGACTTAGCCCCAGTCACTAGTTTTACCCTAGGTCGCTCCTTACGGTTACGAACTTCAGGCACCCCCAGCTTCCATGGCTTGACGGGCGGTGTGTACAAGGCCCGGGAACGTATTCACCGCGCCATGGCTGATGCGCGATTACTAGCGATTCCAGCTTCACGAAGTCGAGTTGCAGACTTCGATCCGAACTTGGACCGGCTTTCGAGATTGGCATCCTGTCACCAGGTAGCTGCCCTCTGTACCGACCATTGTAACACGTGTGTAGCCCTGGACATAAGGGCCGTGCTGATTTGACGTCATCCCCACCTTCCTCTCACCTTACGGTGGCAGTTTCATTAGAGTCCCCGGCATGACCCGATGGCAACTAATGATAAGGGTTGCGCTCGTTATGGGACTTAACCCGACACCTCACGGCACGAGCTGACGACAACCATGCAGCACCTTGTAAAGAGTCCCGAAGGAAAAAATGGTTTCCCACTTATGCACTCTACATTTAAGCCCAGGTAAGGTTCCTCGCGTATCATCGAATTAAACCACATGTTCCACCGCTTGTGCGGGCCCCCGTCAATTCCTTTGAGTTTCACTCTTGCGAGCGTACTCCCCAGGTGGATTACTTATCGGTTTCCCTTGGTCGCTGACTGTGTATCGCCAACAACGAGTAATCATAGTTTACGGCGTGGACTACCAGGGTATCTAATCCTGTTCGCTCCCCACGCTTTCGTGCCTCAGCGTCAGTGTCGGTCTAGTAAGCTGCCTACGCAATTGGTGTTCTGTGTAATATCTAAGCATTTCACCGCTACATTACACATTCCGCCTACCTCAACCGAACTCAAGACTAACAGTATCAATGGCAGTTTCTCGGTTGAGCCGAAAGATTTCACCACTGACTTATTAGCCCGCCTACGCACCCTTTAAACCCAATAAATCCGGATAACGCTTGCATCCTCCGTATTACCGCGGCTGCTGGCACGGAGTTAGCCGATGCTTATTCCTGAAGTACCGTCGTCCCTTGAGAAACTCAAGGTTATTCTTCCTTCAGAAAAGCAGTTTACAACCCGTAGGGCCGTCTTCCTGCACGCGGGATGGCTGGTTCAGGCTTGCGCCCATTGACCAATATTCCTCACTGCTGCCTCCCGTAGGAGTCTGGTCCGTGTCTCAGTACCAGTGTGGGGGATCACCCTCTCAGGTCCCCTAAACATCGCAGCCTTGGTAAGCCGTTACCTTACCAACTAGCTAATGTTACGCATGCCCATCTTTTACCACCGGAGTTTTAACTGCTCTGTGATGCCACAGTGCAGCGTTATGGGATATTAATTTCCGTTTCCGAAAGCTATCCCCCTGTAAAAGGTAGGTTGCATACGCGTTACTCACCCGTTCGCCGGTCGTCAGCATCGAAACCGAAATTCCAACCTGTTACCCCTCGACTTGCATGTGTTAAGCCTCCCGCTAGCGTTCATCCTGAGCCAGGATCAAACTCTTCGTTGTAAAAAAAAATTATTAGTCTCTTTACAAGAATCCTATGTTCCTATGGCTCTTAACTTAAAAAAATTGCTAAGAATTGACTGTTAATTCGTCTTAGCCTGGATGTGTTGCTTCAAATATTCAAAGAACTTCGCTTTCGCGTCTTTTCCCTATTCCGTATCCACTAATTGTAATTCGTAGTCCGGAGCGGGGCGACAAAGATACAACTATTATTGCCTCTTTGCCAAAAAAAATTTGAGAATTTTTCCCGGGGTATTTCTTTCTTCCTGTTTCCACCCTCTGCAAACCCGAAAAAAACCTCAAACTGTATCTTAAAGAACTATCTTTTATCGCCAAAAGCGGCTGCAAAAGTAGATTAAGATTTTTTAATTACCAAACGAATCCTTTGAAAAAAATATAGATAATTATTTACCCCAACGTAAAGCATTGACAGCGAAGGTGCAGGGCATAGGGCGTAAGGCCTAAAGCTAAGTAAGAAAACATAACACATCTAATCATTAATCCCTTCAAACCCTAAGATAAGCAATTCTTAAAATTTCGTTAAATCTTAAAATCGTAAAAGTAATTTGTCTATTTTCGCAGTATGGAAATGGGGAAGAACCTGGTAATAATACCTACATATAACGAGAAGGAGAATATAGACTCCATCATCAGAGAAATTTCACAGCTAAAAGTACCCTTTGATATATTAGTTGTTGACGATAACTCACCTGATAAAACGGGTGATATTGTAGAGGGCTTAAAAAAAGAGTTTAAGAATGTCCACCTGATAAGAAGGGAAGGGAAACTGGGTCTTGGGACTGCATACTTAAGAGGATTCAAATGGGCGATAGAAAATAAATATGGTATCATTTGTGAGATGGATGCCGATTTCTCTCACAATCCAAACGATCTTGTAAGGCTTTATGGAGCATGCATGGAAGGTGCCGATCTTGCAATAGGATCAAGGTACGTATCTGGAGTTAATGTTGTAAACTGGCCCCTGGGAAGAGTTCTTATGTCGTATATGGCATCAATATATGTGAGAATTGTTACAGGACTGAGAGTAAAGGATACTACTGCTGGCTTTAAAGCATATAAAAGAATAGTACTTGAAACAATAGATCTGGATAAGGTCAGATCAAAGGGGTATGCCTTTCAGATCGAGATGAAATTTACTGCCTGGAAATTCAAATTCAGGATTGTAGAAGTACCGATAGTTTTTACTGACAGGAAACTCGGAACATCAAAGATGAGTGGAGGAATATTTAACGAAGCTCTCTGGGGTGTATTGAAAATGAAATTCAGAAGTTTTGTAAGAGATTACAGTCGGCCCCCACAGGAATAGTAATATAATTAAGTCACACGATGAAAAAAATACTTATTCATAACGCTGAGATAGTAAATGAAGGAGAAGTATTTACAGGTAGTGTTCTTATATCAGGCGAAATAATTGAAAAGATTTATCGTGGAAAAGACAGTGCCCCCGACTTAAGTAATCTTGAGACAATAGAAGCAGCTGGTAAATTACTATTGCCCGGGGTAATAGACGACCAGGTACATTTCAGGGAACCGGGACTAACTCACAAGGGAGATATATATTCCGAGTCAAGGGCTGCTGCTGCAGGTGGAATTACGTCATTTATGGAAATGCCAAATACCAATCCGCAGACTATAACAGCATCTGCTCTTGCCGAGAAGCAATCTATTGCCGCCCGAAACTCACCTGTTAACTATTCCTTCTACTTTGGAGCCACAAACGATAATATCGAAGAAATCCTGGCAATTAACCCTGAAGAAGTGTGTGGACTAAAAGTATTTATGGGATCTTCTACCGGAAATATGCTTGTTGACAACGAGGCCAGTCTGAGGGAAATATTCCGAAACTCTCCTGTGCTGGTAGCTTGCCACTGCGAAGATGAAAATACCATAAGGCAAAATCTCAAGGCTTACATCGAAGAATATGGCGAAGATATACCTCTCGAATATCACCCCCTGATAAGAAGCCGCGAAGCGTGTTTGCTTTCATCATCTTTTGCAGTAAGGCTGGCAAAAGAATATGGAACGAGATTGCATATACTCCACCTTTCTACTGCAGATGAGCTCGATCTCTTTGATAATACTATTGATTTAAGGGATAAAAAGATTACTGCAGAGGTATGTGTTCATCATCTCTGGTTCGATGACTCTGCTTACAGGGAAAAAGGAAATCTGATCAAATGGAACCCTGCAATAAAAAGCACCACAGATCGAGAAGCACTTATTGCAGGTGTGCTAAGTAATAAAATTGATATTGTGGCCACCGACCATGCGCCTCATACCCTCGAAGAAAAGCAGAACATATATACCAGGGCATCATCGGGCGGGCCGCTGGTACAGCACTCGCTTACTGCAATGATTGAGCTATGGCACCAGGATGTTATAAAACTGGAAAAAATAGTTGAAAAAATGTGCCACGGCCCTGCAATACTTTTTGGTGTTGAAAATAGGGGTTTTATCAGAGAGGGATTTCAGGCCGACCTCTGCCTTGTTGATCCGCATAGTAAGTGGACAGTATCAAGAGATAATATATTATATAAATGTGGATGGTCGCCCTTTGAAGGAACAAGCTTCAGCTCTAAAGTCATCAAGACAATTGTGAATGGGAATATTGTATGGGATGGCAATAACATTTATGATAAAGTACCGGGACAATTATTAAAATTCAGGAGATAAGATGAGATTAAGCGTTTTACTTGTAATTATTATTGGAATTAGCCTGTCGTGTAAACAGGAGGTCGTTGTTGAAAAAACAGACCGGATATCACCCGAACTTATAAAGGTGGCGGATAATATAATATACGACGTCGTTATTAAGGCCGAGACTGACGATCCGTGGGAACTAGAAAAGGTTGCAGGATTTTCTGGCAATGAAATGATTGATAAACTGTTTGAAAGCCTGTACTCGGGCGAACTTAAAGCCAGGGATTATCACAGCGGTAAAGAACTGGGTTCGGGCGATATAAAAAAGATTGAAAAACAAGCTGGTTTTGAAAGAAGTAATATTGGGAAAATTCAATTTACCGAAGACTGGTATTATAACCCACTTGAAAAAAAAATTGAAAAGAAAATCAAAGTCATCGTTTTTGGATATAAGACTGAAACCCAGGACAGGGTCGGAGTTGGCTATATGGCCGCCCTTGAAATATTAATGAACTAGAGCAATACTGATATCCCTCTATCACTACTTTACTACAAAACGAATTGATTTCCTGGTTCGCTGCTCAATCAACACTTCTCTCTCCCCTACCAGGTTCTTTATTGCCGACTTATCATAATACCTGAGTGTTAACATTTCAACACCCCTATTCACAAGTATCTTATAATCGTCTTGTAATAATAAATTAAGCCTGGCAATCTTTTCCTGCTCATCATCCACACATACTGCTACACTAACAGCCGATGCCTGAACAAGGTTGGTTTTTACTGAGCAATTATTCAAAACCTGGAACAAAATTCCCAGGTTATCACCAATAGCAAACGAAAAATCTCTGGGAATAATAGATATTAACACCTGCGACTCCTTCCTTACATATACAGGAACATCCTGATCGATGCTCTCATTTACCGATACATAGGTTCCTCGCTCCTGTGGCTCAATAAATGATTTAACAAATAGTGGAATAGCCTTATTATGGAGAGGCTTAATAGTTTTGGGGTGGATTATCTTTGCCCCTGAAAACGACATCTCCACGGCTTCCTTATAACTTACATTCTCAAGCCTTATGGCTCCTTCCATCCACCTGGGGTCGGCATTCAAAACTCCCGGTACATCCTTCCATATTGTGAGGTCTGCTGCATCGCAAATATTAGCAATTATAGCAGCTGTATAGTCTGAACCTTCACGTCCGAGTGTAGTTGTTTCACCGCTTAATGTACCACCAATAAAGCCCTGTGTAACAAAAAGTTTCTCTTCACCAGCAAGAAACACAGACCTCATTCTGATCGTGGTTTCATCCCATTCAACCCCGGCATCTCTGAACTTCCTGTCGGTAACCAGGAGTTTCCGTATATCAGTCCATTCAGAATTTATTCCTATACTTCTGAGCCATTTATCTACTATCCTGGTTGATAATATCTCACCCTGTGACACCAGCTGATCATAAGCAAAATCATAGTCCCTGCCCGAAAGGCCTGGCATAATATCTCTTATCTCATTGAAGATAGGTATAAGCAATTCTTCTGCCTCAGCCTGGCCGAAGAGTGATTCTGCAAGGTTTGTATGATAATCGGCAATTTTTTGAAATTTCAATTTATAATTCTCATTGCCCTCAAGCAAAGAAGACAGAACATCTTCAAGCATATTGGTAGTTTTACCCAGCGCCGAGACAACAACTACAAGTGCACCATCGACCTTACTAACAATATTGCCCAGGTTCCTTACTCCCCAATCATCTTTTACAGAGGCACCTCCAAACTTATAAACTCTCATTTCTAACTATTTTAAACAAAAGTATCACTTTATTGTGCATTTATGATAAAGGTAATTTTTTTTCTACCCGGCAATTGTTAAATTTAAGAACCCTAACTGAAAGCCTGTTATATGAAAAGCTACAATATTATAACACTCGACGATTTTATAATTGGTCGTCAGAAAGATTATCCGACAGCAAAAGGTGAATTCTCAAGAATACTCCATCACATTGGTACTGCAGCAAAAATGGTTAGCAGTAAAGTAAATCGTGCCGGACTGGCCGACATTATTGGTGAAGTAGGAAACGTAAACGTGCAGGGCGAAGATCAACAAAAGCTGGATGTATATGCCGATGAAGTTTTTTTGGGAGCACTGCGCTTAAGTGGCGAATGTTGTGGAGTTGCTTCTGAAGAGAACCAGAATATTATATCTTTTACCAGTGAATTTGCCCGTAATGGTAAATATATAGTATGTATAGACCCCCTCGACGGCTCATCAAACATCGATGTAAATGTTTCGGTTGGTACTATATTCTCAGTTTACAGAAGATTATCCGAGAGAGGGAATCAAACGGAGCAAAAAGATTTCCTCCAGCCAGGTACAGAACAGGTTGCGGCAGGTTATATTATATACGGCTCATCAACCATGATGGTCTATACTACCGGCAATGGGGTTAATGGTTTCACCCTGGACCCCTCGGTTGGTGAGTTTTGCCTGTCAAACCCCTCTATGAAAATACCATCAGAAGGAAGGATTTATTCAATTAATGAAGGTAATTATATTAAGTTCAGGGATGGTGTCAAGAGATATATTAAATATTGCCAGGAAAGAGACTCTGAATCAGGACGACCCTATCTATCAAGGTATATTGGTTCCCTGGTAGCAGATTTTCATCGTAACCTGCTGAAAGGAGGGATTTTCCTGTATCCTGAAAGCGAAACCTATCCTGATGGGAAACTGAGACTTCTTTACGAATGCAATCCGGTTGCTTTTGTTGCAGAGCAGGCATTAGGTAAGGCTACAACCGGCACAAGGAGAATCCTGGATATTATACCCGATTCAATACACCAGAAGGTGCCCTACATAGTAGGATCGCCTGATATGGTGGAAAAAGTCGAAGAATTTATAAAAAATCACGGCTAAAGACTATTTATCCCATCCGGTACGGTCTCCCGTCGTTCCGTTAATACTATCAGCTATTGCATCGATATTATATACAGGCAATTAGCATAGCTCAAGCGGGCTGTAGCCTGTCGGCTCTCCTCCGAAAATACCTGGCAGACCCTGTTTCTCTGGTTGCCAATAATAAAGTTAAGTGAAAAATTATGAGGTCATCAATACTGATAGACTGGCATAGCTCAATAATCTTATATACTTTTGCAGCTCATCAGTCAAAGTAAATGAACGAATTTGATTTAGGTAAGCTTTACCTCAAACATCCTAATTTCAATCCTTTAGCCGCTAACCTGGCGGAAGATAAGCAGGGCAATATTGCAGCAGAAGACTTAAGAGGGTCGGCGCGCTCGCTACTGGTAGCTGCCCTGTTTAACTCACTTCAGACAACTCACTTTATTATACTTCCCGAGAAGGAGGATGCCGCATATTTTTATAACGACCTTGTATCAATACTGGGAGAAGAGCTGGTATTTTTCTTTCCGTCGACATATAAAAGATCCATCCAGTACGGGCAGACCGAGGCCTCAAACATTGTGCTTCGGACAGAGGTGATGAATCACCTGGGGTCTGGAAAGCGGAAATGTGTTGTTGTTTCGTACCCGGAGTCTGTAATGGAAAAGGTTATCAGCAAGAAGGTATTCAAGAAAAATACACTTAAGGTAAAAACCGGTGATCCACTAAGCATGGAGTTCCTGGTTGAGGTTCTTACGGAATACAATTTCTCCAGGGTCGATTTTGTATATGAACCCGGACAGTTTTCAGTCAGGGGCAGCATAATAGATGTTTTTTCATACTCGAGTGATAAACCATATCGTATAGACTTCTTTGGTGACGATATCGAATCTATCAGGACCTTTAATATTGACGATCAACTCTCAATAGAGAAATTTAAGGAGGTCTCTATTATCCCGAATGTTCAGGATATCTCAATCGAAAAGACCCATGAGAACATTACTGAATTTATTCCTCCTTCTTCGCTTATATGGCTTGATAGTTTTGCATTTACCATCGATAAGATCAATTCGATATACAACTCTTCGTGGTCGCATGAGACTGATTCTCAAGAAAAAAGCAAGCGGGAGATGGCGATTACAGGTGAGCACCTTGAGTCAGAACTTTCAAGGTTCAGGGTTATAGAATTTTCGACTCAGCCCCATTTTGATGTCAGTTACAGGTATAAATTTAATACCCAGCCACAGCCCTCGTTTAATAAGAATTTCGAGCTACTGGGAGAGCGACTTATAACAAATATTGAGGAGGGCTACGAAAATATAATTGTCTCGGAGAGTGAGACCCAGATAGCCAGGTTAAGAGATATATTCTCAGAGATCAATCCCGAGTTGAGTTTCAAAAGTGAGATTATTAATCTCCACCGGGGATTTACAGATTACGATCTTGGTCTGGCGCTTTTTACAGATCATCAGATTTTTGATCGCTACCATAAATTCAGGATACGAGGCACATTCAACAGACGCGAAAGTCTTAGCATTAAAGAGATTACGGGGCTCAACCCGGGCGACTATGTTGTTCACATTGATCATGGTATCGGGCGCTTTGGCGGACTTGAAAAAATAAATGTAAACGGGAAGATACAGGAAGCAATAAAACTTGTTTATCGTGATAACGATATATTATATGTAGGTATTCATGCTCTTCACAGGATATCAAAATACAAGAGCAAGGATTCTTCCGAGCCACGTATATACAAGCTTGGATCTGCTGCCTGGCAAAGAATAAAATCCAATACCAAGAAAAAAGTTAAGGATATTGCAAAAGATCTTATTCTTTTATATGCAAAGAGAATGACAGTTGACGGATTCAGCTTCTCGCCCGATTCCTTTATGCAGAGAGAACTAGAAGCATCATTTATTTATGAAGATACACCCGACCAGAACACAGCTACAAAGCTTGTAAAGGAAGACATGGAAAAGAGTCACCCTATGGACAGGCTGGTATGTGGTGACGTTGGATTTGGCAAGACAGAGATAGCAATAAGGGCAGCTTTTAAATCGGCAGCCGATAATAAACAGGTAGCAATACTTGTTCCAACTACAATACTTGCACTCCAGCATTACCAGACTTTTTCACAGAGGCTGAAGGATTTCCCGGTTGAAATAGATTATATCAGCAGGCACCGAAAAGCTGCCGATCAGAGAAATATCAAGGATAGATTAAAAAATGGAAAGCTGGATATAATTATTGGCACTCATAAACTTGTGGCAAAGGATATTGAGTTTAAAGACCTTGGGCTGCTGGTAATAGATGAGGAACAGAAGTTCGGGGTATCAGTAAAAGAAAAGATTAAAAAGTTTAAGGCCAATGTAGATACACTTACGCTTACTGCAACACCTATCCCACGTACCCTTCAATTCTCGCTGATGGGAGCACGCGACCTTTCAATAATTAACACCCCCCCGCCTAACCGGATGCCCATAATAACAGAGCTGCATGGGTTTAATGAAGACATAATTAAGGAGGGAATAGAGTATGAGCTGAACAGGAACGGGCAGGTCTTCTTTATTCATAACAGGGTTGAGAATATTACCGAAGTGCAGGCTATAATTAGCAGGATATTGCCCGGGGTAAAAAGTGCCATTGTTCATGGTCAGATGGATGGAAGACAGGTTGAAAACAGGATGTACGACTTTATTCACGGAGATTACGACATTCTTATCGCAACAACAATTATAGAATCAGGACTAGATATCCCCAATGCGAATACTATTTTTATTAATAATGCTCATCATTTCGGACTCTCAGAGCTACACCAGTTAAGAGGCCGGGTCGGCAGATCAAATAAAAAAGCCTTCTGCTACCTTTTGGCACCTCCTGAGAGTGTTATGACACAGGAAGCCCGACGACGATTAAAAGCTATCGAAGAGTTCTCCGAGCTTGGAAGCGGTTTCAATATAGCCATGCAGGATCTTGATATCAGAGGTGCCGGTAATCTTCTTGGAGGTGAACAAAGCGGATTTATTGCAGATGTGGGCTTTGAGACCTATCAACGAATCCTGCAGGAAGCCATCAACGAATTGAAAGAGAATGAACTTAAGGGGGTCGTTAGCCAGGTAGATAAAAAGGAAGGTATTAAGGAAGAAGAAAGCACATATGTTTCGGACTGTCAAATTGAAACAGATATGGAAATAATGTTTCCTGACAATTATGTGTCTAACATCTCAGAAAGGATAAGACTCTATAAAAAGCTGAATGAGCTACAAAATGAGAGTCAGCTACTGGTATTTGAAAAAGAATTAATCGACAGGTTCGGAGATCTGCCCCAACAGGCTATAGAGCTACTTCATCTTGTCAGACTCAGGAGACAGGCAATGGGGATGGGTGTAGAAAAGTTGATACTCAAAAAGGGTATGATGGTAATCCATTTTACATCAGAGCAAAATTCGGGATTCTATAAAAGCAAGATGTTTATATCGATTATAAATTATGTTAATAAGCGTTATTCAAAGTTTACTGTAAAACACACCGACACAAGGCTGAGTCTGACAACAAAAAACATCTTATCAATACAGGATGCAAAAAAAATATTTGATAGTATAATTCAATTTCATGAAAACCTGTTGTAAAATACACAGATTATGTATTTTACACTTGACCTTAACCTTTCGATTTAATAATTTTACACAAATATATGAATCTGGCTATTGATATAGGAAACAGTTCTGCAAAACTGGGTGTATTCGAAGGATACACGAAAAAGTATATCACCAGCATTAAGCAAATTTCGACTGAGTACCTGGCAGACCTGGTAAAAACATATGGTATTACCAGAATGATTTATTCTTCTGTTGCCGGCGACAATAAAATACTAAAGGATTTTTCTTTATCATCAGGACTTAATCTTACATGTTTAAATTCGGGAACAAGGATTCCTGTGAAAATCGAATATTCCACACCTGAGACCCTGGGTGCCGACAGGGTAGCAGGAATAGTAGGAGCATACAATAAGTACGGCAATAATAACGTTCTGCTTATTGATGCCGGAACCGCTGTGACATTCGATGTTCTTTCGTCGGAGGGTATCTACAAGGGAGGGAATATATCTCCCGGATTGTCAATGCGATTCCAATCGCTTAACAATTACACCGACAAGCTGCCTCTGGTAGGCCCTGATAATAAATATGATATCATCGGGACCAATACGGAAAATGCTATTCGGTCAGGCGTTCAGCAAGGCTTGATTTTCGAAATAAATGAGTATATTCGCACCTTTGAAAATTTGTTCAAAGCACTGAAAATAGTCATTACTGGTGGTGATGGTGAGTTGTTGTCCGGATTAATAAATCGAACCGTTGATTATTCTCCGGACCTGGTTATTGAGGGTCTAAATTATATAGTAAATTATAATGCTTAGGTATTTAAAAATATTTCTTCTGCTACTCCTGACCTCACAGTTGAGTGTTGGTCAAAAACTTGTCAATTCTCCATATGCAAGATTCGGACCCGGAACCCTCGAACCTATAGGGTCCTTTAAAAGTCTGAGTATGGGAAGAACAGGAGTTGCATATAGCGATCCACTAAATATTTCTTACCAGAACCCTGCTTCATATAGCAGCCTGGACACAAATTCATTTGTATTTGATTTTGGTATTGATTACAGGATTATTGTTCTGAGTGACGGTGAGGAGAATTACCAGTCTGATGACATGAATTTTCATCACCTGGCATTGGCCTTCCCAATCAATAAAAAGATAGGCTTTGCAGCAGGCATAATACCTTATAGTTCAGGGTATTATAATATTAACTCTGTTGTAGATTCGGAACATCCTGATTATGATCCTATTATTGGCGAGACAGAGGAAATTCATAAGGGAACAGGAGGATTCAATAAATTCTTTTTTGGACTGGGCGTAAATCCCTTTGGTGGTCTGTCGGTGGGTGCAAATATGACCTTTCTTTTCGGAACGGTTAGCCGAACAAACTCTTATCGTTTTATTGAAGACAGCTATGCTTTTGATAATATTTCCACAGAAAAGGTTCAGATACAGGGATTAAATTTCGATCTCGGAGCCCAATACAACTTTGAGCTAAAAAAGGAATTGATAGCAACGGCAGGCATAACATACTCAGGGTCTTCAAATTACAAAGGCCAGACTGAAATTCTTAATGCTCTGTATACAGGGGCTCAGAGCACATACGATACACTTAGCTATTCAGCCACAGATAATGATGTTATTACTCTTCCCGGAAGTATGTCCTTCGGATTGGCCCTGAGTAAAAAAGATAACTTCGTTATTACTGCTGATTATTCGATGTCTGATTGGTCAAAAGCAGTCTTTCTGGGCCACGAATCTTACTTTATAAAAAGTAATTCTATAAATTTTGGAGCTGAATATATTCCTAATTATAATGCCAACTTTAATTTCCTTAATAGGGTAGCATACAGGCTTGGTGGTCATATAACAGATAGCCATATAATGGTCAATAACGAACAAATAAAAGAATTTGGCATTACTTTTGGAGCAGGTCTACCATTAAGACGAAGTAATTCGAGAATTAATATTTACTTTGAATATGGTAATAGAGGCGGAAATCTTGATATGGGATTACATAATGAAACTTTCTATAACTTTGGATTAAGTTTTAATTTTTACGATTATTGGTTCTTAAAGAGAAAATACGACTAATAAAATTATAAGATGATGAAGACAAGTTTACTCAAAATTTTTTCGGTTATACTCCTTTCAATCCTGACAATACCCTTGATGGGACAAAAAGGCATTGAAGACGGAAGCAAGTACGGACATAATGAAGATAGTGTCAATTGCAGGAAAAATCTGTCGCTTTACAAGACCTACTATAATCAAAAAAACTACGAGATGGCCATGAGTTTTTGGAGAAAAGCATTCTATGAGTGTCCTCTCTCCTCTCAAAACATGCACCTGCACGGAACCAGGATGTACAAGGCTTTCTACAATCAGACAAAAGACAGAGCATATATCGATTCACTTGTAATTGTATATGATGCCAGAATAAAATACTTTGGAGAAGAAGCTTACCAGAAGGGCAGGCTGGGTCTTGACTTATGGGACCTTGGCTCAGAAGATCCCGAGCTGCTTAAGTTGACTTACGCAACTCTTGGTGAAGCAATTAATCTGAGTCCCATGAAGACACATCCAAATATACTAATGATATATATGGCAGCCACTCAAAGGCTGTTTGACAGTGAATCTATTACCAACGAGGAAGTAATTAGTAATTACGGCTTAGTTAGCGATGTTCTTGACAAGAGAATTGCCAGTGGTAACAGGCCTGCCGATTTAGGGGCAAAAGATAATATTGATGCAATATTTAGGGCAAGTGGTGCAGGAACATGCGAGGGACTTACTTCTCTTTTCACAGACAAAGTAAATGCTGCACCGCATGACATATCTCTGCTAAAGCAGGTTCTAGGGCTACTTGATGATGCAGGTTGCAACGATTCAGATTTGTTTTATTTAGCTGCTGAAAACTTATACAAGCAGGAAAGATCAGCCCTGGCTGCTTATTCTCTTGCTGAAATGAATGCCGATAAATTCGATTATAACCAGGCCGAATTTTATTATAAGGAAGCTATAGAAATGGAGGATGATAACTATAAGAAATCGAACTACTATACTAAACTAGCTACAATCAGGCTTAGCAAGCAAGATAATAGAGGCGCAAGGGATTATGCAAAATCAGCTATTTCTCTCGATGCCAATAATGGTACAGCCTATATGCTTATTGGTAATGCCTATGCCGGTCAGAAAATAAGCAGTAACGATCTTGAGAATCAGGCCGTATACTGGGTTGCGGTTGATTACTTTAGAAGGGCTAAGGAGATCGATCCATCGCTTGCCGACAGGGTTAATGATGCCATCGGTCAGTGCGAGAAGGTATACCCGCAAAAAAAGGAATTGTTTTTTATGGGTATCCTGGAAGAAGGCATAAGCTATAAGGTTGGCGGATGGATAGATGAAAATACTACTGTTAGATTCAGAAAAGAGTAATTGGAAAGATACTCTGCCATATTAAATAAAGTACTCTTTGCAGTTCTGGTTTCCGGAACTGCATTGTTTTTCTCGTGTCGCGACAACATTGATATTGTAAACACTTCATTAGACGAAAATACTCCTACTCAGATCGCTGAAAATTTCGTTACATCCTTTACAGATTCTGCTCTGCTTCAGGTAAGGATGGAAGCTCCCCTGATGAGATACTATGGAAAAATGGAAAAACCATATTCCGATTTTCCGGAGGGCATAATAGTATATTTCTACGACGGACAGGATAAGCCTTCAGGCCATATTTCTGCAAACTTTGGAAGATATTACGAAGCAGATCACCTGTGGGAAGTAAGAGACAGTGTTGTTGCCCTGAATGAGAGGAATGAATTGCTTGAAACCGAACTTTTGTTCTGGGACGAAAGAAAGGAACTCATATATACAGATAAGTTTGTAAAAATAACACAGGAGGATCAGATAATCAGGGGATATGGCCTGGAGTCTGATCCGAAGTTTATTAAATGGATCATTAAAAACGTTACCGCAACCTTATACCTTGACGATGAATAAGAAAAGTCTTCTAATTCTTGAAATAGCGTGGTTCATTATTGGCTTACTATGTATGGCAGCAGCAGTTCATAACAGGATAGTTCTCGATGGGAACAGGTTTGTAATACTTCTGCTGATGAGTATAGCATCTTTTGTTATGGCATGGTTCAGGCATAAGCAAAGGAAAAATAACTAACTTTACCTTATGAATAATTTAGTAATAATAGTACTTTCTATTATTCTATCTGCCTTCTTTTCAGGGATGGAAATCGCCTTCGTGTCTTCAAACAGGCTCAGAATTGAAATCGACAGGAAACAGAACAGGTTCGGATCGGGTATAATAAAGCGTTTTACCGACAAACCCGGTTACTTTATTGTTACCATGCTGATAGGTAATAATATCGCCCTTGTTGTTTACGGTCTTTTTATAGCCATAATGCTTGAACCAATCTTCAGCTCATTTTTAAGCTCCAACTTTCTCATACTTATTTCTCAGACCATTGTGTCGACCCTGCTTATATTAATTGTTGCCGAATTCTTACCAAAAGCACTATTCAGGCTCGCTCCTAACTCTTTCCTTAACAACCTTAGTCTGCCAACTCTTATCTTTTATATTATCTTCTACCCAATAACATTTCTTGTTATTAAGCTTTCCAATATGCTTCTAAGGTTACTGCTTGGAGTTAAGGCAGAGCTGGTAGCCGACGAGAAAGTTTTTTCAAAGGTCGACCTTGATAATCTCTTTAATGAAGTATCGGATGAGGAAAATGATTCAGATTTTGAACAACAGGATATCAGGATCTTTCAAAACGCACTCGATCTTTCGAATGTAAAACTACGTGCCTGCATGGTACCCAGAACCGAGATACAGGCTCTTTCTATAAACAGTACTCTGGATGATTTAAAGCAGGCATTTATTGACACCGGCCATTCTAACATCCTGATATACGAAGAGACGATTGATAATATTACAGGTTACTTCAGGCTTCGCGACCTGTTTAAAAAACCAAAAAACATCAGATCGGCCATTAAGCAACTGCCCATTGTTCCTGAAAGTATGGCCGCAAACAAACTACTGAAGATCTTTGTAGATGAGAATAAGAAACTTGCCCTTGTTGTGGATGAATTCGGAGGCACATCGGGGATAGTAACTATCGAGGATATACTAGAAGAGATAGTAGGAGAGATTGAAGATGAGCACGATTCCTCGGGGATAATAGAAAGGAAGCTAAGTGATTCTGAATATCAGTTTTCAGGAAGAATAGAAATAGATTATATAAACGATACCTATAAACTATCTCTTCCGGCCGAAGACGATTATGAAACCCTCGCAGGCCTGGTTTTCTTCTACCATGGAAGCATACCAAAGATAAATGAGGTAATTGATATTGGCACAGCCAGGCTTAAAATTCTTAAGGTAAGCGGCACACGGCTGGAGCTCATTAATGTATATATTAAATAAAAAGGGTAGCCCTGCCGGACTACCCCTGTATACAAAATAATCTTCTGTATACTTATTTTTTCATCTCACTATAGTACCTGTAGAACAGTGGTATTGTTTCTATACCCTTATAGAAATTAAATAAGGGATAGCTCTCGTTAGGTGAGTGTATGGCATCCTCATCCAGACCAAATCCCAGGAGAATTGATTTTACTCCCAGTACCCTTTCAAAGGCTGAGATTATCGGTATTGATCCTCCACTACGGGTTGGTATCGGTTTCTTTCCAAAAGACTCTTCCATAGCCTTACTGGCTGCCTGATATTCAATTGTATCAATAGGGCTTACATAAGCCTGTCCCCCATGGAGGTATTTAACCCTTACCTTCACCCCTTTTGGAGCGATTGATATAAAGTGCTTCTCAAAAAGGACTGCTATCTTCTCAGAATCCTGGTCGGGTACAAGCCTCATTGATATCTTTGCATAGGCTTTTGAAGGAAGAATTGTCTTGGCTCCATCCTCAATATATCCTCCCCATATTCCATTTACATCAAGAGTAGGTCTTATACCAAGCCTTTCGTGAGTTGTATAACCCTTTTCTCCAACAACCTCGCTAATATTAATAGATCTCTTATACTCATCCTCATTATATGGTCTCTTAGCCATCTCAGCTCTTTCCTGGTCTGATGAAATAAGAACATCGTCATAAAAACCGGGTATAGTAATATGGTTATCTTCATCTGTCAGTGAGGCAATCATTTTTGCAAGCATATTGCACGGATTAGCAACTGCACCTCCATAAAGACCAGAGTGAAGATCCCTGTTTGGTCCTGTTACTTCAACCTCCATATAGGAAAGTCCCCTTAGGCCGGTAGTAATAGAAGGAATATCCTTTGAAATCATGGTAGTGTCTGACACTAGTATTACATCAGCCTTAAGCATATCCTTATGCTCATTACAGAATATCTCAAGGTTCTCTGATCCGATCTCTTCTTCGCCCTCGATCATAAACTTTACATTGGTGGTAAGCGTACCGGTTTGCATCATTAACTCAAAGGCTTTAAAATGCATAAAAAGTTGTCCCTTATCGTCATCTGCACCCCTGGCCCATATTTTACCATCCTTAACAACAGGTTCAAAAGGTTTTGTATCCCATAGTTCAAATGGCTCTGCCGGCTGAACATCATAATGTCCGTACACCAGCACTGTTGGTAGTTTGGGGTCTATCATTTTCTCACCATAAAGCACAGGATGACCATTTGTAGGATATACCTCTGCCTTATCTGCACCTGCATCAAGCAAACTCTGCTTAAGATGCTCTGCAGTCTTTAGCATATCTCCCTTATGTTCTTCCTGGGCACTTACAGATGGGATCCTGATTATCTCAAATAGTTCCTCCAGGAACCTGTCCTTATTCGCTTCAATATAATCTCTTATTTTATCCATTTTATATAATTTTTTATAATTGAACCTAAAGTTACAAAAGTGTTGATAAATAACTACTTATAATTAAGTTTTTTAATCTCCTCTGCAGCTTTTTCAACTTCCTTATACCAGCTCTTGCCATATACTCTTATCAGGGGTTCTTTCAGAAATTTATAAACCGGTAAATCCAGGTCCTCTCCAAGATTTCTGGCCGGCTTGCATATCTTCCATTCCTCATAATTAACTGCATCAAAATCGCGATATTTCTTAATCCTTACCGGGAACAGGTGACACGATTCAGGCTTTCTGAACTTTATTTTCCCATCGGTCCATGCCTTCTCAATAGCACACTTAAATATTCCATCCTCTAATATGGCATATGCACACTCATCATTACCAATCAGTGGAGTAACAGTATCTCCATCCGAGTCTACCATGCTTGTTCCCTTTTCCCTTACTGCTTCAATCCCCTCGGGTCTCATATACTTTTCTACCACAGGCCATATTTCTTCAAGTATTACAGCCTCTGCCTCTTCAAGAGGGGCTCCTGAATCTCCATATCTGCAACAACTACCCTTACATTTTTCAAGGTTACAGCAGAATTTCTTATCAAAAAGATTCATTGATATTACGGTACGATCTATTGATAACATAAGATGAAATTAAATCAATTCTTTACCTGTCATTTCAGATGGTTTCTTCACTCCCATTAATTTCAAAATGGTAGGTGCTACATCTGCAAGAATTCCCTGATCGATTTTCTCAAAACGATCGCTGACAAGTATAAGTGGAACAGGATTAAGTGAGTGTGCAGTATTTGGTGATCCGTCATTGTTTACAGCATAATCGGCGTTACCATGATCGGCTATTATTATTACCTCATATCCATTTGACCTTGCGCTTTCCACAACTTCACCCACACAGGCATCAACTGTTGTAACTGCTTTCTGAATTGCAGAATATACACCCGTATGCCCAACCATATCACCATTTGCAAAGTTAAGAGCTATAAAATCATGCTCTTTTTTGTTCATCTCCTTAATTACAGCATCTTTTACCTCAAAGGCGCTCATCTCGGGTTGCAAATCATAGGTCGCTACCTTTGGAGAAGAAACTAATACCCTGCTTTCGTTTTCAAACACCTCTTCCCTGCCGCCCGAGAAGAAGAATGTAACATGAGCATATTTCTCTGTTTCGGCTATTCGCAGTTGTTTTTTTCCATTCCTGGCAAGTACTTCGCCCAGGGTGTTATCAACATTATTTTTATTGAAAATAATCTTTAGTCCCCTGAAATTGGCATCGTAAGGCGTCATTGTACAAAAATACAATGGCAGGGTACTCATGCCATATTCAGGCATATCTCTTTGTGTTAGCGCCAGAGTAATTTCCTTGGCCCTGTCGTTTCTGAAGTTAAAGAATATTACAACATCATCCTTACTGATCCTGGTTAAGGGCTTTCCATTATCATCCACAACAACAAGAGGCTTAACAAATTCATCTGTAACTCCGTCGCTGTATGATGATTCGAGTGCACTTACAATATCTGTGGTTTTATTTCCTTTACCTTCAGTAAGAAGATCATAGGCAATCTTTATCCTGTCCCATCTCTTATCCCTGTCCATAGCATAATATCTACCAATAAAAGATGCAACCCTGCCGTTTGAATTAAGCAGATGATCCTGTAAATTACGCAGGTACCCGGCACCGCTCCTGGGATCGGTATCCCTTCCATCGCCAAAGGCATGAATAAAAACATTCTCGATGCCATACTTCGTGGTCATATCGCAGAGGGCGTAGAGATGCTTATCATGGGAGTGTACTCCCCCGTCCGACATAAGTCCCATAAAATGAACCTGTTTACCTTTTTCGCGGGCATACATAAAGGCATCTTTCAGCACCTGGTTTTCAAAAATTTCACCCGACTCAATCGATTTATTAATTTTTACCAGGTCCTGGTAGACTATCCTTCCGGCCCCTATATTCAAATGTCCGACCTCAGAATTCCCCATTTGCCCATGAGGCAATCCGACATCCTCTCCTGAGGCATATAATTTAGAATAAGGGTAATTCTTTGATAAACTGTCCATATTTGGTGTTGGCACACTTGCTATTACATCGGCTTTTGACCCATCTCCAAGGCCCCATCCGTCAAGTATCATCAACAAAACTTTCCTGTTATCCATGCTCCACAAAAATCTAATTAGAAAATAAAAAGGGGGTGTATAAGCACACCCCCTGCAAAGGTAACAAAAATTGTATTATGCCTGTACCACGAGCAAGGTCTATTGCCCTGTTATAATCAACTTTCTATAGCCCTGAGGCCTGTTATTGATGGTAAGTTTTACAATGTAGATACCCGAGGGTAACGACACATCATCTATTGTCATATTTTTAATCCCGGGCTGCAGAATCACTTCCTTCACAAGCACACCTGTGTTATTATAAAACCTCAGTTCCGACTCTCCGGTAAGTTCCTGGTCAAAGAGGAAGGTCAGGTTTGTGCTTGCCGGATTTGGGAAAATCTTAAACGTAGCCTCTTCAAACCTGACCTTTCCAATTGATGTTGTAAGTGTTGCCAGGCTGCCTGATGTTGCTGCCTGGTATACTTCTCTGGTAATATTATTTTGCAAGAACGCAATTACCTCGATACTATCGGGCTCAAATATTAGTGATACTTCCTGTTGTATAGGGCCCAAATGTTTCTCCTCCGTCCATATCCCATCTTTTCTTAAGAGATACCACCTGCATCAGGAATCATCTTCCAGTACATTCCTGAATACTGTCTGCCGTTACCTGTTAGAGTTGTTATCTCTTTTGCCACAACAGCGATAAAGAGAGTCATTTTCTGCATTATATTTCCTAGAGGCTCTATTGCTACCTCAAACCTGCTGTGATGGTAAGGTATCTATCTGCAGTTTAAAGAGGTCAATCATACTCCCGTTTTTGAGTCATTTTCATTGGCATTATCCCCATCAAAACGGTACTTCTTGGCAAATTCATCAGGGTTCCACCCTCCATCATAAATGGCAATTGGGATACGAGTCAAACCGTAGAATAGCATTCTTGCACGTGGCACGCGGTATTATCCATATGATCCCTGTGTAATTTGTTGATACTGAATATTCACAGCATCGCCGGCAACTTCAAATACCATTGATTTACTATCTGCTCACGATCCGATCTACACCCATGCCGGTTCATTGTAATTTGTAAAATGCTCAACAGCACCATTCTGGATCTTTCTCCTATCCAGATATTTCAAAGGCAAAGCCCTTGCTATAATCATTACCGTCTGATCCATATGATATCCTGAATTTCACATCCCTCTTCCCAATAGCTCATCAAGATATTGACGCGCCTGCACAGGTTTATCATCTTTCAGCTCCGGAGACCATCCCACAACAGACTCACCCGGTCTTCCTGAAATATTACTATTCTTATACCAGTTTATTCCGAAATCGGTACCTCCTATATTTCTCCATACCAGATCATTACCCTCTTTGTACTGTAATACAGCCCCATCTCGTCCCTTGTCAAAAGCTCTTATGATATCCATTTTTATCATTGGGCGCTTAACTCCAATAAAATCGAAACATGGACTTTCAACAGAATAATCAACCACAAGAGCACTATCGGAACTCCTGTATACCATAAAGAATCTGATGGAGATCATTTAAATGCAGGTGCTTCAATCATCCATGTATTTGCAGGGTCTCCATCAACAACCCATCCCAGGCTGTCTCCTTCAAATCCCTCTTCATAAAAATCGATGTCTCTGATTTTATAAACAGGTCTGATATATATGTCTTTGCTTGCCACATCGAAACATCCTGGCAGGAATGTTTTTAGATAATAATCGACTTTTATAATACCTGCACCGGTTGTATCTGTATCCGTTTTCAGATACGCTACATCCGGATCTGACATATTAACTCCTGCAAGGGTGTCTCCATTTACAAACCAAAAAGCTGTATCTACAGACTCAATCAAGGAAGAATTATCAATAGGATGGAGATTCTCATCCGCGTAGAAACAATCATCCTCCCAGGTGAAATCACTTAGCGGTTTCTTTGCCAGTGTGTCAACTATCACAATATCATTAATACATTCATCCGAAGTCTCAGCTGTCAGTGTTATAGTTTTACTCCACCGTCTGGTATAATGCTCAGGTCATTGAATTATCGTTCCTTCTCCAAGTCCGAAATCCCAGGCCCATGATTTTATATCAGATGGTGTGATTGTAAACTTGGTGGATCCCCTTCAAACTGAATACAACGATCATCAATAGTAAACATGGTAAGAGGTTTTGGATATATCGTCAGAGGTATTGAAACCTGTTGTGAACATGCTCCTGACACCAATTCGTAATATATATTTACATTCCCTCCACCAAGCTGTTTTGAAGGATCAATATAGGCATCGTCGTTATCCCAACTTTCAATCATCCCTGCCGGTCCCCCAGACCATGTTCCAGTTGCACTAGCGGATAAAGACTTCTGCTGAGATTTGCTTGATATCAGTATTTTCACAGAAAGATGAATCAACCATTGATAAATAAAGGCCAACACCGACTGAGTCAATTACAAACTCATATTTACTAGGAAAAGGATCCTTGCATTTCAAAAATGCCAAATAAATCTAAACTACTGCGGTTAAGTAAACACGATGTAATCTTCTTGTTGCGGCCCTAATTTGGAAATATTACCTGAGCTATATTTTTTAACTTATTATGCTCCAGATTTGAGGGAAGAGTAAATACTTCTTCTAAGGATATCAGAGACATCATTGGCAATCACTTACCGGGATTGAAAAATACCATCATCCCAACAGTAGCGTTGTTCAGCACCCCATGTTACAAACGATTCGCTAATCACCAGGCTTTCATATGCTCTTTGCCTGCAGCCACCCAAAGTATCCACAATGTCCAGCCTGTAAGTAACAGGATATGGTCCCGGCCAGTTAGTCTCGAGCAAATAATACCTGCTACCTTGGTTGAGCGATCACTACTTGTCAAAATATCCTTTTTTGTCTAAGCGGATTGGTACAAGTTGTGCTTATAGCTGACTGACTGAGTTCTTTCCTATCAAAATCACAAGTGGATCGCATGACGGGACTACTTCAGCTCCATTTTGGGCCACAGGAGTCATCTCGTAAACTATCTCTTTATCAACATCTTCAGGAGCCAGTGTATACTTATTACTTGTTTCCGACTGTTCAACCGATTCTACAAACCACTTATGAATTGTCAAGTCACTACTCAGCTGGCTATTGCTTCCCGGGTAGTCATATCCTGCATACTTGCCTTCAAGTTCAGATCCACTTGACCTGTTTCCAGAAATACAAACCCCAGATACCGAAGGGCTCCCGGTAGCTGTTACGAAGCATGTACCACTTGTTTTAGGAGTACCTGTATCCGGGAATCCGGTCAGGGACCTGGGGGTTACCTCCACATAGATAGTCGATCCACCATCCCCGGTACTTGTATCATAATATGATGTATCTGCACCTGCAATTATACTTGTTTCCCCACCTGTTACTTTGTACCAGACAAATTCTGAATCATCACGGTCACCATCAGGATCATCAAAGGTATAACCTGCCGTTATTTTATTGCCAGCATCAACTGTGTTGGTAAGTAACATCCCCTCAATCTGGGGGCGCTCATTACCTTACCGAGGCATGCTGTTTGAGCGTTCCTGTGTAGTGTTCCTGTGCGCAACGGTCTTACTTATACTTAATACTCCCTTCATCTCCATCTTATTATATAAAACTGCTATTGGATCGCTTATCATCCTCCCGCTACCATCCTGATTCAGTAAACCATTCAAATGTGGATAAGCCCTCAGGATCACTGTCTGCATCGCTATAATTATAATCAGCAAGCAGGATACTGCCAACATTCATATTACCCGAGACTTCATTAATTGTAGGATTCGGAGCCACCTGAGCTACACTATTAGCAATATAGTGGCTTAATGCACTTTCTCTGAGTCTGAGAAAACCGGGTCGGTACTGGTCAGGGTGACAACAAACTTAATCCTCCTTCCAAGCAGATTTAGAGCTGGCAAAAGCTCCAGCGTTTGATCTGTTGAAGTTAATAATTCTTCATCATTGCCATCTTCATCATAACTGAACCACTGATACGTAATATGTTAAGTGTACTAAGATCTCATCATAATTCCCGTAAGTGTTTTAACTCGGTAAATACACCGAGATCGAACGAGTAACACCTTGTGACAAACCGTAAAAGTGCGCATAAAAATGAATACTAAAGATGCAATTATATTTTTCATGATTACAATATTATCATTTACTATTCCCAGGGATCAAACTTAATAAGAGTGATCAGGGAGTTGTTCTCATAGCTATTTATGCCAACAGCTACTACTTTGCCTTCCGAATCAATTATGGCATCATATACTGTTTGAAGTCCAGTACCTCCGGTGATATAGGTTTTTGGATATGATATATTATTACCATCGTTGTCCAGGAACATAAACAACATATCTCCTGATTGATCTATTCCACCAGTTGTGCCAGCAGCCATCAGTCCGACCCCGGGAACGAGAGTAATCGAATTAATCTCAACTACATTGCTCGATGCTAGGAAAATCGAAGATTGAGAAGTCTACAGAATCGGTTTCGGGCAATACTCCAGGACCGAATTTTACAAACAGGCCTTCTTTCGAATCCACGCCACTTGTTGTAGTTCCAACAATAGCAAGTTCACTACCGAATGATACTAGCATCAGAGACCTGATCATCTCCACCTCTGCCATATATTTCATGGTCTTTCCCGAGTGATTCAATTTCCATTGAACTCTACCGGTATTATTGCAATATTGTAATTGGATTGGGCTCCAACAATACCCAGGAAGGGTCGCTCTCCGTCTTACCAATAACATAAAAAAGCCCATCAAAGAAGACAACCTTCTTGGCAACTTCATCATTTGAGCTTTTCCTGGTTGTGAGTCTACTATAACTTATCCTGATGCGTCAAACTGAGTATATACATATCAATGTTACCCGAAAAATTCCTCCATTTTGAAACCCAGCATCTGAACCAACTACAATGAAATCCTCCTGATGCCTGGTCCTGAAGTATATCGAATCCAACCTGATCAGAATAATTACCATAAGTTTTCTCCCATAGATCATCTGCCCACTTGATGATATTTTTGTAACAAGTATATCCGTATTTGTATGCCGGCAGTCCAAACCAAGGCATTGTTTTTGTTCCAATGCACATACGAACGAACCATCGTCAAGGACAAGTACTTTTCTTCCTTCATCAAGCCACTGGTCGCCCGCATTGTATACCCATTGCTGGGTTCCCGTTTCTATCTGTTTTAATAAGACCAAAATTTTGGCATTCTCAGATTATCTTGCTGTATCGCCTCCATCTTTAAGCTCGCGTTCAAGTATTGTCAGCTTGCCGCAAATAACATATCCATCAGAGGTTTCAGCAACGCTGTATCCTATATCTTCCTTGGCATCACCATAGAACTTAAGGAGAGGATTGCCATACTCACCTTTCTCAGGTGGTTTCTCACATGAGGAGACAAGCAAAATAAGAATAGGAAATAAATAAATAAGTCTTTTCATCTTTTATTCCTCCTTTTTAATTGGCTTGTAGAAGATATAAGTATAGCCGATATTGAACCTGATGTTATTAATTCTGAAGCGATCATCACTAACACCATAGAACCATTGAGAGTTAGTAAGTTCACCTGGCTTTGACTGATCAAGGGTTCCAAACCGTCCGCTGACATCAACAAATATATATGAGCTTGGCAGCTTATACCTGCATCCAATACCAGCTATCGCAACAGCCTCAATAAACTGCCTGGAATCCGTTAGTTTCTCATCCGGTCCGATCTTAGGTATTGCATTATTCGCATCAGTATTACTTGAACTCTGGGACGCTATTGAAGAAATATTCATAGATGCTGCTACACCTGCCTTAACATACGGACTGAATCCTCCATACTGTTTTGGAAAATAGTAGCCAAGCAACGGGATTTCAATTCTAAGCTGTGTTTCAGGTGAGTTGGCCGTGGAATAATTAAGGAAGGATTCTGTAACGCTAAATGTTACCTGACTATAGTCTACCCCTGCTCCCAGTTCAAATTTTTCGCTAAGTCGAATCCTGGCTTCCAGTCCTGCGGCAAATGAGAAATTTTCATTACTGTAGTCTTTTGGAACAGGCTGGCCGGAGACAGATTGGGCTTCAATGATGGACATAAATGTAAAGTTAGTGCCAAGCTTAGAACTTACCTGAAGAACAGGTTTAACCTCATACTTATTAAACAGGTAAACAAAGTCTGCATTATCAGTCGGACTGAGTTCATACTCGGGGTTCTTTTTAAGAAATTCAAGCATGGTTGCTTCTGCCATATCAATCTTATCCTCGTAGAGGTAAGATCTGATTATTATCTGGTAGGCTGAATGTTCTTCTGCCTTGGTAAATCCCGATTCAAGGCAGGCTTCCAGAAGCTCAGGAACCTGTTCTACCAGGCCGGCATTGAAAAGATTTTCGGCATCCCTCAGTTTTACAGCACAATCCTGGGCAAGTATAAGATGTCCGCCTACTGTAAAAAAGAGTAATAGTGTAATTAATCTGGCCTTACACATAACTGTATATGCTTATTAATTATGGTTTATTCTTCTTTTTCTCCTGTACTTTTATTCTCAGTTCCCGTGTATCGCATGTGTCTTCGTATTCGATATCTTCTCCCACATAAATACGCCACTCATCATCTGTAAAATTACGGCTTAATATGCTGCAAATATCCGAAACCATATAATCGATGCGTGTTGGTCTAACAATAAGATTATCTGTATCAGTTTTCGGCTCTGCTCCCGATACAAGAGTCTTCCCATCAGGACTGAATGAAATAGTCCAAACAAATCCGTCATTATCATCCAGGGTAATAGGGGGCTCAGTAAGATCATCCCTATTCCAGATTTTGATCTTTTTGTCCATACTACTCGTAGCCATTTGAGGGAAGGCAGAGTTAAAGCTTATATCTGTTATCCTTGCGCTGTGTCCCTGTATTACAGCATTTATTGTTCCTCCTTCAACATTCCATAATTCTACCGTTCCATTCTGGAATCCAATAGCAAGCGTTCCTGCCTCATCAAACTTGATTATATTAATTGTTCCATTTTCGGAAATTAATGGGTCAAGCTCAATATCCTTATCCAGATCCCATAGATGGACAATGCCTTCTTCAGATGCTCCTGCAAGGTATTTGCCTGATTTTGAAATATCTAAAGAAATAATAGTTTCTATCCCGATTATCATAGGTGTTGATTCGCGTGTATTAAGATCCCATTTTAACATACTCCCGTCGCGACTTGATGAATAGAGATACTTATTATCAGGTGTAAAAATTATAGACTTAATAATACCGGTATGCCCTTCAAGCTTATAAGCCATGCCGGATCCCGATGCAGGATATACCTTAATAGTTGCATTATCGCTTCCCGTTGCCAGCAATGTGCCATCAGGGCTTGCAACAATAACTTCAATAATCTCATTTTCAGAGCTTATTATTTGTGAGTTTCCATCAGCAAGGTTCCACCTGATAAGCTGGCCATCGTTGCCCGAACTGAACAGGGTCTGACTATCGTCTGTAAATGCGATACTTTTTACCGCACCCTGGTGACCTTCTAGCGACTTATAATTAGCACCGCCAAATGTTTTCGCAACATGGTAGAGCCCCATATAAATATCGGCATCATTCTCCAGTCCTCCATTTCTCTTGTTAAAAAGATAGGCCTGGTAGGCAAGCAGTCCCTGCAGGTCGCCCTGTCCACTTGCCTGAACAGACTTAACTGACATTGTTTTACCAATTGATACCATCCTGAGTCGTGTAGCCCTCTCCTTCTCCAGTCTGGCAAGTTCGGCATTCTCGGTAGCTTCCTTCTCTTTTTCCTCTGCTATTCCTTGTTGTTTCAGAGCTTCCTGTTCGCTCATGCTTGCCCTTATTGCATTCTCCTCAGCAATCAATCTCTGCTGCTCGGCAATAGCTTCATTAAGCTTTGCAGTGTCTGCATTTGCAATAGCCAGCAAACTTTGTTCATTAGCCCTCTGTTCGTTCTTAATAGCAACCAATGCGCTTGCGTCTGCCTTAATTTTCTGTACTTCAGCCTCCTGTTTCTGGATTTCAGCCTCTCTTCTCTGTTTATTGGCTTCTATCTGTCGTTCAAAAGCATATAACATAAAGAAAACCGATATAATTGCAGCTGTTCCAAGGATAATAGCAGTTATCCTGCTCCTTCTGAGCTGGCGCTTCTGAGCTATGATTTTATTTTCCTCTTCTGTAAGGTATTCTTTCTCGCTGGTTTGAAGATAAACCATTGCTCTTTCGAAGGCAGGGTTATATCTCTCTGCCCAGGTGAGTGTGGGTTTATTTTCGTTACGCCAGTTAATTGCCAGCTGCAGATCAGGTGGTCTCCAGAGTGATGTCTTGCCTGCCTGAAATAGTTCTGAGGCTTCAGATAAGCGAAGATACATCTGTACAGAAGCAGCTTCCTCCTCAACCCATTGAGATAGCCTGTCCCAGACTCTCATAAGGCTTTCGTGCGAAACATCTATAACGGTCTCGGGTGTAAGATCTGCTCCTGGCCCCGGAGTAAGGAAGGATCTTCCTGTTAGCCTGAATGCATCAACCACGGGAAATAGCTCCTCGGGTGTGCACCTGGCTATTGAGGCTATTGTCTCAATCTTTGTCGGGTGTCTTATTCCTTTATTATCGTTACCCTTCTCTGTGATTGTCTTAAACATTAACTCGCAGATCTCTTTACCTCTTGCATCGAGTTCTTCAAATGCTTCATCGGCATGTCTCGACATTGCTTCACTCATCTGGCCAATAGAATCGTAATCTGTCTTACTTATTGCAATGTCTTTATGGCCAATTTTCTGCCAGTGCGACCAGGTTCTCATCATCGCGTGCTGTAATACAGGCAACTGGTCGATTCTGTTTCCTATCTCATCCAGGAGATAATCTACAAGCTCCTGTTCTATTTTAGCCCCGGCATATTCGATGGGCCCGGTAATAACCTTAAGGTAATTTTCCCTGGCCATATGCGGCACCAGGTAGTTGCTATCATTAATCAGGCTTGTAAGCCCCTGGAAATGTGCGCACTCACCAATAAAATCAGACCTCATCGTTATAATAACATATATATCGAGGGCTGATTTTGTTATTGCATTAACCAGAAGGTTTACAAATTGCTTTGAATCGCTGGTAAATGACCCGGAGCGTTGTGCATCTTTATACCTGAAAAGTTCTTCAAACTGATCGACCATAAGAAGAACCTTCTCACCTGCCTTCAGGTTCAGGGATAAAACAGCTTTATCAAGACCTTTATCTCCCTGCCTCAGTGCAGATTCGATTTCGTTACGGTAATTTTCGTTTTCTATTGCCCCGGCAGAGGCAAACATTTCAACCAGATTACCAATAGGGTCATTTCCCGGTCTCAGATTCATTACCTTCCAGCCCTCAGAAGTGGCTTTTCCTCCTATCAAACGAGGTATTATGCCGCAATAGATAAGTGATGATTTTCCACTTCCCGAGGCACCAATAACAGTAACAAATTTATTTTTCTTCAGCTTGACGAGTATCTCTTCACTCTGACCCTCACGACCAAAGAATAAGTCACTCTCCCCGTGAGTAAAAGGCCTTAGCCCCGGAAAGGGGTTGAAATACCCGGGTTGTCCTGTTTTTTCTTTTGTTTCATTTTTTTCCATAGTACAGATCTCTATAGCTGAATGAGTTATACTTTAATACCAATTACCAGGATATCATCAATCTGCTCACCTTCTCCCATCCATTCTTCAAGACTATTATTTAATAATTCCTTCTGCTTTTCCATTGGTTCCTTATGGATTTCCAGTAATAAGCTGTTTAAACTTCTTGGTTGTCAGTTTTTTATCACGTGGACCTCCAAACTGATCGGGATAGCCGTCTGAATAGATATAAAGGCAATCTCCCTTTTCAGATCAATCTCTTCCCTGGTAAAGGACTGTGGCACCTGCCCCTGGTAGGCACCGATAGGGAACTTGTCGGCTTTAAACTGAATAAGTTCATTATCGCGTATAAGAATAAGTGGGTTATTTGCTCCGGAAAACTGCAGGTTCTTAAGGTCATTATCGAATACACATAGAGCCAGGTCCATCCCGTCCATCACCTTTGATTCATGGGTGCTTTCACTGCTCAGGGTTTCAACAACGCCCTGGTTGAGATTATTAAGTAAATCGTCTGAAGTTCTTGATTTCTTAACATTTACAGAATAATTCAACTGGTTATAACCTACTATAGACATAAAAGCTCCCGGAACGCCGTGGCCTGTGCAGTCGACAGCAGAAATCATTATCTGCTCTTTTGTTTTACAGAACCAGTAGAAGTCACCACTTACAATATCCTTTGGCCGATATAGAATAAAATTGTTTTTCAGGCAGCTATTTATGTACTCGTTAGACGGCAGGATAGCTGTTTGTATCCTCCTGGCGTAATAAATGCTATCCATTATATGTCTCTTCTGCTCTTCTATTTTAGCCGTCCTGTCCTTTACCATCTGCTCAAGTTCATTATAATACTTCTCGAGTTCATCGATCATCATATTGAACTTCTGCGAGAGCCTGGTAATCTCATTATTGCCTTCTACATCTGCTCTTTCACTCAGATGCCCTCCGGTAATCCTGTCTACATTTTCAACCAGTTTTTTAATGGGCGAAGTAATAACTCTTGTCTTACGATATATCAGGGCCGTTACAACAATAATAGTTAGTGCAAACAATAAGATAAACTTCATTAACTCACGTTTCAGCAGGAGCTTCTCTGAAGTTCTGTCGGAAACTATCCTAATAACCGATCCCTTATATAGTTGTGAATTGATCCGTGGCATATATAGGTACTGGTAATGATACCACTGATTTCCTGATTTTTCTGCAATCGCAACAGTATCCTTATTGCTGAATGTCTTAGCCAGCAGATCGGCCTGATCGTATAATAAAGCCTTATTGTTAAGGCTGAAGATAGTATCAGCCATAAAAAATATTTCAAGGTCAACTATCCCGATATTATCGGAAATAATATCTGATTTGATCCTTTCAATATTATTCAGAACGTCGTTAGCATCGTCAGAATAGGCACCTATCTCAACGATATAATTTTTATCGTTGGTCGCCTGGTAAGTATATTTTCTTGGTTTTTTTGTTGATGCTTCAATTGCAAACCTGGTATTCACAAACTTACCTGTATCGAAAACATGCTTAAGATGGTTCTTATGTTCTTCCCCTATTCTAAAGAGGTTAAACCCCAGATCGGGCTCATATGTTGTATTTACTATTAAACCAAGTGTATCAATGATATAAATAGCTTCTATCTCCGAATCCAGTCTGACCTCCCTGCTAATTTTCCGCAGATCTACATCTTCAATATTTCTTGTATTGCGAAAATAGTTATTAACCAGCCTGGCAGAGATACCCTCCATTCTTGCAGACATGCTTTTTTCGATAATTGACACAGCCAGTTCCTGAAGCTCAAGCACCTCTGTTATTTCATTTGATATTATCCTGTTTTTCTCATTATTTGATTTCTGTATCAGTGCCTTGGTATTGGTAAAGTTGATAAAGGCCATAACCATCAGTGCAATCAATGTTGGTATAATAACATTGAGGATTAACTGGCTGAATATAGTTTTTTGCTTGTCCTGCATTCTAATTTAAATTTTTCTCTAAATAGTTAATTATACTGCTTGCTGAGGCGGGCCGGTCAAAGACTGCATCGGCAACAAATTTTATATCCAGAATGTAAGCTTCTTTTGTTTTTAACTGTTCTGCCTTCTCTTCAGCAAGTTTATGGTTTGCCTCTTTCCAATTTATAAGGGGCTCTGTATCTTTTTCTCCAATGGGCCAGATAATATATCGCTCTCCGAGATTATTTTTGTTTTCATCTGCTCCCAGCAATTGCATATTCATCGACAAATCAATTGACTGCTCCATCGATATTTTTTCAAACTGCTCATTCAGAAATTGGATCTTATTAAAAATTTCTCCTTCAGCGCCTATTTTGCCATCAAACAATGCCTTAAGATGATCCTGATATTTCTCGGGCACCCTGTGGGCACAGTAGGAATATACATCCTCAAATTTTGTTTGAAGGTACCTGAGTGCCTCCTCCCTTAATATCCTGTTAGGGCTAAACAGGAGTGCAATTACAAAGTCAGGATCTTCAATATTACTAATATTATAGAGGCTCTTTAATGCACATGATTTAGTCCAGACACCAATCCTGTTATAATCGGTATTAATTAAATCAACTACCAGATCCTGGTAATCAGGAATCTCGCCAGGATAAAACTGGAAGAGGCTTTTCAGTTTATCCTCCTCGCTTATAACATCGAGCAATGCGGTTAGCCTTGGTTTTATTGCATCGTCAACAATAATATCTATCATTTCAAGAGCAAGGTTAACACTCTCTAATGTGCCACTCTCCAGGTTTGACCTGATCTTATCAAACGATTTCTTATCGTATATTATAGAAAGAAGTCCAAAGAGAAAGTCGTTCCACCAAACTGTTTCCTGACTAATGCTTTCAAGCAAGGTAGTATCATCTGCTTTTTTTATTGCCACCGTTGCAGCAATATTCCACGTAAGAAAGCGTATAACTTCCTGAATCTCCTGTATTATTTTATCTTTCTCTTCATCATCCGGATCGAAGTTACACTTCATCAATCCATTAAGTGCTTCTTTTCTGAGATCCCTGTGTACTGACCATAATCTGGGGAAAAGAAACTGGCATGCTTCCACATTTTCAGACTCGCCAAAGAGCCTTATTATAAGTGTCCTTACATATGTGTTGCCGGAGGATCTGAAGAAATGGGTATTGAGGGCTCCAAAAGCATCCTGCCCGAATGATTTAAGGGTATAATAAGCATCCTTTGATAATTGAGGGAGGTTCAGACTATCGCATACATCGGGCAACAGTTCTGTAACCTTATGTCTGCCCACAATAAAAATTGCTTCCCTCCTGATATCAAAATCCTTATCTCTTAATAGTTTAAGGAGATCTGTGAGTACCAGCTCTTCACCAGATGCATATATTGAACTTACATAGGCCTTCCTGTCTTTGACACTCTCTATTTCCAGTCCTGAATTCTTGATCTCCGGAGCCATTGTCCGATAATTCGCATCCAACAATTTGAAAAGGACCTTTACACTATTATTCTTCTCATTACCAAAATCTATTTTTGATAATTTTTCAAATAAGGGTAAAAGATCGGTGCTTGGATTTGATTCTGCATAACTCAATACAGACTCCAGGATAAGATTGTTATTCTTGATATTATCCAATATCTCATCAGCACATATATACTTGAAATAATTATTTGAGATATCAATGGCTGAACCCGAAATTGTATCAGTAAGACCAGGAGATAATTCTGGTTTTTCTTCGGCATCCTCAATATCTATAGATTTTCTGACCGACTTACGATACTCATTATAAAGTCTCAGTGCACTTAATATCCACAGACCAATAAGAGCTGCAAGAACCCATGAAAAATGAATAAGCCTGATAAATGTGAGCGCCCCCAATCCTGTAAGTAATAAACCTGAAGTGAGTGCAGCAATCTCATTTACTGTTCCGTCGATGGCTGACTGTACATTATACCTTACTTTCTCTGCGAGAGTCTGGTAAAGTACCTTAAAAGCAGGTGTCTCAAGAGAATCTTTCATTGCTTTTGAAAACAGGCGTGCCAGCGCCAGAATCAGGAAAAATATCATAAATCCTGCTGTCTCAGGCAGGTAGCCCATCGTAGAGCCTATTATTATCGCAATTACGACAAAGATTCCAATTAATACGGGCCCAATAGCCAGGGTAACCTTCAATCCATAATTCTTTATCAGGTAAGAAAAAATAAAGGTTTTTATAAGCAGGGTAAACACCATCATACTACCCTCGAATAGACCAAGAAAAGAAGCCAGGTCGTGTTCGAGAGGATAACGAGCCCTTGTTACTGCCATAAACGAATACTGGATAAAGAATGCCACTACAACAGAAAGGGCAATAAAGAGTCCCATCGACATTATATATCTATCCTCGCGGAATAGTTTTAGAGATGCCCTGGATCCTTTCTTTGCTTCAGTTTTAACTCTAACCTGCGAATATCTTTTCCCAATAGTAATTTGTACCAGTAAGGCTGCAAAAATGCTTATAACGCTGAATAAAAGGATATTGGAAGTTGAAACATTAAGTGACAGAAGTGCCGGAATTGAGAAGGAGCTAATAATTACACCTATAACGATACCAGTATCGACAAAACCGAATAATCGTCTCCCCTGCCTAAGAGTAAACAACCTGCCGGTAGTACCATAGAAACTTAGAAGAGCCAGCAGGTTAAGCGGCCCCATCATTATAAAAATGGCAAAGATTACCCAGTCGCTGCTTGCAACTGTTAACAGGAACCATAATGATACTGTTACCAGCAGAACAAAAAGAATATTAAAATTAGAAAAGCTGTTAAATTTTAATCGCGACTGCAATAGGGTATAGACATAGGTAAGGCATATACCTACAAGGCCGGAAAGGATGTAGGCCCGAGCCATCAGAATCTCATCAAATTTTGCGAGAAAGAGGGAGTGAGCTGTAATATTAAAAACTCCGTAGAAAGTTCCCAGAAACACTGATTGGATTAATAAAATACTTATTAATCCCTTCTCTTCTTTTTCAATGCCGAAGAGCTTGGCAATATCATTTCCCATCCCGGCTAGTTTTAAGTAATCTAATTTAACAATATTTTTTTAATATAGCCCGCTCTGTCCCTCCCAAGTGTTATTTGTCAGAATCAAACAAGGATCTACTATAATTCATTATTTTTTGATTTTTGTTTTATTTGAATAACTTTAAAATATGTTTGGGGCCTCAGAAACTACGGATCCGATAATTAAGAAAAGGAGGGAAGTTGTTTTTATTATACTCTCCGGATTTTTTTTAGGTACCCTTGCCATCCTTAATATACTGGGCATTTCGAGGCAGATAGACCTTTCATTCCAGATGTTTGGAAAAAGCATCCCCTTTGTTGTATTCGTTGGGGTTCTCCCCTATCCAATAACCTTCCTGTGCACCGACTTTATCAGTGAGCTCTATGGTAAAAAGAGAGCTACGATGGTAGTATGGACCGGCCTGATCCTAAATGTATGGGTTCTTTTCATAATATGGATTGGTGGAATCCTGCCTCCTGTACCCGAGCTGGGTCCTGACGGACTGCCACACCTTGATGACCCTCAAAGGACATTTTTCATGATCCGGAAACTTACATTCGGAGCCACCATTGGATCTATGATTGCTTACCTTACTGCTCAATTTGTGGATGTACATGTGTTTCATTACATTAAAAAACTTACAAAGGGTAAAGCAATGTGGCTGAGAAATAATGGAAGCACACTTACAAGCCAGATGGTCGACTCTATTGCCGTAATTATTATCTCATGGTTTTTTGCACATGAAGCAATTTCCATCAAACCCGGCGAAACAGCCGTCCATGCAATAATTATACTGATATTGTCTAATTACGTATTTAAGATGGTTAGTGCACTATTAGATACCATACCCTTTATCCTGGGAACCAGGTGGCTTTCCAGATACCTGCAGATTGATCCCATCAGTGATTATAAGGAGCCGGAGCCCGGAGAAGATAAGATAGTTGAGTAATATCAGGATTGAGTCCACCTATAATATGTTTAGCCTTTCTGTACCATTCTTCCCTCTCTCCAAGGGTCATATTTATATATGATAAAAGCTCTTTGTCGTCTAAATCTGCTATAAGGGGCCTGCTTTCGCGAGATTTTTTCAGCCTGCTCATAAGAGCTGCCGCTGTCATTTCAATATAAACAGTCTGGCCCGTCTTATTCATATAATCCATATTACCTTCAAAGCAGGGTGTCCCTCCTCCGCATGAAATTATAAGGTTTGGTATTTTTGAGCTGCTTCTCAGTACCTCCGATTCGATCCTTCTGAAATAATCCTCCCCTTCATCAGAAAATATCTTACTCACCGACCTTCCTTCAATATCTTCGATGGCAGTATCAAGATCGATATAGGTGGTGCCCAGGCGCTTTGATAATTTCTTACCCAGGGTCGTCTTTCCGGATCCCATAAATCCCAGGAGATATACTAACATTAGCAGCGAATATTAATTATTCTGTAAACAGTGACATCTGTGCAGGATCATCTCCTGTCGATGAATCCTTCTTAGTTTCTGTTTTATCAGGTATCACATCATCAGTAATTTCTTCTTCTGTTTTATCAGATTCTTTTTTAATCACCGGTACAATTTCCTTTATGTCGTTTACACTATAGTTTGTAAGGCGTTTACCCTTTGCTTTATAGCTTTTGATGCCTATAAACTCGGCCACTTCTATAATCTCATTTTCCCTTTCTTTATGTTTTCCTCCAAACATAATCTCGAACCTCGGATACTCAACCTCGGTCAGGCTAATCAGTTTTGAATCAGTATGTTCATTAATAAAACACTGGAGTTTGTCACTTGGCTCAAGGGTAAATCTTTTTACATAGTAGAATTTCTGTTCTGCATCCCAATAGATTGCAGAATATACAACATCCTCTCTTAGTTTCTCAATAAGAAGGATATTGTCCTCAAAATGATTGGAAAGATCAAAATTGGTTATTCTGAACCAGCCATTCTCTGTAATTACAAGTATTTTATCATCGGCACTGAACTCTCCAAGGAAAGCACCCCGGCTATCTGCATTCAGTCTGTTAACAGTATCATCAAACCAGATTTTACGTCCTCCCAGTGTTGAAACACCTTTTTCTTTCAGAGTTATCTTATGGACTGAATGTTTCGTTAAAATATTACCGATAGAAGTCTTTCCCTTAATAGCAAGTTCTCCAAAATCGAACTCGAATACGAGCTTCTTTAATCGTGCTTTTGGCTTAAGATAGATCTTTATCGTTTCTGCTTCACCGTTCTGATTGGCACTGAAATATAGTATCCTTGAATTATCCTTTCCCTTTGCCAAAGTATAATCTTTATCACGGGTTACACCTGTAATAGCACACCTTTTTACCATCACATTACCCATCTTCCCATCTCTGTATGCCAGGTTATAAATTGTACGCGAATCATTCTTCAGGTATACATTAACATATATGATATCTTTCCCAACGAATAGTTTATCAGCAACCTTTGTTATCCTGTAGGTTCCGTCTCTCAGGATAACAATTATATCATCTATATCTGAGCATTCGCATACAAACTCATCCTTCTTTAGTGAAGTCCCCAGGAATCCTTCCAGCCTGTCAACATATAATTTGGCATTAGTTGCAACAACCTTGGTGGCTTCAATATTATCGAAGCTCCTAATCTCTGTCTTCCGCTCATGCCCTTTTGCATATTTTTTCTTAATCTGGCGGTAATAATTTATACTGAAGGCCACTATATTATCAAGATGATTTTTTACCTCTTCCAGCTCACCCTCAATGCCCTTAATATTCTCATCGGCTTTCTTTACATCGTATCTTGATATTCTCTTAATCTTAATATCAGTAAGCTTAATAATATCCTCACGGGTAACTTCACGTCTCAGCAGCTTCCTGAAAGGATTTAAACCAACATCAATAGCCTTAATAACAGCCTCCCATGTCTCGCTCTCCTCAATATCCCTGTAAATTCTTTCCTCAATAAATATTTTTTCGAGTGATGACATATGCCATTCCTCATCCAGTTCATCCTTTCTTATTTCCAGTTCCATCCTGAGCAGATCGACTGTTTTATCGGCCGTTCTGCGCAGCATTTCTTTTACTCCCAGAAATTCAGGTCGGTTTTCTGAAATAATGCATGAATTTGGAGAAATAGAAACTTCGCAATCTGTAAAAGCATAGAGGGCATCAATGGTTTTATCGGGTGATACTCCCGACGAAAGATGTATCATAATCTCTACCTCACCCGCGGTATTATCGTCTATCTTTTTGATCTTTATTTTACCCCGGTCGCTGGCCTTTATTATTGATTCGATAAGTGATGTTGTAGTCTTACCAAAAGGTATTTCCCTGACGGCCAGTGTTTTCTTATCAAATCTCTCTATCCTGGCCCTGACTTTCACATTACCACCCCTCAATCCGTCTGAATACCTTGAAACATCAATCATTCCACCTGTAGGAAAATCGGGGAACAGTTCAAAGTCATTTCCTTCAAGATAGAGGATTGAGGCATCTATTAATTCAATAAAATTATGTGGTAATATCTTTGATGCCAGTCCTACCGCAATACCTTCAACCCCCTGGGCCAGGAGAAGAGGAAATTTTACAGGCAGTGTAACAGGCTCTTTATTCCTGCCATCATAGGATTGTTTCCATTCAGTGGTTTTGGGATTAAAAACTACATCCAGTGCAAATTTAGAAAGTCGTGCTTCAATATATCTTGGGGCCGCAGATCCATCTCCTGTAAGAACATTACCCCAGTTACCCTGGGTCTCTACCAGCAGATCTTTCTGTCCCAGTTGCACCAGGGCATCACCGATAGAAGCGTCGCCATGAGGATGAAACTGCATGGTATGACCAATAATATTTGCGACCTTATTAAACCTGCCATCGTCCATTCGTTTCATTGAATGGAGAATCCTTCTCTGAACAGGTTTCAAACCATCATAAACATGCGGAACGGCCCTTTCCAGGATTACATAGGAAGCATAATCAAGAAACCAATCCTGGTACATTCCCGAAAGGGCAGTTACATTCTGTAGCTGAATAGGTAATTTCTTATCCTCTCCGTTTCCGTTACCGTTACCGTTTCCGTTACCGTTTCCGTTCTCTCTCTTCTCCTCTATATTATCGCTCATTCTCTATTACTGGTTTCAATATTAAGTCAGATCAAGCCTTTGTTTCAATCATGTCTTCTTCGATCCTCAGGTTCTCAATTATAAAATCCTGTCGGGCAGGAGTATTTTTTCCCATATAAAACTCGAGAAACTCTCGTATTACATCATCTCGTTTCATCCTCACAGGTTCAAGCCTGATGTTATTGCCTATAAAATATTTAAACTCATCCGGGGAAATTTCTCCAAGACCCTTAAATCGGGTTATCTCCGGGTTTGTCCCCAGGGCTTTTATCGCCCTGTCTTTCTCTTTCTCTGAATAACAATATTTGGTTTCCTTCTTATTTCTCACCCTGAACAGCGGGGTCTGTAAAACATATACATGTCCCTTTCTTACCAGGTCGGGAAAGAATTGAAGAAAGAATGTCAAAAGCAACAGTCTTATATGCATACCATCTACATCTGCATCGGTTGCTATAACTACATTATTATACCTCAGGTGTTCCAGGCCGTCTTCGATATTCAAAGCTGCCTGTAGCAGGTTAAATTCTTCGTTTTCGTAAACAATCTTCTTTGTCAGGCCAAAGGAATTAAGCGGTTTGCCCCGCAGGCTGAAAACAGCCTGTGTTTCCACATCTCTTGATTTGGTTATTGATCCACTGGCTGAATCTCCCTCTGTAATAAATATCGTAGAATTAAGTCTCCTGTCGTGGTTGCTATCATAGTGGATTCTACAATCGCGCAATTTCTTATTATGAAGATTAGCCTTCTTTGATCTCTCCCTTGCAAGTTTTTTAATACCTGAGATAGCCTTCCTCTCTTTTTCCGAATCAATTATTTTCTTCAGTATTGCATGAGCTGTGTCAGGGTTCTTATGCAGATAATCATCGACGCTCTTCTTGACAAATTCACTTATATAATTTCTCACCGTTGGTCCACCGGGAGACATATCCCTTGAGCCCAGTTTTGTTTTTGTTTGTGACTCAAAAACCGGTTCTTCTATTTTCACACTCAAAGCCGAAATTATAGAAGTCCTGACATCAGAAGGATCAAAATCCTTCTTGAAGAAGTCCCTTATTGTTCTTACAAAGGCCTCTCTATATGCAGAAAGGTGTGTTCCTCCCTGGGTGGTGTTTTGTCCGTTAACAAAACTATAATAATCCTCTCCATAACCTGTACCATGAGTAAAGGCAATCTCAATATCCTCGCCCTTCAGATGAACAATAGGATAATGGGCTTCCTTATTCATATTATCTGTCAGCAGGTCGAGCAGGCCATTCTTCGAAAGGAACTTCTCGCCGTTGAAGTTAATAACCAGTCCGGCATTCAGGTAGACATAGTTCTTCATCATCGATTCCACATACTCTGATATGTAGTGGAAATTTCCAAACATCTCCTTATCAGGCAAGAAACTTATTATTACACCATCGGTCTCATCAGTGTCCTTCAGTTTAGAATCTTCAATTAGTAAACCTCTTTCAAAAGATACTTCTTTAAGCTTACCCTCCCTTATCGACTTTACTATAAAAGATTTTGACAGGGCGTTAACAGCCTTTATTCCAACCCCGTTTAAACCAACAGATTTCTTAAAGGCCTTGGAATCATATTTTGCACCTGTGTTCATTTTGGATACCACATCCAGAACCTTCCCGAGTGGGATGCCTCTTCCAAAGTCTCTTACAATAACCTCCCGTTCTGAGATTGTTATATCAATTTTCCTACCATTGCCCATCATGAACTCATCAATTGAGTTATCCATGACTTCTTTAATGAGCACATAAATTCCATCGTCGTGCGACGAGCCGTCTCCAAGCTTACCGATATACATACCCGGCCTCAGCCTGATATGTTCCCTCCACTCAAGAGTCTTAATGTTCTCTTCTGAATATGTTCCAGTCATATTATCGGATTTTGCGCAAATATAATGAAAAGAGAGGCTGGTTTTACAGCGATTTTTCAACAATTGCAAAAAGGTTTTTAAGAAGTACCTGAAGTTTGGAGTTTCTACCCTGTCTCGCTCCAGTCACTTCTTATATAATGCCCTGTTGTTTCATAAGAAGTGCAGCATTCATTTTTGAGGTAATACCTTGCCTCAGAATGAAATCAAACTTAACCTCTCCCTTATCAATCTCTATTTCGAAGCAATTATTTGAAACTTTTTCCGGAAATTCTTTTTCGAGTAAGCCAAGTGAAATATCGTGTGTGGCAATAAGTCCGGTTCCTCCCAGTGAGATTACTTTTTCAAGAAATGCCCTGGAGCCCTCGCTCTTATCTTTCGAATTTGTTCCTTTCAATATTTCGTCAAGGACAAAGAAAGGCCTTGATTCACTATTCAATCTCTCTATCAGCCTCCTCAGCCTTTTAAGTTCGGCAAAGAAATAAGATTCCTCCTCTGTGAGCGAATCGCTTGTCCTCATACTGGTAAAAATATCAATCGGGGTAAAAACAAACTTACCTGCACACACAGGTGCCCCTACCATTGCAAGTACCATATTAACAGTTACTGTTCTAAGGAAGGTACTTTTACCTGCCATATTAGCTCCTGTTATTATATTAATTGCTCCCTCTCCCGGTACGAAATAATCGTTTGTGATCCTCTTGGAGGATGGTATAATATGATGTCCCAATTTTTCTGCGTCCAGGAAGCATGTCCCGTCAGATATCTCAGCGTATACAAAGTCGGGATTATTATTTGCATGGTAGGCCAGGCTGTTTATGGCATCCATCCCTGCAATTACATCAAACCACACGGGAACCATCTGCGCCATGTTTTTCTTCCATTGCTCAATTCTGATTACGCATTGATAGTCCCATAATAAAAAACCATTCAGCAATACTCCCATTATCATATTAAGCCTGGAGTCAAAGTAATTTAGGATACGTGAAAGTCTTTTAACAATATCAACTGCCGTGCTTCTTCCTGCTTCAAGTCCGGCATGCTGTTCTTTCAGGTAGACTGCCTCAAAGTCTTCATTAATAATATGTTCTATCAAAAGACTTACTACCGACAGATATGAGCTTTTCTTTGAAACCTTTGCATGGATGCGGTTTAAATGAACAAGATTCAAGCTAACCAGGGATAGATTTGCAAGGAACAAGAAAATGAACCAGATAATGCTAATAAGTGATATGGCCCAGAAAACAAATAACAGAATTGTTAATACGGGCAATAAGATAATAAGAGTTTTATATAAACGATTTTCACTAAAGCGAGGCTTCTCCTTCATCCAATCTATAAAACTTTCTGTCTCTTTAGCAGAAGTAAGGTTCATCATGCCCAGGGAAGAAAACTTTTGCCGCCAGTCAGTTTTCTCAGATAATTCCCTTATTGCTTCGCTGCGCTCATAAAGCCTGCCGCTTAGTTTGAAGGGATTCAGCATCCACGATGCCAGCATTTCTTCGCCCCTCTCTGTACAACAACGGTTGACAGATTGAAAAACTGAACCCGGACCGAACATATCAATATCGTGTGAAAAATCATGAGATGGATCTGAATATCCTGAACCGCTTCCAAAATCAAGGTAGTCCTCATTTATGCTTTTTACTTCACCGGTATTTACTTCAAGCATATTGGAATGATACCTTTTCATCCAAAGCCTGTCTGCATACAATTTCAGGAGCACGCCGAAGAGCCCTATTGAAAAAACCAACGATAGTGTTCCGGCCAGGATACTCACTTTGGAAAGCACCACAGTTAATGCTGCACCTCCAACAAATACAAGAAGCCTGAACAGTGAAAGCCACGAAATGATTTTTTTATCACCGGCCAGAAGTTTCTTGTACTCCTCTATTCTGGACTGGTAAAACTTCAATAAATCTTCTTTTTTCATTTCTCAGAATTATCTATTGCCATAACTTTAAAAGACACCCTCCTGCGCATATAATATTCTCCGGTACTATCAAAAATCCACGACCACTCCTGTCTGTTATTACCTGCAGGTATCTCACAAAAAATAAGCTGGTTCGTTTCAATTACTGAATCCTTCTCAATATCTATTATTTCTTCTTCAAAATCTGTTATCAGGAGATGTGGGTAGAGATTCAATAAAGCGATATGAGATGCCTGCACCCTTTTCCTGAATCTTCTATGCTCTTCGATGTTAATATTAGTCTTCTTAATTAAGAAATCATTTAAGAGTGTATCTGTCTGTGTAAGCAGGTTAAGCGAAATAATAAGTCCGGGATTGAAATCAAACTTATAAACCGGTATTTCTATCGGGTCGAGGGAGTCAATTTTCCTCCTGGACAGTTGCCATACCTTATCTATTAAACCTCCGGTAATATCATCCTTAAGAAGTCTTACATTACTATATTGCTTTACCTTTCTTTTTATCTGAGGAGGATGGTTAATATCAATAAGTGTAATACTTGAGCAAAGATCTGAAAGTTCTTCAAGCGGAACATCAAGCAGCCATCCGCTTCCCAGGATTGTTACATCAGGCAGCGACAGCTTCTTAACCCTCTCTAAAATATACTCCCTGCATCTTAAAAGATGACTGTCCCATCCGCCCTGTTCTCTTAAGTATCTTCTTATAATACCTTCCTGGTCGGCCAGGTATCCCATTTTCTTAAGTATCCTGCTATTAGTAATAGATGCCATCATCAATAAAAAAATCTATAAATAATATCTTCAGAGATACCAGGATGGGTTACCGAGATTATCCCAGAAACTTCAGACAGTAAATGTTTCTTACCTATTAATTTTCCTGCTGTTTTCTCCCAATCTGTTTGGCCTTCAATACTACACTCAGAAATTACACCTCCCCTAACCTCAAGCCTGATTGAAATATTAGCATTATCGTGCTGAAAGTAATTTCTGAATTTATAATCCGGACCGTATCCAAAATTCCAATCCTCGGTCGAATATTTATTATCAATTAGTTCCTGAATCAATTCAATATCATTCGACGATAAGGTATATCTCTTTACATCACCAAATACACCTATTAAATGCTTTTCCAGCTTAATCTTCAATTCTTCTGGATTTTTGAAATTCTTAAGTTTTTCTGATAGGTTGCCCACACCTGTTCTGTTCGACTGGACTGATCTGCTTATATATTTTCCAGTTCCTGTTTTTAAGGCATCTCTGAGACTATTTAATTCAGAAGAAAATAAGATTGTCCCGTGGTGCAGCACCCTGTTCTTAAAAACATGCTCAGCATTACCAGAAAATTTGAGACCATCCTCACGTATCTCATTCTTTCCTCCTACGCAGGGAGATAAGCCCTGTTGCTCAAAAAAACTTATTATTGGCCTGGTATGTTCTATAAAACTCACCTGTTTCCCTTCTTCCCTGTTTCTGATAAATGTGAAATTAATATTACCCTCATCATGATACACACTTCCGCCACCCGATATACGCCTGATAACAGGTAAATCATTCTCTTTTACATATCTCAGGTTAACTTCTTCAAAAGCATTCTGATGTTTGCCAATAATAATTGAAGGAGCGTTAATATAGATAAAGATTATCTCCTCTGTGAAATTTCTAAAAAGATACTCCTCACATGCCAGGTTAAAAAAAGGATCTTTTAATTTAGTATCTATTACCAGCATCTTACTCCCTGTATTTATAGAAGGTACTACCTGCCATGTATTTCTTTTGAAGCAGCAGGTAAAAATAATAAAGAGCATATCCTATAAGCATTCCAAGTAAGGCTCCTCCAAGGATATCACCCGGATAATGCACTCCAAGGTAGATCCTGCTATATGAAACTATGACTGCCCAGGTAAGTATCATAATTGTATACCACCGACGCTTCAGAATTAATAGTGAAAGAATAGCTATTCCGAAGGTATTGGCTGCATGAGAGGAAACAAAACCATATATACCGCCACACTTGCCCCTTACAATATGGACAAGTCCTTCCAGTGAAGCATCATGGCATGGTCTGAGTCTCTGAAAAACTTCCTTAAAGCAATGTACCGAAACCTGGTCGGTTAATACCACAGTAAGTATTAGTAAGGGGATAATGAAAATAGCCCTGTTTTTCTGGTAATAAACTACAATAATTATCATCGCCAGATAAAGTGGTATCCATGTGAGTTTGCCGCTTACCAGCCACATTATTTCATCCCAGAAAGGAGAATGCAAGGAATTAAGAAACAGAAAGAGAGAAGTATCAACACGTTCCAGCATAACGATATTTTTTACTCATTCATGGTACGCCATATCATATCTTTCAGACGGTCGAGCCCAAAGTTCGACACAGATGAAATAAAAATATATGGGGTAACATTGATCTCATTCCTGACCTCATCCATTAATTCGTCGTCAAGAAGATCGGATTTTGTGATTGCAAGGATTCTTTTCTTATCCAGAAGCTCCGGGTTATACTGCTTTAGTTCATTTAGAAGTATATCATATTCATTCATAATATTCTGGCTGTCTGCAGGCACCATAAATAAGAGTATAGAATTTCTTTCTATATGTCTCAGAAATCTGTAACCCAGGCCTTTCCCTTCATGAGCACCTTCTATTATTCCGGGGATATCGGCCATTATAAATGAAAGATTATCGTGATAGGCCACTATGCCCAGGTTGGGCGTAAGGGTGGTAAAAGGATAGTTGGCTATCTTTGGCTTTGCTGCCGAAATAACACTTAGGAGAGTTGATTTACCTGCATTTGGAAAGCCTACCAGTCCGACATCTGCCAGGACCTTTAATTCAAGAATATACCAGCCTTCAGTAGACTCTTCTCCCGGCTGTGAATATCTTGGCGTCTGGTTGGTTGATGATTTGAAATGGACATTACCCAGGCCTCCTCTTCCTCCTTCAACCAGCTTTTTTTCCTGGCCATCCTCGGTTATTTCAAAAAACATTTCCCCCGATTCGGCATCCTTTGCTACAGTTCCAAGCGGAACTTCAATATATATATCATCTCCATCAGCACCTGTCTTCATTGATCCGGACCCTGACCCTCCATGACCGGCAAAAATATGTTTTTTGTACTTCAGATGAAGAAGTGTCCACATCTGTTTATTGCCCTTCAGTATAATATGACCACCCCTGCCACCATCTCCTCCATCAGGTCCTCCCTTCGGAATATACTTTTCCCTTCGCAGATGTGAAGATCCGGCTCCCCCTTTACCTGATCTGCAAAATATCTTTACATAGTCTACGAAGTTTGAGCCTGACATAATATATTATATATAAATATTTACTACTTCAGATAGGCGGGTAAAGATATCTTCAATCTCGCCCATGCCGTATACCGAATCCAGCTTTGATTTTTCAGCATAATACCTGGCAACCGGTTCTGTTTTTTGCTTATATACTTCAATCCTGTTTTCAATAACCGCTATATCTCCGTCGTCAGATCTACCCGATAACTTAGCTCTTGTAAGCAGTCTTTTCACCAGCTCGTCGTGTTCAACCTCGAGAATCAGCATGGTGGTAATTTCTGTTCCCTTTTCAGAAAGCATACTATCCAGGGCAAGAGCCTGGTCGCATGTTCTTGGGAAACCATCAAAGAGAAAGCCTGTTGCACCAGGGTTATTATCAATCCTGTTTGCTATCATTTCAATAACAATCTCATCCGGGACAAGTTCACCTTCCTTCATTATTGCCTCAACCCGTTTCCCAAGTGTGCTTCCGGATGATGTTTCTTCCCTCAGCATATCACCCGTTGAAAGATGGATCAATTTGTACTTTTCTGAGAGCTTTTCAGATTGTGTGCCTTTGCCCGATCCGGGAGGACCAAAAATTAGAAAATTTACCATGTTTGTCAATTCTTCAGTTCTATAAAAATATAGTTATTCCGCCAGTGTGTAAACAGAATCAAGATTACGCCCAAAGCCATCATAATCGAGTCCATAACCAACCACAAAGTCATTGGGAATCTCAAAACCAATATAATCTATCTTGTATTCTCCGTCGTATGCGTCGGGTTTTAATAAAAGTGTGGCCACTTTAATCGATTTTGCACCCTTATTGGCAAGATCGGAAACAATTCCCTGCAAGGTTTTGCCTGTATCAATGATATCTTCAATAACAACTACTGTCTTACCGCTAAGGTCCTCATTTAAACCAATCAGGCGCCTGATACTGCCTGAAGATTCCATCCCCTCATATGAAGAAAGTTTAAGAAATGAAATTTGCGCATCCAGGTCGATACGCCTGAAAAGATCAGACACAAACATAAATGTGCCATTTAATATACCAATAAACAGAATGTCCTCTCCCTTTAGATCATCTGTAATCTGCTTACTTAATTCTTCTATTCTAGCTGCAATTTCCTTGCTGCTAATAAAAGGCTTAAAGGTCTTGTCGAGTACTTTTATTAAATCCATCCTGCTCTGTTTGTTCTGCTAAATAATTTATGCGAAAATATAAAATATATACCGTATTTTTGTAGGGTAACCTTTCTATTTTAAAAACAGTTAAGTATGAATCCCAGAGTAAGCATTATTATGGGCAGCACATCTGATCTCCCTGTGATGGAGAAAGCTGCTGGTATTCTCGATGATTTTGGAATACACTTTGAGATAAATGCACTTTCAGCTCATAGAACACCAGAGGAAGTTGAAAAGTTTGCTAAAGAAGCTGCAGGCAGGGGAATTGAAGTAATTATTGCTGCTGCCGGTATGGCTGCTCATCTCCCTGGAGTAATAGCTTCTATGACCACTCTTCCTGTTATTGGTGTGCCCATAAAGGCCTCACTCGAAGGACTCGATGCCCTTCTGGCAATAGTACAGATGCCTCCGGGAATACCTGTAGCCACGGTTGGTATTAATGGAGCCCTGAATGCTGGAATACTGGCTGCCCAGATCATTGCCGGGTCGGATGATAATATTGCCAGGGCAGTTGCTGAATATAAAGCAGGTCTAAAGAATAAAATCGTTAAAGCCAACCAGGAACTGAAATCGGTGAAGTATAAGCATAAGACCAACTAAGATTAAAAATCTTAAATCTTACGATCTTTATATCCTCTGTTTTTCGTATCTTGAGTTTTGATTACTTATGTAAAAATGCTTAATCAAAACTCGCTGCAGAAACTTATGATATCAACTTTTATGGCTCTGATGAGTGTTGCTGTTCACTCTCAGAACCCTTACAGATTGAGTGCAGGTGCCAGGGAGGTCGGGCTGGCATATGCAACAACTTCAACAACAGGCTTCTGGACTTCATTTCATAACCAGGCATCGCTGGCATATATGCAGAAACTGTCACTTGGTGTTAACCAGGACAACAGGTTTGGATTATCTGAGTTGAGTAATAAAACATTTGGATTTATCCTGCCATCAGGACACGGGTCTCTGGGAGCAGTATACTCATATTATGGATATACTGATTACAGCAGACACTCTGCAGGGCTTGCTTATGGAATGAAAATCGGAAAGATACTATCCATTGGCGTTCAGGCCGATCTGTTCTCAACCAGGCGCGCCCTGGATTACGAAAACACAAATGAGTTAACATGTGAGATCGGAGCTCTAATTAAGCCCATCCGGGGACTGTCAATTGGTCTGCATTCTTTTAACCCTCTGCCAAATTCGATAAGAAAACTGGATATGCCCACCGTGTTTACTCTTGGCGTGGGATATCTGTTTTCTGAAACTTTTTTTACGGCTATCGATCTTGAATCTTCAAATACGGGCCATACGAATATAAGATTTGGCATGGAGATGAAGGCATATGAAAACTTCTACCTCAGAGGAGGACTTATGACCGATCCTTCGGGTATTAGTTTTGGATTCGGATATTCCGGAAATGTCTTCCAGGGAAATATTGGCTTTATCACTCATGAAAATCTCGGACTAACACCTTCACTCTCAATTGTAATATTTATCAGATAAGGAATGAAGATCCGGGATTTCATAGTGACCCTGATGCTGGTCACAATGAACTCCCTTTCATTTGCCCAGCAGGAAAGAGTAAGCAAGAGCCTCGAAGAGTATCTCGAATACCTTGTTGAGATAGGTTTTGAAGAATATGAAGCTGCAGACTTTTCAGAAGAAATAGCATCACTTAACTTTAATCCTGTTGATATAAATAATGCTTCAGAAAATGAATTGGGCCGTCTGTTCTTCCTGAGTCCCTTCCAGATCAAAGAAATTATTAACCATATCAGGTCGAATGGTCCATTCAAATCAAAGTTTGAACTTGCTTATATCCAGGGATTCGATCTGGATCTTGCCCGGCTGTGCTCAAATTACATTGTAATTAGTGAAAAAAATTATAGTCGTAACAGCAGCACCTATACCCGGATTACAGGTGAATTAATATACAGTGACAGAGAATCTGAAAGATACCCCGGATCGGCCCTTAAATTCTCAACGCGCCTGATACAAAAAGCCGGTACTGCTTCAGTGGGATGCACCCTGGATAAGGACCAGGGAGAGAGACTTTTTACTGATAACTTTAAACCTGAATTCGTTTCAGCCTATCTACAGCTTTCTGCAAGAACATCAAAGACACAGTTTATAATCGGAGACTACAGGGTGAGATTTGGCCAGGGACTCACAGTATGGCATGGTTATTCTCCGGGAATATCGCCGGTAAACCCAAACCTGGTAAGGGGATCAAGCCGGATCCTTCCCTATTCGTCAAGCGATGAAAACAACTTTTTCAGGGGTCTCGCAATATCTTCAGGCATCAGAAAAACAAATATCAATATTTACCTCTCATCAAATAAGATCGATGCTAATCTGGAAATCCTTCCTGATTCGGCCACCCTGTTTCGGTCACTCTATGACTCCGGGATTCACAACACCGAATTGAGTAATTCCAAGAAAGATGTTTTAACCGAATATTCGGCTGGCATCAATATAAATCGAAATTTTAATCTCCTTAACCTTGGATGGTCTCTTACCGGAACCTGTTTTTCTGATAGTATAGCACCATTAGACATTACCTCATCATATATGGATTTTAAGGGAAGGAGTAACCTGGTTATGGCAATAGACCATGCTGCCTCTCTTAACAAGCTCTATATCTACGGTGAAACTGCCGTCACAAACAGTGGTAAAATTGCCTTACTACAGGGTATAAGGCTAATTCCTGCAGACAGGGTAAAGCTTAATATTCTTTATGCATACACCTCATTAAGATATAACTCATTTCATGGTCATATTTTTGGTAAAGAGACTGTTAATAATTTCAGAAAAAGCATCCTCGCAAATATTGAAATCGATCTGGCGCCAAAGCTTAATCTTTCTTCAGGGATAGTAAATCATAAAGATCTCTGGTATGGTTACAGAAGTGCTGCATTCCCAGAGTCGACCCGTTATATGACAGAAATAACCTGGGAACCATTCGATCTAATGCTCCTTAAATACTCTTATAAGCACAGGAAATACCTGGAGGATATTAGCATTGAAAGAGGTATTGAACAGAGCAGGCAGATATATGTAAATTCATCCCGGCTTCATATTGATCTCAGGCCCATTGGCCCATTGAAATTAAGTGCCAGGTTTGAGATAAGCTCAGCCCCATACTCAGGTAAAAAGGGTTACCTTGCCTACCAGGGAGCAAGACTGGATATGGAGGGCTGCCCTCTTTCAATTATTTCCAGGTTATATTCCTACTGCATAGAGAGCTTTGATACAAGGATTTATGCATGGGAAGATGACTTGCTCTATCACCCCTCAACTCCTGTGTTTTTGGGCAAGGGGACCCGTGGCTATATTGTACTTGACTACCACCCTGATAAGTTTATCTCAATTAGATTCAAATATGGGATTAGCGATTTTGAGCACGAAAAAGAAAAAAGCACATTTAATGAGTACCGGATCCAGGTAAGGATCAGGTTTCGTGAGTAGAAATCATTATGTCTTTAATATTGAGCTGTAGATTCTTGTTTTTCTTATACTCATTCATTTCTACTGTATAGGCTATGTCTATAGGTTGTCCGCTTGCAATAAAGGCACCCTTGTTGCCCTGCCCGAATGCGATGCCAGAGATGCTGCCGGTACCCGTATCCTCACTGCACAGATCCAGCTTTAAGTGCTCTCCACTTGAACCAACAACTCTTCCCGACCCGGTATCATAAACCCTCCTTGTAACAAAAACAGGAGCCATGTTATAAGGTCCGAATGGTTGAAATTGTTGCAGGACATTAAAGAATTTAGTATCGATGTCTGAAAATTTCAGTTCCATATCAATATCAACCCGTGGCATCCTTTGCTCTTCTGATATTGTTGACGAAACATATTCTTCAAATTTCTCAATAAATTCGGGAATATTTTCCTTCTTCATTGTAAGTCCGGCAGCAAACATATGTCCTCCAAAGCTTTCAAGCAGGCTGCTGCATGATTCTATTGCCTGGTAAAGGTCATAACCAATAACTGATCTTGCTGAGCCTGTAGCAAAACCATTTGATTCAGTAAGTATAACCGTGGGCCTGTAATGTGTCTCTATCAATCTTGAAGCTACAATTCCAATAACACCCTTATGCCATGTTGGGTTATAGAGGACTGTTGAATTTGCGTTTGCCATCCTGGGATCGGATGAGATCATCCTTAGTGCCTCTGTTGTAATACTCCTGTCGACTGATCTTCTATCGGTGTTAAAATTATCTATATCACTGCTTATTTCAGAGGCAAGCCTGTTATCGGTTGAAACCAGGAGTTCAACAGCCCTGGTACCCGACTCCATCCTCCCGGCCGCATTTATTCTTGGTCCTATTTTGAAGACGACATCCTCAATTGTTATATCTCTTTTCAGGTCTGAACTCTTAATTATTTCTCTTATGCCAAGCCTTGGATTTTCGTTCAGTTGCTTAAGCCCATAATAAGCCATAACCCTGTTCTCTCCAGTCAGAGGAACAATATCAGATGCAATGCTTACTGCAACAAGATCCAGGTAGGGAATAAGCTCCTCAAAGGGAATTTTATTAACAATTGAATAGGCATGAATAAATTTAAAACCTACGCCGCATCCCGATAGTTCCTTATATGGATAGCTACAACCTGGCTGCTTTGGGTCAAGAACTGCAATGGCTTCAGGGATCTCATCTCCAGGCAGGTGATGATCGCAAATAATAACATCCAGTCCCAGGCTGGATGCATACTTCACCTTCTCAACAGCCTTTATGCCACAGTCTATTGTAATAATTAATTTACAATTTGTTTCCCTGGCATAATCAAGCCCCATTTTTGATACACCATAACCTTCCTTACTCCTGTTAGGGATATAGTAATCGATATTTGTGTAGAAATTCTGAAGAAAGGAATAAAGAAGGGCAACAGATGTTGTTCCATCCACATCATAATCACCGTAAATCAAAATCTTCTCATTCTTATCTATAGCCGATGAGATTCTGTCTACTGCAATATTCATTCCTTTCATCAGGAATGGATCATGTAGCAGATCAAAGGTTGGCCTGAAGAAAGATTTAGCCTCATCAAATGAGCTAATATTGCGCTGGGCCATAAGATTAGCCAGAGGATCTGAAACATCCAGTGCTTTCATCAGTTGCTTTATCACAACAGAATCGCCTCTTTCCTTGATTACCCAGTTTTTTTCCATTCTAATACTAGACCTCGATCAATTCAATATTAAAAACCTCAAAGAGGTTCTTTCTTAATTTTTCTTTTACCTCACCAAAGTCCTGTTCCTCTCCAAGTTCTTTTTGAAGAGAGGTAACACCCTTATCTGTAAAGCCACAGGGATTGATATAATTAAAATACTCAAGATTGGTGTTTACATTAAAAGCGAAACCGTGCATGGTAACATATCTGCTTGCCCTAACTCCGATTGCACATATTTTCCTGGTCTTACCTTCACTATCCTTATCAAGCCAAACCCCGGTGGCTCCATCGAGACGATCACCTTCAACCCCAAATTCCTTGAGGGTCATTATAATCGACTCCTCCAGTTTATAAATATACTCTTTTAATCTTAACCCCAGGGGCTCAAGGTCAAAAATAGGATAACCAACAATCTGCCCCGGGCCATGGTAGGTAATATCTCCTCCCCTGTCTATTTTATAGAAACTTGCATCCTTGGCCTGTAATTGTATATAGTCGAGTAACATATTATTCTCTGAACCACTTTTACCCAGGGTATACACATGAGGGTGTTCAACAAATATTAACCTGTTTTCAAGATCATGATCTGTAATTGCTTCCCCAATATTCTTAGTTGCTTTTTGTTTTACAATTTTATCGAAGAAATATTCCTGGTAGTCCCATGTCTCCTTATAATCTTTTAGTCCAAGATCTTCAAATATTGCCCTGTAATTCACTTCAGCTAAACTTTTGATTTAATTATTCTGGTTCCCCGCATGCTTCTCAGCATGGTAGGATGATCTTACCAGCGGGCTGCTCTCAACATATTTAAAACCCTTCTTAAGGCCCGCCTTCCTGTACTCCTCAAATTTCTCCGGTTCAACATATTCCACAACCTCCATATGCTCAAAACTTGGTCGCAGGTACTGCCCTAACGTAAAAACTTTACAGTCTGCTTTTCGCAGATCATCCATTGTATTATATATTTCCTGCTCTGTTTCTCCAAGCCCAAGCATAATACCCGATTTTGAAGTAATACCTGCCCTGCCTATATATTCTATAACCGAGAGGCTCCTCGAATATTTTGCCCTGGATCTGATCTGAGGAGTTAATCTTTCTACCGTTTCAAGATTATGAGAAATAACTTCCGGACCTGCATCAATAACTTTCTGAATCGATTCCGTATTTCCATCAAAGTCCGGTATTAATGTCTCAATAGTAATCCCCGGGTTCACTTCCCTGATTCTTATTATCGTTTCAGCCCAGATTGAAGCTCCTCCATCGGGCAGATCATCCCTGTCGACCGATGTAATAACACAATGCTTCAATCCCATTTTTCTTATTGATTCGGCTAACCTGACAGGCTCAAGCGGATCAGGAGGTAAGGGTTTACCCGTTTTTGTACCACAAAACTTACACGAACGTGTGCAGATGTCTCCAAGGATCATAAACGTTGCTGTACCGGCATTCCAGCACTCCCCAATATTCGGACAATTACCACTTGTACATATGGTATGAAGGTGGTTTGTCTGAACCACTCTTTTTACCATTGTATAGTTCTCTCCGCTTGCCCTCTGCATTTTTAACCATGGAGGTAATCGCTTGTTATTCAAGTTCTTACTATCCGTCATGCTGTCTGATTTTTAATTACACAAATGTAATTAAAATATATGGTTACATGAACAAGATAGATTGAAATATAAGCAGCGTCAAGGAGAATCTATTATCCCTCTAACTGATAGTTGAGACGTTTACATTTATTGGGGGAGGGTCTGCAATAAGCCTCTTAACTGTACACTGATTTGCGGCTGATACTACAGCGGTTTTGTATTTTGCAGGAAAATCTTCCGGAACAATAATCTCAAGATTTATTGCACTTATTTTATGAGTAACATCATCCCTTATATGCTTCTGGATTAGCTTAATTTCTGATGGGTCAATTCCTCGTTTGCTGCAGAAAACCTTAACATAAATACCAGCACATGTTGCAAGTGAGCTTAGAAAGTAATCAAATGGCTCAGGAGCCGTATCTTCACCTCCCCCATCAGCTCTCTGATCTGTTTTTATTATGTGATTACCAATCCTGGCGTTTACCTTCATCCCATCTTCAAAGAATACTTCAATATCCATTATTATAATATATTTAATTATCTATATACTTCTATCTTTAAGACATCAAATATATGCTTTTGTTCAAACATAAGCAGCAGATACCGTCACCCGGTTATTGTAATATATGTTCACCTTGGTTACCTTTGCCTTAATGAAGGATATACTTAAATCAGACAGGAAGATAAAACAAATTGTTAAGGATATCTCGGAAGTAGCAGGCATGCTCTGGGAAAGAGGCTGGGCAGAAAGAAATGCCGGTAACATAAGTGTAAATATTACTGAATATATTTCTAGCAACAATACTATCAACCCTGAAGAGTATCCACAATATGAACTTCAGGGCAATTATATTGAGCTAAAGAAGAGCTGCTTTCTTGTAACAGGAACAGGGGGAAGAATGAGAGAGCTTGCAAAAAGGCCTGAGAAAAATATTCTACTAATCTATATTGATGAAAACGGGACAGCCTACAGGATAATCTCCTCACAGGAGAACGACAGACAGGTTTTACCAACCTCAGAGTTGCCAACTCATCTCAAAATCCACAGAATGATTAAACAGAGAGGTTCGGGTGAAAAAGTAGTTACACACACTCATGCCAGCGAACTGATAGCTTTAACCCAGGTGAAGGAATACTGCGATGAGGAAAGATTAAACAAACTACTATGGGGTATGCATCCCGAAACAATGGTATTTGTACCTAAAGGAATTGGCCTTGTAACATACCTTGCTCCCGGAACAGACCTTATTGCAGATAAAACCCTGGAGGCCCTGGAAAAACATGACGTGGCAATCTGGGAGAAACACGGAATATTTGCCATAGGCAAGGATATTATTGAAACATTTGATGTTATAGATATACTGGCAAAGTCTGCAAGGATATTTTTCCTGTGCAAAAATGCGGGTCTTGAACCCGAAGGATTAACTGACAAGCAGCTGGAAGAATTGAAAAACATCATATTCTAATAATAGACTCAGGCATAGCGTCCATGCCATTTAAAACCTTTTAAACTTTTTCAACTTTTTCAAGCCTTTTTTCAGTATTTTTGCAGAAATTATTTGAATCTATGCAACTAAGCGAACAGGAACAGCTAAGGCGGAACTCACTTGAAGAGTTAAAAAAATTGGGGATAGATCCCTATCCTGCTGCAGAATTTAAGACAAATATCTTCTCAGATGAGATACTATCTAAATTTGATGATAAAGACAATTTAAGGGATGTAGTTGTTGCCGGAAGGATAATGACCAGGAGAATTATGGGGAAAGCATCCTTTGCCGAAATACAGGATTCGAAAGGAAGGATTCAGTTATATATTAACAGAGACGAAATATGCCCCGGTGAAGATAAAACTCTATATAACATTGTATTTAAAAAACTGCTCGACAGAGGAGATTTCATAGGAGTTAAAGGCTTTGTATTCAGAACCCAGATGGGAGAGATTACTGTACATGTTAAAGAGCTTGTGGTGCTTAGCAAGTCAATTAAACCTCTTCCTGCAGTTAAAGAAAAAGACGGGACAACTTTTGATGCTGTAACAGACCCTGAAATGAAATTTCGCCAGAGATATGTCGACCTGGCAATAAACCCCGAAACCAGGGAAGTATTCCGAAAGAGGACACAGATATTCCAGTCTATGAGGGAGCTTTTTAATTCAAAAGGTTACCTCGAGGTTGAGACACCCATACTGCAACCAATACCAGGTGGCGCAGCAGCACGTCCTTTTAAAACCCATCATAATGCTCTCGACATACCACTATACCTTAGAATTGCTGATGAACTTTATCTGAAAAGACTTATTGTCGGTGGCTATGAGGGTGTTTATGAATTTTCAAAAGACTTCCGAAACGAGGGAATGGACAGAAGCCATAATCCTGAGTTTACAGTGATGGAAATATATGTTGCATATAAGGATTATAACTGGATGATGGACTTTACCGAGGAGATGATCGAAAAGGTCGCCCTGGATCTTCACGGTAAAACAGAAGTACCCTTTGGAGATGTTGTGATAAATTATAAGAGACCCTTCAAAAGAATATCAATGACCGATGCCATTAAGGAATATACCGGTTTTGATATCACTGGCAAGAGTGAAGAAGAGCTGCTTAAAGCCTGCAAGGATATGGGAATAGAAACAGATCCTTCAATGGGTAAGGGTAAATTGATAGACGAGATATTTGGTGAGAAATGTGAGACAAACTTTATTCAGCCAACCTTTATTATAGATTACCCGATAGAAATGTCTCCGCTTACAAAAAAGCACAGGTCGATTGAAGGTCTTACCGAGAGATTCGAACTTATGGTAAATGGCAGGGAATTATGCAATGCCTACTCCGAGCTTAACGATCCGATAGACCAGCTTGAAAGATTCCATGACCAGCTAAAGCTTTCTGAAAAAGGAGACGATGAGGCAATGTTTATTGATATGGATTTTGTAAGAGCCCTCGAGTATGGTATGCCTCCTACTTCAGGTATGGGGATGGGAATGGACAGGCTTACTATGTTTATGACCAACCAGCAGTCAATTCAGGATGTACTTTTCTTTCCGCAGATGAGACCGGAGAGTGGGAGAAAGGGAGAAGAGGAGAACGGGAGAAAGGGAGAAGAGCATGGAGCAGGGAGCAGGGAGCAGGGAGTTGATCTAAGCGAGGAAGAAAAAGTGGTTCTGGATATCCTGAAAGATAATTCACCTATTGATCTGAATGCTCTTAAAGAACAGAGTGGGCTGAGCAATAAGAAGTGGGACAAATCGATAAAAGGACTTACAAATAATAATCTCGCTAAGGTGGAAAAGACCGCCGAAGGATTGTTTGTATCCTTGATTTAAGATTATATTTTAACTTCATAAATCGTCAATCGTAAATCATAATAAGCCTCTTTAGCTCAGCTGGCAGAGCAGCTCATTCGTAATGAGCAGGTCGCGGGTTCGAGTCCCGTGAGAGGCTCAGGCAAAGCCCCGAAAGGGGCTTTTTGATTTAAGATTTCAGATTAACGATGCCAGATTTTTGATCTGGTTGACTCAAGCTCTGTCCTTCGAAGCTCAAAGAGCGAAGAAGGATCACTCTCAACAGTGAGACCCATGGCCGAACACTCAACAGTCCCGATCCCGGGTACTCGGGAGGGACGCTCAACCCTACTCAACCTCTTCATAATCAAGATTTTCTTGACTTGTATTCTGGAATCTCCTACATTGCTGTTTATTAACTACTAAACCAGAAGCATGAGCAAAAATAAATTGAATCGCAGAAGATTCCTCAGGAACTCTTCTCTGGGATTCCTGGGAACTGGATTAATAGGAGGGAAAAGCTTCTCCTCCCTAAACCTAATATAGATGCAGATAAACTGATAATCAATGATTACCGCACTCTTGGCCGGACCGGATTCAAAGTGTCAAATATAGGATTTGGCAGGCCGACAAATCCTGCAATACTGAAAGCAGGAATCAATGCCGGTATTAACTACTTTGACACAGCTCCCAACTACGGTGCAAGTGAACGGGACATTGGCAGTATAATACATGAATTTGATCGTAAAAAATTATTTATTACTACAAAGATTCATGCAGATTCACTTGGGACAAAAGAACAGATTCTTTCAAGTGCCAAAAAAAGCTTAGAGAACCTGAAAGTGGACTATATTGATTGTTTCCAGCTACAGGGTGCTACATCCTGCGAAATGGTTAATCATAAGGGATTTCATAAAGCTTTTGCTCAGCTCAAGCAGGAAGGAAGGGTAAGATTTTGTGGTATTGCATGTCATGGCTCATATTTTCCTGGAAATCCGGAAGATACAATGGAGAATATTTTACTCAGTGCTATAGATGACGGAAGATTTGACCTCTTACTGGTGGTCTATAATTACCTTTCCTATAAACAGGGAGAAAAAGTGCTAAAGGCTGCGAAAGAGAAAAATATTGCTACAACAGTGATGAAGTCCAATCCGGTTAAAATGTATAATATGTTCAAGGGGTTTGAAGAGCAAGCCATCGCTAATAATGAAGAATTTCCTGAAAAATGGAAATCTACTTATGAAGAATTTAAAAACCACTTTAAGGATGCACAGACTTATCTTGAAACAAATGGTCTCATAAGCAATGATGAAGACCTTAGTGATGTAGCCACCAAGTTTGTTTTAGATAACCAGGATGTTAATACTGTTCTGGTTGATTTTCAAAATTTCAACCAACTGGAATCTCATATTAAATATGCAAATGAGCCTTTAAGACCTTCAACCCTCTCTCATTTGACTGAGCTTAGGAAAGCTATAACAAATGTCACATGCCGGATAGGCTGCAATGTTTGTGAATCTTATTGTCCTTATAATGTGCCAATAAACACTATCCTGCGTTATAACTATTATTTTACTGCAAAGCTTGAAGAAAAATCGGCCATGCAGAAATATAAAAAACTCCCCGGAGGAAAGCCTGATGCCTGCTTCGACTGTGAAGGATTCTGTGAGAAAGCATGTCCATACGACGTTTTAACGCGTCCATTACTGGCCATGGCTCATAAGAATTTAAGTCTTGATGATCCACTTATCAGCCTGGGATGAAAGAGATTAAGCCGGAGGCACAGCAAACGGAAGGAGACGAAAGAGCGAAGAGCCCGCCTCCGCAAAAGCTTCAGCGGACGAAGCAGGGAGCCAAGAAAGTCAAAAGTCAAAAGTGAAAAGGAAGAAAATATTGAAATGACAGATGAGAAGAAGGTAGTATTTGACCTTCTGAAAGACAACTCACCCATTGATCTTAATGCTCTCAAAGAATAGACCGGACTAAGCAATAAGAAGTGGGATAAAGCGATAAAAGGGCTTACAAAGAATAATCTTGCGAAGGTTGAGAAGACCATGAAGGGATTGTTTGTATCCATGATTTAAGATTATAAGATGACATAGGTTCACCTTGCGTCTTCTCTCAACTCCTAAACTTATTCTTCAATCCTTTCGTCCTTTGTCGTTAGTCTTTAGTCTCACTCTAAGCTATTATTTGCTCTGGCAAACATCTCAACTACTTGTTGCAAAGCAACAATCTCAACCAATGGCAGCAAATCTGCCATCTCAACCTTTAGCATTAAGTTTTTCTTGACTCGCATTCTACAAGATCGTAACTTGCTGTATATAAACCACGCTCCCTAACACAAAATACTAATTGTGAGGTCGAATAGACTAATCTGAATTAATCGCCAGTACCAGGTTGGAATAAACCTAAGAAAGCCTAAAAATTGAATTGAAAAACAATATTTTGGGAATATTAGTTCAAATAGCAGAACCATCACCCCCTTATAAACCATATATTCTTTATTATAAATATGTTGAATCAGATATAACAGGAATATTGAAAGCTATTCCAATCAAGGATGTTGAATTATATTTCAATTTTACCCACGTCAATGTTTTTTGCAAGGGATATTATGATGTTGATAATCCGCGAATCCATTTGGTCGGATTACAACACTTAGATCAGAATGGATATACCCATATGTATGGCACAGACAGAGGTGGGGGATTCGCTGTAGTATTTAAGCCTCAGGGCTTTTACCAGCTATTTGGAATAAAAACTTCCGATTTTACTAAATATGCATTAGGGGGTGATTCTCTCTTTAAAGATGAGATATATTTTCTGCACGAGCAATTACAGTCTTTCTACAATGTTAATGATATGAAAATACTATTTGAAAATTATCTTTCAAAAAAATCAAAGCATATTGCCTGCAGATCACATTTGATTAACGACATATTCAGCTATCTGGAGAGTAACTCCGGAATGATTAGTGTATCACAATTATGCAAGATCTTCAACATAATGAGAAGGTCCCTGGAAAGACAATTCAGAGACGAAATAGGTTTGACCCCAATGGAAATTCTACAAATATTCAGGATTAATAAGGCGCTAATGTTGCTGAATGACAATAAATTCTCTGACCTGTCAGAAATAAGCTATTTATGCGGGTACTACGACCAATCGCATTTTATCAAAGATATAAGAAAGATTACGGGAACTACACCCGGACAAATTAATAATAATGAGAGTATCTCTAAATCGACTCATCATAACAGGTTATTTTTTAAGGGAGAGTAGAGAAAGAGCTTCATGTAATAAACAGTTGTCGCATATTTACAATACACGATGAAATATTAATCATAATTTCGGTTTATACGAATCTTATAAACCTTACATTATGAAACTATTACATCGTTATCAGAAATCTTGTGGTTTAAGTACCATAGTTCTTCCCCTGCTGCTTGTTGTCGCAGCAGCCTGTACCAAAATGGAGATGGATCCTGAGAATTACAATGTTAATCAGAGCAACATGCAACTGAAAAGTCTTAAATTAAACGAGGGGACAGCGAGCATGGAAGGGTTTACACGCTTCGCCTTCACTGCAATAAAAGATGGCATAGTTATTACCGATGGTTATACAATTAACTTTCTTGCCTGTGAGGCTGAGCTAATCTTAACTGGTAATAAAACATTTATTCTAAATACTATCGAATCTTTTATTTTGGAGGACGGATCATTGATGCCAATAAGAGAAGTTTCTTTTGAGGGGACAATACAACCAAGTGGAAGGCTAATTTTCACATGGCCTGAAACATGGTTTGAAATGGGAGAACCCAAAACAGACGTTATTTCTCAAATTAGTGAACATACAGGATGTGTCTTACATGGCCCGGGTGTTAATAAACAGACACTTAATTATAAAGGATTCTTTGATGGTGAAAAGTTCTTTGCAGAAATGAATCTTACTGGATTACAGGAAGTACCTGGCACTCTTCCATTTTTCATCGACGTTTTTGAAGGTCCAATAGCAATAAAATTTATGATTGATCTGGAGTTATCCAATTAGACTTAACACCAAGCATTCGGTTAAGCTTAAGTTAGCCTCAGCCATCCGGTTGGGGCTACTTTATTTACGATTGACGATCAACTATTTTTAATTTCTGATCTGATCGAGCTAAACCCCTAAACTTCTCAACTCCTAAACCAGGATTATGTCCTACCTGCTAAATACACGATGCTCTATAGGAGTAGAAAGGACAATTGAAGTTTCAGGGCTACCATATTCAATTATATTGTTTACCAGTTTCTCAAGATCAACAGGCTCTCTGATCGCCACTTTTAATATCATACTGGTTGAACCGGTTACCCTGCTACATTCATATACCTCTTTAACCGATTTAAGATACCTGAGAAAGTTATGAATACTGCCTGCATTAATACTTACATTTATAAATGCCGTCAGTGAATAGCCTATCCTGTAAAGATCAATATCGGCCTTGTACCCCTTAATTATTCCAGCATTTTCAAGCTTTTGAACCCTCTCCGCAACTGCAGGTCCTGTAAGCCCGATCTTTCGACCAATCTCACTGTATGATATTCTCGCGTTTATCTGTAACTCTTCGAGTATTTTCCAGTTCAGATTATCTAATATTAATGATTCCTTTGTCATATTCAATTTATTATTCTTTTTCTAAAGCAATTTAACATTATTTTCACTTTTTCAAAAGTTAAAACTCAATTTTTCAGAATAACTTTATGTTAAAATCAAGCCATGGAACCTGTTCAGTTGATTCTGATATTTTTTATTGTTTTTGTTGCCTCGGTGGTAAAAGGTTCGACAGGATTTGGACTGGCATTAATAGCTATGCCACTGATGTCGTTCTTCCTGCCTATAAAGTTTCTTGTTCCGCTAATTACAATTTTCAATCTGGTAACTTCAGTAATAATTATCTGCCAGAACCTTGACTTCAAATATTCGAAAGATGAAATTATTATACCCATATTCGGGGTAGTTGGTATTATAATCGGTTCGATGCTTCTTCCTGCGTTTTCAGATATCTTTTTAAAGAGAGTTTTATCAATAGTGCTTATAATTCTTGCAATTGCATTCCTTTCGGGTTACAGGTTCAAAATTCGGAATATATTACGTGCACGTATTGGAGCGGGACTGACAAGCGGGTTTCTTGGTGGCTTATTTTCAATTATCGGCCCTCCCATGGTTCTTTTTCTTACATCTCTTGGTATTGATAAAACAAGATTCAGGCTAACTTTCACCTGGTATAGTCTTGTAACTACTTCAGTAGCATTTATCAGCTACCTTTTGTCAGGCATTGTAACATTAAGGATATTAGTTTTTGCCCTTATTCTGCTTCCTGTATTAATGGCAGGCACATGGATTGGGAGTAGGATTGTAAAGAAACTTCCGTCAGTCGCCTTCACCAGCATATGTCTCTGGGTAACACTTTTATCCGGTATAATGATTTTTGTGTCTGCTACCTTCAGATAATATTTTTAAATCCAGATCAGGAATAAGCCATTAGCAGTTGAGGCGTGGTTGAAGTAAGCAGTTCCCCCTTCGAAGGGGGTAAGGGGGATGTTATTTCTGAGAAAGCGGGGAATAACCTCAATCCCTCACTGCAGGAAGTACCTGGTTAATGATAATATTAAGGATATTGTACCAGTTCTCCCCTGCCTTTGTTGTTGTAATACCTCTATAGTTTGACCTGGTGCAGACAATAAGATTAAGATCTTTGACTATAAAAATGAACTGCCCTCCGTAGCCATTAGCGCAAATAAAATCATGATTATGGGCGTTCCCGATCCACCAATAATATCCATAATCGCTCAAAAAGGGTATTACTTCACCTGTGGATATCTTAAAACTGGTAACAGTACTGACCCAGTCGGCCGGAACGATCTGGCTTCCATTATAGTAACCATTATCCAGGTAGAGCTGACCAATACTGATCATATCGTGAATACCTATACATAGACCCACTCCTCCATATGAGAACATCCTGTTGTCGTAATACCAGTTCCTATCCCCCAGGCCCATCGGACCAAAGAGATATAAGTTGGCAAAAGCTGAAGCATTCATACCCGTTGCTTTTGATATTACTACAGAAGCCAGGTGTGCGGCCCCATCGCTGTAATTAAATATTGTGCCGGGTATGTTAATCACAGGTTTATTAATAATATAATTCAGCTGGTCAGCAGCGTTCACAAAGTCACCGAATTCTGAATCACCTCCAAGTTCATGCCAGTCGTGCCCTACTGTCATAGTCATCAACTGGTGAATGGTAACCGCTCCCAGTTCAGGGTTTACAGCATCTACTTCTTCGCCAAGGAAGTCAGACAGAGTCTGATTAACAGATTCAATATAACCCTCCTCAATGGCTATTCCTATTAAGGTAGAGGATATACTTTTGGTAACTGACATTACATGGAGCTCGACATCGGGGTCCGATCCTGCATCACTAAAATACTCTTCTGCAACGATAATACTATTCCGCGCTACCGCCAGTCCCTGGAGATCGACTATTGATCTGGCATTTGAGAATGCAAGAGCGAGCTTCTGCCCGTCGATACCCTGCTCTTCAGCTTTCGGGTATGGATTTTCATTTTTCTCACAAGCTATAACCAGGAAGAATAAAGATATAATAAAGGAAATATTCATTATTTTTTTGATTACCGGATAACTCATAACCTGTCCTGTTTAAGTATATAACTCAAGATGTGATCCTTACATACAATTTAGATAATTTATTCGACACAAAGCCGGATATAAGAAACATTAACAATCGATTAACAAAGTTCTCGAAGAGTTAAACATGGCGAAGCCTGTTCAACAGTGAAGCCAAAGGCTGAACGCTCAACTTTTACAACCCTCTTCAAAGGATTGGCGCTTTTTTGTACCTTAGTTGCCTATTAATAATTAAGCCGGGAGACCTGTAACAATTATAGCTGAATTTTATAAAATCAAGATAGTGAATAGGACCCTTATTCGAAAAATAAAGCCAGCCATACTAGATCATTTTGGAAAGGACGGAGTAATATCAAATATGATAATTCGCCTATCGACAATTATGTTCCTGTTTACGGTATGCCGGGTCGCCTTTTACTTATATAATAGGGACCTCTTTCCTCAAATGACCTTTGGGAAATTCTCCTATATTCTCTGGGGTGGTTTAAAATTTGATCTTTCTGCAATACTGTATACGAACTTATTGTACCTGCTTTTTTTCTCGATTCCCAATCCGCTCCGTTTTAAGATCTGGGCCAGAAACTTGTTGAAATATCTGTTTTTTGTCACCAATGGTTTCATCCTGTGGCTGAATTGCTATGATATGATGTTCTACCCTTATTCACTTCGAAGAACAACTTTGCATATACTGAAAGAGTTTGAGAATGAAGGTAACATACTGGCCATTTTTTTAAATGCGATGGTCGATTATTGGCCGATTGTTCTTTTGTTTTTCGTGATGATTTTCCTAATGGTAAAGCTGTATGGCAAAGTCAGCAGGGTAACTATAAAAAGCACCTGGATAGCCCACTATTCTATAGGTTTAATACTAATGCTAGGGAGTTTTTACTCTGGTTATTGGTGGACTGAGAGGTGGATTTCAACACAGTACCCGCCCTATTACCCTGAGTAATGCAGCAAAATATGTTGAGTTTCCACGAGAGATGAGTATTGTATTAAATACGCCATTTGCGATTTACCGGACCTTAGGGATGGTATCGTATGAGGAAAAGCATTATTTTGAAAGTAAGGAAGAGATGGACCTGGTTTTTACGCCAGTGCATCCTGCATCCGATTCTGCATTGGCATTTAAATATGACAATGTGGTTATTTTTATTCTTGAAAGCTTTGGTAAAGAATTTATAGGTTCCCTCAATGGGAGTTATGAAGGTTTCACCCCTTTTATAGATACTATACTTACGAAAAGTAAAACCTACTGGTACACTTTTGCAAATGGCAAAAAATCGATTGATGCAATGCCTTCAATTTTTGCGAGCATACCTTCTATCAAAACGCCCTATGTTCTTACCTCCTACAGCGGAAATAAAATCGATGGCCTGGCTAGTATCTTAAAAAGGAAGGGTTATTCCACCGGATTTTTTCATGGTGCCCCAAATGGCTCAATGGGTTTTCAATCCATCTCCAACCTGGCAGGTTTTGATAGATACTTTGGAAAAACAGAGTACAATAATGATGATGATTATGATGGAATATGGGGCATATGGGATGATAAATTCTTTGAATTTTACGCCAATAGTCTGAATGAGATGCAAGAACCATTTCTGGGCGCTCTGTATTCTGTTTCATCCCACCATCCTTTTATAATACCGGATGAGTACGAAGGTAAGCTCAAACAGGGACCCACTCCACTTCACCAGTGTGTCAATTACACTGATAAATCATTGCAAGAGTTTTTTGAAAAGATTTCAAAGATGCCCTGGTTCGAAAACACCCTCTTTGTTATTACTGCCGATCATACGCAAGCCAATCCCTATCACGAAGAGTACCGGACAGCTGTTGGTCTTTACCAGGTGCCGATCATATTTTATCATCCACAACACCCAGAGTGGGCTGAAAAAGATAGTAAAGAAGTGGTGCAGCACCTCGATATAATGCCGTCGATACTGGGTTACCTAAACTATGACGAAGCCTATTTTGCCTTTGGAAGAGATGTCTTCGATAGTCTTTCCGTACCCTATGTAATCAATTATCGGAATAATGCCTATCAATTTATTGCTGATGATTATTTAGTACAATATGATGATGAGCAAGACAAAACCCTGGGCTTTTATAATTTCAGAAAAGATACTATGCTCCGACAAAATATTGTTGGTCAGCTACCTGTCATCCAGCAGCAAATGGAACGACGTATCAGGGCTTTTATCCAGCAGTATAATTACTCTATAGTAAATAATAAGATGAGTGTCACAGCCGGACAATAGCTTATTTTCTTAAAATACCGGGGCATTTTTGTTACTTAATTATCTAACAATCAATATTTTTTTGACTTGTATATAACAATATTCTAACTTGCTATAATAACCATAAAATCAAGGGCCATGAAATCAATTAGAAATATTGTTTGCTGCTTTGCTGCCATGTGCCTGCTAACAGCTTCAGGCTTCGCACAGGATAAGATTGTTCGGCGCAATGGTGAAGTTATTGATTGTAAGGTAATCCGTATTGGATCAGAATTGATAACCTATAAATCTGCTGACCCGGGCATTTCAGCTGAGTTCGAGATCGAAAAGAAAAAGGTTGAGAAAATTATTTTTGAAAATGGAACCGAGTACGATATTGATTACCTTGAGGAGGCGAGGGAATCTACTGAATCTAATTCTGCTGACCTCTTTTTCGTGCAGAACAAGAATACCATTGAATGGAATTTCACGGCTATCTTTGCTGGCGTGACTGAAATAGGCTATGAGAAGGCCCTTAGGCCCGGCCAATCATTTGAGGCAAACCTGGCAATAATTGGGCTTGGCTTTAGTATATGGGAGGGGCTGGAGGTGGAGGATGTAAAAATGCCTTTCGGCCTTGGTTTTAAAGTTGGCTATAAGTTTGTGCGAAGCCCCGACTTCTATATGAAAAAAATGCGGTATTCCCATATTCTTAAAGGAGCCTATATAAAACCGGAAATTGCATTTGCCGCATATGGCGGAGGCAGAACATATAATTTTACTTCCGGGGATATTGAACCTAATGACGCTATAAAAGGAGCTTTCCTGCTAACCTTTGGTAAGCAAATTGTCTATACTGATAAATTCCTGGTTGACTTCTTTTATTCAGTTGGCATTGGTTTTTCATCGCAGGATGATTTAACTCTTACCTCATATTATTTCAGCTCGGGATTGGAAGGCTTTCCACTTGCAACTTCATCAGGCTTGCGAATAGGACTGCTCTTTTAGCATCCAACATCCCTCATTAATTAAATACCATAAGAAACAACAGGATTATCATAGAAATGCCAATGGAATAATCCACAGGTTTTATGTTTCTTCTTTTGTTGTAAACAGATATAAAATGTTTTTTTTTCAATTGATAAAGAAAAATATACTTTTATATCTCTAAATACGCAAAGGTGTAAAATGAAAGAACTAACATTATTAATATTTACTGCCCTTTTGATTGCATCATGTACAGGCAAAGACATACAGGGCAAGTATTATTTGATCAAATCTAATGGAAGAGAGAGTGACATAGGAGGGCAGATAAACGAGATATCATTTAAAGAAGATACCTGCACTTATGAATATTTCTCAATAGAGTTTAAGGGACATGTAAGAAGAGAAGGTAAGATTCTCAGGATAGATATTGGAGATGAACCCGGAACTCTTTCTATGGAAATCGAAGACTGCATGACCCTTGAGGGAGAAGGCTTTATTGGCGGCACTTTTAAAAGAGAAGATTACTACAGTGCAACAAACAGATCAATTCTGGGGTATTATTATACTACCCGTACTATTTACATGAGAGCCGGTGGAGGTAACAGGTATGCCATACTGGAAACAATTAATGAAGGTGAAAAAGTTAATAATATCAAAATCTTTGATAATGGATGGTCTCAGATAGAATATGGAGATATGAGAGGTTTTGCTCAAACAAAATACTTACAGAAAAAATAAGAGATCTTTCACTATAAATCTAAATATAGTGACATATGGCCCCACAAATAAGCTCCATCCAGATCTACAGAAGAAGATCAAAGAAACCTGTAAATTTGGAGGGAGACTCACCGATGAACTACAGGGTCATCTTTATGATGAATATGTTCATGATTCAGGGGCATATTTCAGGATCTACTCACAGGAAGATGAAAATCATATTGATGTTCAGAATACTGTTAAAATAGACAGAGAAAACCAGAAATAAAACAATCAATGGAATGACCGTTATTGGTTATGAGCCAGAATCTTGCCTGATCAGAGCGACTCTCTGTATAAGAACATTTTTATTGATACACTTTACCTGACCGTGAAGTCAAGAATGGTTATTTTGTTATAATCTATTACAGTGATAGTAGTATTTATAATACCAAGTCTGATATGTCCTGAATCAACATAATCCGACTCATGAATAGTAACATCTATGGGAATCCAGCCTGCTTCCTCTCCCATATATATTTCGTTCCAGCCATGACTTCCAAAGCTACCACCGTATTCAGGTGTATAAAGACAGCCCCTGACAACCCTGGCCGGTATCCCGACTGCCCTGCAGAAAGCGGCCATAAGAAATGATTGTGATCCACAGGCCCCTTCTCTGCTTCTATACGTTTCAACAGCACTTCCTCCGACTACTGATCCACTAATACTGTCAATAACCCATTTTGCCAACTTCTGAGTGGCTTCCCATGTATCCTGAGATCCTTCCGTTATTTCAATGGCCTTTTTTAATATTTCGTCGTTGCCGGATTGAATCATATCACCTGCATCCAGGTACTTTTGCACATCTGCCGGAAAATCAACTTCTTCTCCGAAATAAGGAGAACCATTGCCCGAATACTTATCGTGCTTAATTGTAAAAGTACCATCAATGTTATTCCCATCAATTGATCCGGTAAAACCTTGCCCTGCGACGTTCAGGCTTTCCAGTGATGAAGCTGGTACAACATCCAGGTTAACCCTGACCTGCATTGAAGATATCCCTCTTATATCAGGGATATATTTATTGGTTTTTCCAAATATATTATCGTCCCAGTTACCTACCCCAAGCTTATCAATAACTGATCTATCGGCCAGGGATATCCTGATTCCTGTCGGAGCCTCCATACAGAGTCTTAACCCACTGTCTTCATCAATCCAGTACTTATATGTCATTCCCGTTAGTTTATCAGCCTCTTCGACCAGAATGGTCATATAAGTCCTCTTATTTATCTTAAGTTCTTCCTCTCCCATATTTTCATATTCAACCTCGCTAATTTTTCCTGTCCTTACATCAAATACCTTGTGTTTGCTGGTTTTCAACTTTTTGGTTACCAGATTATGTAGCAGATGTGGATAAATAACTGTATTTGGCAATATAACGCCCTCAGGCAGAAAGATGCTCTCATTAACTCCATTTACGGTATCGCCTATAGTTAATGTATCTCCATTCCTTTGCATAATAGCCGCCATGGCATGTCCCCCTGCCTCGGAATAACTATCATGGTAGAAAAAATTACCTGTTTCTTTATCAATATGGTAGGTAAATACCTGCTTTTGGTCAATATCTCTTCCCAGGGCTTTGAAGGATATATAGTTTTTCTGTATTATCTCAAGGTAAGATTCTCCCCCCTGGTTTAAATCTTTTATAGAAATGTCAGAGTATCCGCATAAAACATTATTAAGCTCAATCCCCATAAATAGTCTGCCATTTTGAGCCTGTCCGTTTAATCCCAGGGCAGGCAGATACAGGAGCGATAATAATATTGCTCCTTTCATAAACCCGGATATGTAAGTTCCTGCTTTCATGATAAATATCTATTTAGTAGTTAACAATTAATAGCCGTTGAATTTCTATACTTATATGTCGGCTTTTGCTATTAAAAACTACATCTGACATCTAAAAAACCTTCCTATTTAACCCGGGTGAACTTATTCCTGCATCCGTTTTTTTTACAGTAAAATGAATAGTTAATCCAAATTTTTATGCCCCGTTATTACTATTTATGATAAAATGTATGGATATATTGCCTAACTAAAATACTTTTGTGAATTATAATTTGAATAAGAAATTTCCGTTACTAATAAACCGGTATAATTTTCTGATCTCAAGTTCGATTATTAATAATGCAAGTATACAATGACAAATAAGATTAGTTTCATTTTAAAATATTCTGCTTCAGCTCTTATGCTGATATTTATTCTGGCTCTAACAGGATGCGAGAAGAAAGATAAAGACGACGATATAGATATTATACCAACTGAGCCTTCAGTTGGAATAGGTTCTGCTACCATGATAGGTCAGAATTGGGCCACCATGAAGGGCAGTGTTAATCCAAATGGCCTGGAAACTATTGTAACATTTGAATATGGTACTACTGAAGAATTTGGAAACAGTATCAGGGCAAATCCGGATACACTTGAAAAAAACACCTATACAATTGTTTCCGCAGCCCTAACAGGTCTGGATACCGATACACAATATTATTTCAGGCTTAAAGCTGTAAATTCTGAAGGAACTGTATATGGAGGAGATACCCTCTTCACAAGCCTGAAAACCAGCGAAAACTATCTTGCCTTTAACCCGGAAACTACCTATGGTACGCTTACTGATATTGAGGGTAATATATATAAAACCGTCCAGATCGGATCACAGACATGGATGGCTGAAAACCTCAGAACCTTGAAGTTAAACGATGGGGTTGATATCCCTTATTCTGCAACAGCCGTAGAATGGAGCCCTCTTGATACTGCTTCCTATTGCTGGATCAGTACTGATACTTCAATTTATGGAGCTCTCTACAACTGGTATACTGTAGACACCGAAAAGCTTTGCCCCGAAGGATGGAGTGTTCCAAGCGATCAGGACTGGACAGATCTCACAAATTACCTTGGAGGGCAGGCAGAAGCAGGTAAATTACTTAAAGAAACCGGAACCAGGCACTGGCTCACATCAAATACTAATATAACCAATGATTCAGGATTCACTGCACTGCCCGGAGGTTATAGAAATCATAATGGAGCATTCGGGAATCTTAGTAATTCAAGTTACTTCTGGACATCGACCAAAGATGAAGGAAGCGAAACGGCCTTCTTTAGAAGCCTTTACTATGGCTACGCTGATGTCGACAGAAGTAATAGTAATCTAAATAATGGCTTTTCTGTAAGGTGCATAATGGATCCCGTTACAAAATAAAATATCCCGGGGGTTAAAGCCACTTTTAATCTATCTTTTGTAATTCTTCTCCTACAGTCAGGTTCTCTTATGCCATAAGTTTATTTGACTTTCTTATATCATAGCTGTAATTTGCTATAAATTAACCTCAAAACCATACTGATATGAGAAAATTAGTCTTCGCTATTTTAGGGATCCTTCTAGTGTTATCAGGATGCAAAACAACTCCTGAGCCTGTAAAGACAACAGCTCTGTCTTATCTAACCCCCTACCAAATTTTTCCTGAATACCTCAAGGGTCAATTGGTATCTGTTGAGGAAATGAATTACGTGGCAACAATGGTTGATGGAGAAGTCGTAAAGGGCGAACTTATGAACAAAGAAATTCGGGATAGTCTGAACTGGTCTCAGAATTTCACAGCCTACTTTAATGAAAACGGGGAAATGACACATATTGACCGTTACTACGATGACAATGATGTAAGAACGTGGAGGGCAGAGTACAAAGATAACCTGATGATATATGCTGAATGGATAAGGGATGATACTGTCAGGTACTATCATAATATTGAATATACAGAACTGGGCCTTCTGTCTTCTTCAAAGTATTTTAGTGCAAAAGACGATGAGTTACTATCTTCATTTAAATACACAACAAACGAAGATGGATACTGGACGGGAGGAATAGGTTTCAATGCCGAGGGAGATAAGCTGAATTCACGTACGATGGACCTGAACGAAAAGAATTTGACCGAAGATTATAAACTATTCAATGAGAATGACTCCCTGCTATCGGAAATCAAATGCACTTACAATGACAAGGGATTTTATACCAGAGCCGTATTTTTAACAGGCACCGGGGAGGTCAGGCGTACCAACGATATTGAATATACCAGATACGACGAGATGGACAACTGGCTAGAGTCCAGAATCTATGATAATGGCGAATTAATTAGTATTTGTGAGCGTAAATACGAATACTACTAGAATATCTGTCTCATAACATTAAGGCATTTAAATCTCCACACAAAGTCATGTGTGGAGATTTTATTTTTACAGCCTTATGGCCTTCCTATTATCTCTGGAATAATCTATCTTTAAGTGCTAATTTTAAAAAACCTTCACATTTATGAAAAGAATAATAACATCTCTGGCAGTATTAATTATTGCCGGTACAGTACTGCTTGCACAGGAGAACAAAAAAGTGCCAACATTTAAGGAGGTACTATCCCTGAAAGGAACAGGAGGACCTGTTATTTCTTATGATGGTCAGCATGTTTTATTTACACTCACACAGGTTGATTGGGAAAAAAATCGTTACGACACTGAGATATGGATCTCAAAAGATGGTAAAAAGCCATTCCAGCTAACAAATAATCCGGATGGAAACAGTGGCAATCCACAATGGTCGTACGACAGGGAATGGATAGCATTTACATCAGACCGGGGAAACAAGAACCAGGTGTATGTAATGTTTTCTCATGGAGGAGAAGCTTCAGCAATAAGCAATGTAAAACAGGGAGTTGGGGGATTCGCATGGTCGCCTGATAATAAGAGAATTGCGTTTACCGTAAGCCCTGATACTGAGAAGGAAACAAAAGCAAGAGAAGAAGAATATGGCAGGTATGCAGTAGAAGACCAGGAATTTGAGTTAAGCAGGCTATGGGTATGTGATTTTAATCCCGATTTGATTGGTACAATTGGAAAGTTCTCTGAAACCGAGGCTCTTATAGATAGTGTTAATTTCACAATAAGTGGTTTTGCATGGTCGCCCGATGGAAAGATGATCGCCTTTAACCATCAGCCTGATCCTCTTATAAATAGTAGTGTTAAATCGGATATCTCAATTCTGAATGTTGAAACGAAAGAGATTACTCAACTTGTAGTTAACAGTGGCACTGACAGGTTTATAGGATGGTCGCCAGATAGTAAATCGATACTTTTCTCAAGCAGCGTGGATGATCTTTCATCATACTATTACAAGAATAGCCGATATTTCAGGATTGACTCAGATGGTAAAAACCTCAAAGAACTGGCAAAAGATTTTGATGAGAATTTATCTGGATTGGTATGGAAGGAAAAAGGAATCTACGGAACTGCAAACCAGAAAACGGAAAGGAAACTTTTTTTGCTTGACCCCAATAAGGGCACTGTAAAAAAAGTACTGTCAGAACCATCCCGAATAAATAGCTTCACTCTGTCTCAGAGCGGGGACAAAATAGCTTTTTCAGCATCAGATGCTGAAAATCTTAGCGAAATATTCGTTTCTGAAATGAAACAAATCGATCCAAAAAAGATTAGCAATTTCAATAAACAAATCGAAAACTGGAAAGTCTCAAAATCTGAAGTAATAAGCTGGAAGAGCAAGGATGGAGCAATAATTGAAGGTATACTCCATAAGCCAATGGACTATGATCCTGATAAAAAATATCCCCTTCTTGTAAATATCCATGGAGGGCCAACAGGAATCTCAACACCTGAACCAGTGCCGTCATACGTATATCCAATTCTGCAATGGCTTGATAAAGGGGCGCTGGTTCTTATGCCTAACTACAGGGGGTCTGCAGGCTACGGTGAAGCTTTCAGGGAGCTGAATGTAGAAAACCTTGGTGTTGGTGATGCCTGGGATGTGGTTTCTGGAATTGAATATCTCGACAGCCAGGGAATGATAGATACTGATAAAATGGGATCAATGGGCTGGAGCCAGGGTGGCTATATTTCAGCCTTCCTTACTACAAACACAAACATATTTAAGGCGATATCTGTGGGTGCCGGAATATCAAACTGGGTAACCTACTATGTAAGCACAGATATACATCCGTTCACAAGGCAATACCTTAAAGCAACACCATGGGATAATGAAGAGATCTACAGGAAGACTTCTCCTATGACAAACATTAAGAATGCCTCTACTCCTACCCTTATCCAGCACGGCGAATTTGACCGCAGGGTGCCAATACCAAATGCTTATGAGCTATATCAGGGACTCCAGGATGTTGGTGTTGATACCAAACTGGTTGTATATAAAGGATTTGGCCATGGTATAACAAAGCCAAAAGAAAGGCTTGCAGCCGTATGGCATAACTGGCAATGGTTTGGAAAATATATCTGGGGAGAGGACATAGACATACCCAAAGAATAGTTTTTACAGGGACCTGAGAAATAGGTATAAATATGATTAATAAGTTTGCTCTCGTTACCGGCTCAGCATCAGGATTGGGTTACGAATTTGCACGTCTTCTTGCACAGGATGGCTATCAGCTGATCCTTGTCGATAAGAATGAAAAAGACCTTATAATTGCAGCAGAAAAGATACAAAAAGAGTATAGTGTTAATGTAAGATCAATAATACAGGATCTTGGGATAGCCGGTGCAGCCCAAATTATATATGATGAGGTAGGTAACGAAGAAATAGAGGTACTTATTAATAATGCAGGTTTCGGAATAAGCGGCATGTTCAGGGAGACAGACTGGAAGCTGGAAGAAAGCATGATATACCTGCATGTATATACCCCATCACATCTTGTCAAGCTAATATCCAAAGATATGATAGGAAGGGGCTCAGGGAAGATCATGAATATTTCTTCTGTTGCTGCTTTTACTCCTGGTCCACTTATGAATATCTATTACGCTACCAAGGGCTACATGCTATCTTTTGGGAGGGCACTATCAAATGAACTAAAGGGAACCGGTGTAACTATCACAACAGTATGCCCGGGCCTAACAAGAACAAATTTTTCAGAAACAAGAGCTTCACTTTCAAATGTTCCGACTCCGAAATTTGGACTGCTTGCCGACAGCACCGAAAAAGTATCCGGAATAGCATACAGGGCAATGAATAAGGGAAAAGCTGTTTCCATACCGGTATTTAAAAATAGATTAATGGCATTTTTAACCTGGCTAACACCAGTCTGGCTGACTCTTAAAATTATAAGAAGATCCCAGAGTAAAATCCAGAATCAGAAAACCAGAACCAAATGAAAAGTATTTTAATTACAGGTGTTTCAACAGGCATTGGCTATGGAGCAACAATACAGTTTTTAAAGAAGGGCTACAGGGTATTTGGAAGTGTCAGGAAAAAGGAGGATGCAGATAGGCTCAAGAAAGAATTCGGACAAAACTTTGAAGCTCTGATCTTTGATATAACAGATCAGGACTCAATAAAAGCCTCGGTAGCCAGGGTTAAAGAAATTATAGGAGACGACAACCTTAGCGGACTTATTAATAATGCCGGAGCCACAGAAGGCGCACCCCTGATGCATATGCCTCTGGATCTGCTGCGGCAGAACATGGAAGTACTCGTAGTGGGGCAACTGGCTGTAACCCAGGCCTTCCTCCCTCTACTGGGGGCAAGAAAGGATAATGAAAAAGCAAGGGGGAAAATTATAATGATAAGCTCAACAAGTGGAAAGTCAGGTTTCCCCTTTGTTGGTCCTTATGCAACAGCCAAGCATGCTGTTGAAGGGATGTCAAAATCTCTTCGGGCAGAATTAATTATTTATGGTATTGATGTTGTCGTTATTGGCCCGGGAAATATAAAAACAGCTATATGGGATAAAAATAAGCCCGAAACCATAGAGCAATATAAGGAGACCGACTATTACGAAGCACTAAAAAATATGCATCAGTATATGAAAGAGCTTGTGCCAAGAGACTCTCTCGACCTGGATGTATTCTCCAAAAAACTTGTCAGAATATTTGAGAAAAAGAATCCCCGTACCAGGTATACAATAGTAAATAAGCCTATAAATAACTGGATTATTCTAAATCTCATCCCTGAAAAGATCAAGAACAGGGTAGTTGCAAAAATTATGGGTCTCAAATTACAGTAATCACATAACAGATAACTATTGTATCCAAAATAATAAATACCTTCCAAAATGGTCAATATTCTAAATCATCCACTGATTGAACACAAGCTTAGCAGCCTGAGAGATAAAAACACCAATACCCGAAATTTCAGGCTGAACCTGAACGAAATAGCTGGTCTTATGGCCTATGAGATATCCCGTGATCTGCCTGTTGAAGACTTAACTGTAGTAACACCTCTTGGAACAACAAGGGGAAAGAAACTACAGAAAGAGATTATTATTATCCCCATCCTGAGGGCCGGACTGGGAATGGTAGACGGGATCTTAAATTTAATACCTGATGCAAGAGTAGGCCATATAGGTATTGCACGTAACGAAGGAACACTGAAACCAGAGCCTTATTATGAGAAATTACCGGTTGGATTTGAGAATGGTACCATAATGGTTGTTGACCCAATGCTGGCCACTGGAGGCAGCGCCAGTGCTGCAATAACTTCATTAAAAGACCAGGGAGCATTATCGATAAAGCTTGTCTGCATTGTAGGCGCTCCGGAAGGTGTTAATAGAATTGAAAAGGATCATCCTGATGTAGATATATACCTGGCAGCCCTGGATGAAAAGTTAAATGAAAATGGGTATATAGTTCCCGGACTGGGAGATGCAGGCGACAGGCTATTCGGAACCATATAACTTACATTTACTAAGTTATTATTGCCTTAAGAAGAACCAGCATAACTATGAATCCAAAAATTACGGCTATCCCAAGCAGAAACTTAATTGTGCCGTCCTGCTTTCTCTTTTCTTCAATATTATGAGCCACCATTGCCAATGTATTCTCATTCAAGTCTGACAGACAAACTTCAAGGTGCTTTTTGTGAAAATTAATCTGGCTTAGATTGATTGTAAGTGAAGTAATAACACCAATTAAACATAATGTGCCAAAGACAAAAAAACTGAATAAGCTTATTGGCTTTAAATAACCATAGAAAATGTAAAAATGCATAAGCAAGCCGGATATAAAAATAATTATCTGTGTTGCGGCCATAGAAATAACAGGAACCAGTGACTTCCTCTGCAGGAAAGTAAGCATTGACGACAGGTTATCCCTTGAGCTCTGTCCGGGATCTGATATTCTGGCAAATTCCTTTAGCATCGACAGCTCTATCCAGTATGTCAGTATCAACATTACAGAGAGGCAGGCAAGAACCACCACAACAGGTGTTAAATCGCTATACACCAGTATATCAATCACAATAACTGCTGCAAAAACCGACTTCAACACAAGATCCGTTATTACTGTACTCCTAATCTTCCCATATATTGTATTGGACCGGCTCTTCAAGAACAGATCTCCCGACATTTTTGAAAATCTGGATTCACCGGTATAATCACCCAGGTTATCCCAGTTATTTTTTAATCTATCATCATTCATTTTTCCATGCTTTTAATTATTTCTTCAAGCTTTTTTCTTATTCTTACCAGCCTGACACTCACAGTAGTCTTACTCAGACCCGTTATTTCAGATATTTCATCATACTTTCTTTCCTCAAGCCATAAGAAAATAAGTGCTTTATCTATCTTATTAAGTTGAGATATTGCACTGAATAAAAGTCTGGTTTGCTCTTCCTTCTCTATATCTATTACCTCGTATGACCTGGTATCAGGTAAAGTTGCCATATTAACAAGGTCCTTCTTCTTTCTTAAAGAGCTAATAGCCGTATTCAGTGCAACCCTGTAAAGCCAGGTACTGAATTTAGAATCACCTTTATAAGAATCGTATGATCGCCAGAGCTGTAGAAATATATCCTGTACAAGGTCCTCCCTGTCTGTGCAGTTATAACAATAAGTCATTGAAACCTTATGGATAATTCCCAGGTTCTGATTGACCATTGAAATAAATTCTTCCTTACCAGGTTTTCTGTTTTTCATAAGATAGTAACTGCCAGATAAGTCGCATTCAGATATAATTAACTACAATAAATATCGGCTTTTATCTTCGATATGGGAATTTTTGACATTATCTTTATCTTTAATCAGCAAATTATTATAAATCAATTTCTTTGCATATGAATAAACTGGTAATTTCACTTCTGTCCATCTTGCTAACAATATCTATTGCCTCCGCCCAGGACTATCCCCCTGTGCTTACAATGAAGAAACAAACTGAGCTGTTTAATAAAAATCTTGAATGGAAAGTTAACAATGTATTGCCTGAGATAATGGAACGTGAAGGACTGGAAATGTGGATTATCATCTGCTTTGAGAATGATCCGGATCCGGTCTACCGGACACTTAATACCTGGCCCGGAGATGACGCCCGCAGATTATCAATATTGATTTTTCACAATGGTAAAGAAGGTTTTAAAAAACTATCTGCAACCTGGCATGGACCTGGAGCCTCGGGATATTTTTATGAAGGCATCTTCGATGACCGCTCAAATGGTGCTCAGGGGCAATTTGAAGCAGTAGCAGATTATATAAGAAAGACCGATCCAAAGAACATTGGGATAAATTTTGATCCGTCTGTAATAGATGATTTCAGTCATGCTAACGGACTTTCACATTTTCATTACGAGAAATTATTTAATGTGCTTGATAAAAAGTACCAGGACCGGCTTTGCTCTTCAAAAAATGTAGTGATAGGCTGGTATGAGACCAGGACACCATGGGAAATAAGCTTCTTTAAAACTATGGCAATTACTGCACATGAACTGATAAAAGAGTTTTATTCAAATAGTGTTATAGTTCCCGATGTAAGCACAAGGGATGAGGTAAGGTGGTGGATTGTTGAGAAAATAAATTCAATGGGACTGGATAGCTGGTTCTTCCCGTCAATAGATATTATTAGGTCGCCTCAAAATATTCTTAAGTATGGGAAAGACGATATTATAAGAAGAGGTGATATGGTACATTGCGATGTAGGAATAGAGTATATGGGTATGACAACCGACATGCAACACCTGGCTTATGTATGTAATATTGATGAGAAGGATGCTCCTGATGGACTTAAAAAAGTATATAAACAGGGACTGAGATTTCAGGAGCTTGTGCTTGAGGAGATGGTAGAGGGAAGGACAGGAAATGAGATACTCAAAATAGTACTGGACAGGGGTAATAAGGAAGGTCTTAATCCTGTAATGTATTCACACCCGGTGAATTATTTTGGTCATGGTTCGGGTATGACAATTGGCAGGACTGAGAACCAGGAATTCCTTCCGGGTAGCGGGGAACATCCACTTTACAACAACACAACATATGCCCTGGAGTTCAATGTTACAGGATCAGTACCAGAATGGGATAATGCTGATGTCAGAATGGGTTTCGAAGATAATATGATATTCAGCAATGGTAAAGCATGGTTAATTGATTCTTATCCAGCAAGTATTTACCTGATTAAGTAGAGTTTTACGTCATATTAATTGAACAAATAATTTATATCATGGCAAAAGAAGTACAAAACAACGCCACAGGAGGTGCATTTTACGGACTGGGATTTCTGGGTGCCGCTATTTTTTATATCGGCCATGCTGCTTCATTCGGGGCAGGAATAGTAGGATTCCTGAAAGCCATTATATGGCCATTATTCCTTGTATTAGAGTCACTTAAATATATGGCTGCTTAAATTTTCCAGGGCAAGTATCTCAACAAATATTCTTCTGGCTTGTTAATATATTTATATTAACCCAGAATTGAAATGTTATGAATAACTTGAAAATTAATCACCTTGCTGTATGGCTAGCAATTATCCTGCAGTTTGTAATCGGATTTATCTGGTACGGACCCCTGTTTGGTGAGCCCTGGATGAAAATGATTGGCCTGGATATGGATGCAATTATGGCAGATCCTGCAGGTGCAGGCGAATGGATAACAAATATAATATCCTCTGTTGCAGGAGTGTATCTTCTTGCCTTCCTCTTTACTAAAATTGGAGTAGACTCATTTGCAAAGGGAACCCTTTACGGATTTCTAATAGGTTTTGTCTTTGTATTACTCGCAGAAAAAACAACAGGAGCTTTTTCAAAGTACCCATATGCCCTTCCCTGGATTACAGGAGGTTTCACAACAACCGGACTTACTGTTGCAGGAGCCATACTTGGTGCCTGGAAGAAGATAAAATAATCTGCCGTAGAAATAAACTGTAGAAAATATACTTAATCACAAGCTGCCATTAATACTGCAGCTTGTGATTTTTATCATATTACCTTGATTGATATACAGCATTTACCTATCTTTTTCGAATGAGGATTTTACTTACTGGTGCTTCAGGTTATATTGGGAAAAGATTAGTTCAGGTCTTAATTAATATGGGCTATGAGATAACATGTTGTGTAAGGGATATTGAAAGGATCTCATTACCTGATAATATTATTGAAAAGGTAGATTTTCTTGAGATTGATTTTTTGGACGAACCGGATTTAGATAATTTTCCAAAAAATATTAATGGAGCCTTTTACCTTATACATTCAATGTCGCAGTCAATAAAGAACTTCTCCGACCTTGAAAAAAGAGCTGCCCTTAATTTCAGGGAATATATGAATAGTGCAGGAGTAGAACATGTTGTTTACCTGAGTGGCATAGTAAATTCCGAAGAGCTCTCAAAGCATCTTCAATCCAGAAAGAATGTTGAAGATATATTACTGGAAGGTAATTACAATACAACTGTTCTCAGAGCCGGTATAATAGTTGGGTCAGGAAGTGCCTCTTTTGAGATAATAAGGGATCTTACCGAAAAAATGCCTCTTATGCTGGCACCAAAATGGGCCCTGACAAAATCTCAGCCCATTGCAATAAGGAATGTACTAACGTTTTTATCAAAAATCATCTTCTGCGAAGAATGTTACAATAATGGCTATGATATCGGGGGTCCTGATATCCTCACATATAAAGATATGCTGTTACAGTATGCAGAAGTACGAGGCTTAAAGAGGTTTATTATTCCAATCCCAATTATGACCCGGAAGTTATCTGCCTACTGGTTGTTTTTGATTACTGCCGTGTCTTTTAAACTGGCTGCCAGCCTGGTAGACAGTATGAAGGTAGAGGTAATCGGAAATAAGAATGACCTGGCGGAAAAGTTTGGTATTGAACTCTTAACTTATAAGGAAGCTATAAGAATTGCCTTCACACGAATTGAGCAGAATAGTGTAATATCTTCGTGGAAAGATTCAATGATAAGTGGAAGACTGGAAAAGGAGGTTCATGAGTTTATCCAGGTGCCTCAATATGGAGTATATAGTGATGTTCGTGAAGAGAAGGTAGATAGCATAGAAGGGGCTCTTGAAAGAATATGGTCGATAGGAGGCGAAACTGGTTGGTATTATGCAACCTGGATATGGAATATAAGGGGATTTATGGATAAGCTTGCAGGCGGAATTGGAATAAGGCGGGGAAGAACCAATTTATATGAAATACATCCTGGCGATGCACTTGATTTCTGGAGAGTTCTTCTTGCCGATACAGAGAAAAGAAGATTGCTGCTATATGCAGAAATGAAACTCCCCGGTGAGGCCTGGCTCGAATTTTCAATAAATGATAAAGGCATACTGAAACAGGTGGCAACTTTTCGCCCAAGGGGTGTTTACGGAAGATTTTACTGGTTTATTCTGATGCCTTTCCACTTCTTTATCTTAAGAAGAATGGCTCGTCGGATTGCTCGAGGACGAATGACAATCGAAATTGTTATGAAAAGTTAGTACAATGACCTGTGACAATCAGTACAGGCATATTCTTTCCACGATTCGCCAATATCAACGGGATGCTTGAACTCCAGAGACATATTTACTGCAGTTGTTTCAAAATTATCTATTGTTCCCTGCCCCAGGATTGTATGACAAAGATTACAATCCCTTGAAATAAGATCTCCTGAATTGCTTTCATGGTTTCCATTGTGGCATCTGAAACAACCGTTATACTCAACATGCCCTATATGATTTGGATATACATCCCAGCTTGCCTTCATCGTTGGAAAGATATTCTTAGAAAATCCGGTCATAAACCCAGCATATGCCTTCTCCACCATTTCAGGATTACTATCATATATCTCCTTATAATTAGTCTCATAGAATTTCATAGTCCTGTTCTTAATCAATATTTCTGCAGAATCTTTACTGTAGTAGGAATTATTAAGAACCTCCATAGCAAGTGTTTTTACCTCTGGCAGTTCAACAGGGATGTCTCCTGATGCGATTAACAAATCAGTAAATTCCTGGGGTGGCAAATAATTATGAGAAGGCCTGTTATGACAATCTATGCAATCCATGGTTCTTACTTCAAGAGTATCCAGTGCTTCCTGATCAAGAGTTTCGAGGATATCATTATAAATAACTGTATCACCAGTTACAGTATTAATATATCTCACCCATGGAATAAATTCTCTGTCGTATGTGGAAGAAATATATTCAACTTTAATATCAGGGTTTATATGCCAGTGAATACCTTCGCTAAGACCCTTGCTGCTATAATCTGAACCTATTTTCATCTTTAGCTGGATATTCCATTCCGTATTTGCAGAATCAGAGAGAAAGTGTTTCTCATTTCTTAAGCGATAGGAATAAAATTTATTCGGCCAGTGACATTTTTCACATGTCTCCCTTGCAGGTCGCAGATTGTGAACAGGTGTTGGAATAGGTTGCGGATACTTATCAAAAATTACAGAGTAAACCTGGTATAAACCCGACAATTTACTCCTTACATACCAGCTGGCACCTGTTCCAACATGACATTCTACGCAATTAACCCTTGAATGGGTTGATTCCTGGTAGGCCACCCACTCCGGCTCCATAACAGTATGGCAGAGAGTACCGCAAAACTCATTAGATTCGGTGTAATGAAAAGCTTCATAGCTTCCAAATCCGGTAAGGAAAAGAAATATGATTGTTACAAAGAGAAATATGCCTATGGCATTTAAATGGCTCTTATTATTAAGGTCTATCTTCACTCCCTTCTTTCCTTCTTCGCTCCCTGAACGTTTTATTTTTTTTGCCCTGCGCCACATTCCAGCAGGTATCATTATTAAACCTAAGATCAGAAATACAGGAAGAATGATATATATAAATAATCCTATATATGATCCTCCTACATCAAATACCAGCATTGAGATTAATGAAAATATTATTATCCCCAGGCTAACAGATGCCAGTAAAGAACCAATAAGAGAAACAGGGTTGTAGAAATTTTTAGGAAGTTTCATATCTGAGAAAATTACTATTTATAAGCCAATATATAACTTTATCGCCCAATCGTATGGCATTATGATAAATACGATACTGAAGATAGCTACATCATTTAAAATATAAAATCAAATCAGCCAGGTTCTTATTTCATCTGCCAACCCTGCTAATTTAGAACTTTACACTATATATGATGCACATTAGTAACTATTAATATTTTACAGGAATGCCCAATACTCAGTAAAGCACGCCTTCGGGTTAATAAGAGGAACATAAAATAAGAAATATTTCATGATTCATATTTTTTGAATATATTTACCTTTATACCAGCAACATAGATAATATGGAATCCCATAAAGAGAATGGTAAACTAAAAAAGAAGTTCTATTTTGAAGAGCTAGAGAAGCTGCAGATCGAACTGGTCAAGATGCATAAATGGATCAAAGACAGGGGCCTGAAGGTAGTTGTAATATTCGAAGGAAGAGATGCAGCTGGCAAAGGAGGTGTCATAAAAAGGATATCACAGAGTCTTAATCCAAGAATTTGCAGGGTTGTCGCTCTTGGTGTTCCAACCGAAAAAGAAAAAACCCAGTGGTACTTTCAAAGATATGTGGCCAACCTTCCTGCAGCCGGCGAATTGGTATTATTTGACAGAAGCTGGTATAACAGGACAGGAGTAGAAAGGGTAATGGGCTTTTGCAGCGATGATGAATACTGGGATTTTCTGAGATCATGCCCCAGATTTGAAGAAATGCTGATTCATTCAGGGATAATACTTATCAAGTACTGGTTCTCGGTAAGCGATGATGAGCAGGAAACCAGGTTTAAAGAGAGGCTGGAAGACCCTCTCAGAAGATGGAAATTCAGCGAAATGGACCTCGCCTCAAGAAGTAAGTGGGTTGAGTATTCAAAAGCCAAGGATGAAACATTCTCCTACACCGACACCAAGATTTCACCCTGGTGGGTGGTAAACGGGGATGATAAGAGAAAGGCCAGGCTAAACTGCATCAGTCATCTACTCTCGATGGTGCCATATGAAGAAATAAAATATAAAAAGATCGAACTCCCGGATGTGAATAAGAAAGGTTATGTAAGACCCCCCATAGACGAACAGACCTTTATCCCGGAAATATATTAGAAAAAAAAGGGACGTAGCATTCTACGTCCCGCTAATTTTGTTACCTCAGAAACCCTATTCCACCTCCTCCCGGTCTTTTTCTTCAGACTATATCCTCCATTGCTTCTTCAAGGTCTTTAGACAGGTCTTTTAGTCCTTTCTTCACGTCTTTAGAATAATCTTCCATAAATTCATCTGTGATTCCAAAGTCATCCATAAATTTATTTGCTGCTCTCTTGGTAAATATTCCTATAACCATAAAGAGAGCAATTATCGCAACAAGTATCCATGACAATACCTTTGCAGATCCTTCTTTTGCCTTAAGAGGTCCGACCAGGGCAAAATATAACATGTAGATTCCATAGAGATTTACCGCAAGTTTTAGTATTACTCCCAGAGTAAGGCTAAGCCCTGAAACCACACCCAGGAATGCACTGATAGGCATTAAAACCATTAATGCTGCTGTAACGTGTGCATTAGCAACATAATCTGTGTTACCGCCACATATAGCTGAAATGATAAGGGTAATTACAGCACCAATAAATAGGCCTATTAATGCACCAATAATTGCCCATATAAGAGCCATAATACCTATTGCACTTCCCCATCCTCCTACTGCAGCACTCAGGTTTAATACGCTCCATAGAAAAGCAAATACACCAGATATTGCACCATAGATAAGTGCCTTAATTACAGGTCCACCAAGGCTGCCATCTATTTTTAACGTTGGAAAATACTCCTTCGGTTTGATAAGGGCATCTATAGATTCCTTGATAAACGAACCGAAATTAAATGAATCGTTACTCATAGTTATTATTGTTTAGTTAGGTCTTATAAAATTAAGGATTTGCCTGATATAATCAAATAATAGCTTATATAATACTGATATTCACCAAAATGATTTAGAAAAAAAAGCCCTGCCAAGCAAGGGCCATATTTTATTATCACACCTTAAAATCAGAATTTGCAATATCCCACATATTAAGGAAACCAAGCTTTACAATTTCAAGCATCTTATCCCAGTTAATAAGGCTTAGCTCATCTGCAGGAGTGTGGTACTCATCATGCATAGCAGCCATTACTGCAATAATAGGAACTCCATTTTGAGTAAAAGCAGTATAATCGCTACCACCTGTTGGGTTTTCCTGTGCTCTATAATTAAAATTCATCTTCAAGCCATACTCCTCAGAATTCTTCCTGGAAATCTCTTCGAGGTATGGATAGTCCTTATTATATGTAACACCTACATTTACTTTTGCGGTATCATTATTTGCATCCCTCGCAATCATATCAAAATTCAAATAAAATTTGCAGTTGTCAATGGTTCCGAAGGAGGGATTATTTGCCCAGTATGTTGACCCCAGAAGACCTTTCTCTTCGCCAGTCCATGCACAGAAAATCACAGATCTTTTAGGCTTAACTCCCGTGGCTGCGAATGCTTTGGCTATTGTCATTACACCAACAGTTCCTGATCCATTGTCATCAGCACCGTTCCAAACCCTGCCATTAGACATGCCCAGATGGTCCATATGTCCACCAACAACTATAAATTCGTCTTTTATCTCACCTTCTATCATGGCTACAACATTTCTAACTCTCACTCTCCTTTTAATAACTGTTGTATTTACATCAACCTTAACATCCTTAAGATCTATCGCTTTAAATTTACTATTGCCTTTAGCTGCCTGCTGCTCAAATTTAAGCGGATCGATGCCAGAGTTTGATAATATTGAATTTATAACTTTATCTGTTACTGAGATGCTTACCAGTCGTCCAGATCCTGAGTTATCCATGCTTAAACGACGGCTCTCCGTATTGTTCCTGCCTTCGTTTGGAGAAAGAGCCATATCATCAATAAAAACGCCCATATTATTGCTAATGTCTCGTCCCGGGGTAATATCTATTACAGCAAGTGCTCCCATATTTTCAAGTGCCTCATTCTTTGCTCTGTTCAACCTGTAAGCAGCCATACGATCGGCCATAAACTTCTTATACATCTCAGACTCCTGATCGTTCTGACCTGGAAATCCTGACAACCTGATAACAATTTTTCTATTCACATCAGCCCCTGCCAGATCGTGAATATTAAAATCGTCACTCTCTATGCCATAGCCAACAAAGATTACAGACGCAGATATGCTTGCTGAAGAATTTGCCCTGGGAATGGTAAAATCTACTTCATCCTGAAATACATACTCCTTACTGCCATTTTTTACTTTCAGGGAAGATGATCCTCCTGGTAAGGTCTCAAGCAGGGTGAAATTCTGGAAATAGGATCTTTCGGGTGCAGTTCGCGGAGCTCCTCTTCGAGACATCATTCCGCGGCCCAGATCACCACCAGCTTGTACTCCGGAATACTTAAACATGCTTGCAACATAATCGCCAGCAAGATACATACCCTTGGTTCCGGTCTCACGACCTTCTGTCCAATCAGAAGCCAGAAATTCAAGCTGTCCTTTAATAGATTCCATAGTGATGGCCGACAAGCCCATCTCCTTAGGATCATGCTGGGCCTTAAGTATTGTTGGAATTAATAACATTCCAAGTGATAGAATTAATACAATCTTTTTCATATTATATGGTTTTGTTTTCTTTTAAATCAGAGCAAAAGTTAAAACAATAATCTTAGAGATAGACAAATTTATTGAGAGTTAACTTTTTTTAACTCTACCTAAGTGTCTAAAAGACTTTAGTATCTATCCCCAATAGTTAGATAGTAATGGCATCTTATTTGTACTTTTGCAGTAAATAATCATACTACAATGAAAAATCAATACAAATTATTACTTCTGGCAGCTCTGCTTTTGAATAGTTGCGCAGCATCAAGAATAAGTTTTGATGTACTAGCACCTGCTCCCGTATATATTCCATCCAAAATACAGACATTGGCTATTATCGACCGATCTTTACCTGAAAATTCCGATTTAAATAAACTGGAAGGCTTCCTTACAGGAGAAGGTTCTGACCAGGACAGGCTCTCAACACAATTTGCCATCGACGGACTGAACAGGAGCTTAAGCAATAATGGCAGATACGAAGTGACCCGTACAAATGAACTACTTATTGGTTCAGGATCAGGAGTTGTTTTTCCGATCCCGCTAAGCTGGGATGAGGTTAATAAGCTATGTCAAAAATATAAAGTTGATGCCCTTGTATCCATAGAAACGTATGACTCTGACTTTGCCATTACCGATGGAGCTAAAACAGGTAAAGGCCTGTTGGATTTCAGTGCGCAGGGTGTGGTAAATGTGAACTGTGGGTTCAGGATGTACTACCCTGCTCTATCTGCTATAGTTGATGAATTTCATTTCTCACACTCTATGTCTTGGGAGGCAGGTGGTATATCTCTTGTGGCGAGTGCAGGAAAAGTATTAAATAATAAAAAGGCCATCCAGGATGCCAGTTATGAAGCAGGAATGGTTTATGGCCATAGAATAACTCCTGCATGGCTATTGGTGAGTCGTGACTATTTTAAAAAGTCAAAGAAATGCCCGGAGCTAGACGAAGGGGCTCGTATGATGCAACTGAATGATTGGGATAAAGCAATTTCAGCACTTGAAAAAGCACTCGAAACCGGACAGAGCAAAGACCAGGGAAGAGCATCTCATAACCTTGCCGTTGTTTATGAGATTCTCGGAGAATTGGAACAGGCAAAGGAATATACAAGTCTTGCCTGGGGAAAGTATAAAGAAAAAAAATCTCGTGAATATGGCTATTTGCTGACCAGAAGAATAAACGATATGCAACTTTTGAATAATCAACTTGAAAATAATTAAATTCAAATTTGGAATCTTGCTTTTTATGCTTAGATTTGCAGAGATGATTACAAAAAATTTAAATAATTGGTGGTGGCACAGTATAATTAACCATACTGTGAATTAGGCCGTTATATAAATTACCAAAAATATTTTTAAAGGGCACGCTGTTCACAGCGTGCCCTTTTTTGTTTCCAAAAACCATATAAATATTATAAACTCTAAAAATTAACATCATGACAAAACAAAAAAAATTCCTGCTTACCGAAGAAGAGATGCCTACTAAATGGTATAATATTCTGGCTGATATGCCTAATAAGCCAAAGCCTCCCTTACATCCAGGGACCAAAGAACCAATCAGGCCTGAAGATCTGGCTCCTCTTTTCCCAATGGGCCTGATAAAGCAGGAAGTTGCAACAGAGAGGTATATTGATATACCCGAAGAGGTTCTTGATCTTTACAGGGCTTATAGGCCCAGCCCACTATTCAGGGCATATGAACTGGAAAAAGCAATTGGAACAAATTCCAGGATATACTACAAATATGAGGGAGGGAGTTATGCAGGATCTCATAAGGCAAATACAGCGATAGCACAGGCATATTATAATAAAATGGAGGGTGTCAAAAAAATGACCACCGAAACCGGTGCCGGACAATGGGGTAGTGCCCTGAGCTTTGCATGCAAACATTTCGGCATAGAGCTGGAAGTATTTATGGTAAAGATAAGCTATGAGCAAAAGCCTTATAGGAAGTTTATGATGAATACCTACGATGCAACAGTAATCCCCTCCCCCAGCAATCTGACCGAAGCAGGAAGAAAAATACTTGCTGAGGATCCGGATTCGCCAGGTAGCCTGGGTGTCGCAATTTCTGAAGCAGTAGAAAGGGCGGCCATAAACCCTGAAGTTAAGTACTCACTCGGAAGTGTATTAAATCACGTTTTGCTCCACCAGACTATAATTGGGGAAGAGGCACTTAAACAAATGGGGAAAGCTGATGATTATCCTGATATTATAGTTGGCTGTTTTGGTGGAGGATCAAATTTTGCCGGCATTACCTTCCCTTTTATAAGAGAAAATCTTACCAATGGCAAGAAGACAAGGATGATAGCTGTTGAACCTGCATCCTGTCCTAAACTTACCCGCGGAAAGTTTATGTATGATTTTGGAGATTCGGTTGGACTTACCCCCCTTCTTCATATGTATACCCTGGGGCATAATTTTATGCCAGCCAAGATTCACGCCGGGGGCCTACGCTATCACGGAGCCGGAGTACTGGTAAGCCAGCTCCTGGATGACGGATTAATTGAAGCACAATCCAAATTTCAAAATAATTGCTTCTCAAATGGAGTACTTTTTGCTCGTGCTGAAGGAATTATTCCTGCACCGGAATCAACATATGCTATTACGGGGGCCATTGATGAAGCAAAAAAAGCAGACAAAGAGGGAGTTTCAAAGAGCATACTGTTCAATCTGAGTGGTCATGGACATTTCGACCTGGCCTCATATGATAAATACTTTGCAGGAGAACTAAATGATCATGAACTCACAGACGTAGATATTGAAGCCAGCCTGGCGAAATTGAAATAATTTGTTTTAGGTTAATACAGAAAGAGGTGTGTGTGCTTGCTCATATTCCCTCTTTTTTTATTTTTTTCTTACAAAGCGCATTGTCTTACTCTCGGCAAGTGCAAAATAATCGTTCGACAGTGCAAGAGCCAGGTGGACAAATACGGCAATCCATATAGTTTCAGTAATAATTGTCAGATAACAAAGAATTATACCAAATGGTATTGCTGCAAGAGCTTCCCTGTTTCCTTTCGGAACATGAGCCAGAGAATAAATAATAGTATTCACCATTATTGCAGGCCACACACCAAATGCATCTATCAAGCCAAACAATAATATTCCCCTGTACAGGAACTCATAGGCTAAAAGATAAATAAACCAGCCAAATGAATTTTTGAATATAAGCCCGGCAGTCCATTCGTTTACCCTTATCTGAGGATACTGATCCACATTATCGGGCTGTCGTGCGCTCCTTGATTGCATCAAAATAATAATTATGCTTAAGCCAAGGGTCCATAGCAGGGCGTCAAATAAATTTACAAAGCTAACTCCATAAAATGCAAGATTATGGGAGAAAAGAGCAAAAACTACTATCGCCGGAACTAAAGCATAATAAAATACGCCTGCATATCTCCAGAACATAATCCACTCCACTCTGCCTTTCCCTTCGCCGAGTGACTTAATAAATTTTGATTCTAAAGATGAGTTTGTAATTGTTACCCAGTATCCGACCAGGCCAAATAAAGTAACTCCAATTGTAACAACAGGTTCTAAAAAAGAAGAATCCCAGGAAAGAGAATAATTCATACTGCATTATAAGTTATTAGTTCTTAAAATCTCTTTGCCGGAATGTTTGATATGCAATCTACCTATTCTCCTAGATCAAGATCTGCTGATTTTACCAGCGAGATTGCATATTCAAGACTAAAGTTTTCCCAGGATTCAAGTAATTCAATATATTCCTGCACACTTCCAAATTGCCCGGCCAGAGAATATGCCTTCGCTAATGTATAAATATTAAATGGATCATCCTGATTACACTTTAAAAGATTATCGATGGCAGATTGGAAATTACCTTTTTCCATGTCTATATACCCCTTAAAAAGGTTATACTCACTCATGAAAAGTGGATTATTGGTTTTATCTACAATCTGCCTGGCCTTTTCAAGGTAATCAGCCGCCTTTTCAAAATCCTTATTGGCAGCATAAGCCTTGCACAGCCATCCCATTGAACTGAATATATATCTCCGTCGTGTAGGTTCAGGTATATCAAGGGTGTTAAGCAACTCTTCGGCATGGTGATAACCTGCAAGTCCCTTTTTGAGGTTCCCAAACTCAAGGTTAATAAAGGCCTCATTTGCTGTACCTAGAATAATATCAATATTGCTCCCTGTCTCTTCACCAAGCACAACACATTTATGCATCTCATCTATAGCCTTTTTAACCTTCTTCTCAGCTATATATGATCCGGCCGCCAGGTTTAAAGCAATTGTTTTCTGTCCTGTATTCTCGGCCTTATCATAATACTTCTGATAATAGGATCTGGCTTCTCCAAATTCTCCCCTGAAGGCATAATTCTGACCTATCCTGGCTACTGTAATTACCTTGTCGGGATTCAGATCATATGCTTTGGTATATTGCTGTACTGATTCATCATAGCGCTTTAGCTTCATCAGGAAATTTGCATATGAATCATAAGCATTCGGGCAGTCTGGTGCCAGGGCAATATACCTTTTGAAGGCCAGTTCTGCCTTATCAAAATTACCCAGCCTCATCAGACGATAACCAATCTCGTTGTGCGGTGCGGCATAATACTCATCCAGCCGGGATGCAATATAGAAATGGTCAAGTGCCAGCTGGTAATTATGCAGGATATTTTCATAAAACAATCCGGCCCACAGGTGAACATGCTTACATGATGGAAATTTCTGAAGCAATAGGTCGAGGTAATCCTTTGCATCCTTATACTCAAACCTTTCATTTGCAATAAAATAAAGTATGGTTAATCTTTCTCCTTCAGTAAGCTCATCGATTAGTTCCATTGCCTTATCAAAGTCTCCCGGTCCGCTCCTGTATAAATATGCGAGTGCAAAATCAGGATCAAGTTCTATTGCACGATTAAACAACATTTCTGCGGCCTCCAGCTGAATATTCTCCTTCTTCTGTCGCCCTATTATAAAAGCTTCTCTTGCCTCCTCTGATGAAGTGCTGATAGCTATAGAGGTACCTTGAGCCTTAATAGTATAAGGTATCAGAACAAGAACAGAGATTAGAAGTAGTGATAATAAGTTACCCTTTTTCATTTTCATTTCCTCCTTCGAATTTAATTCATCAGAAATATTTACTGATCTAACTAAAGGTACATTATTATTAATTGCAAGTCAAATAATGGACATGTTGATGTGTTAAAGTATACTGTAAATAAATGTTTTCTGGCTATTCAAATAGCTGTACATTGCCCCCTGTATGAATAAACAAAACATTCTGATTTTCGCTAAACTTACCCTTCCTGGCATAGGCGATCATAGCTGAAGCTGCCTTCCCCGTATATACATCGTCCAGAAAAATTCCTTCATGCCTGGCAAACATTTTTATTGCTTCGCTGGCTTCATCAGTATTTTGTCTGTATCCCTTACCAAAGTAATCTTCGTCAACAAGAACAGCCTTTTTAACTTGAATTTCATCCACTATCAGACCACACATCCTAAAAGTCTGCTCCACCAGATCTTTCACCATAAGTTCCTGTTCAACCCTCTCCCTTCCAACTGAAACACCAATTATATCACCCTCCCAGCTCTCAATTAATTTGCCACAAACAAGACCCGCCTGAGTGCCGGCCGAACCACTGGGCAATAATATTTTGTCGAACTCAATACCCGTTTCAGATGAATAGTTTATTATCTCATTAAATGCACGCATATATCCCAGACTACCTAACGGTGTAGAACCACCAACAGGAAGATAATATGGCTTGCGACCGGCCTTCTTCAGTTCGCTTACTTTTGATCTGGCTATTGAACCTATCTCATCAGGATCTGAACAATTTAGATATTCTATCCTGGCACCCACCAGATTATCCAGAATAAGGTTACCGCTTGGCATTTCAGGCTTAGATCCATCAAGGAGAAGATATATGTCCAAGTCCAGGAATGCTGCTGCTGCAGAGGCCATCCGGCACCAGTTTGACTGATTGCTTCCATAGGTAACAATGCAATCAGCTCCACAGTCTATTGCATCTTTCATTAGATAGTCGAGCTTTCGTGTTTTATTTCCTCCGAATGCAAAGCCGGTCAGATCGTCTCTTTTACAATATAAATTTGCTCCCAGCAGTTTTGAAAGCTTCTCCATCTTATAAATACTGGTTGGAAGAATTGATAACCCAATGTGATTATATCTGCTAATAAGGTCAGGCAGTTTGCTGTTCTTTTTCATAAAATACTCATTTACATATAAAAATACTCAAGAAATATCTTTTCAACAACAAAGGCATCGATACAACTTAAATTTTCTGTGGTCTCAATAAATATATATCTTCATATCAGTTTTACACGTTCAAATCCTATAAAATATGCGAATACTATTAAGTCTTTTATCGACAATCATTCTTTTGGCAAATTCAGCTGGCCAGGGGACAATGCTTCTACGACAACCTACTCTGAATGGAAATAAGCTTGTTTTTGTTTATGCCAACGATCTGTGGTTAACAAGTTCAGATGGTGGTGACGCTCATCGACTAACTTCCTCGGTAGGTGCAGAAATAAATCCGCATTTTTCACCAGACGGTAAATGGATTGCATTTACAGCACAGTATGAAGGGAACCCTGATGTTTATGTTATTCCTTCCGAAGGAGGTGAACCACTCAGACTCACCTGGCATTCCGGAGCTGATCTGGTACAGGGATGGATGCCCGATGGACAGCATATAGTTTTTCAGTCGGCAAGAGAGAGTAAGCCAACTCAAACAAACCGTCTCTACACAGTATCTGTAGAGGGTGGTACGCCAGTAGCCCTACCACTGGCAAGAGCAGCCTACGGCGAAGTATCAGATAATGGTAAATACCTGGCTTATACACCTTTCACCTTCTGGGATCCTGAATGGAGAAACTACAGGGGTGGCCAGGCACAACCGATATGGATTGTAGATCTTGAAACCCTTGATCTGACTCAAACACCTCGTTCCGATAATGAAAGACATATGGATCCTGTATGGCTGGGAGACCGGGTTTTCTTCCTTTCAGAAAGAGACTTTGCTTCCAATATATGGTCGTACCACATTATCAATAAGGAACTTAAACAGCACACCTTCCATGCCGACTTTGATGTAAAAAGTCTTGATTCGGATGGGGAGATGATAGTATACGAACAGGGAGCTTATCTTCATCTTCTTGACCCATCAAATGATAAACAAACCCGGCTAAATATTAATGTTAAAGGAGATTTCCACTGGGCAAGAGAAAGATGGGAGAAAATAGATCCCACAAGATTTATCAATGCCCGCCTCTCTGCCACCGGGAAAAGAGCTATAATGGAATACAGGGGAGAGATCTTCACCGTCCCCTCAGAAAAAGGTACCTGGAGAAATATTACTAGTACGCCGGGGGCTGCCGACAGGTCTCCGTCATGGTCGCCTGATGGAGATAAAATAGCATGGTTTTCAGATGCATCAGGAGAGTACCAGCTTGTACTTGCCGACCAAAATGGTAAGGTTAATAAAAGGATTAATATCCCTGGAGCAAGTTTCTTCTTCAGACCAGAATGGTCGCCCGACAGTAAATTTATCGCCTTTACCGATACACACTACAATATCTGGTATATAGATGTTTCAACATCAACTGTCAAAAAAGCAGATTCAGACACATATGCACACCCCGACAGAACTATGAACCCGGTATGGTCGCCTGATAGTAAGTGGATAGCTTACTCCAAGCTTCTCGATAATCAGTTCAAGGCTATTTTTGCCTTTAATATATTAAACGGGGAAAAACACCAGTTAACCGATGAAATGGCAGACGCTATATCTCCTGTATGGGACGAATCGGGTGAATATATATACTTCCTGGCAAGTACAGATTATGGACTTGGTACCGGATGGCTCGATATGAGTTCTTATGATGTGAGCACTACTAGAACATTATTTCTGGTGCTACTGAATAAGGACCTTAAGTCTCCTTTCCTGCCTCAAAGTGATGAGGAAAGCCTGGCAGACAAAAACGAAAAAACTCAGGCTCCTGATTCAAAAAAGAAAAAGAATGAAAAGGACACGGAAGCCAATGATGAAAAAACACAAGCTGAGGTAAGGATTGACACTGACAATATAGGGAGCAGGGTTATTGGTGCGGGCTTATACAAAGGTAATTACCAGGCCCTTATTGGCGGACCAAAAGGGCAGGTATTTATTCTTGAGCAAAAAGCAGGTATAAGAGGTCTTCTACTGAAGAAATATTCGGTAGATAAAAAAGAAGCTGTCGAGTATATGGAAGGTGTAAATTTCTGTGTAACGTCCCCGGATAGGAAAAAATTACTCTACCAGAGCAACTCTACCTGGGGAATAACAGATACAAAGGCAGAAAAGGCAAAAAGTGGTGATGGGAAAATTAATCTTTCTGATATCAGTGTTAAGATAAATCCGACAGAGGAATGGCAGCAAATTTACCGTGAAGGATGGAGATACCAGAGAGATTTCCTTTATGTGGAAAACGTACATGGGGCGCCATGGGATGAGGTCTATAACTGGTATAAGCCATGGGTTGATCATGTTAAACACAGGTCTGAAATGTCTTATATTATCGACATCCTGGGAGGTGAGGTTGCAGTAGGACATTCATATACATCAGGAGGAGATTTCCCTGAGGTTGAGAGAGTGGGGGTAGGACTATTAGGTGCTGATATTAAGCTTGAAAATGGCAAATTCAGGATTGTCAAAATCTATGGTGGCGACAATTGGAATGGAGAAATAGGTCCACTTGCCGAACCGGGCATAGACATTAAGACAAACGATTATATTCTGGCTGTAAATGGTAAAAGGCTAACAGAAATGGATAATTTCTACAAGTTCTTTGAAGGCACAAGCGGTATGCAAACTCTGCTTACTGTATCTGTCAAGCCCGATGGAAGTGAATCAAGAGATGTTGTTGTAGTACCTCTGGCCAGCGAGAGCAGCCTCAGAACCAACGACTGGATTGAAGGAAATAGAAAAATTGTCGATGAATTATCAGGAGGCAAACTTGCCTATGTCTGGTTGCCAAATACAGGAAGAGGTGGGTTTAATGCTTTCAACAGGTATTATTTTGCCCAGCAGGATAAAAAAGGAGCCGTGATTGATGAAAGGAATAACGGAGGAGGATCAGCTGCAGACTATATTGTAGATATATTGTCACGAGAGCTGTTGGGATACTTCAACTCAAAAACTGCCAATAAACGTCCGTTCACAACACCTATAGCAGGGCTATGGGGTCCCAAGGTGATGATTATTAATGAAAGGGCAGGCTCAGGAGGAGACCTTATGCCCTTCCTATTTAAACAGATGGAGATAGGGCCACTGGTAGGTACCAGAACCTGGGGAGGACTTGTAGGAACATGGGACACCCCTCCATTTATTGATGGGGGCAGGATGGTAGCACCCAGGGGTGGTTTCTATAATGCAGATGGTAAGTGGGATATAGAAGGAAAAGGAATAAGTCCTGACATTGAAGTGATGCAATTACCATCATTGGAATCGAATGGGCACGATCCACAGCTTGAAAAAGCTGTTGAAGTAGCACTAAAACTCCTTGAAACGGAAGAGGTAGTACTTAAACCGGAGCCAGCTCCGCCAGTAAGATGGAAAAGACCCGACTACTTTAAAAAGAAATAGTTTTTATCACAGGTTCTGAGGAAATAACAATTTTTTAAATTAAACCTTTGGTCCATTATTTTGTTAGTAAATAAAAACTAATGATGATGGACCGAAGGAAATTTGTAAATAAAATAGGAATAGGCTTAGCAGCAACTGCTCTCCCTGCAAGCCTGCTTGCCAAGTCAGGAATAGATTTTTCGTACAGCGAAGAAGGTGAATTTGAAGGACATAGCTTTCCTGAATTGCCTTATGCTTATAATGCCCTTGAGCCATATATCGATAAGATGACCATGGAGATTCATTACGACAGGCACCACAGGGGATATTATAATAAATTTATTGCCGCAACAAAGGGCACTGAGCTTGAGAACATGCCTCTTTCAGATATGTTTTCCAAAATATCATCCCTTCCTGTAGGTGTTAGAAACAGCGGAGGAGGATATTATAACCATACCCTCTTCTGGAATAATATGACACCTGAAAAGACTGCTCCCTCAAAGGAACTGCATAGCGCAATTGAAAAATCTTTTGGATCGATTGAAAAGTTTAAAGAAGATTTTAGCAGCGCTGCCTCAACAAGATTTGGATCAGGTTGGGCATGGCTTGTATTGACAGCCGATGGTAAGCTGAAAGTTAGTAGTACGGCCAACCAGGATAATCCTTTGATGGATATATCAGATATTAAAGGCTTCCCATTACTGGCACTTGACGTATGGGAACATGCTTATTACCTTAAATATCAGAACAAAAGAGGCGATTATATTGATGCCTTCTGGAATGTTGTCAATTGGAATGAAGTTAGCAAGAGGTTTGCGAAAGTAAACAAAGCATAAATATTTTGAAAATGTAATACAATTAAAACCGGCAAGGATAATTTCTTTCCGGTTTTTTTTCTCTCAGTGCATCATTGTCAAAATTAAAATGTCTTTAGTGTAAATTGTTGAATTTAAAACTGGAAACATGAAAAACCTGAAATTAGCATTAATAGCAGTGATATGCCTGAGTACTTTAAATACTGCCAATGCTCAGCGTAATAGGATTAAGGGTAGTGGTGACCTGAAAAAAGAAACACGTGATTTAAGGGATTTTACAGGAGTATCTACTTCTACTTCCATTGACATCTATCTATCTCAGGGAAATGAGTTTAAAGTTGTAGTTGAGGCTGACGATAATCTGCTGGAACATATTGTAACAGTTGTAGATGACGGAGTACTGAAGGTTCGTTTTGAGAGGGGATTAAATGTTACCTGGTCAGAAAGGAAAGTCGTTCATGTTACTATGAAAGAAGTAGACTATATTAAGGCATCAAGTGCAGGTGACGTAATAGGACAAACTCCGATTAAAGCCGAAAATCTTATAATCCGGACAAGTAGCGCAGGTGATGTAAAACTGGAAGTTTATGCCAAAAACCTCGACCTGGCAACATCGAGTTCGGGTGATATTACCCTGAGCGGTGAAGCCGATTATCTGGAGGCAAGTACAAGTAGCGCAGGCGATATCAAGGCATTTGAGTTAACAGTCAAGGAAGCTGACATAAGTGCATCAAGTGCAGGTGATGTAAAGATTACTGTAACCGAAAGATTGCATGCAAGAGCAAGCAGTGCTGGTGATGTACAATATAGGGGCAACCCCGCTAAAGTAGATGCAAGATCATCGAGCGCAGGTGATGTAATTAAAAGATAATATCCAATATATACTCCCTTTATACAAAAAGCTGTGTGGTAAATGCCACACAGCTTTTTTTGTTACCTTTGAGCAAAATCCAAAAGATGACAGAGAACAGAGCTGATGTATCCGTAATTGGATCAGGAAGTTGGGCTACAGGAATAGTTAAATTGCTTTCACAAAACTGCAACAAGATAATGTGGTATATCCGTGAACCTGAGATAAGAAAACACCTCAGGGAGCACCACCATAATCCGAAATTTCTGAGCAGTGTTGATTTTGATATAGATAAACTGATTCTCTCAGAAGATATAAATGAAGCCGTCGCATCGTCAGATACAATAATATTTGTAGTGCCATCAGCTTTTCTGAAGAAAACGCTTATAGGCATGAACGTGGATATCTCAGAAAAGACTATTTGTTCGGCAATAAAAGGAATAGTGCCTGAGAATAATACAATCGTAGGCGATTTCCTGCACAATCAATACAATGTACCTTACGAAAACCTGGTTATCCTATCCGGGCCAACACATGCAGAGGAAATAGCTATGGAGAAGTTGTCTTACCTGACGGTAGCTTCATTAAAGCGTAAGAAAGCAAAGAATGTAGCATCCTTACTAAGTGGATTTTACCTTAGAACAGTAATTTCAAACGACATATTTGGAACTGAATACGCAGCAGTACTTAAAAATATATATGCTATTGCTATTGGGGTAGCCCATGGTCTTGGCTATGGAGATAATTTCCAGGCAGTCTTGCTTTCAAACAGTGCCAGAGAAATGAAACGGTTTATATCAAAAGTATATAAAAACAAAAGAAATATAACTGCCTCGGCCTACCTTGGCGACCTCCTTGTAACAGGATATTCGCAGTTCAGCAGAAACAGGATGCTTGGTAATATGCTGGGCAAGGGATCTTCCGTGAAATATGCACTGCTGAATATGACAATGGTAGCAGAAGGATATTATGCCTCGGAGTGCATATTCCTGATGAATAAAGAGATTGGAACCAAAATTCCTATTGCAGATGCTGTATATAATATTCTATACAAAGAAATGAACCCGGCAGATGCAATCCAGGGCCTGACAAAATTATTAAAATAATAAGATGCAAATTACATTAGATTATAAGGGTTGTTTAAAGTTTATCGACGAGAACGATATCTATTCAACTGCGAACGACTCAATCAGACATCTGCAATCTTTGATAAATGGCGACGGTCTGGGTAGCGATTTCCTTGGCTGGTTGAATCTTCCTGAGAAATCATTATCTGAGATTAATGCGATTAAAGATACTGCTGAAATACTTAAGAAAAATGCCGGTATAACAGTTATAGTGGGAATCGGAGGCTCATACCTGGGCTCAAAGTCGATTATTGAAGCTCTTAAAGAACCTTTTACAGATAAGGACGATTCACATGAAATAATTTTTGCCGGGCAGAATATAAGCGAAGATTATCTTGCATCCTTACTAAAATATTTACAGGGGAAGAAGTTTAATATCGTTATAATATCAAAATCCGGTACAACCACTGAACCGGCAATAGCCTTCAGGGTACTACGAAAGCTTCTCGAAGAGTCGGAGGGTAAAGAAACAGCCACAAAGAGAATAGTTGCAATTACTGATTATTCAAAAGGTGCACTCAAGCAGCTTGTAGATATTGAAGGATATCAAAGTTTTATTATTCCGGATAATATTGGCGGAAGGTATTCAGTACTTACTCCGGTTGGATTATTACCCCTGGCAATAGCAGGCATTGATATAGAAGAGCTTGTTAAAGGAGCAATAAATATGGCTGCCCGAACCCGTGATAATAAGGATGCAATATCTAATCCTGCCCTAATATATGCAGCTGTCAGGAACCTGTTGTACAATGACGGAAAGATAATTGAGATGCTTATTAATTTCGAGCCAGGGCTTCACTTTATAGCAGAATGGTGGAAACAATTATTTGGCGAAAGCGAAGGGAAAGAGGGAAAGGGCATCTTTCCAGCAGCTGCAGATTTCACCACCGATCTGCATTCAATGGGTCAATACATCCAGGACGGCGAAAGAGTACTTTTTGAAACTGTATTATCTGTTCAAAAGAGCAGGGCAAAACTTGTATTACCCGTTGATGATGATGATCTCGATAAACTAAACTATATAGCAGGTAAAAGAATATCGGAGGTAAACAAAAAAGCCGAAGAGGGCACAATAATGGCTCATATAGAAGGTAAGGTACCTGTACTAAAAATTAATTTACCGGCCCTGGATGAAAACTCAATTGGTCAGTTAATCTACCTGTTTGAGATCTCATGTGGTATAAGTGCTTATATGATGGGAGTAAATCCCTTCGATCAACCAGGAGTTGAAGCCTATAAAAAGAACATGTTTGCTCTGCTCGGCAAATAAACCGACAAGAATTAATGGAATAATTTTTGAGGCATATGTCTTAAGCTGAAAATATAAGATCATGAAGATTAAGAAATCTTATTTACTGCTGTTCTTCATACCGATAGTATTTGCATTTATCAGTCTCTCTTCCTGTAAGAAAGATTCGCCTGGCGATCCTGATGATTATCTTTTTATGGATATAAATAAATTCATCTGGGAAGGATTGAACTATAATTACCTGTGGTACGAAGATTCATATAACCTCAGAGATAACAGGTTCTCAAGCGATGCTGAACGAAATAACTTTCTAAGAGACTTCGACAACCCTGAAATTCTTTTCTATAGCCTCTTATACAACTACGGCAGTGTTGACAGGTTCTCATGGATTGTAGATGACTATATTGCCCTCGAAGACTATTTCCAGGGTATTACCTTATCGATGGGTTTTAAATATAAATTATCTTATCATGTTGGAAATACTATTATCGGATCAGTTTTATACGTGGTTGATGGGTCTCCTGCCGATAATGCAGGGCTGAAAAGAGGCGACCTTTTTTCTCATGTAAACGGGAACAGACTTACAGATACCAACTATGGCGTTTTGCTTAGTAACATTAACTATTCTCTTACTATTTCGGAAATTGATGGCGATTTAGTTAATCCCATAAGAAATATAAGCATTACAGTAGCAGAGGTTGTAGAAAATCCAGTTTACTTCAGTAATATTTATAATATAGACGATAAGAAAGTAGGATACCTGTTTTACAAGGGATTCAGAAATAATTATGAAGTTGACCTTAATAATGTATTCGGATACTTTGCCTCCGAAGGCATTGATGAACTCGTTCTTGATTTAAGATATAACGGAGGTGGTTATGTAAGTACCTGTGCAAGGTTAGGTAGCATGATTTACCAGGCAGACACTAATAAGATATTCTGTATAAAGGAATACAACGATAAATACGGGCAATGGTTGATTGATGAATATGGGCCTGATGCACAAAATTATACCTTTTATTACTCGCTCTACCAGGAAGACAACACAGTAATTCCTATAAACTCTCTTGACCTCGACCATATATACGTCCTGGCAACGGGTTCGTCGGCATCTGCCAGCGAGCTACTGATAAACTGCCTGCGTGCATATATTGATGTATCAATAATAGGTACTACAACATACGGCAAGAATGTAGGTTCAATAACAGTCTATGACAGGGATGAAGATGGAAATATAAATCCTGATCACTTATGGGCCATGCAACCTATAATATCCAAGTCTTATAATGTTAACCACAGTTCGCCTTATTCAAACGGATTTGACCCTGATTACCTGCTCGAAGAAGATTATAATAACCTGCTCCCGATAGGGGATCCCAATGAAGCTATGCTAAAGTATGCCCTTGATCTTATTGCAGGAAATCCACCTAAGAGCCCTGCGCAAAATCTGCTTCTGTATAATGTTCTTGCCGACTCAGATGATATGGATCCACATTGGAATGAAATGATTGTCGATCATGAAAAATAAGCTGAAATCATAATTTCAAAAAAAAGGGACTCAAAAATTTGGGTCCCTTTTATATTTAATAAGATTTCTCCTTTTAAAGCTTGTGTTTCTTCACAAAATCATCTATTACCTCTCCCAGGTTAGGATTACCTATTTCCTGCAGATCGTAATAAACCCTTGTATTAGGCTTCTTGATATTAATTATCCTGTTCAGATCAATTGGTGTTCCTATAACAACCGAATCACAATCTGTGTTGTTAATAGTTGTTTCAAGGTCCTTAAGCTGCTGCTCACCATAACCCATTGCAGGTAGTAATGTTCCGATATTAGGATAGATCTTAAATGTCTCTGATAGTTTACCTACAGTAAAAGGCCTTGGATCAACCATCTCTGCTGCACCAAATTTACGTGCTGCAACCACTCCTGCCCCAATCTTCATCTCACCGTGAGTAAGTGTTGGTCCATCTTCAACAACAAGTACTCTTTTGCCCTTAATAACAGAAGGATCGTCAACTTTTATTGGTGAAGCACCGTCAACAACGATAGCATTTGGTGCAACTTTTTCTATACTTTCCCTTACTGTCTGGATATCCTCGGGAGCAGCGCTGTCCATCTTATTTATTACAACAACATCTGCCAGCCTGAGTGTAACCTCTCCGGGGTAATAATTTAGTTCATGGCCGGGCCTGTGTGGATCTACAACAGTAATTGTGAGATCTGGTTTATAGAATGGGAAGTCGTTATTACCACCATCCCAGAGCACAACATCACATCCCTTTGGATCTTTTTCTGCTGCCCTTAGTATGGCCTCATAGTCAACTCCAGCATATATTACATTACCTCTTACAACATGTGGTTCGTACTCTTCCATTTCCTCCACTGTACACTTGTGTTTGGCAAGATCGCTCACCTCGGCGAATCGCTGAACTTTCTGGGCAACCAGGTCGCCATAGGGCATAGGGTGACGAATGGCAACAACTTTAAGTCCTTTTTCCATCAGTAATTCTATAACTCTTCTTGATGTCTGACTCTTTCCGCAACCAGTACGAACTGCGCCAACGGCAATTAAAGGTTTTGTGCTTTTTACCATGGTATCGTCTGGCCCAAGCAGCACAAAGTTTGCACCGGCAGCATTTACTATAGCACTAACTCCCATTACCCTGGGATAAGGTACATCGCTGTATGAGAATACGCAATCATCAACTTTCAACTCCTCGATCAGGTTTACCAGATTCTCTTCGGCATAAATAGGAATTCCATCGGGGTAGAGATCTCCAGCCAATTCTGCCGGATATTTCCTACCATCTATGTCAGGTATCTGGGCAGCAGTAAAAGCTACTACATTATAATCTTTATTACCTCTAAAATAGGTGTTGAAATTATGAAAATCCCTGCCTGCGGCTCCAATAATAATGACATTCTTTTTCGCCATAGTTGTCTCCTTTCTAAATTTTATTTAATTAAAATATATAATGCGATACTTAAAAATCAAATTTAGAATATACATCTTTAAATTACGATGATTTTGCTCATTTTTTTAATTCTGGCATAACTCTTGTATATATCTATTAATCTGAGACTTGAGTGTTAAATGGCCTCCCGGGTAAAATATGTTAAAGAAAATATTAGGGCGTGAAAAAACAAAACACTAATTTCAACGTAATAATTGATAAAGACCAATGAATGTTCTCGCTCACATATATCTTTCAGGCGATTCTGATGAAATAATCATTGGTAATTATATCGGTGATTATGTTAAGGGTCGAGACTATCTGAAATACCCAGAGCAGATCAGAAAAGGAATTATTATACACCGTAATATTGATTCTTTTACAGATAAACATCCTGTTGTTCACAGAAGCAAGCTACTTTTTACAAAAAAATATTATAAATATGCCGGTGTTGTAACCGATATATTGTACGACCATTTTCTGACCAAGGAATGGGATTTTTTCTCGCGTCGCCCACTTGAAAGTATTACCTACCAATTCTATCGGGCAATGGTTAACAACTATGATATTCTGCCTGAAAAAGTTAAAGACAGGATTCCCTTCTTTATTATCAATAACTGGATAGAATCATACAGAACCAGCCGCGGACTAAAGAAGGTTTTAAATGCAATGAGCAGGAATACAAGCCTGCCCAATGAGTCGAGATATGCAATTAAAACATTTAAGAAAAATTACTACTCTCTTGACGATGATTTTATGGAATTTTTTCCTCAGCTGATTGAATTTGTTGAAAAAGAATTTGGTATTCAGCTATCGCACCGACTTACCATACCATTCTAAACCAGGTATTCATTCCGGCTTGCGTCGAGCCTGAGAAAAATAAACAGAAGTATTGTAAAGCCCCATAATGACGAGCCCCCGTAGCTGAAAAACGGAAGGGGTATTCCAATCGTTGGAACCAGTCCGATAGTCATTCCGATATTAATAACAAAATGAAATAATAATATAGAAACAACACCATAACCGTAAATTCTTGAAAATGACGATCGCTGTCGCTCGGCAATCATAATCAGCCTGGCAAGAAGAAATGTAAAAAGTATCACAACAAAGGTCGTTCCAAGGAAACCCCATTCCTCTCCTACCGTGCAGAAGATAAAATCGGTACTCTGTTCAGGAACAAATTTAAATTTTGTTTGGGTACCATTCAGGAAACCCTTACCTGTAAAACCTCCGGATCCGATTGATATCTTTGATTGATTCAGATTATATCCCTCTCCAAAAGGATCATTTTCTATGCCCAGCACAACATTTATCCTTGTTTGCTGGTGTGGTTTAAGAATATTATTGAAAGCATAATCTACGGTAAATATAAATATCATACTCCCTAGCAAAAAGGCATAAAGCACCAGGAGGGAATAAGCTTTAAACCTGTATATATGGTATGCATATGAAGCTCCTGTCAGAATAATGGTCACAATCAGTATATAATCCAGTCTGAGAGAATCGAAGCCAAACCTGAAAATGACAAATACAATCGCACCAATAATCCCTGCGAGCACTACTCCTTTCAATACCAGGATTAAATCCTTCGACATAATAATGTATAATACAATTGCAAGTCCAATCAGAACAGAATATACAATATAAGAGTCAACCAGCAGGGTTACAATAAACAAAACTATTGCCAGTATTCCGGTTATAAAAAGATAAGGAGAAAGGCCCTCGCGGAAAAGTACCATTACAAGAGCAAAATAAACAAGGACTGATCCCATATCAGGCTGTGCCGCAATAAAAAGTCCGGGAATAAAAATTATTACCAGAGAAAAGAACAGGGTCTTGAAAGTTGAAAGATTTCGGCCCTTCCCGCTCAGATACCTTGCCAGTGCGAGTACTGTCGCAAATTTTGCAAACTCAGAAGGCTGGAGGCCAAAGGCACCAATCTCAAACCACGACCGTGCCCCGTTAATCTCCTTACCCAGGACTAATACAAGTATAAGAGAAAATATAACAGTCCCATAAATAAGATATGAAAAAAACAGATAAAACCTGCTGTCGACAACCATTACCAGGCCTGCAAGTATTATTGCCGCAGTAATAAAAAGAAGCTGCTTTCCGTATCTCTGTGAAAGATCCAGGATACTTGAATGTTCTTCATTAAAAACTGCAGCATAGATATTTATCCATCCAAATAATACCATAACGAGGTATACCAGAACGGTTACCCAGTCAAGATTTTTCCATATATTAATTCTCCTCTCCACTATTATCAGGTTCCTTTAAAATAAAATCCTCCAGCCACTGCTTTGATATTTTTCCTTTCAAATACTTCTCTATCATAAGTGTTGCGGCAGGGGCAGCATAAGTAGAACCAAATCCCGTCCCTTCAACATAAACAGCAATTGCTATCTGGGGATCATCGGCAGGGGCAAAAGCAACAAATATCGAATGATCCTCACCATGTGGGTTCTCAGCAGTCCCGGTTTTTCCGCAAACCTCAATATCACTCAGAGCAACCCACCTGGCAGTAGCATGTTCATCTCCGTTTACCACCAGTCTCATTCCTTCCACAATAGGTTCGAAAGTCGCAGAATCTATACTTATTCTATGCTTCTCGCTGAATCTGGGATCAACCAGAGCCTGTGTATTATCTATCCCTTTAACAATATGAGGGGTATAATAGTATCCCCTGTTTGCTATTGCTGCTGTCATATTTGCCATCTGCAATGGAGTTGTACCAAGCTCACCCTGTCCAATAGCTAGCGAAAGCACGGTCAGCGCCTTCCAGTTACCTTCTCCATAGTAACGATTATAATAATCCGGTTTCGGAACAAATCCACTCAGCTCATTCAAAAAATCGATACCCAGTTTGGATCCGAAACCAAACTCTTCAAGATAGGATCTCCATACCATATACGCTTCAGCCGTTGTCTTATACTTCGGATTTTCAAGGGTTTTTCTGAATGCGTTACAAAAGTAAGCATTACAGGAAGCCATGATAGCATGTGTAAGATTAAAGCTATTAAAATGATGACAGGCAACATGAACACCCGGGGCATAGTAGCCGTTATCACAAAAATATTCTGAGCTTTCAGTTACTGCTCCTTCATGCAATGCTATCAAACCATTAACAGGCTTAAACGTTGATCCCGGCGGATAAGATGCCATCAGCGCCCTGTTAAAGAGAGGTTTAAGAGTATCGACCTGCAGTTTTCCGAAGTTTTCAGATCTTATTCTGCCAACCAGCAATGAAGGATCATAATTAGGTGCACTTATAAGGGCAAGAACCTCGCCTGTTTTTGGTTCAAGAGCTACAATACTGCCATTTTTCCCGGAAAGCAGTTTCTCACCATACATCTGGAGATTGATATCAAGGCTAAGCCTTATATCTTTGCCGGGCCTCGGAACCGAATCATATCTTCCGTTCTGGTAAGATCCTTTAATTCGGTTATGTACATCTACAAGAAATCTCTTTACTCCCTTATCTCCCCTTAAATCTTTCTCGTACGATTCTTCCACTCCTGATCTTCCAATATAGTCTCCCATCTTGTAATACGGATCCGATTCCAGGTCGGAAGGATCAACTTCGCTAACATATCCCAGCACATGAGAGGCAGAAGGATGAGTATATTTCCTGAGCGTCCTGGTCTGGACAAAAAATCCGGGATACTTGTAAAGCGATTCCTGCAATTGGGCGTAGGTCTCTGCCGATACCATCTTCAAAAACACAGAGGGAGCATATCTTGAAAAAGATTTTGCCTCTTTCAGCCGTCCGCTAAACGATTCCTTACTTATTCCCAGCATCGAACAAAGAGATGCTGTATCGATCGATGTCATTTGCCCCGGTATAACCATAAGGTCGTAAGCTGCCTGGTTATACACCAGTAGCTCATCATTACGGTCGTATATCAGACCCCTTGCAGGATACTGGGTTACCCTCCTGATAACATTATTCTCGGCAGACATACGATATGACTTATCTACAACCTGGAGTACAAACAACTTCACAATCAATATAATACTGATAAGTATAATAACTGAAAGGAAGAAAAGTCTCCGGTTTATATATCGGTCTTTGATATCAGACACACTATTTTCTTATTATCAAGGTTTGAATTATTACAATAAACAATATGCTGAATAAAGAGCTCAGTAAGGCTCTTGCAAAGGTGAAGAAGAAATGCTTAAACCTGAAAACCTCGATATAGAATAAGGTAAAATGGTGAATAAGAACTATCAGAACTACGTATAATATAAACCATCTGAATCCGTTGGTTCTTATCCCCGGTTCATCCCCCTTCTCATAACCTTCTCTCGGAGCAATAACTCTTAATATATATGGCCTGACAAAGGCAACTACAACAGTAGCCGAAGTATGCAATCCGGCTGTTGCCGTAAAAAGGTCGACGGTTAAACCGGTAAAAAAAGCAATAACCAGAAGCAACCAGGCAGGTATTTCAAGTGGCAGGAGGATTATGAAAAGCAGGTAAACAAAGGGATTTACATATCCGCTAAAACCAATATTATTCATAATCAGGACCTGAATCAGCAGAAGCAGAACAAAAATTCCGGAATATTTAATAATGTCATTCAGCATCCTTATTTCTCAATTAATTATATCAAACTCATCCTGGAGTTCTACCTGCTCACTCTTAAGCAGGTTCCCAATAATATATACAAAATCTGTTTTGTGAAAATCGGTTGCCAGCTTAACATCTATAGAATAGAAGTCGCCGGCGCCAGTATCAAAATCTGAAACCTGTCCCACAAGTATTCCGGCAGGAAATACTGACGAATACCCACTTGTTTCAATGGTATCTCCTATTTCAATCTGAATGTGATGAGGAATCTCTTTTAATGATACAATATCATCTTCCAATCCTTCCCAGTTAAGAGATCCAAAATATCCGTTTTTTCTAAACCGGGCACTCAGCCTGAAATTGAGGTTAATAACAGACATAGCTATTGAAAAGTTTTTACTCGTACCCACAATGGTGCCGATTATTCCATCAGGACCGACAACGGCCATTCCCACTTCTACTCCATCGCGGTCTCCTTTATCAAGTGTAATATAATTCTTTTGCTTATTGGTCGATTGCTTTATTACCCGTGTTCGTGTATATACGTATTGCTGACGGTTGATAGTATCGTTAACGGGAATAAAATATTGCTCATCATCCCTGAAGACTCTTTCGAGCCTGTTTCTAAGTTCGAGGTTCTCGGCAGCAAGGGCAGAGTTTAAAGTTCTAAGCTCCAGGTACTCGGATATAGAAGAAACTTTCTTTTCAATAGATCCCTCAACAGCAATTAACTTATTGGAAAGCATAATATTATGGTAACCGTCATTATTGGAAAGCATATAAAAAGCCACTGCCTCCAGGAAAAGGAAGACAATGATGTTGCTAAACCTGACTATGAAGTTTAAAAGACTCCTCATTTACACCCCCAAAAAAATTTATCTCATCAGGAATGAGAACTTATCAGCATTCTTTAATGCTACACCTGTACCTCTTGCTACGGCATGTAATGGATCTTCAGCAACTTTAAACGGGATATTGATCTTATCGGTTAATCTCTTGGGAAGTCCTCTCAGAAGGGCTCCGCCGCCGGCAAGAAATATTCCCTTGCTAACAATATCTGCATACAGTTCCGGAGGTGTTTGTTCAAGCACTCCTAATATTGCAGTTTCTATTTTTGATATTGATTTATCAAGACAGTGAGCTATTTCCTGGTAAGAAACAGGAATCTCAATAGGCATGGCTGTCATTAGATTTGGCCCCCTGACAATGTAATCTGCCGGATGATCTTCAATATCTGGAAGAGCAGCACCTACATTAATCTTAATATCCTCAGCAGTTCTTTCACCTACCTTAATATTATGCTGATGCCTCATATAAGCCTGGATATCTGCGGTGAATCCATCACCGGCAACACGGATAGATCTGTTACACACAATACCGCCAAGAGCAATTACAGCAATCTCCGTTGTTCCTCCACCAATATCAACAACCATACATCCTTCAGGGGCCTCAACATCAAGCCCGATACCTATTGCAGCAGCCATTGGTTCATATATAAGGTAAACATCACGTCCCCCGGCATGCTCTGAGGAGTCTCTAACAGCTCTTACTTCAACTTCCGTACTACCCGACGGAATGCAAACCACCATTTTAAGAGAAGGCGAAAAGAGACTGGGTCCTTTATTAATCATCTTTATCATTCCCCTTATCATCTGTTCAGCAGCATTAAAATCTGCAATTACGCCGTCTCTTAAAGGCCTTATTGTTTTGATGCTTTCATGCGTTTTCCCATGCATCTGCCTTGCCTTTTCTCCAATCGCTATAAGTTTCCCGGTATTCTTATCAACTGCCACTATAGACGGTTCATCAACAACTATCTTATCATTGTGAATAATGATGGTATTTGCCGTTCCGAGGTCAATTGCAATCTCCTGCGTTAAAAATGAAAATAGACCCATTAAATTAATATATTATATAATTAGTATTATCAATGTCTAAAATGCCTGGTCCCTGTAAAGACCATAGCCATCCCCTTATTATTACAAAATTCTATTGAAAGTTTATCATTTATTGAACCCCCTGGTTGAATAACTGCAGCTATCCCTTCCCTGTGTGCTATCTCCACACTATCGGCAAAGGGGAAAAAAGCATCTGAGGCCATAACTGCTCCCTCAAGATCAAATCCGAATGATTTTGATTTTTCTGCAGCATGTTTCAATGCATCTATCCTGGATGTCATTCCAACCCCGCTTCCAAGCAACTGTTTATTGGCAGCAAGGACAATGCAATTACTCTTACTGTGCTTAACAAGTATATTTGCAAATTTCAGATCCTCAATCTGCTTATCTGAAGGCACCTTACTCGTTACAGCTTTCATATCACCAGGGCTTTCTGTTTTCAGGTCCTTATCCTGCCATAGAACACCGTTCAGACAGGTTCTGAAGCTTGCTGCACTATCAGGCCTCCCTTTCAATACAAGTATAATTCTGTTCTTCTTGCTCTTCAGTATTTCCAGTGCGGCATCCTCGTAATCAGGGGCAATAATCACCTCAAAGAATAATTTATTAATCTCTTCTGCGCTAGCTTTATCGAGCTTACGGTTTGTTATCAAAACCCCACCAAAGGCTGATACTGGATCGCCTGCAAGAGCATCTTTCCAGGCATCAATCAGCTTTTCTCTCGAAGCTGCCCCACAGGCATTGTTGTGCTTAAGAATAGCAAAGCTTGTCTCCTCAAACTCTGATATAAGATTAACTGCTGCATCTATATCGAGCAGGTTATTATAAGAAATCTCCTTCCCGTGTAATTGCTCCAGGATATCTTCAAACCGACCAAAGAAAGCGCCACTCTGGTGAGGATTCTCTCCATATCTTAGTTTTCGGCCTACCCTTATACTCTCCTTAAATGATCCCTGATCCTCATTCTTGTTAAAGTAAGAATAAATAGCAGTATCATAATTGGATGAAATGTCAAAGGCTTCTGCTGCAAATTTTCTTCGCTCAGACAGGGTGCTAACTCCATTACCCTTTTCAAGAAGATCAAGTAACGAATCATATTGCTCCCTTCCCGAGACGATAAGAGTGTCATTAAAGTTCTTGGCAGCAGCTCTGATCAATGAGATTCCACCTATATCAATCTTCTCAATAATGTCCTGCTCTCCTGCTCCCGATGCCACTGTTTCCTCAAAAGGATAGAGATCCACAATTACTAAATCGATCTGCGGTATAAAATATTTTTCTAAGTGTGCAATATCCTCCTTGTTATCTCTCCTTGCCAGGATTCCTCCGAATATCTTTGGATGGAGAGTTTTAACACGACCACCCAGAATAGATGGATAATCTGTTAAATCTTCTACCAGTTCAACATCCACACCCAGGTCAGAAATAAAACTCCCGGTACCCCCGGTTGATATAATTTTTACACCCAGCTTATCAAGACCTTTTATAATTCCTTCCAGTCCCTCTTTATGGTAGACAGAAACCAGAGCGGTGGAGATTTTCTTTTCATTCATTATCAGGAAGTTGCAATTAATTACCTATTTACTCCAATAGCACCCAAAAATAGATATTTTTTTGTTGTCTTCCAATGTATTATTTAAATTTCAAAATGGTGTATTATAATACTCCTGTTATTAATCATTATATTTGATCTGGAATTGCTAAATTGGCTAGAACTGAAATAATATTATGGTATTCCTCAGCTTAATAAAAGAAGGATTTCTTATTGCGATTAACTCTATAGTCACCAATAAGTTAAGGACCTTTTTATCGCTCTTCGGAATTACAGTAGGGATCTTTGCAATTATCTCAGTCTTTACCGTTCTGGATTGGATGGAAAGTGCGATAAAAGACAGCATTGCATCCCTGGGCGATGATGTGATATATGTGCAAAAAATGCCATGGTCGTTTGATCCCAACCTTGCCTGGTGGGATATTATAATGTGGCCCCAGCCTGATATGGACGATTACGAAGCAATAAGAAAAAAATCTGCCAGGGCAGAGACTGCAAATTATTCGGTATTCTTTAATCGCACTCTTAAATGGCGTGATGCACAGGTAAGTAATGCTGTTTTTTGGGCAACAACCCACGAATTTGAGAATGTAAGAACCTTCGATATTAAGGAGGGCAGATACTTCTCCCCATTTGAGAGTTCTACGGGCAAACCGGTAGTGCTTATGGGAGCTGTACTGGCTGAAGATATCTTCGACAGGGCAAACCCAATTGGTAAAGAAATTACAATTGGCGGGCACAAAGCAAGGGTTATTGGAATATTTAAAAAAGAGGGAGAAGGAGGTTTAAGTGATAGCGGGCTTGATGAAATGACAGTTATCCCGGTTAATTTCGCAAAAAATATTGTTAACATCAGGAGCAGGTTTACAGAGGCAAATATTATTATTAAAGCGCGAAGTGGTGTGGCAGTTGAAGAACTGACTGATGAAACCATTCAGATATTGCGTGCTGCCAGGCGGCTTAAACCTGGAGAAGACAATAATTTCTCTGTCAACAGAGCCAGTCTTCTTACACAGGGCTTTGAAAGTGTTTTTGCCGGGATAAATGTCGGAGGCTGGATAATAGGTGGTTTCTCCATCCTTGTCGGCGGCTTCGGTATTGCAAATATTATGTTTGTGTCGGTAAAGGAAAGAACTAATATTATAGGTATTCAGAAGGCTCTTGGTGCAAAAAGGAACTTCATACTCTGGCAGTTTCTATACGAGTCTATTATACTTTCAATTATTGGTGGCCTTGTAGGATTATTTGTGATATTTATTGGCACACAGGTTGTGAATTACCTCTACGATCTTAATATTCACCTTACTGCCGGCAATATCCTGGTAGCGATATTACTTTCGGCTGTGATTGGTATTATTGCAGGTTATGCTCCAGCCTACTCGGCAGCAAAAATGAATCCGGTCGATGCTATAGGCTATAGTTTCTGACGAAACTAAAAGCAGGGAGCAGGGAGCATAGTTTGTCATTCCTGCACAAGCAGGAATCTCTGACTGGTCATGAATAGATCCCCACTTTCGTGAGGATGACATTTATTAACCCTTCGTCTTTTGCTCATTGCCCTCCGCCCTCAGCTCTTAGCTCTCTGCTCTCTGCTCTTAGCTCTTAGCTCTCAGCTCTCAGCTCCTTCAGGCAAAGAAGGCATAAAACCCCCGGCCGATAAGCATATAGATCAGGAGTCCGATAATATCATTCATTGTTGTAATAAATGGCCCGGTGGCAAGAGCAGGATCGATCTTATATCTATTAAGTACCAGCGGAATAAATGTTCCGAAGAGTGCTGCAATAACGACTACCGAAATCAGGGAAACACTAACTGTAATGGTCAGGGCAAAGGTGTCGCTGGTAAAATAATTATATATAAAAATTAAAATTGCAAGGATAAGTCCGTTTAGCAGTGCAACCAGAAACTCCTTGCCAAGTTTCCGAAATGTTCTGTCTGTTCTGAGGGTATTATTTGCCAGACCCTGAACAATAATTGCCGACGACTGGATACCTACATTACCTCCCATAGCGGCAATAAGTGGAATAAAAAATGCCATCTCGGGGTAGATCTTCAAACTGGATTCAAATCTCCCAAGCACAAGTGCTCCAAATATTCCTCCTGCAAGTCCGATAAGCAACCATGGTAGTCGGGCCCTGGTAATTGTAAATACTCTGTCGGTCGCTTCAACCTCATCAATAAGACCGGATGCCATCTGGTAGTCTTTCTCGGCTTCTTCCCTGATAATATCAACAATATCATCAATAGTAATTCTACCAACAAGCCGGCCAATAGAATCAACTACCGGGAGGGCAACAAGGTCGTACTTCTCCATTATCTGAGCAACTTCCTCAGATGAAGTTTCTGTTTTAACAGATATTATATCGTCTTCGATAATACTCTTAACCTTATTTGAATTATTTGAGAGAAGCATCCTTTTCAGAGATACAACACCAAGCAGCACATTGTCATCATTTACCACGTAGAGGTAATAAACCTCATCTACCTCATCGGCCTGTCTGGCCAGCTCCTTTAGACAGGTCAGGATAGTCCAGTTCTCATTCACCTCTATCAGCTCCTTCCCCATCAATCCACCTGCAGAGTCTTCTTTATAAGCAAGCAGGTCTACAATATCGCCGGCCTGTTCCAGGTCATCAAGGTGCAATAATATCTCCTGTTTTTTCGCCTCGTCCATGTCGCCAATAATATCGGCAGCATCGTCGGAGTCCATATGATCAATAAATTTCTGAGCGATAACTTCAGATGGCAGTACTTCCAGGAATCTCTCCCTATCGTCCTCATCAAGTTCTGCCAGTACATCAGCAGCTAATTCATCATCAAGCAGGAGAAATAGGTACCGGGCCTCCTCAATATTAAGCTCATGATATATTTCTGCAATATCTGCTTCATGAAAACCCTGAATAAGAAGAAGAGCATTCTTCTCATTATTTTCATTTATTGCCCCTTTCAGGTCAGAAATAAACTCTCTTGTCAATTCTAATTTCCTGGCCATAACATTTAAGTTTTAGTTCCTAACTATTTCTTCTACCCAGTTTGTCAATTCCACGAATTCTTCGAGGGCAAGCTGCTCGGGTCTTTTCGACAAAAACTTATGCTGGGCCTCCCCGATATTATATGCACTCTTAATAGAATTTCTAATCATTTTTCTTCTATGGTTAAAAGTACTTTTAACTATCACCTTTAACATATACTCATCACAGCCCGGTCTGTCACTACCGTTCCTGGTCATCCTTACAACAGCCGAGTTTACCTTTGGCATTGGCCTGAAGACGGTAGGAGGAACATCGAACAAATACTCAATATCATAATACACTTTCAACAATACGCTCAATATTCCATAAATCTTACTGCCGGGCCCTGAACAAATCCTTTGAGCCACTTCTTTCTGAATCATGCCGGCCATCTCGTGTACCTTATCCTTATTATCAAGTGCTTTAAAAAATATCTGACTTGAGATATTATAAGGAAAATTTCCGATTACGGCGATGGGTCCCTTACCATGTTTTTCCAGGTCGTACTTTAAAAAATCGCCTTCTATAATATTGAGTTCGGGCAATTCTCTTTTAAGGTACTGAACCGACTCATTATCAATCTCTATTACACTCAGATCATCAATATCTCTTTCTATGAGAAAGCGAGTTAGCACACCTGTTCCCGGTCCAACCTCAAGCACCACATTCAGGTCTTTAAGTTGTAGTACGCCGGCTATTCTTTCTGCAACAGATTTATCAATCAGAAAGTGCTGTCCAAGATGTTTTTTTGCCCTTACTTCGCTCATAACGAACGCAAAATAAGGTTATTATAACGACATTACCAACCTGCTCCGAGATTATTTAGCTTACTCTTTTATTGGTGTTAGCTGATATCGTGAGTGTCTCCAATCGTTTTATGAGGCCTCTCAATGAATTAAAATAGAGAGTAATAAATAGTGCTATGCTCATAATCCAGATTACCGCAACATTAAATACCAGGGTGTCGATCCTGCTTTTACCCAATACCTTGAAAGGAGCGTAAAAATGGGCCCGGCCAACCTTTGAATGGGGGGTCATGTAAACCGGATCAGCCTTCTGAATTATCCTGGTTTGGGTTTCAAGTAATTTATCAGTGCTGTTCCTGTTCAATAATATCTCTGACAGGATAATATTCCTGTGGTTATCCATCAGGTCAATAATATGTTGTTTTCCATATTTTGCCTCCAGCCTTATCATCAGGGTATCTTTCTTTGCTACAGCCTGAAGAGTGTTTAGCCTGAACGAGGACTTCAGCGAATCTAATCTTTTTAGAGCCAGGTCGGCAACCAGGGTGTCATAGCTATCCCAATTCAGAAGCTTAATAAGGTCTGCATTATCAATACCCGACATTCCCGACAGCTCACCAATATGCAAGCTTAATTTTTGCATATTGTTCTCAAAGTGATCCCTGTATTGATCATTCCCAATGGCATATTCGGATTCTCTGGTTTTCTGCTCAAGCATAGGAATAAGGAATGAGGCATACCAGTCGTTCTGACTGATTATCATATCCTCCTCAAAGAACAATTCCTCGTACTGATTACTTTTAAACTGCTCAACAGTAATAGCTTCATAGGCCCACCTGGTAGTCATTATATCACCTACCACAGGAACATAAACCTGTTTGGTCATTGAGGGGTGAAGATCATCAAATTTAATCATAGCTCCTCCCAATAATAACTGGGGTACAAGGATTAAAGGAATAAGGATATAAATGCTTACTGCAGATTTCATACCTGCAGATATGTTTAATCCCAACATATTGCCAAAACAGGATACAGAAAACAGTATAATCCAGTATGGCAAAATCATTCCTTCTATCTCAAGTATTGCATTCGCAACAAGAATGAAAGTCAATGTCTGAAATGCCGACAGGGCGAATAAAAAGACAATCTTGGAACTCAAATAACCAAGATGGCTTATCTCCAGGTACTTCTGGCGCTCAAGTACACGATTATCCTTAAATATTTCTTCTGCACTTACTGTAAGTCCCACAAAGAGGGCAACAACAATAGACATAAATAAGAATACCGGCAGGTTCTTGTTATCTGCCAGCAAATATCCGTTATCACCAATATATTTCGATAGGAACGACAGGATCAAGGCCAGTAGAGGAGACTCAATCAGGTTAATTACCATATACTGTCTATCTGAAATCTTCCTTAACATGTTTCTCTGCAAAAATGTCTTTAGCTGGGAGATCTTGTCTGGAACCTTAAAGTTGCTTTTTGGTAAGGGAATTTTAGCTGAAGGAGAATTAGAGACGACCGTGGCCATTGAGTTCAAATACCTTTCGTACCATTCTTCAGGTGTTACCTGCCTTTCAGCCCCCCTGGAGCCATCCTCGTTAACCTCCTTATTTTCTATAAGCTGAAGTATGTCTTCCGTCTCAACATTACCACAGGTTCTGCATTCACTCTCAGCAGCATTTGCCTGCGATGTTTCAGTCTTAAAATACACCAGCGAATCCACAGGGTCGCCATCGTATACCATATAACCTCCCTTATCCAGTATCCATAGCCTGTCGAACATTTTTAAAATGTCTGATGACGGCTGATGAATTATGGAGAATACAAGACGTCCCTTCCTGGTCTGCATCTTAAGCAGCTCCATTACCTTGCTTGAATCGTGAGACGACAGGCCGGATGTTGGTTCATCAACAAATAGAATAGCAGGTTCGCGCATCAATTCAAGTCCAATATTCAGTCTCTTTCTCTGGCCGCCGCTTATCTTCTTATTAAGCGGATCTCCTACCTGTAAATTTCGGATATCGTCCAGCTCCAGGTCAGAGATAACCTTATCCACCAGGCTGATTATCTGGTCGTCTGAGCAATCCCCGAAACAGAGTCGTGCATTATAATACATGTTCTGATAAACGGTAAGCTCCTCCATCAATAAATCATCCTGGGGAATATAACCTATCAATCCCTTTAGTGCTTCAGATTCAGTATGAATATCATAGCCATTAAAGGTTATTGATCCCTCATCGGGCTTCATCTTACCGTTCATAATATTTAGCAGTGTCGATTTACCTACACCACTACCCCCCATTATGCCAATAAGGTTACCCGAATCAGCCCTGAAGCTCATCTTCTTTACTCCCTGGTCAGATTTCCTGAAGCTGTACTTGATATTTCTGCCCTCAAAAGTTATCTTATCAGGGTATTTCTCACGGTAGAAAGATCTTATTATACCTGAATAATAGATTGATTTGATCCCCCTCCCTTTGATACTTACACCCTGCTCAAGCAGATAGGGTCTGCCAGGCACTACAGATCTTCCCTTAAAGAAGAGGGACTGGGAACCGGAATAAGAAAATATAAGGGCGTCAATACTCTCTACATGCAGAAAATACAGGGTTCCCTTCAGATTTTCAATATTAAGCCTTTTCCATTTCTCCCTGTTAGTAAACCAATGAGAATCACTTTCTTCGCCATCACATCCCTCGGCAATCATGATACAATCTGTTGAAACATCATCAAGATGCTCTCCCAGCATAAAAGCAAATGCATTCTCATATTCCTTATCAGAAATATTGAATGTTGAGGCAACAATATCAATTACTTTCTTCTCCTGTTCGGTCAGCTGTTTGTCTTCATATACAAACTCAAGGAGCTGAAGAAAAACAATCATCCTCTCTTCCAGGAACAGACCCTTCCTTATTTGCCTGCAAATATTGGTTATCTGAAAAGTGATCAGCGAGCTTTCACCCGACATACTTTCTTCGCTCAGGTTTGAAAGCTCCTCAGTATAAAACTTATAGGTTTCCTCAAAAAGGTTGAAATAATCGTCCTCAATCTCCGGATTTAAATAACGCCTGAGGTAAATGTGCAAAATTTTTCTCCCTCGTGCCGAGATACCGACCGGGTTCATATTCGACAGAATGGCGAATATGTGTACCAATGCAAGAAGAACAGGTTCCCTCATAAATAATAGTTATAAAAAAACCGCGAAGCTACCTCCTGATAATCTTCGCGGTAAAATTCATTTTCCTGAATTAAGATGTCATCTTATCTCTTAAAGCCTCTATCTCGCGAGTTATGTCTTCAACGTTCTTTAAAGACAGACTTGTGTCGATACCTTCGTATATTTTAGCCATAGGGGCAAACATTTCCAGTATCTCATTTACTGAGGGTTCTGCTGCATGAACCTTTGCCAGGTCCATAAATAATTCAAAAGATGCTTTTTGCTCGAGCAATACTTTTACAATCCCCTCTACGTGAAAAACTGCTTCTGATATGTGTGTTGTTATGTACATACCTTCAACCCATGCCCCGGCAACAACCATTAGAGCCTGTGCCTGCTGATCATTTTCATTAAGGTAACTGTAAGTACCATTAAATGCTTTGGTCAAAATATCAACCAGCTGATCGCGGTTATCAAAACTGTTCTTTATATCGTCATAAAGTCTCTGGTTATATATTTTTGCCATATTCAGATCATTGGCAAGCACGCGTATAGCATCCAGGTAATTTATAACATCCTGGTTCATATTATATAGTGTGGCATAGCTCAGATCTGCCCCGTAAACACCAAGGTTAATAGCTTTGTCTGTACTTGTAACATACTTTCTGGCGTTGTCTGTCGGATTTGAAATGCCAATCATATATCCAACTTCAAGCTCTGTAAGCATTTTAATAACCTCGGCAGAAGTTGGCAATGGGTATACAACGTCTTCTATTTCCTTTGTGATCTCCTGTGCTTCTACCAAATCTATCTCTTTCTGATCGTTAGATGCCTTCTTGTTATTACACGATACCAGGCTGGTAAACGATATAATCAGGGCAGGAACAAGTACCAATACTATTTTCTTCATCACTTATTTTATTTAGTTAAAATTTATTTTATCAGGGCTCAAAAAGTGAACACTCACAGTTGTTATATTAGATACAATAGGGTAATATTGTATCACATTTCTAACCCATAAAAATATAAAAATTAATCTTAAACCTTCCCTATATTATTAATATTATCAGTTATGAAGAAGCTCTTGATTATCTTTACTATTATAAGTCTCGCCAGTTGCCAGGGTAAAAACCCTAAAAACATCACTGATTTAGCAGGATCAAAGATCGAAACTCCTGTACCATCACTTAATCTCAGTGAAGCTAACAGGCTTGCAAATCTACCGATTGAATGTGTTAACAGGGAGTATCCGAATAAGCTGAATCAGACTATCGGCAGCGACGAAGACCTTAATCCACCCCGTGAACTGCATCCGGCCTTTTACGGCTGCTTCGACTGGCACTCTTCAGTGCATGGCCACTGGTCGCTTGTTAAACTGGCTAAGAATTTCCCTGATCTTGAAAAAACAGATCTTATCAGAGGCCTCCTTTCTGAAAGGATAACAAGGGAAAACATTGAGATGGAGATTAAATATTTTACCAGCGAATACAACCAAACATTTGAACGAACCTATGGGTGGGCATGGTTGCTAAAGCTTGCAGAAGAAATAAATACCTGGGACGATCCTCTTGCCCGGGAATTAGAAGAGAACCTGGCCCCTCTTGCAGATATGATAGCAGAAATGTATATCGGGTTTTTACCAAAACTGAACTACCCGATAAGAGTAGGTACACATACCAACACGGCTTTTGGGCTAACTTTTGCCTACGACTATGCACTGGAAACAGATAATCAGGAGTTACTGGCAACAATATCACAAAGAGCACGCGATTTCTATTTTTACGATAATACCTGCCCCATGTCGTGGGAACCGGGAGGTAACGATTTCCTGTCGCCCTGTCTCGAGGAAGCAAATCTAATGATGAGGGTGCTCGACCAGGAAGAATTTAGAATATGGCTTAAGTCTTTTCTTCCGGATCTGTCGAACAAGGACTATCATCTTGAACCTGGGATAGTAACAGATAGAAGCGACGGACAACTGGCACATCTTGATGGCTTGAACTTCAGCAGGGCATGGTGTCTTTATGGAATTGCCGAATACCTTCCGGAATATGAACACCTTAGGATAATTGCAGATAATCATATTATGCACTCACTGCCGGATATTACCAGCGGGCACTATGAAGGAAGTCACTGGCTGGCCAGTTTCGCACTTCTTGCCCTTGATTCAAGAATTGATTAAGGAGACTTCTTTTTACTTTTTACTTTATACTTTTTACTTTATACTTTTATCTTTTATCTATATCTTTATACCCCGGATTTATACTCTGGGATATGATATATAACTTCGACGAGCCTGTCGACCGACAGGGAACAAGCTGTGTTAAATACGACTTAAGATCTGAAGTATTTGGAAATAATAATGTTATTCCAATGTGGGTGGCAGATATGGATTTCCGGACACCTCCCTTTATTATTGAGGCAATAAGAAAAAGGCTGGATCATGAAATACTTGGATATACTCTCAGGAGAGACGAGTATTTTGAATCATTTGTAGAATGGGTGCAAAGAAGATATTCATGGACAATTAGCAGGGAATGGATCACATTTAGTCCGGGCATTGTTCCTGCTCTTAATATTTGCACCCTTGCTTATACCAGGCCCGGAGATAGTATTATCGTTCAACCTCCTGTTTATTTCCCCTTCTTTACAGCGGTAAAAGACCATGGCAGGAAAATACTATTCAACCGTTTGAAAGAAGAAAATGAATACTACACCTTCGATTTTGAAGATCTGGAAAAGAAAGCAAAAAAAGGTGCAAAGATGCTGATCCTGTCAAACCCTCATAATCCTGTAGGAAGAGCATGGAAAAAAGAAGAATTGATCGAATTAGCAGATATTTGCAGGAGATATAATATACTGATTATCAGCGACGAGATTCACTCAGACCTGGTTCTCCCGGGGTATAAACATATTCCCCTTGCATCACTGTCTGAGGAGATCTCTTCAATTACAATATCGTGTATGGCACCCAGTAAAACATTTAACCTGGCCGGGCTTGCAACATCTTCAGTAATAATATCGGATAAGGAAATAAGAGAAAAATTTAACAGGCAAATTGAAAGCCTCCACATTAGTGGTGGAAATATTTTCGGAACAGAAGCATCAATAGCAGCCTATCGAAAAGGAGAAGAGTGGTTGGATCAATTACTCAATTACCTGCAGGGCAATATTGACTACGTTTTAGAGAGCTTAAATCATTCGGAGACGGGAATTATTCCTGTAAGACCGGAAGCAACCTACATGATATGGCTCAATTGCAGGGCCCTTGGCCTGGAACCAAAAGCATTGAACGATTTTTTCATTAATAAAGCAGGCCTTGGAATGAATGAAGGAAGTATGTTTGGCCCGGGAGGGGATGGTTTTATGAGGATGAACATTGCCTGCCCTAAGAGCACGGTAATGAAGGCTCTTGAGAATATCGAAAAAACAATAAAAAATATATAATGGGCCGCTACCAGAACGTAAAACTTACACTTGAGGATGGCACTCAATACAGGGGCAAATCTTTTGGAAAAATTATTGCCTCTGCCGGCGAAGTAGTTTTTAATACTGCAATGACCGGGTACCCCGAAAGCCTTACCGACCCCTCCTACCGCGGACAGATACTCTGCCTTACATACCCCCTGGTTGGAAACTACGGAGCTCCGGGCATAGAAGAGGAAGATGACATGTATAAATTTCATGAGTCATCTGATATACATATTAGTGGTTTGATAGTATCAGACTATTCATTTGAATACAGCCACTGGAATGCCAGCGAAAGCCTTCACCAATGGCTCTACAATAAACAGATTCCCGGAATATATGGTATTGACACACGGGCCCTGACAAAAAGGCTAAGAGAAAAGGGCTCCATGCTGGGAAAGATTGAACCGGAAGGAAGCGAAATTGAATTTTATGATCCTAATAAAATTAACCTGGTAGCAGAAGTAAGTATTAAAGAACCCATGGAGTACGGCAAGGGCAAATACAGGATAGCACTTATTGATTGTGGTGTTAAATACAATATTATAAGGAATCTCCTGAAGCGGAATACTACCATAATAAGAGTTCCGTGGGATTATGATTACAGACAGCTTGAATTTGATGGCCTCTTTATCTCAAATGGCCCAGGCGATCCAAAGCAATGTGTGGCAACAATCAATAATATAAGAAAATCACTGACAGATGATATTCCGATATTTGGGATATGCCTGGGAAACCAGTTAATGGCCCTTGCCTCGGGAGCAGAAACTTATAAACTAAAATACGGCCACAGGAGTCATAACCAGCCTGTCCTGCAAACAGGTACAGACAGGGCTTATATCACATCACAAAATCATGGATTTGCAGTAGATAATGAATCTCTTAATAAAGAATGGGAACCTCTTTTTGTAAATGTAAATGACAATACAAATGAAGGCATGAAGCACATTACCCGACCCTTCTTTTCAACCCAATTCCATCCCGAAGCTTCAGGAGGACCTACCGATACAAACTTCCTGTTTGATGTATTTATGGATAATATAAAAGAAGCAAAAGAATCGAAGCAAGGAAAAAATGAATAAGAATATTAAAAAAGTAATCCTTCTGGGATCAGGTGCACTGAAGATAGGTGAAGCAGGCGAATTTGACTATAGCGGATCACAGGCCCTTAAAGCACTTAAGGAAGAGGGTGTATCTACCGTATTGATAAATCCAAATATTGCAACGGTTCAAACATCTGAAAAATTAGCCGATAAAATATATTTTTTACCGATAACACCTGAATTTGTAGAAAAAGTAATTCAAAAGGAAAAACCTGATGGTGTTTTGCTGTCGTTTGGAGGTCAGACAGCTTTGAATTGCGGAACGGAGCTATACAAAAACGGTATTTTTGAAAAGTATAATGTGCAGGTACTGGGAACTCCTGTCAGAGCAATAATGGATACCGAAGACAGACAACTCTTCGTAAATAAGCTAAATGAAATAAATGTTAAAACACCCAGCAGCCTGGCCGTGAAGACTGTAGAAGAAGCACTCTCAGCAACAGACAAGCTGGGCTTTCCAATCATTATCCGCGCTGCATACACCCTGGGTGGCCAGGGCTCCGGATTCTGTGCCAACAGGGAAGAGCTTCTTCATATGGCTGAAAAAGCCTTTAGCTACTCCCCCCAGATTCTTGTAGAAGAATCGTTGAAAGGGTGGAAAGAAGTTGAATATGAGGTTGTTCGCGACCGCTTTGACAACTGCATCACGGTATGTAATATGGAAAACTTCGATCCTCTGGGCATACATACAGGTGAAAGTATTGTGGTGGCTCCATCGCAAACACTTAGCAACAGGGAATATCATAAACTAAGGGAACTATCAATAAAAATCATCAGGCATATCGGCATCGTAGGAGAATGTAATGTACAGTATGCACTTGATCCTGAATCTGAAGATTATCGGGTTATCGAAGTAAATGCCAGGTTATCCCGGTCGAGTGCCCTGGCATCAAAGGCAACAGGATACCCCCTTGCTTTCGTGGCAGCCAAGCTGGCTCTCGGATATGGACTGCACCAACTCAAAAACTCGGTAACAAAAACTACAACTGCCTGCTTCGAACCGGCGCTCGACTATATAGTTTGTAAAATACCCCGCTGGGATCTGAATAAGTTCCAGGGAGTATCCCACGAAATAGGGAGCAGCATGAAGAGCGTGGGTGAGGTAATGGCTATTGGAAGAACCTTTGAAGAGGTAATTCAAAAGGGTCTGCGCATGATCGGTCAGGGGATGCATGGTTTTGTTGGTAATCGCAACCTCACATTTGAAGATATTGAGAAAGAGCTTAACGAACCAACCGATATGAGGATCTTTTCACTGGCTGAAGCCTTTGAGAAGGGCTTCAGTATCGAAAAAATATATGAACTTACAAAAATCAACAGGTGGTTCCTCTATAAGCTCAGAAATATAATGGAGTTAAAACAGGAATTGCAATCGTACAATACCCTGGAAGATGTACCGCATGATTTGTTGAAAAAATCAAAGATCTACGGATTCAGTGATTTCCAGCTGGCCAGATATATTTATGACTCAGAGACTGAAGAAATAGAAGCTAATATGAGAACGGTAAGGCAGTACCGCAAATCCCTGGGAATAATTCCATGGGTTAAACAAATAGATACTCTTGCTGCCGAATACCCAGCTGTTACGAATTACCTCTATATGACTTACAGTGGTTCGGAGCACGACATATGGTATGAGAATGACGGAAGATCAATCATAGTGCTGGGATCAGGTGCTTACAGGATAGGTTCGAGTGTTGAATTTGACTGGTGCTCGGTAAATGCAATAGATACAGTAAGAAGCGAGGGCCACAGATCAGTTATGATCAATTATAACCCTGAAACTGTGAGCACAGACTATGATATTTGCGACCGACTATATTTCGATGAATTATCCCTGGAAAGAGTGCTGGATATTGTCGACCTGGAAACACCTCGTGGCGTAATTGTATCTGTGGGGGGCCAGATTCCCAATAATCTTGCCATGAGACTGGATGCCTACGGGGTAAGCATACTGGGCACCACCCCCCAGTCTATCGACAGGGCTGAGAACAGGCATAAATTTTCGAGTATGCTCGATGAACTTAAGGTTGATCAGCCGGAGTGGAAGGAGCTGATTAGTGTAAACGACATCCATGAGTTTGTCGACAGGATTGGTTTCCCTGTGCTGGTAAGACCCTCCTACGTTCTTTCGGGTGCAGCTATGAACGTTGTGTCAAATAAAGATGAACTTACTCACTTCCTGGAGCTTGCATCAAGTGTGTCGAAACAATACCCGGTTGTTGTTTCTGAATTTATTGAAAATGCTAAAGAGATAGAAATTGATGCTGTTGCCAGCAAAGGTGAGATCGTTGCCTATGCAATAAGTGAGCATGTTGAATTTGCCGGCGTTCACTCAGGAGATGCTACCATTGTATTTCCCCCTCAGAAAATATACTTCGAAACCGTCAGAAGGATTAAAAAAATATCGCGTGAAATTGCACGGGAACTAAATATCAGCGGCCCCTTCAATATGCAATTCCTTGCACGGGATAATGATATTAAGGTAATTGAATGCAACCTCAGAGCCAGCAGGAGTATGCCTTTCGTGTCGAAGGTTCTGAAAGTAAACCTTATTGAACTTGCCACCCTTATAATGATTGGATCTGAGTATGAGAAACCAAATAAATCTGTATTTGACCTGGATTACGTAGGTGTTAAAGCTCCCCAGTTTTCATTCTCCAGGCTGGCAAAAGCTGATCCCGTGCTTGGAGTGGATATGTCGTCAACTGGCGAGGTGGCATGTATAGGCGAGAGTTTTTACGAAGCCATACTTAAATCTATGCTTTCTGTCGGATATAAAATACCTCAAAAAAGCATCCTGCTGTCAACCGGGCCTGCCAGGTCAAAGGTGGAATTAATAAACAGCGCCAGGGCACTGATAGGAAAGGGATATAAATTATATGCTACACGAGGGACACAGCAGTTCCTGATGAATGCCGGTATTGAGACAGAAGTAGCATACTGGCCAGATGAGAAGGGGAAATCACCTAATACGATAGATCTTATTAAGAGCAGGGAGGTAGATCTTGTTGTGAATATTCCAAAAGACCTCTCTGCAAATGAGCTGAATAACGATTATTCTATCAGGAGAAGTGCAATAGATTATAATATTCCCCTGCTTACAAATGCAAGATTGGCAAGTGCTTTTATTATGGCTTTCTGCACCATTAAACCAGAAGAAATGGAAGTTTTGAGCTGGGATGAATATAAGTAGGGGGTAAGAGCAAAGGGGTAAGGGGAAAGGGGTAAGGGGAAAGGAAACCGGAAACCGGAAACCGCGAAAAGGGTATAGAGCAAGGAGAATTTTTGTAACCATTAACTAATAACTATTAACTATTAACTATTAACTACTACTCTCAAATCCTTAAAACTTAGCAAAAATGAAAATACGGGTAGCAAAGAAAGAAGACGCTGCAACCATAATTGATTTCCAGCAAAAAATGGCGATGGAAACAGAGGGAATGGAGCTTGATCATGCAACAATATATGGTGGGGTAAGGGCCGTTTTTGAGGACTCCTCAAAAGGCACATATTATGTTGCAGAATCCGACAATAAGGTTGTTGCCTCTCTTCTTATAACACCCGAGTGGAGCGATTGGCGAAACTCTTATATATGGTGGTTTCAGAGTGTTTATGTTATACCTGAGTACAGGAGAAAGGGTATTTTCAGGGAGATGTATGACTTTATCAAGAAGGAAGCCCTTAAGGAAAATATACCCGGACTAAGACTTTATGTCGAGAAAGATAATAATAGGGCACAGCTCACATACGAAGCGATGGGAATGGACGGTGAACATTACCGCCTTTTTGAATGGTTTATTTAGCCCGGAGTAATGCAAAGCGACTATACTTTTATCTATATATTTTTATCTTGAACCATGCTATGGTTAGCGCTAATATCAATCCCCTACATTATTGTAATTATCATTGCCTGGTATTCACTTACATTCAGATCTGAGAGGGATAAAGATTATAAATATATTCCCGAAAACCTGCTTCCCGAAATAACTGTTATTATTGCTGCCAGGAATGAAGAAAGGAATTTGCCCCACCTGCTGGAAGATTTGAAGAATCTTAATTACCCCGCTGAAAAGCTGGAAATTATTATTGTTGACGACAACTCGGATGACTCGAGCGGTCAGATACTTAAAAAAGCATCTCTTTCAAATAGCAACTTGTCGGTTCTCAGTGCCGGTGGAGAAGGTAAAAAGGCGGCAATAAGCCAGGGTATGGAAGCCTCGAAAGGAGAGTTAATAATGACAACTGATGCCGATTCACGACTGCAGCAGGATTGGCTGCTGGCATTTGCCACCGAGTTTATAACAAAAGATACTGATGTGATTATCGGCCAGGTAGATGTGGAAGAAAAGAAGGGACTAATAGCGAATTTTATCCACCTCGAGTACTATAGTCTGCAGGCAATAACAGGGGGCCTGTCACTTGCAGGCAGGCCGGTAATGTGTAATGGAGCTAACCTTGGTTTCCGGCGATCATTTGTAAAAAATTACCCTGAAGATGTCAGAAGCGATATCCAATCAGGAGATGATATCTTTCTTATGCACTCGATAAAAAGGAGACAGGGGCTTATTAGCTGGTTAGATGATCCATCTTCCATTGTTACTACCAGAATGCCGGGTACAATAAAATCATTAATTGCCCAACGGAGAAGATGGGCTTCAAAATCAATATATTACAAGGATGCAGACACAATTATTACGGGTCTTTCCACTCTGCTAATAAACATAGCACTGGTGGCGTGTATATTCGCTTCATTTTTTAACCCGTTGTACCTGATGCCCGCGCTGGCTATTTTCCTGTCCAAGATCATTCCGGATTTTATAATTCTATCAGCTTATCTGCTTAAAAAACAAAAACCGGCTTTGTTGATCAGCTTTCTCCCTTCAAGTATAATTTACCCATTTTACGTGGTGCTTACTGTTCTATTAAGTCTTTTCGCAAGACGAAAATGGTAATCCATCGGTTTGGTTCAGCTTACTAAAGGTCTCTTTTCTTTATAAGGAGCCAGGTCAGAAATCCAAAGATAAGAATATAGACAATTGCCATTATCAGGTTTGTGGCCTGGGGAAGCTGCTTGCTCATAATTCCAATATTTTCGAACGTAAGCGATTCACCTGACATATTTCCGCTTCCTGATGATGCCAGCTGCAAAAATTCAGGCATGGGTGTAAGACGACTAATTATTTTAACCGGGAACCATGGCCTTAATTCAACCGGACAGAGCAACCTCACGACAGGCTCAATAAAAATGAAATAAAGCATGTACATAACTATTGCCAGTGCATTTGATCTCAGAAGGGTAATAAGCAGGAGGGCCAGCACCATATAGCCAATTGCCTGCAAAAAATAGACAAACAGTATTCCGCTCTTTAAAAAGATGTCGGCCAATGCAAGGTTACTGGTAAATATTAATCCGAATATAGCTCCGGCAATAATCACCAGAGCCAGACCAAACAATGCCAGACCAAGTACCAGGGTAAGCTTCCCGATAAGCCATTCATTTCGACTCAGTCCGGTCATTACCTGCTGGCGGAACGACCTGCTTGCAAATTCATTACCTGTAATTACGATAACCATGATAGCCAACAAAACATTAAACCAGCTGGCCACCCACGTAAATGTCTGCCATATGTTAGGAAATCTGAATACATTTCTCCACGAAAATCCCGGCACAGATACATCTATTCTTGACATTACAAACAGGACCAGAAGAAATAGGACTCCTGTTAATATTAAAATTGCTCTGAAGAAGTTATAGGACGATACTTTAGTCCATTCCAGTTTTATAATTCTTTGCATTATCAAAATTTTTATTTCACCAGTTCAAGGAATTGCTCTTCGAGTGTGCTTTTACGAACGCGAAGCTCTGTAATTTCAATACCCTTTTCATAAGCCAGTTTATTAATTGATCCGGAATCGAAACCCGCTGCCGGAACTATCTCAAGCTTGTTTCCACTAAGGGTAATACTTATTACTTTCCCCGAAGCCATAAGTTCCTTCTTAAGCTCCACAGGTGAGTCGGTACCAACAATTATCATATCATCAAGCCTTAACAAATCTTCAACCACTCCGGATTTTATTACCCTTCCCTGCTTCAGTACTCCAACATGGGTGCATACCTTCTCAACCTCATCAAGAATATGACTTGCCATTATTATTGTTTTGTTATTCTCTCTTTGCTGAAGTATTAAATTTCTTACTTCCGCTATCCCCTCAGGATCAAGGCCATTAGCCGGCTCATCAAGAACCAGTACCTCAGGATTTCCGAGAAGGGTCGAGGCAATTGCCATTCGTTGTTTCATACCAAGAGAGAGAGTATCAAATCTCGATTTTCTTCTTGTAAGAAGACCTGTTTCATCCAGGGCCCTGTCGATTGAGGTAAGATCAACCTCCCTTATTCGTGCAATCACCTCCAGGTTCTTGTATAGTGAAAGATAGGGCAGGAAGTTTGGCACCTCAAGAAGACATCCTATATTTTTATATGTGCTATATACAGCTTTCTTCCCAAACCAACTGAATGACCCGCTGTCGGGTTTCAAAACAGACATAATAATCCCCAGGCTTGTGGTTTTTCCGCTACCATTCGGTCCAAGCAATCCGTAAGCTGTACCTCTCTCAATAGATATTGAGATACCATCTGCAGCCACGATTGATCCGTATCGTTTACTAAGGTCAACAGTTTCTAAAATCATATGCTGAATTAATTTCTATAAAGACGAGCTAAAATATTAAATGTCACAAGACCTCTAAGATAATACTTAAAAGAAAATATCGCTCGAGAGCTAGCAATCGCCTCATCTTGATGGGTAATTTGCACCTGGCGGTGCGTTAATAGCCACTTCGTGGCGTAAGTTACTCCCCTGGGGAGTGTAATTCACTCCTTTCAGTCGTGTAATAACTCAATTACTAATTACGTTGCGAAGCAACAAATTACGTGAGCGTTAGCTAACAAATTACTGTAAACGACAGTCCTCCGTCGCAAAAGCTATGGAGGACAAAGTGAGTCAAATTACATCGAGCGGAGCGAGTTAATTACCCATCTCGGAAAGAAACTTGATACGAAGCAGTCTTATTTCCTCTTCCTCGTACTCATCACCAAGCTCTTCAAGGGCATCATCAAGAGAATCGGTTTCTGCCTCTTCCCGAAAATAACTGAATATATCTTCCTGATGTTCGTCGTCGATAACCATATCGATGTAATATGACAGATCCAGCCTTGTTCCGGAATGGACAATGGTTTCGATTTCAGTAAGCAACTCACTCATCTCAATACCCTTTGCGTCGGCTATATCCTCAAGGGAGCGCTTATTGTCAATACTCTTAATTATATAAACCTTGTAACCAGATTTATTTACAACAGATTTTACGACAAGATCCTGGGGCCGGGTAATTTCATTATCCTCGACATGGCGTTTAATAACTTCAATAAATTCTCCGCCATATCTCTGTGCCTTTCCAACCCCAACACCTGATATATTCTGCAACTCTTCTATTGTAATTGGGTATTGAATTGCCATATCTTCGAGGGAAGGATCCTGGAAAATTACAAAAGGTGGTACATCCTTTTGTTTTGATATTTTCTTTCTGAGGTCTTTCAGGATACTGAATAATTCTTCATCTACAACAGCCGTACCACTTCCATAACTAACTTCCTCATCAGCCGATTCTCCATAGTCATGATCCTCGCTCAGCATAAATGAGCTGGGATGTTTAATAAACTCTCTCCCCTTATCTGTAATCTTGAGGAGGCCATAGTTTTCTATCTCCTTAATCAATAGTTTGGCAATTAGAGACTGTCTGGCAACCATATTCCAGAACTTGTCATCCTTATCATCACCTGATCCGAAAATGTCGAGCTTATGATGCTTATATGACTTTATCGCCGAATTAGCCTCTCCGTATAATATCTTTGCAATATGATCTGCCTTGAATTTTTGATTTACAATAAGTACGGCCTCCAGAAACTTAACAACATAAGACTTCCCTTCAAATTCTTTCTTCGGATGAAGGCAGTTATCACAGGCTTCACAGTTTGCCGGCTCATATTCTTCCCCAAAGTAATGTAAGAGCAACTTTCGCCTGCAAAGTGACGATTCTGCGTATGATGCTGTCTCAAGAAGCAATTGCTTACCTATCTCCTGCTCATTTATAGGCTTACCCTGCATAAATTTTTCAAGCTTCTGTATATCATCATAACTGTAATAGGTAATACACCTTCCCTCTGATCCATCACGACCTGCCCTGCCTGTTTCCTGATAATAGCCTTCGAGGCTTTTGGGAATATCATAATGTATTACGAAACGGACATCAGGTTTGTCTATTCCCATTCCGAATGCTATGGTGGCAACAATTACATCAACTTCCTCCATCAGGAACTTATCCTGGTTATCAGACCTGGTTGTTGAATCCATTCCGGCATGATAGGCCAGTGCTTTTATTCCGTTTACAATTAGAGTCTCGGCAAGTTGTTCAACTTTCTTGCGGCTTAGGCAGTATATTATTCCTGATTTGCCGCTATTCTCCTTTATATATTTTATTATCTCCTTTGTGGCGTTTGCCTTGGGCCTGACATCATAATATAGATTGGGCCTGTTGAATGAAGATTTAAATTCTTTAGCATCCAGAATTCCGAGGTTTTTTTGTATATCATGCTGAACCTTAGGTGTAGCAGTTGCGGTTAGTGCAATTATAGGGGCCCTTCCTATTTGTTCTATTATTGGTCTTATTCTCCTGTACTCGGGCCTGAAGTCATGACCCCACTCTGATATACAATGGGCCTCATCAATTGCATAAAAAGAAATATTTACCTTTTTAAGAAACTCAATATTCTCTAGCTTAGTAAGAGATTCGGGAGCGACATACAGAAGCTTGGTTGTCTGTTTTAGCACATCGCTCCTAACCTTGGTTATTGCCGCTTTGGTAAGCGATGAATTAAGAAAGTGTGCAATATTATCCTCCGTACTGAAGTTTCTCATTGCATCTACCTGGTTCTTCATCAGGGCAATTAAAGGGGATATAACAATTGCTGTCCCCCCCATAATAACAGCAGGGAGCTGATAACACAATGATTTACCACCGCCTGTTGGCATCAATACAAAAGTGTCGTTACCCTCAAGAACATTTATTATTATGGCCTCCTGGTTACCTTTGAATGTGTCGAAACCAAAAAACTGTTTCAGGTTTTCATGTAAGGCCTTGCTATTTCCCATTCTCTTAATCCCGATAACAGATATTACTAGTATACAAATCCGGCAAAATGTGCCTGCTAAGCTTCATTTATATAAAATTACCATTTTTTTTGATTAGATACCAGAGTTTCAGGGAAAATAACAGAACCTTTTATCTTTTGTCATTCACTTATTGTCTCTTATCTTTACAGGCTATATTTTGTTTCCAATTCTAATGAACTAATGAGTCGTAAGGAAAAAATTAAAAAGGATGGGGAAATGTCCTTCCTCGAACACCTCGAGGAACTAAGATGGCATATAGTAAGATCAGTACTTGCCGTCATGCTTGTAGCTATTGTGGCTTTCATATTTAACGAAATTGTATTTGACACTGTAATACTGGCCCCAAAAAACCCTGATTTCTGGACTAATAGAATGTTTTGCAACTTTGCGGAAAAGATCGGCGTGCCGGCTCTTTGCATTAATTCAAGTCCTTTTCAAATAATTAACATTCAGATGGCAGGTCAGTTTATGACTCATATACTGGTATCTATTATCGTAGGCCTTATTCTCGCCTTCCCATATATTTTCTGGGAGTTCTGGATGTTTTTTAAGCCAGCTCTTTATTCAAGCGAGAAAAAGCATACTTCAGGTGCTGTTTTCTTCTCTTCTCTCCTGTTCATTATTGGCATTCTCTTCGGTTACTTCCTGATTGTTCCTCTTTCTGTTCATTTTCTTGGTTCATATAATGTAAGTGAGGAGGTATCAAACCAGATAAGCCTCAGATCATATATAAGTACAGTCTCATCTATCACACTGGCTGCCGGCTTGATATTTCAGTTACCTATTCTGGCTTTCTTCCTGACAAAGGTTGGACTGATTGATCCTCCTTTCATGAAGAAATATCGCAGACACTCTGTTGTTGTTATCCTGGCATTATCGGCTATTATTACACCCCCTGATATCTTTAGCCAGGTAATGGTATGCTTCCCTCTGATTTTCCTCTATGAAATTGGCATAATGATATCCAGGGGAGTAATAAGACGTGAAGAAAAACGTTTTAAGGAGGACGACTGGACAGGAAGCGATAAAGACAAAAAAGAGGAAAAGGAATAATTTTAATATTATGCAACTACATACAGAAAGTCTTGTAAAAAAATATCGCAGCCGCACAGTTGTTGATAAAGTTTCAATAGAGCTTAAACAGGGTGAGATTGTTGGTCTCCTGGGGCCTAACGGAGCTGGAAAAACAACCTCATTCTATATGATTGTGGGTTTAATAAATGCTAATGCAGGAAAGATTTTTCTCGACGATCTGGACATAACACATCTTCCGGTATATAAAAGAGCAAGACTGGGAATAGGCTATCTTGCCCAGGAAGCATCTGTCTTCAGGAAACTATCAGTTGAAGATAATCTTAAAGCGGTACTTGAAATGTCAGGATTCAGCCTTGAAGAACAAAAAGAAAGGCTTGAAAACCTTATAGAGGAATTCGGCCTGGCTAAAATCAGGAAGAGCCTCGGCATACAATTATCGGGAGGCGAGCGAAGGAGAACCGAAATTGCACGAGCATTGGCCTTAAAACCTAACTTTATACTCCTTGATGAACCATTTGCCGGAGTAGATCCAATCGCGGTCGAAGATATTCAGGAAATAGTCTCTCACCTGAAAACAAAAAATATCGGCATTCTTATAACCGACCATAACGTTCACGAAACTCTTTCTATAACAGACAGGGCCTACCTCCTGTTTGAAGGAAGAATACTGAAATCGGGGACATCCGAACAACTCGCAGATGATGAGCAGGTTAGGAAGGTATACCTGGGTAAAAACTTTGAATTAAGAAGATAAATAATTCTTATTGGTTTATTTCAAAAAAATTTCTAATTTTGCACCTGATTTTTAAGCGGATGTGTCGTAATTGGTAGCCGAGCTAGACTTAGGATCTAGTGCCTTCGGGCGTGGGGGTTCGAGTCCCTTCATCCGCACAAAATATTTGTCGACCGCTTTAACCGGAATTATTTTCCTGCTTAAAGCGGTCTTTAATGCTAAACAAAAAATTTCCTAACATGAATATTACAAAGGAGAACATTGACGATCTGAATGCTGTACTTAGTGTACATATTGTCAAAGAAGATTATGAAGGGAAAGTCAATGAAGTACTTCTGGATTATAAGAAGAAAGCTAATATCAAAGGATTCAGGCCGGGTAAGGTACCTATGGGAATGATCAATAAGATGTACGGTCTGAATGCCAGGGTTGAAGAAATAAATAAAATCGTATCAGACGGCATTAACAACTATATAAACGAGGAAAAGGTAGATATCCTGGGAGACCCATTGCCAAAAATGGATGATCAGGAGGGAATTGATTTTGAAAGCCAGGACGATTTTACCTTCAATTTTGAAGTGGGCCTTGCTCCCGAATTTGAAATCAAACTGACTACAAAAAACAAACTCCCTTATTACGAGATAAAGATCGACAAGAAGATAAGGAACGATTTTCTTGAAAACTACAGAAGAAAATTTGGCGATTACTCGCTTGGAGAAGAAGTACAGGAGGAAGACCTTCTGAAAGGAGATGTATTGGAGCTTGATGAAAATGGCGAGCCGGCAGAAAATGGTAATCAGGCAGTAGATTCGACTGTATCGGTCAGTGTAATTAAGGACGAAAAAATCAAGAAATCCTTTATTGGAAGAAAGGTTGGCGATATTATCGACTTTGATATAAAGAAGGCTTACCCCAACGATTATGAGGTTGCCGGCATCCTTCAGAAAGAAAAAGATGCTGTCGGCGGGATAAAAGGTATTTACAGGCTTACCATAAAGGAGATTAACCGCTTTAGTCCTGCTGAGATTAACCAGGTCTTTTTCGACAAGGTATATGGTGAAGGGCTTGTTAAGTCTGAAGAAGAATTTATGACAAAGCTGAAAGCTGAAATTTCTGAGAACCTTCAGAAAGAGAGCGATTATAAAGCCCTTATTGATGCTCGTAAACTGGCTATTGAAAAGACAAGTTTCAGTCTTCCTGAAGATTTTCTTAAAAGATGGCTTACCAGGGTCAATAAAGATTTGTCAGAAGAAGAAATAGAAAAAGATTTTGATAATTTCCTCCAGGACCTCAGATGGCAATTAATCCGGAACAAAATTGCCCAGGAGAAAGAGCTTAGAATCGAAGAAGAAGATCTTATGGCTGAAGCACGCAATTTCACAAGGATGCAATTCCAGCAATACGGACTATATTATGCTGCTGATGAGCAAATAGACAATTTTGCAAAAGAAATGCTTAAGAGAGAAGAAGACTATAAGAAAATTGCTGACAAAGTCGTTGAAGAGAAGGTTGTTGCTGAGATTAAACAGATGGTCAAAATCGACACAAAAAAGGTCACAACCGAAGAATTTAGTAAGCTTTTCAATAACTAAGAATAGCACCTGCCCGTCCTTTATTCAATAAATTGTTATCTTTGATCTGAACAATTTTAATCAAAGCGCAATGACTAATAAAGACGATTTCAAAAAATATGCTACTGATAAGATGGGCATCAGTAGTCTTACCCTTGAACAATACAGTTCTATTCACTCAAGCTATATTTCCCCAACAATTATCGAGGAACGTCAGCTGAATATTGCATCAATGGATGTATTCTCCAGGTTAATGATGGACAGAATTATCTTCCTGGGCTTACCAATTGATGATTATGTTGCAAACATTATCCAGGCACAGCTTCTTTATCTCGACTCTTCAGATCCCGATAAAGACATTCAGATATATTTCAATACCCCGGGAGGTTCTGTTCATGCGGGGCTGGGTATATACGACACAATGCAATATATCTCTGCTGATATAGCCACAATATGTACCGGGATGGCAGCCTCAATGGGTGCGGTTCTTCTAACAGCCGGTGCAAAAGGGAAAAGATCAGCCCTGAAACATTCAAGAATTATGATTCACCAGCCTATGGGTGGAGCACAGGGCCAGGCATCTGATATTGAGATTACTGCCAGGGAAATAATGAAGCTGAAAAAAGAACTATACGAGATCATAGCTGAGCATTCTGGCAATCCATTTAAGAAGGTTGAGCAGGATTCAGACCGCGATTACTGGATGACAGCATCTGAAGCTAAGGAATATGGGATGATAGACGAAGTCCTGCAAAGAACAAAATAAGAGTAGTTATGGATAAATGCTCATTCTGCGGAAGATCAAAGAAAGAAGCTAATCTGCTCATTGCAGGCCTTGAGGGCCATATATGCGACCATTGCATAGAGCAAGCACATGGGATAGTGGCGGAAGAGCTTGGTTCAAAATCTGACTTTAAAATCGACAGTATCAACCTCCTTAAACCGATTGAAATAAAGAAATTCCTCGATCAGTATGTAATCGGTCAGGACGATGCAAAGAAATTTCTTTCTGTTGCAGTTTATAATCACTATAAGAGATTGCTGCAAAAGAAAGATGATGACGATATTGAGATAGAAAAATCCAATATTATACTGGTTGGTGAGACCGGAACAGGAAAAACATTGCTTGCCAGAACTATTGCTAAAATGCTGCATGTTCCTTTTACAATTGTCGATGCAACAGTATTAACCGAAGCAGGTTATGTAGGTGAGGATATTGAAAGCCTCCTGACAAGGCTACTGCAAAATGCCGATTACGATGTTGTTGCAGCAGAAAAAGGAATTGTATTTATCGATGAAATCGATAAAATAGCCAGGAAAAGTGATAACCCATCCATTACAAGAGATGTCTCCGGTGAAGGTGTGCAGCAGGGATTGCTTAAGTTGCTTGAAGGAGCTGTTGTAAATGTCCCCCCCCAGGGTGGCAGAAAACACCCTGAACAGAAAATGATAGCCCTCGATACAAAAAATATCCTGTTTATATGTGGAGGGGCCTTTGATGGTATTGAGAAAAAAATTGCCAACAGGCTTAATGCTCAGGTGGTTGGATATAGTGCTACTGCAGAAAGGGATTTTGTTGATAAGAAAAATCTGCTGCAATATATAGCCCCTCAGGATCTCAAATCCTTTGGCCTTATTCCCGAGATTATCGGAAGACTCCCCATACTGACATATCTTAATCCTCTTAACAGGGAGGTACTGAGAATGATCCTCACAGAGCCTAAAAATGCAATTACCAAGCAATATATCAAGCTATTTAAGATGGATGGCATAGACCTTTCCTTCTCAGAAGAAACTCTTGAATATATGGTTGATAAGGCTCTTGAGTTTAAACTGGGTGCAAGAGGCTTAAGATCTATATGCGAAGCCATCATGATGGATGCCATGTTTGAACTGCCAGGCAAGAACCGCAAAAAACTCAGGGTTACTGTAAGCTATGCTGAAAGAAAACTGGGGAAAGTCAACATGAAGGTTCTGAAAGCCTCCTGATAAAAAGGTTGAGCGTCCCTCCCGAGTACTCGGGATCGGGACTGTTGAGCGGGCTTCGCCCTGTTGAGCTCAACTCTAATAAACTAATCACGAGATTGGATATCTACAATTCGCTTATACTTATCGGGCTCTGTAGTCCATGCTCCGCAGTCATCATCAACAGTGATTAACTGTTTCTTCGCCTGATCAAATACCTGCATATCTTCTATAGGTGGGGCATAAACATGCAGGGTATATGAAAATTCATTCTTATTGTTTTTCATCTGGTGCCAGCAACCCTTTGGAACCTCAATAAATACGTCATCAACAAAATATTCTTGCTGTTGATAAATTGGCTCCCCTGTTTCTTTATCCGGACGGTAAATAATATTCGAAATATTACCTTTCACGACTTTTACAACACCACACGACTCAGCATGATCGTGCACAGCGCATAACTGTTCTGGCCCCCAGCTAAGAAAGACAACTTCCACTTTGCCGTTATTAAAAACTATATTCCTTCCATAAGGTTTATCTCCGGGCTCCAGGTGATAGCGGGCTATATCCATGTCTCTTGTTACCTCTTCTTCAATTATCCCTTTTAAAAGATTCATATCTGCTTCACTTCCGTCAAGCCTAAGTGACGAGCTGGCATTTTCGAGTTCTTTTACTAGCTTATCAAGCTTTTTCATTGGTTTATTAATTTATATGGTATAACATTAACAAGCCATACTCGAAATTGTTGAAAAAAAAGACCGGTCGCAAAGACCGGTCAATATAGACATAAAGCAATTAAAATCTTATCTGAGTACCCGGTGCCTCCATCTTAAAGTGATTTCTTTTTCCTGGTCTCCTCTCCTAAGTGTTGCAAGTGCATCACATTCTCCATTACCGTAATCCAGCTCAACAGCTTCATTGCCAGACCTGCTTATCTCTATAACACCACTAACAAAAAAGTGACAAACCCTCTTCCAGTGAAGAGCACTGGTGATAGTATTCTCATAGGATATTCCGCGATAGTTAGTTCCTGTTGCACTACCTGTTACAAGGCACTCATCATCCCATATATTCCATGTATCATAACCAGCTATAAATTCGCGAAAATGAGTGGCTTCTCTTTCTACGACTGTGTCGTTGGGAAAGATAAGCTTACCGCCTGTAAGTGACGACATAAACACTGTATTCTGGTTCTCATTCAGACCAAGATTCTCAGTAAAGCGGGTTCCTTCGACCTTAATACCATTAAAATAATAATTATCAAAAGTAAGCGTGCGGGTTGAGCCGACCTCTTTCCTGGGCCCTGTAACAGCAATAATAATTTTCCCGGATCTCACTCTGTCGTAAAAACCTTCACAACCTTCACCGTAATCAATTGTTATGGTTTTGACCATCTCATCTGAAAGATCAACTGTTACCAGCGGACAGGAGTCTGCCAGAGTTACAATTGAGTTTTTCACAGAAGCATCCTTGCTATATCCGTCAAGCATTTGAGAAGCCAGGTCGGCAGATGAAAAAGCATCATCGAAGATTGCTTCCAGGACAGCTTCGTCGTCAGCAATATTAAACTCCTCAGTTGTGATAGGAGTTGTATTCTTCTGGCATGATCCAAGTATAATAAGCAGGAAAGCCAGTAATAATAAATTTTTAATTGTTTTCATGATTATAAGTTTTTCTGTTTTCTGTCATTTAGATAGAGTAAAAGCAGAAAGGTTTAATCAGGAATAAAAAAACATCAATCTGAAACTATTTCTTCCTTAAATAAGTCAGGTAAGAATATGAGAAATCATTAACATCGTCCGGACCATGATCCTCTCTGTCTGTCTCCTCCCATTCTCCAGTGTCGAAGTCAGGGAAGAAGGTGTCTGCATCAAAATCATTATGAACTTTAGTAATAAGAAGCCTGTCGGCACGAGACATAAATTGTTTATAGATCATACCCCCTCCTATCACAAAAATATCTTTCCCCTTCTCACATTTCTGTAGAGAATCTTCTATAGAATATGCCGATTCACATCCTTCAAGACACTCGCATGGGTCGTCTGTCAAAACAATATTCTTCCTGTCGGGCAAAGGCCTTTTAGGAAGAGAGTACCAGGTATTTCTTCCCATAATAAGGCAGTGGCCCGTTGTTATTTTCTTAAATCTCTTCATATCCCCGGGGATATGCCATAGTAAATTATTATTCTTTCCTATCGCCCCGTTGGATGCTATTGCTACAATAATTGTAATCATACTTATACCGCTATATCTCCCTTAATATGAGGATGTGCCTCATAATTACTGAGAGTAAAATCATCAAAAACAAAACTACTTATATCCTTTCTCTCGCTGTTTATTTCCATAATAGGTAATGGCCTAGGTTCTCTCTTGAGTTGCTCCTCAACCTGATCCATATGATTGAGGTATATATGAGCATCTCCAAATGTATGGATAAACTCTCCCGGCTGTAATCCCGTTACCCGGGCAACCATCATTAGCAACAATGAATAGGATGCAATATTGAAGGGCACTCCTAAAAAGGTGTCTGCACTCCTCTGGTAAAGCTGGCAGGAAAGCTTCCCCTCTGAAACATAAAACTGGAATAATATATGGCAGGGAGGTAGCGCCATCCTGTCTATCTCACCAACATTCCATGCACTTACAATATGACGTCTTGAATCGGGCTTATTAATTATTGAATCTATTATCTGAGTTATCTGGTCAATATTTCCCCTGTCTGATGGCCAGGACCGCCACTGATGACCATATATTGGTCCCAGATCCCCATTTTCATCAGCCCATTCATTCCATATGCTAACCCCGTTATCGCGAAGGTATTTAATATTTGTATCCCCATTTAAAAACCACAATAATTCATGTATAATTGATCTTAAATGTAACTTTTTGGTTGTAACAAGAGGAAAACCATCATCAAGATTAAACCTCATCTGGTAGCCGAAAACACTCAGTGTTCCGGTTCCTGTACGGTCATCTTTTCGGACTCCTGTTTCTACTATATGTTTCAGCAAATCAAGATATTGCTTCATTATTTGTCATTCTTAACGATCCGGGCAACCCAGCCACCTCCAGGGGCCATCTTTATATTTAACAATTCCGTGTGGTTAATAGTTCTTTCAGAGCTGATAAAATCCTGGGCATAAGAATCAGCATTTATACCGTCCTCGAATACAGTAATATGGTAATCGCCCTCACCTATAAACGACAGGTCAAGATCAAATGTCCTGCTCTCCCAGTCTGTCATACCACCCAGATACCAGGTGTCGCCGCTACGACGCGCCAGCACAAGATAATCTCCAATCTTTGCCTCAAGAACCCTGGTCTCATCCCAGACTGTAGGAATGCCGGAAATAAAATCGGTACAAGCCTGCTCTTTGCGATAGTTAGAAGGGTTATCTGCAAGCATCTGCAGCGGGCTTTCATATGCTATATAAAGAGCCATCTGATGTACACGTGTACCCTGGCTTGCCGGTCGGCTATACATGGGATTGAAATTTCCTTGCTCAAGGTTAATCATCGCACCCGGGGTATAATCCATTGGTCCGGCGACCATCCTTATAAATGGGATTGTCAGATTATGGTCGGGTGTAATATCACTGCTCCATTTACAGTGCTCCAGTCCCTTTACTCCCTCCCTGGTCATAACATTAGGATAGGCACGTCTCAAGCCTGAGGGCTTATAAGATCCATGAAAATCTACCAAAAGTTTATATTCTGCAGCCTTTCTGGCAATCTTGTAATAGTATTCTACCATCTTCTGATCGTCGCGCTGCATAAAATCTACCTTCAGCCCCTTTACTCCCCATTCATGGTACTGTATAAGTGCCTGATCGAGCATACGATCCAGGGTCTCCCATACTACCCAGAGGATAACCCCGACATTCTTTGATTTACCATAATCACAAATCTCCTTAATATCCATGCCTTCGGCTACATCAAGAACATTACCCAGCCTGTACCAACCTTCATCCAGAATAATATATTCTATCCCATTCTCGGATGCAAAATCAATATAATATTTATAGGTTTCTGTATTAATACCCGCCTTGAAGTCGACGCCGTAAATATTATTTGCGTTCCACCAGTCCCATGCCACCTTCCCGGGCTTAATCCAGTCTGTTTCTACAAGCCGGCATGTATCTGATAAAATCCAGGTAAGGTTACTTTCAATCAGACCTGCATCGCTGTCAGTAAGCAGAAAAACTCTCCATGGATAAGTTCTTTGCCCTTCAGTTTCGGCAATAAAGTCTGCTCTTTTTAATACTCTCATATCCCTGTCTCTGTAAAGCTTTTCTTCTTCGGGATAAGCCGGGAATACAGAAATCAGGGCACCCTCTCCAAGTCCCTTAATCCACATGCCAGGATAATTTTCGAGAGCTGTTTCAGTCAAAAGTATATTTGTTTCTCCTGTTTTTACAAGCAGTGGCAGGCTGGCCAGTTGATTATTGTTTATAGTATCAATATCGGCCTCTATATATGTTCTCTCATTGTGCGACATAAAGTCTATCTCAAGAGGGTACCATATTTTGCTCCCTGGCATGAAATTAATGATCGATCTCTCATTAATTACAATCATGTTCTGCTTGAAATCTGTTTCAAATCTATAAGCAAGACCATCGTCAAATAATCTGAACACAATTTTGTAATTCTTTCTGAATTCAAGGGTAATCTGAGTATGTCGGTCGCTTATAACAGAATTTTTGTGGGCCACAACCGGTTTATAGGTTTTCTCTACCAGCTCAGGCTCAAAGGATTTTATCCTGTACTCCGGATCGGGAATGGTTCTGGTGGCAAATTCCATCTCAAAGCTTGATGGCAGAATTATTTTTTCTCCTTTATATTTGAGCGACCAGTTAATTCCATCATCGGTATTTACGATTAGCTCAAGCTTGCCATCAGGTGAAAAGAAGTTATGGTCCTGTGCCTTCAGATTTTCACCGCTTAACAGGGCCAGAATAATATATCCGGGTAAAAATAATTTCTTTAATATCATAATTATGGGTTTTATCCTAATATCATTCCAATAATAGTCGCCGAAAGAAGAGAGGCAAGTGTGCCGCCCAGCAAGGCTCTCATTCCAAATTTCGCAAGCAGTACCCTCTTGCTTGGAGCAAGTGATCCTATTCCTCCAATCTGTATCCCTATTGAGGCAAAGTTGGCAAATCCAGCGAGCATATAAGTAGACATAATAACCGACTTATTAAAGGTAAAAGCCCCGGCCCCCTTCAGATCGGCAAGACTTATATAGCCAACAAATTCTGTCATAATAACCTTTTCACCCAGCAACCTGCCCACCAGGGTAATATCCTCCACGGCTACACCTATAAGCCACATCAGTGGGGCAAACAGATATCCCAGCATAAACTGGAGCGATAACTCTGTATAGTTACCATCGGTCGCTTCTGTAATCAGGTCGTTAAGATGAGTCCACTGCCCCAGTTTAAGACATATGTAGTTAAAGAAGGCAATAAAGGCGATAAACGATAATAACATTGCAGCTACATTGGCGGCAAGTTTCAAACCTTCGCTGGTTCCATTTGATATGGCATCCAGCATATTATTCCCAACCTTATCACGGGTTATTTCAATGTCCCTGTTTATATCTTCTGTTTGAGGAACAAGCATTTTTGAAATTACAACGGCACCCGGAGCAGCCATAACTGAAGCAGCCAGCAGGTGCTTGGCAAATATCAACCTCTGAACCGGATCGCCACCCCCAAGAAATCCAATGTAGGCAGCAAGCACTCCACCTGCAAGAGTTGCCATTCCTCCCGTCATAACAAGCATTATCTCCGAAGGATTCATTTTTGGCAAATAAGCCTTTACCATTAAGGGCGATTCTGTCTGTCCAAGGAAAATATTACCAGCTACCGAGAGACTTTCCGCGCCGCTTAGCTTCATTGTTTTTGTCATAAGCCACGCCAGTCCGTAGACAAATTTCTGAATAATACCCAGATAAAATAGTAAGGATGTAAGCGCAGAGAAAAAGATTATTGTAGGTAGGATCTGAAATGCAAATATCGACCCGAACCTGTCCATATCAAGTAATGATCCAAACAAAAATGAACTACCCTCTTTGGTAAAGTCCAGTATCTTGACAAATATTTTTCCAACAAATTCAAATGATACCCTTACAAAGGGAACATATAGAATACCTATGGCCAGTACCAGCTGAAAGCTCAGTCCGATAATAACTGTACGCCATACAATTGCCCTCCTGTTAGTGCTGAAAATCCAGGCAATAAACAGTACTACAAACATTCCCAGTATTCCCCGGATAAGGGTCATAAAGCTAAAGCCCCCACTCATTGCAGGATCAATAACATTACCATGTTGTATCAGGTCGGCCTGTGGCTCCGTTGAACTCAATATCTCAACTATCATCGCAGTATCGCCCTTTTCCGCAACAATAGTGTCTTCCTGAAAAAGAGGAATGTTGTCGAGGGGAGCTGAATAAAGTACCGAGGGTACTATTAACAGGAGAATAAATAATATCTTTCTCATATAAAGATGGTGTAAGACTGTGTCAATAAGAAAATAACGATCAGCAATATTAGTTGATCCCTTATGATAAATCAATTATTATTATTCGATTTTTTCAACAATCAGATGATTGCAACAATACTATGACGGACTGCTACCTCTTTTTTCAATTTCATCCCTGATTGCAGCCGCTCTTTCGTAATCTTCTTTTTTTATCGCTTCATCCAGTTGCTTCTGAAGCTCTTTTAAGGGAATTTTATCATAATTACTTTTCGGCCTGTCTTCCGATTCTGTACTCTCTATATCAGTCATCATACTACCTTCAAACTCTGAGCCCTCTATTACAATCCCTGCCTTTTCCATAATCGCCTCATCAATATAGATCGGACAATCAAACCTCAGGGCAAGAGCCACAGCATCAGATGTCCGTGAATCAATAATTAGCTCTTCACCTGATTTTTCACAAACCAATTGCGAAAAAAAGACTCCCTCATCGAGCTTATGAATAAAAACTTCTTTCAATCCAATATTAAACAGCTCAGCAAAGCTCCTGAATAAATCGTGAGTAAGTGGCCTTGGCGGATTAAGGTTCTCAAGTTTAATAACTATTGCCTGGGCCTCAAACCCTCCAATTATTATTGGCAGTCTTCTCTCTCCTTTTTCCTCTGCCAGAACAAGGGCATAGGCTCCGGATTGTGTTTGACTGTATGAAATACCGAGTACGCTAAGCTTTATTTTATTCATATCGTTTTAAATACATAATGCTGCCTGTTTCACAAATATAAATATATTCTTATTCCTAACCTTCCCCATATTATATTCTTTATCAACCTTATCAACTTTATCAAGCTTATCAACTTTTTAAGCCTTTCCATTTGTTTTAAAGTAGTTTTTTCTATCTTTGCAGTCCGAAAATTCAATCAATTCGAAGGGGCTTAAAAAAGTGGCATTTTGTCCGCCTCCCGGATAAACTAATAAAAGAAAAAAGATGTACGCAATTATTGACGTAGCCGGACAACAATTCAAGGTTGAAAAAGGACAGAAGATTTATGTTCATCGCCTTGATAATGAAGAGGGTTCGGATATTAACATTAATGAGGTTCTATTAATTGATGACGAAGGTAAAATAACCATTGGTGAGCCTCTGATTACTGGTGCCTTTGTTGAGGGCAAAGTCCTGTCTCATATTAAAGGTGACAAAGTTATTGTTTTCAAGAAAAAAAGAAGGAAGGGCTATAAGGTAAAAAATGGTCATCGCCAGCAATTCAGCCAGCTTGAGATTTTAACAATTAACGAAAAGGGTGGTCCAAAAAAGAATGCTGAGAAAGCCAAACCAGTAAAGGCTGAGGCTAAGGCTCCAACTGCTAAAGCTACGGCTGAAAAGAAGGATGAGAAGCCAGCTGTGAAAGCTGCTCCGGAGGCGAAAGCTGCTCCGAAAGCGAAAGCTGCTCCGAAAGCAAAAGCTGCTCCGAAAGGCGAAAGCTGCTCCAAAGGCAAAAGCTGCTCCAAAGGCAAAAGCTGCCCCAAAGGCAAAAGCTGCCCCAAAGGCTGAGGCTAAAGAAGTTAAACCTGCAGCAAAGAAGCCTGCAGCCAAGAAAACTGCAACAGCAAAACCTAAGGCTGCCCCTAAAAAGAAGGCTGATGGAGACGCTAAGAAGTAATTATTTGTTGAAAGAACTATAAAACCAAGATATTATGGCACATAAGAAAGGAGCTGGTAGTTCACGTAACGGCCGCGAATCAGAATCAAAAAGACTCGGTGTAAAAATGTACGGTGGCCAGGTTGCAAAGGCCGGCAATATCATAGTACGCCAGAGGGGAACAGTACACAATCCGGGAGAAAATGTAGGTATGGGAAAAGATCATACCCTTTTTGCACTTGTTGATGGTGTTATTGAGTTTCGTAAAAAGAAAAATAATAAGTCCTACGTATCTGTTAACCCGGCAGAAGGGTAGGGCTCATTTTTTTAAAGATATACAGCTCCTGTTATTGTTCCTCCCCCGGAGGTCAGTTTCAGGAGTTTTTTATTAATTTTACATCAGGCAAAGCAGCCTGTTTTTTTTTGTACTCACCTAATCTGCACAGCATATGCTTACTCTAAATACTATAAGGGAAAAGAAAGAACTGATAATCGAAAGACTTAAAGTAAAAAACTTCGATGCAGAAAGTATAATTGAGCAAATACTGAAGCTTGATGCTGAAAGAAAGGAGACAAAGCAGAAATCTGACTCACTGCAGGCAGAGATGAACACTCTTTCGAAGGAGATAGGTAAACTTTTCGGCCAGGGAAAAAAAGAAGAAGCCGAAAAAGCAAGGACAGCCAGTGCTGAGCTAAAAGATAAAATCAAAGAATTTTCAGGCAGGCTAACAGATATCGAACAGAAGCTTAATGCACAGCTTATCCAGATACCAAACATACCGCATGAATCGGTTATGCCAGGAAAGGGGGAAGAAGATAATGTTAAGGTTGCAGAAGGAGGATCATTTCCTGATCTTATTGAAAATGCACTCCCCCACTGGGAACTTGCCAAAAAATATGATCTGATAGATTTTGAGCTGGGAACCAAGCTAACAGGTGCCGGATTCCCGGTTTATAAGGGGAAAAGTGCGAAGTTACAGAGGGCGCTGATAAATTTTTTCCTGGATGAAGGAGAAAAGGCAGGCTTTTTAGAAGTACTTCCACCCATCCTGGTTAACCAGGACTCCGGATTTGGAACCGGCCAGCTTCCTGATAAGGAGGGAATGATGTATCATGTGCAGGAAGATAATCTCTACTTAATTCCAACAGCAGAGGTCCCAATTACAAATATCTACAGGGATGTTATACTTGACCCGGATCAGCTGCCAGTAAAAAATATAGGCTATACACCCTGTTTCAGAAGAGAAGCTGGTTCATGGGGTGCTCATGTTAGAGGACTTAATCGTCTGCACCAGTTCGATAAGGTAGAGATAGTAGTAATATCTCATCCGGATAAGTCATATGATATGCTGGATACAATGGTTAAACATGTCGAATCCCTGGTAATGAAACTCAACCTGCCATATCGTATTATGAGACTCTGTGGTGGAGATATATCGTTTACATCGGCACTTACCTACGATTTTGAAGTTTACTCTGCTGCTCAGAAAAGGTGGCTGGAGGTAAGTTCAGTATCAAATTTTGCAGATTTTCAATCTAACAGGCTGAAATGCAGGTTCAAAGAAAAAGGTGAAAAAAACACAAAACTCGTCCATACCCTTAATGGAAGCGCCCTGGCCCTACCAAGAATTGTTGCTGCAATTATGGAGAATAACCAGACCGATAAAGGAATAAAAATACCTGAAGTACTGGTTCCATATACCGGTTTTGAGTATATCTAATTGTTAATGTCCGACTCACAGCGTTCATATGTCTTTGCCGGACTGGCCGTATTTTTCTGGTCGACTATAGCTACGGCCTTTAAGCTGGCACTGGATGAATTATCGCCGGCCCAGCTGGTGATGATTGCTTCTGTTACATCTGTAGTTGTATTAGGTTTTATTGTTATTAAAGAGGGCTCGCTAACAGATATATTATCAAGCAAATGGAGGGATATTGCGAATTCTATGCTGTTAGGGATGTTAAATCCCTTCATATATTATCTTATTCTACTTAAAGCATATACACTGTTGCCTGCACAGGTTGCTCAGCCTTTGAATATGATATGGCCTATTGTTCTCGTATTTCTGTCGGTCCCTTTGCTTAAACAAGAAATTCCGGGGCGAAGCTTTTTAGCCCTTTTTATCTCCTTTATTGGTGTCTATTTTATTAGCTCCCAGGGCAAGCCCTTTTCTCCGGGAGAATCAAACATTATAGGAATATTGCTGGCCTGCGGCAGCAGCATATTCTGGGCTCTCTATTTCATCCTGAACGTAAGAGACAAAAGGAAGGACGAGGTGAAACTTCTACTGAATTTTTTCTTCGCGTCTGTATATATCCTGATCTTCCTTCTTGCAAGTGGCGACTTCACTAACATAACAATAAAGGGTCTTTCTTTAGGAATTTATGTGGGCATTTTTGAGATGGGGCTTACCTTCTTCCTGTGGTTGAAAGCTCTTCGTTTATCGTCCAGATCGGATCTGGTTTCAAATCTTGTATTCTTAGCTCCCTTTTTATCCCTGGTCTTTATCTCTCTAATACTTAAAGAGCATATTCATTACACTACCATAATAGGATTGGCAATCATTGTTTCAAGCATATTGTATCAGAATATCGGGAAAAATCCCTCAAAACACTAAGAAATATCGCACCAAACGCCAAAACCCCAACACCCCAAAACTCCAACACCCCAATACTCCTTTCTTCCATTCTTTTGATATATTTGTATCAGCATGAACTATGATCGGATAATAATAGGAATAGACCCGGGAACCACAATAGCAGGGTACGGTGTAATAGGAATAAGGCAAAAAGAACCTCACCTGATAAGCCTTGGTGTTATCGATCTTCGTAAAATAAGTGATCATTACCTGAAGATTAAGCATATATTCGATCGCACCATTGGATTAATCGACGAATATAATCCTGATGAACTGGCCATCGAAGCCCCTTTCTATGGCAAGAATGTTCAGTCAATGCTTAAGTTAGGAAGAGCCCAGGGGGCATCAATAGCTGCTGCCCTGCATAGATCAATACCGGTATCCGAATACGCACCCAGGAAGATTAAACTTTCAATTACAGGTGCCGGGGCCGCTTCGAAAGAGCAGGTAGCAAGCATGCTTATGAAGCTATTAAAATTCAGAAGCGACGATTTTATGCTCGATGCAACAGATGGGGTTGCCGCTGCCCTGTGTCATTATTACCAGAGCAACAAGCCGGTAGGTGGCGGCTCATATGGTTCGTGGAAAGAATTTATGTCTAAAAATCCGGGTAGGGTAAAATAAGTTCTATTGTACGGCTGTTGCAATAGCAGCCACACTTACCCTGACTCCTTCAATCTTTTTCAATGTTAAAACACAGGCTTCAATGGTAGAGCCTGTAGTTATTACATCATCCACAAGCATAACATGTTTGTGTTTGATTCTATCTCCATGAACCGTTTCGAAAATACCTTCTACATTTTCCCAGCGCTCAACCCTTGACTTCCTGGTTTGTGTGGAAGATCTCAAACTTCTTTGCAATACCTTCCCTTCTACACTGATGCCTGTAACTTTTGACAGTCCAGATGAGATTACATGACTCTGATTAAAACCTCTTTTCTTAAGTCTTGAGGGATGAAGAGGTACAGGTATTATAAGGTCAATATCATCCAGAAACCCTGTACTTCTTAAAAGTATTCCATAATATTCACCCAGGTAGGTTCCAATCTCCCTTATACCATAATATTTTAGCCTGTGAACCAGCCTTTGAATCTTACTTCCACGGCGGTAATAACACATAGCGGCAGCTCTTTCCACATAACATCTGCCCCATAGTTCTTTTTCGAGATTATTTTCTCTCTCAAGATGATAGTTTGTAAAGGGCATATCAGCAAGACAAGTAAGACATACCACTCTCTCATTTTTCACAAGATGATCGCCACACGATTGACAAATACGTGGAAACAAAAGCGACAAAAAATCGTCAGCTACTCTTATTAAGTAATTCGGGCGAGACATAAAAAAACCCGCTAAGCGGGATTTGATTTATTCCATTTTATTCCTGATATCTTCAGCCAGCATACTGAATTCTTCTTCAGACATCTTAATCCTTGCCTTACTGAAACTGATGTCTGCCTCACTATTTATTGGAACCAGGTGAATATGGGCGTGTGGAACTTCCAATCCCAGTACAGCCAGCCCCACTCTATTACAATTTACTACTTTTTCAATTGCCCTGGCCACCCTTTTTGCAAATATCATCATATCTGCCAGTGTATCATCTTCGAGATCAAAAATATAATCTGTTTCCTGCTTTGGGATAACCAGGGTATGTCCTTTTGCCAGAGGATTGATATCAAGGAAGGCGAAATATTTATCACTCTCTGCCAGCTTATAGCAGGGTATCTCTCCATTTACAATCTTTGTGAAAATTGTTGCCATCCGGGTACTTATTACATAGATATCTCGAGTATTTCAAAAGACAGTTCGCCTGAAGGGACGATAACTTCAGCTACATCGCCAACCTTCTTCCCAAGCAAACCCTTGGCAATAGGTGAGTTGACTGCCAGCTTACCTTCCTTCAGATTGGCCTCACTCTCGGGCACCAGCATGTACTCCATTACCATATCATTTTTCCTGTTCTTAATCTTAACCCTGTTAAGAACCTGTACTGATGAGGTGTCAATCCTTGATTCGTCAATAACCCTTGAGTTAGCAACCTTGTCCTCAAGCTTTGAAATTCTAAGCTCAAGCAGTCCCTGAGCCTCTTTAGCAGCTGAGTACTCAGCATTTTCTGATAGGTCTCCCTTATCACGGGCATCAGCAATTTGCCTCGAAATGCTTGGCCTCTCAACCGACCTCAACTGATCAAGTTCCTGCTTAATCTTCTTTAACCCTTCCTCAGTCAAATAAATTTTATCCGACATTTTTCATCCTCCTAATTATTAAAAACAAAAGAATTCCGACTTCTGCGGAACTCTTTACTGTGCAAATATATACAAAAAATTAATACAACTAACTAATAAAATAGCAAAAAAGCTTCATTAAAAGCCTTATTAATAGTCGTTTCGCTTTAATATTTCAGAAAAGATAACGGCCTCCCTGAGATCAAAATTTGAAATTATATCCTCGGCCTCCTCCTTCTCATCTACCAATTCATTCTCTTTGATCAGATCTTCTCTTTCTAATTGCGATTCTCCTTCCTTATTAAACTGTTCTGCCATAGGTTCCTCATAACTACCTTCAAGGTCAGGATCAAAGCTAAATAGCTTATCTGGCTTATAAGCAATAGCTCCTTCCCGTATCGAGGGGGCTCCTTCATTAAGGAAGTATTCATCTTCTACCTGGTATTCCAATTCGCTAATCTCCTCATCAATAACCAGGCTATCTACTTGATTATCTAGGGCTTCATCTTCAACAGGAACAGGTATAACTACCGGTTTCTTTTTTTTACGTCCAAGGGTGGTAACAAGTGCTATTACCGCAGCAATTATATAAAATAATATGTCTCCAAAATCTTCCATGCAAGCTATCTCTTGTTATACTTTTTTTTCGCGCTTCCTTTCTGCCTGTTTTTCTTTTTCTCAGCCTTCTTTCTTTCCCTGTCTCTTAGTTTCATGTCCTTCTCATTTTGCTTCATTCTTTCTTTAACGCTAGAGCTCTGGATATCAAAATGGCTGCTCCTGTTTTCCTTTATTGCCTTCTGGTAGTCCTTATCCCTTTTATCCAGTTTCTTTTTTTGCTCTCTCTGGGCCTTAGTAACTGCTTTTGGCTGCCTAATCTTTGCCTCCTTTGGGGCCTTGCGCTTTTTCCCGGCCATGCTTTTTTCAATTTTCCGGGTACTCCCCCTGGTTCTTTGCGCCATTATATCGGGAGATCCGGCCAGCAGGATGGCTACCAGGATAAATATCAGACCTCTTCTCTTTATCATCATTTTTATAATATTACAAATTAGACTACGTTTGTATCAATACAATAGCATAATAAGAGATGTATCATCAAAAGGACATAGATCCAAAATTAAGGATTTTTTTGGTATTAATTCTACTGATTGTAAGTTTTGATTCGTGTAAAAAATCAGAGCTTGATGTTATTCCCAATGTTTATGTAGATTTCAGAATTGATCTCAGCGACCCTGAGTTTCTCTCCCTGAATGCAATAACAAATTATGTGTTAATAGATGAGTTTACAAATAATTTCGGATACAGGTCTGCGGGCTATGATAATAACGGTATAATTCTATACAGGGCTGGGCTGGATGAATTCTTCGCTTTTGATCGTACCTGTCCGCACGATTATGCAAATAACGGGATAAGTGTTGCTGTCGATACTGTAGCTAACGAAATCTATGTTATCTGTCCTGAGTGCAATTCAAAATATGTTCTGCCAAGTTTCGGATCGCCCACAGAAGGTCCTTCAAGATACCCCCTGAAAATATATAAGACAAGCTTTGACGGCAGCTATGTCAGGGTTTATAACTAAGCCTGCTATTCCCCTTTTTCCTTACGCCCTATGCCTTTAGCCTTATGCCTTTCGCCTTACGCCTCTCTCCCTAATACCTGTAATGCTCGGGCTTATATGGCCCCCTGGGCTTAACACCTATATATTCAGCCTGGTCGTCTCTCAGTGTGGTGAGTTTTACACCCAGCTGATCAAGGTGTAGTCGGGCTACCTCCTCATCTAGTTCCTTAGCCAGGCGATAAACTCCAATCTTATAATCCTTTTTCCAGAGGTCGATCTGTGCAAGTGTTTGATTGCTGAATGAATTACTCATTACAAAGGAAGGATGACCGGTGGCACATCCAAGGTTAACCAATCTCCCCTCTGCAAGCAGAAATATTGAACGCTTATTGTCAAATACATATTTGTCGACCTGGGGCTTAATATTTACCTTCTCAACCCCTGCTGTCTCGTCCAATTTGTCTACCTGTATCTCGTTATCAAAATGACCTATGTTACAAACGATAGCCTGGTCTTTCATTTTGGACATATGATCAACGGTAATTACATCTTTGTTGCCTGTTGCAGTAACATATATATTGCCTTCAGGGAGAGCATCTTCTACGGTTTTAACCTCAAATCCTTCCATTGATGCCTGTAATGCGCATATTGGATCTATTTCGGTAATAATAACCCTGGCACCATATGATTTCATTGATTTAGCACAGCCTTTACCTACATCTCCATATCCACACACAACAACAACCTTTCCGGCTATCATAACATCGGTGGCTCTTTTTATTCCATCAGCAAGCGATTCGCGGCAACCATATAAGTTATCAAACTTAGATTTTGTTACAGAGTCATTTACATTGATAGCCGGCACCAGCAATTCTCCATCTTCCATCATCTGGTATAACCTGTGAACCCCTGTGGTTGTTTCTTCAGATATACCCTTCATTTCCTTTACCGTACGATGCCACCTGTCAGGATCTTCCTTAAGTATTCTGCGCAGGGTATCCTGCACAACGGCTTCTTCCCTCGAACCAGGTTTAATATCCAGTGTTGAACTGTCATTTTCTGCCTTATACCCTTTATGTACAAGCAAAGACGCATCTCCCCCGTCGTCGACTATCAAATGCGGACCTTTCCCGTCGGGGAATGCCAGGGCATTATCGGTACACCACCAGTATTCCTCGAGAGTCTCTCCCTTCCATGCAAATACAGGGATACCCCTGGCCGCAATTGCAGCTGCTGCATGGTCCTGCGTTGAAAAGATATTGCAACTGGCCCATCTGACATCAGCACCAAGCTCCACAAGTGTTTCAATTAAAACAGCTGTTTGTATTGTCATATGTAATGACCCTGTTATTCTTGCACCTTTTAACGGCTTCTCCTTACTGTACTTATTTCTTATAGACAGCAGACCCGGCATCTCTTTCTCTGCAATTTCAATCTCTTTTCGTCCGAATTCTGCCAGCTTAATATCTTTAACCTTATAATCCATTGTTTCTATGTGTGTAATCATTTAATTTGTTTTTATTTACAAAGATACTACTACATCAAATAATTGTCAAAATCATGTATTCAGAATCCTGATTGTATCTTCCTTATCCTTATCTATTTGTTCTCTGAGTAAATCTTTATTTTCAAACTTTATATCACCTCTCAGCCTGTGCCTGAAATGGATGCTAATTGATTTATCGTAAAGGTTTCCGTCGTAGTTGAACAGGTGTGCTTCAATACTGACTTTTCCATCAGATTCAGGAAGTGTAGGCCTGGTTCCGATATATAGCATTGCCTGGTAAAAATTATTTTCGAACTCCACCTCTACTGCATAAACACCACTATCAGGAATAAGTTTAAATTCATAATCAGGCTTAAGGTTTGCTGTGGGATAACCCATTGCCCGTCCAATTCGCAATCCTTCAACTACTTTACCCTTCAAAAAGTAATCATAACCTAGAAGTTTATTTGCAGCCATCAGGTCTCCTGATCTAATTAAACCTCTTATGGCAGATGAACTAACAGGAATATCATTTTCTATGTACGGTCCAACCCTCTCCATCTTGAATCCATACTTCGTGGCACATTCTCCTACAGTAGTGGCAGAACCGCCTCCCCTGTGTCCAAATTGGTGATCAAATCCTACTACCATATTACGCGTTCCGAGTCCTTCAAGAAGAACTTCCTTAACAAAGTCGCAGGCCCCTAGCCTGCTAAATTCGTTAGTAAAAGGAATAATAACAAGCTTATCCAGGCCTGCTTTTTCAAGTAAAGAGACTTTTTCATCCAGGCTGGTAAGGAAGCGTAAAGATTTATCACCACTTAATACTATTCTTGGATGTGGCTCGAAAGAAACAGCAACAGATTCTCCATGAAGATCATACGCTGCATGTACCACTCTCTCTATCAGGCTGATATGGCCGCGGTGCACTCCGTCGAACATTCCGATAGTTACGACAGGATTTACTGCCTTGAAATCACTATATCCCTTATATATTTTCACACTATTAAACTGGACTGCAAAAATAGCAAAGCAACACATATGAAAAAAATATTGCTGCCTCAATTTTTTGTATCTTTGGGTTTATTAATATGGGGCAAGCAGGTATTTATCCAAGCTGCTATATATCTGATGTTTACATATACGATCAGGAATAGATTATTATTTAATTAATTAAATGCCAGACGAATTTTACAGACATGACCCATGGCTTGAGCCCTATTATTACAGGATAAGGGAGTGGCAGGAGCTCTTCCTGGCAAAAAAAAATAGATTATCGGGCAAGGGTAATCTGAGCGATTTTGCTTCGGGCCACTTATATTACGGGATGCACCACTCGGGTACAGGCCTTGTATTCAGGGAGTGGGCCCCCAATGCCAGGGATATCTACCTTGTTGGTACTTTCAACAACTGGGAGGAAAGTGATAAATTCAGGCTAAAAAGATTAAATGAAGAGGGCGACTGGGAAATCAAGCTTACAGCCAATAGTATAGCTGAAGGTGATTACTATAAACTCTCAATTCACTGGGATGGCGGATCAGGAGAGAGAATCCCATCCTATTCGAAGATGGTGGTCCAGGATAATGACACGAAGTTATTTACTTCTGTTCACTGGCTTCCGCCAAAAAAGTATAAATGGAAGAATAAGAGAATAAAAACAGCCGGTCAGTCGCCCTTTATATACGAAGCTCACGTTGGAATGTCATCGGAGGAGGAGAAGGTATCAAGCTTTGATCAATTCCGTAAAGAGGTTCTTCCCAGGATTGCCGCGAACGGATATAATACACTGCAGTTAATGGCTATCCAGGAACATCCATATTACGGATCCTTTGGTTACCATGTCTCAAATTTCTTTGCTGTATCATCGCGATTCGGAAACCCCGACCAGTTGAAAGCTCTTGTCGACGAGGCCCACGCAATGGGCATATCAGTAATTATCGACCTGGTACATTCTCATTCTGTAAAAAACACCAACGAAGGACTCGGTCTTTTTGATGGCAACCCGGGTCAGTATTTCCACGCAGGCCCAAGAAGATTACATGAGGCATGGGATTCTTTCTGTTTTGACTATGGTAAGGATCATGTTATTCACTACCTGCTGTCAAATTGCAGGTACTGGATTGAAGAATATATGATAGACGGATTCAGGTTTGATGGTGTTACAAGCATGCTGTATTACGATCATGGGCTTAACAGGAATTTCACATCATATGAGATGTATTTTGATGGCAACCAGGATGTTGATGCCGTGGTATACCTTAAGCTGGCTAATACCCTTATACATGAATTAAATCCCGACGCCATAACGATTGCAGAGGAGATGAGCGGGATGCCGGGAACAGCCTCACCAATAGAAAATGACGGACTGGGCTTCGATTTCAGGCTTAATATGGGGGCTCCCGACTACTGGATTAAAACCATAAAGGAGAAACGTGACGAAGAATGGAATGTGGATGATTTGTTTTATGAGCTAATCAAACACAGGGTCGAAGAAAAGACTATTACTTATTGCGAATCTCACGACCAGGCCCTGGTTGGAGACAAAACCCTGATGTTCAGGCTTGCCGATTCGGCAATGTACACAAGCATGTCTAAGAATGCTGAGAACCTGGTAATAGACAGAGCAATAGCACTGCACAAATTAATCAGGTTATTTACGCTTTCCACCGGCCAGAGCGGTTACCTTAATTTTATGGGCAACGAGTTTGGTCACCCGGAATGGATAGATTTTCCTCGTGAAGGAAATAGCTGGAGTTACAGGTATGCTCGGAGACAGTGGAGCCTGGCCGATAATACTGTCCTGAAATATCACTATCTAAATGACTTCGACCGTGATATGATTTCTTTTGCCAGGGATAATTCCATATTCAAAAATACTGACATAAATAGAATCTACTCAAGCACTAATGATTCGATAATAGCCTTTACCCGCGGCGATATGCTCTTTGTTTTTAACTTCCATCCGGGTAATTCTTACTCAGACTACAGGATACCCATTGCCGGAAGATATAAGCTTATTCTTAATACAGACAATAATACTTATGGTGGCTTTAACAGGGTTAAAGGCGATATGCTCTATATATCCTCAAGGAGGAAGGAGGCTCCCCTGAGTGAGCCACCTTCCCTGCCATTATATCTTCCATCCCGTTGTGGTCTGATTTTCAAATCTCAGCCAGTAAAAAGAATCAATCAATCCATCTAAGCAGGTAGAAATCCTGCCTGTGGGGTAATTTTTCATTTTTTGGAAAAATCCTTAGTCCATAGTAATATGTCCCTGCTTTCTCTGGTGTCAGCTCCAGCTTAAAGAGCAGTTTACCCTCTCTGGAACTCACATACTTCAGTTCTTTTGAAGCAACAAATTTACGCCTGTTCGTTTTGGTTCTTGATGTAATAATAAACTCAACACCAATGTTCTCAATTGGAATACCATTGCAATCCAAAATAACTTCACCCGTATATGTTTTACCTGCCTTGTAACTATTTCCGTCAGGGTTCTCGAGATAATATGAAAGAATTTCGAGGTTATCCCATTCCTTCATCATCGATTCTTTCCATCTACATATTTCAATTGCTTCGGCGTAATCATTTTCTTTCAATCTTTTTGATCTTTCCCAAAGTTTAAAATAATACTTCCTGTAGTAATCATCAATCATTCTCTTTGTTGTAAACTCGGGAGCTACCTTAACCAGAGAATTTTTAATATAGCTAATCCATTCTACTGGTAATCCATTGCTATCATGATTATAATAAGCCGGTATAATTTCAGATTCGAGCATATTGTAAATTGTCTCTGCATCTACGTCATCCTGCAGATCCTGATTTTCAAAAGTCCTCTTAAGAGGGAGAGCAAAGCCTGCAAATGCCCTGTATCCTTCAACCCACCAGCCATCGAGTACGCTAAAATGAAGAGTGCCGTTCATAACAGCCTTTTCACCACTTGTTCCGGATGCTTCAAGGGGCCTGGTAGGTGTATTAAGCCATATATCTACGCCGCTCACAAGTCTTTTTCCCATATCCATATCATAATTTTCGAGGAAGATAATCTTTCCTTCGAATTCTGGCATACGCGAAACCTCGACTATCCTTCTGATAAGATCCTGTCCTGCACCATCATGTGGGTGTGCCTTACCTGCAAATATAAACTGAACAGGTCTCTCAGGGTCATTTATAATCTCATTAAGTCGATTCAGGTCCCTGAACATCAGAGTTGCCCGCTTATAGGTTGCAAAACGCCTGGCAAAACCAATTGTTAGTGCTTTGGGGTTAATATCGTTACTGATATTTACCAGCCTCCTCGGGCTAACCCTTTTACCTATCATCTCACTCCTTAACCTCTTTGTGATCCAGCTAAACAGCCTCTGTTTATGGGCCATCTTAGTTTCAAAAAGCTCTTTGTCGGAGAGATTATAAATTTTTTCCCACTCTTTTTCGTCTGTCTGATCAAATTGCTCCTTACCCGTTAAGTTCCTGTATATATCTTTCCACTCCTTTGTCAGCCATGTTGGAAGATGAACTCCGTTTGTAACATGACCTATAAAGAGTTCCTCTTCGAGGTAACCTGGCCAGAGAACATTCAGCATAGACCTGGAAACCTCCCCATGCAGTTTACTCACTCCGTTTACTTCCTGGCTCATTCTGCTTGCCAGGTAACTCATATTAAACTTACCACTGGTATCATTTTCAACACGACCCAGGCTCATCAGCCTCTCCCATGAAATTTTAAGCCTCTCGGGATAATGGGGTATATATTTCCTGATAAGTCCCTCTTCAAATGAATCGTGACCTGCCGGTACCGGTGTATGTGTAGTAAACAGGGTTGACGACCTTATTGCTTCCAGGGCTTCATCAAACTTCAGATGCCTGCTGTTCATCAGGTAGCTTGCCCTCTCCAGTCCGATAAATGCTGAATGTCCTTCATTACTGTGATAGATATCGGGTTTAATTCCCAGTTCTCTCAAAGCCCTGATACCTCCTATCCCGAGCAGCAGCTCCTGTTTAAGACGATTTTCATGATCTCCACCGTAAAGGTGGTGAGTAACCTGCCTGTCTTCTGCAATATTTTCATCCAGGTCGGTGTCGAGCAGGTAGAGCATAACCTTGCCTACCCTTACTTCCCAGACACGTGCTTTAACATTTCTGCCAGGCCATACAAGGCTTATCACAAGCTGTTTTCCATCGTTACCTAATGCAGGCGCTATTGGAAGACGATCGAAGTTCTCTGCCTGAAAAACAGACATCTGACCTCCTTTGGGGTCGAGCTGCTGATTGAAATAACCAAATCTGTATAGTAGTCCGACGGCAACCAGATTATAGTTGGAATCACTTGCTTCCTTTAAATAATCACCAGCCAGTATGCCAAGTCCGCCTGAATATATTTTGAGGCAATTATGAATACCATATTCCATGCTGAAATATGCCACACGAGGTGATTTGCTATCATCTGGCCTTGACATATATTTATTAAACTTGTCCTCAACAGAATTCAGAATATCAACAAACTCCTGGTCGTCCGAAAGCACTTTAAGCCTCTTATAATCAACCTTTTCGAGAAACAAAACAGGGTTATTCTTTGAATCTTCCCAAAGTGATGGGTCTATTCTCTTAAATAACAACTGCGCCTCCTCATTCCACGACCACCACAGGTTTTGAGCGATATCCTTAAGAACCAGCATATTATCAGGTATATCGCTTTGAATATATATATCCTTCCAAACCGGAACCTCATGAGGCTTCCTTGGCACAGCTCCTTTCTTAAGCAGGGCTTCTGAAAGAACCCGTGGTTCTCTCTTCCTGTCACTTGATCTTTCAAGTGCAATACTGTATGCCTTGTAATAGTACTCAACCAGGTTATCCCAGTTTGCTATACGCGAAATCTCAAAAGCTTCCTTCCTGTTCTTCTCCATCTCCTTATTATCAGAAGAATATATCTCCTTTAAATAATTCGAGATTACTTTCACCGTCTTACCTGTATCTCCATCCTCTCTCTCAGCGATACAAATACCGTTACCATGTTCACCATAATGATCATTTACCCATAAACCGAAGCCTGCAAGTGTAGTAGTTACCGTGGGTATGGAAAACATCAGGCTTTCGAGTGGCGTGTATCCCCAGGGCTCATAATACGAAGGAAATAGTGTAAGGTCGAATCCGATCAATAATTGATAGTAAGAGAGATTAAAGATCCCGTCAGCACCATTCAGGTAGGATGGCACAAAAATCAATTTTACCCTTTTATCACTACTATTATCCAGACCCTTTTCACGGGCGGCAACGATAACAGGATCATTATCGCGATCGTGGAGACCATGTGTGAGTATTTTTTCATCTGCACTGAGTCCTGCTGATTTATCCTTAAGATAGTCCTGCAGGTCCTTCCTGGGTCCCTTGTGGTATGCCGGAACCATAACAAAAGCAACTATCCTCCTATCGCCTGCAGTTAACTTTTCTGTTTCTACCAGGGCATCTATATAGACATCTATTCCCTTATTCAGATACTCATAGCGACCGGAGGTAACAATAAGCAGACTATCGTCGGCAAGATTCTCGCCTGTAACTGCCGAAGCAACCTCAAGTAAGCTCTTCCTGGCCTCATTCCTTTTAGCCTGAAATGTATCTGTTGCCGGAACAAATGAATCGTCGAAACCATTTGGAGTAACAATATCAACAGGTTTATCGAGAAAGGCAGTGCATTCCTTAGATGTCAGGTCGCTAACAGTTGTAAACACATCGGCCTGCTCTGCGCTAATTTTTTCAAGAGACCTTTTTGCCACTACATTAAATTCTCTCGCAACCTGGTAGGCATTATAATCGTTAAGCTTACTGTAAAGAGGTCTGTTATTACCGGCAATACTTCTTCCAAGAACAGTGGCATGGGTTGTAAAAGAAGTACTCACCCATGGTGCGTTCTCCTTTAGATAAAGTACTCCACAGCCTGTCATCCATTCATGAAACTGTGCAACTATATCCTGGTGCTGCTGATAAAAACCGGTAAAGCTCTCAATCACTCTCCCTGCTGCATATCCAAACAGAGCAGGCTCAATATAATCCCATTCACCTGATATACTATCGAGTTTATACGACTCCCAGAACTTATAGAATATATCATTCTTATTATTAAAATACTCTGTGAAATCAACGAGTATAACGGCTGGTTTTCCAGATATATTCCATCGCCCGGTCCTCACTCTTAAACCTTCGCTATGAGCCTTGGAGAGCCAGTTGCTAAACAGGGAATCGTCCTGTATAAACTCAGGATTATCAAGTTCTCCTCTCCAGACATCAGGTCCTATAAGCACATAATTATCACCCAGATTCTTTACTATATTCAGGGCTTTTGTTGATATTACAGTATGTATCCCACCAACTTTATTACAAATCTCCCAGCTAGTTTCAAATAGCAGGTCGACTTTGAGTTCAACCTTCATCGTATTATAATTTTAAGTAATTTACAATTTCACTTCCCGGACTTCTTTTTCGCGGCGGCCTTCCCCACATTTTTTATGCCCGGATCTTTTGGTTTTTTCACTTCTGATTTTGCTGCAGTAAGATTCTTAACCCTGGTACGTAGTTTCCTGAGTTCTATCTCCTGCTTTGCTATCTTTTCCTTATGTATCTTATCCTTGTCCTTTAATTTGACTATCTCCCTGTTAACGTCATCAGTGGGACAGAGAGTATTTAATCTTATCTCGAAATCACTAAGTACATTCATATAATTCATAAAGGCATCATATGGCGACTCATAGGGATTAAAATAAGCATGTACTGCACCGTCAGAGAAAAATTTAGTACACATATAATAAAAATGGTCGCTCACCTGCAGGTACTCCCAATCTTTATATAAGCCTTCATTTCCACATGCTCTAACTCGCTGAGCCAGTTCGTACAGCTTATTGAAAGCAGACTTTTGCAGGTCGTTACCAAGCCAGGCACTAAGGTCTCTTTCTTCATCGGCCCAGGATATTGCATCCGGAACGTGAATAGCAGAAACAGGCTGCATTTTTTTCTCAACATCAGATGGGGTCAAAAACTTATATTTTGTTTTTGACAATACCGCCTCAGGAAGAGTTTTCAGGAAGTCAAATATCCCTGATGATGACTTTTGGTGCTCACCAAAAGTTTCATAATCGATAAACAGGTTTATCAGTTCGGCCTCTTTACCCTTATTATTGATCCAACCCGCAAACTTGTCGGTTGTAAGAGGCCATTCGCTCCATCCCTGGTTTCCGAACCTGAATGCAATATCGTCGCTCATCTGGAAATTCCTTAACAATATCTTCAGTTTGGGATTAATTGAATTACAATAAAGAAAATCCGGACTCCTCCAACCGAGTATATGTTTTGCTCCCTCTGTAAGCATGCTTGAAAACCCAAGGTCTGCAACCCAGCTCCCTATTTCATCAGAGTAGATTAATTCTGTATTTCTAAATGATGTGGGTTTAAGCTTAAAAAGTGAAAATATCTTTTCAGAATGCTTTCTTACCTGCATTTCAAATTCTTCCCTATCTATCATGCTTGCCAGAGAATGGGAATATGTTTCTGCCAGGAACTCTACCTTTCCTGTTTCAGCCAGGGCTTTAAACGATTCTATTACCTCGGGTGTATATGTCTCCAGCTGATCGAGAAGGACTCCTGTTATGGAGAATGACACCTTAAAGTCTCCCTTGTGCTTATTAATCAAGTCTAACAACATTCTGTTTCCCGGAAGGTAGCATTGATCTGCAACCCTGCGAAGAATTGTCTCATTGGTAAAGTCATCATAATAGTAATGATCATTACCCATATCAAAAAACCGGTATCTTTTCAGCCTTACTGGCTGGTGGACTTCAAAATAAAGACATATTCCTTTCATAAGTCTGTTTTAAATGTTTTTCTTAATTAAGTGCTTCCTCGTAAACGCTTCTGACTCGCCTGGCCGAATTTTCCCATTTCAATGATTCTACTTCTGATTTTCCTTCAACTTTAAACATCTCCGACATTGCCGGATAAGAAAGAATACCATGTATTGCATCAGCCATGGCGTCGATATCCCAGAAATCTATTTTAACAGCATGTGTAAGTATCTCTGCAACACCAGATTGCTTACTGATTATTACAGGCACATTTGACTGCATAGCTTCAAGCGGAGATATCCCAAAGGGCTCAGAGACAGACGGCATAATATAAACATCACTAAGGTGAAGCATTGAGTATACATCGTTACCTTTCAAAAAGCCTGTAAAATGAAACCTGTCTGTTATTTTAAGTTCGGCAGCCCGGCGAATCATCTTTTCCATCATATCTCCACTGCCAGCCATTACGAACCTGACATTGTTCATTACCTTTAGAACCCGGTATGCTGCTTCAATAAAATATTCAGGTCCCTTCTGTAATGTTATTCTTCCAAGAAATGTTACCACTTTGTCAGGTATTCCCCTGGTGCCAAAGGCGTCATACACACCACCTATTGGTTCAACAGCATTATATACCGTAGTAACTTTCGAGGGATCAATACCATATTTGTTAATAACAGTATCCCTGGTCAGGTTGCTGACGGTAATAATCTTATCAGCACTTTCCATTCCCTCTTTCTCAATATTATAGACAACGGGGTTTACCTTCCCGCCACTTCTGTCGAAATCGGTAGCATGTACATGAATAACGAGGGGTTTTCCGGACACCCTGCTGGCAGCAATCCCTGCCGGGTATGCAAGCCAGTCGTGTGCATGAATAATATCGAACTCGTTTTCCTGTGCGATTACAGATGCTACTATTGCATACTTTGAGATTTCATTAAGCAGTGAATTATCATATTTCCCGGTAAAATCAAGTTTCCCTTCCGTATTGGTTTCTACAATAGTACTGGTTGATTTCTCTTCTTCCCTTGTTAGTTTCCAAAATTCATCAGGATCTGTGTAGGGAACTATCCTCGATTCTACCTCTATCTTATCAAAAGTTCGTGTTTCGCCCTTGAAATAAATCTTCTTATAGGCAACCGTAACATCATTTGCACCTAAAAGCCTGATTCTCGTTTGGTCCTCGTCGCCATAAGCTTTAGGTACAACAAATAACACTTCCATGTCCGGCATAGAGCTCATACCTCTTGTTAGTCCATAACTCGCTGTCCCGAGTCCGCCGCTAATATGTGGAGGAAATTCCCACCCAAACATCAACACTTTCATTCGCTACCCTCCTTTTCAATTAGATGCTGATCTATCATATCCATTACTCTCAGTACCTCAGCAACGCTCCATGCCTGAGAAATAGTGCCGCCATATTTATGAGGTGGGTCGCCTGAATATACCTCAGAAATAGTACTGATACCATGCTCCATCATAACTTCTTCAAAAGCAGCAATAATACTGCTGACTTTACTTAGCGCGCTACTTCCGTAAAGTCGCAAGGATGCCTCACAGAAGGGTCCGATAAGCCATGGCCATACCGTTCCCTGGTGGTATGCTGAATCACGTTCAAACTGACTACCAGTATACGACCCCTTGTAAAATTGATTTTTCGGGGATAGGGTTCTAAGGCCACGTGGAGTAAGTAATTCACTTTCAACCCTGTCGAGTATTCTTTTAGACATCTCGGTACTTATCATTCGATAAGGAAGAGAAGCCGCAATAACCATATTTGGTCTGACAAACATATTTCTCGTACCATCCTTTTCGACATAGTCTGCCAGGTAGCCTGCCTTCTCATCCCAGAAAATATTGATAAAGCTATCCTTGATTCTAGCCGGAAGATCCGAATACTTTTCAGCAAAGATGCTCCCTGGAACTGATTGCTCCATTTCCAGCACAAATGATACAGCATTATACCATAGGGCATTTATCTCAACGTTATACCCACCCCTCTGGGTTACTGGCCCATCTGAGGTAAGGGCATCCATCCAGGTAAGGGCCTTACCTTCAGCTTTTGCATAAACCAGTCCGCTTTCGTCTGCCCCTATATTAAAAGAAGTGCCTTCAAGATATGCACTCAATACATCCATAACAGGCTTGCCATATTTATTCCATACACCAGGCTCCCCTGTGAGATGAAATTGTTGTACTGCCCATACAAACCAGAGCGGTGCATCGACCGAATTGAATGCCGGATTATCAGGTGTACCCATATTCGGAAATAGGCCATTACTCATCCTGGCAACCTGGGTGTCAAGCACATCAGAACATGTCTTTCGGTTACCAAGGCTAAGGGTAAGGCCCGGGAGTGAGATAAAGGTATCCCTGCCCCAGGAACCAAACCAATGGTAACCTGCAATAATATCAGTTTGCTCATTTCTCCTTACTATAAACTGATTGGCTGCATTTATAAGGCAATTCCTGAAGTTATCTCTCGGTATTCTTATATTGGTCTCTGAAGAGAACCTCTTCTTCAGTCCGGTCGGATTTACCTCAGCTGTCGATGCTGAGAAAACCACACTTTCCCCGGCTTTCATACTAAGCTCAAAAAAACCAGGCATATAAAGATCTTCCTTATAGTCGTAACCCCTGAGCTGCTCTTCGCGATATTCAACTCCATATAGCCAGTCGGGTACCGAAACAAACTCTGTGCTTTTCGAAAACTGAAGGTTCAGTTGAGGCAAACCTTCGTATAATCTAAGACTAATACCATTGCTGATCTTATTAACTGTACGGTCGATATGCATATTTGCAATGGTCAGTTCATGAATTTTTCTATATGCAAGAATCGGCCTGAACTGAAATTTAACAGGGCCGGGCGAAGCCAGGAGTGTAAACTTTATCAGTAATTGATCGTCATTACTTGAGAGAACTCTCTCCTGGCTGACACTAACATTTCCAACTTCAAACTTCATTGAAGGCACAGGATCTGCTGCAAAATCGCTCAGGTATTTATGTCCTTTGGGGCTGTAATGATCACCATCAAATTTATGAAGACCTATATTAAAAGTCTTATTATCCTGTACAATAGAAACATCAAATGATGATAGCAGTACATATCTTTCTCCATCAAGTCTATCAACCGGACTAACAAGTAAGCCGTGATATTTGCGGGTATTACAACCAACAATTGTTGTAGATGAATAGGAACCTGTTCTACTTGTCCTGAGAATTTCCTTGCTTAAGGAGTACTCAAGATTAACGAGCCTGGATTTTTCAAATTCAATATATCCCATATTAGGGCCTGAATATTAAGTTTATAATAAATACCTGAATATCTGTGCAAAGATAATTAATAGTAAATTTGATTAACATTTAAGATAAAGAAATATTAATTATATTTTCCAATGCAAAAGTATAACTTTGTGCCGAAATTATTTTATTGAAAATCATTACGAAAATTCAGATTTATGCCAATTAAAAGATTGTTATTCCTATTGTTACTTGTTTTAGCTCTCAGCTCATGTGACAAGAGTACATTTACTATTAGCGGAAAAATAAGCGGTGCAGAAGAAGGTGCGATGATCCACCTCGACAGATTAGGATCACAGGCTCTTGAGCCATTCGACTCAACCTTAATTAATGCTGATGGATATTTTCTTATAGAGGGACAAATAGAAATCCCTGAATTCTTTATCCTCAGAACAAGCGATGAGAGTTTTATTACTGTACTTATGGAGCCAGGAGAAAACCTGACCATAACCACAGATATCGACTCTCTTAATAATCCTTCATTTCTTGAAGGTTCTGTGGGAACAGAGCAGATGTACCAGTTTAACATAAGGCTGATACAGGCAATAGATGAATTATCGGAGCTTACAGATGTATATAACTCCAACCTTGATAACCCGGAACTTGATCAGATAATGGATGATCTGGATAAAAGAGCACAGGGTATCCTCGGAGATTTAAACAAATATACCAAGGAATATATCGACAAAAACCTGACCTCAATGGCCTCAATGGTGGCTCTTTACCAGCAGGTATCTCCGGGAGTATATGTTTTAAACCCTGAGACCGACCTTGAGTATTTTCTTGAAGTAGACTCCAGCCTTCTTTCTCTCTATCCTGAATCAGAGCCAATAATTGATTTCCACGATCAGATAGTAATGCTGGAGGAAGCCATGAGAGCACAAAACCCTGCCACTACAGGATTGGGGATCGGTTCCCTTGCTCCCGATTTCAACCTTCCCGACAAAGATGGTAATGGGATTTCTCTTTCATCAAGCAGGGGTAGTGTTGTCTTACTTGATTTCTGGGCAGCATGGTGTCCTCCATGCAGGCAGGAAAATCCAAACCTGGTGGCTGCATATAAAAAATATAATAAAGATGGATTTGAGATTTTCCAGGTCTCACTTGATAAAGAACGCGAAGCCTGGCTCAAAGGCATAGAAGATGATAAACTTGGAGAATGGACTCATGTTAGCGATCTTAAATTCTGGGAATCGGCAATTGTTCCAATATACGGGATTGAAAGTATTCCAACAAATTACCTTCTCGACCGTGAAGGAAGGATAATTGCATCTAATCTGAGAGGCGAGGCCCTTATCCAAAAACTTGAAGAAATTTTTTAGAACTGATAATTTATGAAGCTTACTAATACTGCCTTTGCATTAATTATTATCCTGCTACTGATTTCAGGATGTAATAGCGACAATAAAATAACTATAGGTGGTACTTATTCGGAAGGCTCTGGCAGATATCTATATATTACGAGAATAGATATAGACATTCCTGTTTTTATTGATTCTGTTAAAATAAGCAACAAGGGTACTTTTAAATCCCGGTTTGATTATACCCAACCGGCATTTTATAATATTGGCTTTGATAAATCTGAGTTTGTTACAGTGATTGCCTACCCGGGGGATGATATTTTTCTCAATTTCAGGGGATCAGTGCTTTACAACGATTATAGCATTGAGGGATCCCGGGAATCTGAAGATTTAAAACAACTGGATCTTAAACTTGAACGTACCCTTACCAGTCTTGACTCTCTTTCTAATCTCTATGAATCGATTCCTGATAATAATATCGAAAGAATAACTGATATCGAAAACCAGTATACGGAGCTGATTAAAGCTCAGAGAATACATAATATAAGCTTCATACTTGATAATCTGAATTCCTTTGCGTCGATTAAAGCACTGTTTCAGAGAATTAACGAAGATGCCTATGTACTCTACAAGCCAACAGATGCTCAATATCTCAAACTGGTATCTGATACACTTAATAAATATTATCCTGCTTCAAAACAAGCTATCAACCTGGCACAAAACCTTGAGAATGAACTATCCGCTCTAAACCTGTCGAGAATATCCGATTTAGCTGCCAATAGTGAACCAACGGACCTTGATCTTGACCTGCAGGATATTACAGGAAAAAAGAGAAAACTATCATCTCTTGAAGGTAAAAATATTGTTTTGCTTAGTTTTTGGTCGGCCAGAATTGAACAGTGCGTCAATAATAACATGCAGTTAAAAGAATTCTATAAGAAATACCACCCTCAAGGTTTAGAAATTTACCAGGTTAACCTGGATGTAGATGAAGAAACCTGGAAGACAGCAATTGCATACGACGAATTGCCATGGATCAGTGTAAGAGAAGAAAACCCTGCAAACGCTCCCTCTGTTCTTCAGTATAATATTACAAAGTTGCCGGCAAATTACCTGATAGATAAAAATGGCGAAATTATTGGTAAAGATTTGTTTGGCAGAACATTACAAATTAAATTATCTCAGTTATTTGATAATTGAAAAAACGAGAGAACATATATTTTGCATCCGACTTTCACCTGGGGTTAAAAGTAACCAGTTATCCGGCACAAAGGGAGAAGCTTGTAGTTGAATGGCTCGACTCAATTGCAGGCGATGCAAAGGAGATATACCTTGTGGGAGATATCTTTGACTTCTGGTGGGAATATAAAAAAGTCGTTCCAAGGGGCTTTACAAGATTCCTTGGGAAAATATCAGAACTTACAGATTCGGGAGTTGAAATTCATTTTTTTACCGGTAATCATGATATGTGGATTGGCGACTACCTCAACCAGGAATGTGGTATGATTCTGCATACAAAGCCACTAACTACTACAATTAACAATAAGGTATATTATATTGCACACGGAGAAGGACTTGGGGTAAATGATCTGTCTTATCAGGTTTTATTATGGATCTTCAGAAATAATTTTATGAGGCGGCTTTACTCAATGCTACATCCCCGATGGGGAATCGGACTGGCTCACTGGTGGTCGCTGAAGAGCAGACTGGCAAAAAATTATTCGAAAGAATTTACTGGTCCTGAAAACGAAAACCTGTTCAGGCATGCCAACAAAATATTAGAAAAAGAAAATATTGATTATTTTATCTTCGGCCACAGGCATATTGCCCTGGACCATGAAATCGGGAATAAAAGCAGGTTGTTTATGCTTGGTAACTGGTTTGATGAACCCTCTTATTTAAAGGTTTCTGGCGAGGAGCTTGAACTTATTAGTTTTTCTTCTTCCCGTTAATATCAACAAGTACAGTAAGTACATAATATGAATACTCGCTGTTAACCTCATCAAATTTGTATTCGAGTTTGTGACCCGACTTCCTGGCTATGTCGATAAGGCCCATTATACCCGTTCTCTCGGCCTTCAGGTCTTCACCAGCCAGCGATATCCTGTAAAGTTCTTTAAGACCCTTTTTGTCGTACTTATTTACTGTATTAAGTTTCTCTATCATCTTGGGAACCTTCGAATTTTTAATCAGGTTACCCGTAGTAAGCCTCATTCCATTTACTTCTGAAGTAACCATAGCTATTGGCATACCCAGTCTTTCCTCTACCTCAAAGCCAGGATTATATTTAGAAATGTTCTGAAGACACTCTACCATAATGCTGAAAACCTTTCTTCTGACCTTAACCTCGATATCATCTTCAGTCATCTTTGTTTCAGTGAAGGAAAGTACCTGCTTCTCAATATCTGATGTGAGATGACCCGACCAGACTGTTGCAATATTATTACTGGCCATCATCTTCTCAAGAGATATTATGTTTTTTCCCGAAAATTCAGATGTTTCACCTCCCTTGTTTATGCTTGTGCCGCTGGCATCAACAGATTTACTCAAGACAAAATACAGAGACTTATCATCAATAGGGATAAAATCAAAATCCAGTTTATTGCCAGTCTTCTTTGCCATCTCAATAAGACCAAGTCCTGCCCCACCTTTCATGCTGAAGTCTGTGGAGCTCAATTTCTCCCTGTAAAGCTTTCTGATCTCCTTCGCCTCCAGTTTGTTAAGCAGGTTTAGTTGCTCCCTCAGATCTTTTTCATCTTTGCGATCAATCACATTAGCCGTTGTAACGGTATACCCATCATCCAACTTTGAGTATACAACAAGTGACATCACATCGTGAGAATCTCCGTTGCTATGACGAGAAACATTCTGGAGGCTCTCCAGTACGAACATAAATAGCCTTTTCCGGCCAACAAATCCAAATTCAGATTGTTCCATCTCTTTCTCCAGGAGCAATAGCAGTGCTTCAGAATTTTGATTTGTTACAACGCCCCTGTATACAAACATAAGGCGGTCTTCCATCATAATGTCCCTTACTCTTTTTGAAAGCTCCATCGAATCTGCTATTAAAGCTAGGTAATGGTGTTAGATCTATAGGGAATAAATATAATAAAAATTTACAACTAGTTAATAACGAGGAGATATTATGTGCTAATTGTTGTTTAACTATATATTTCGTTGTAGCTTTGGTCATTCGTACAACCAACCTGAAAAAATATTCTTCTAATGAGATTCTCCTTCACATTATTACTTTCTTTTCTATCTATTTTGGTCTCATCTCAGACTCTCCTGGAAGATGCTGAGAGATCCCTGTTAATGAAAAACTATCCGGAAACAATCAGACTTTGTAATTCTTTTCTCGAAACCGAACCAGGCAGAAATGATGTGAAGCTAGTACTGGGAATGGCCTACCATGGAATGCAGGACTACCAGTCTGCACTCGAAATATATAAGTCAATAGACGTTCAGGATAATATTTCACTGCAATATTTTGAGGCTGAGTGCTTTGAATCGCTTGGAGATGTGTCTTCTGCAACAGGCATTTACTCATCTATCCTTGAAAAAGACTCCACAGATGTGCATGCTATGAGAAATATTGCCAGGATAAAACTAAGAGCAAAAAAATATGAGTCTGCTAAAGAATACTATATGAGACTTGTAGAAAAATATCCCGACATCTATATTTTTCAGAAAAATCTTGGAATATGTAACTACCAGTTGAATGAGGAGTTTTTTGCTCTCAATAACTTCAGAGCGGCATGGGAATTAAATAAGAAAGACCTGGAGCTGCCAATAAATATTGCCAATGTATATGTCAGAATTCAGGAGCCTCAAAATGCTATTAAAATACTGGATGAAGGTCTGGAATATGATAGTACGAATATTGCTATTCTTAAAACTTCTGCATTTATATACTACAAAGGCGAACGCTATAATACTGCAGGAGAAAGATTTAAGAAAGTACTGACTCTGGGTGATTCAACACTGTTCACAAGAAAATATCTTGGTATTTCTGAATATAATGAAAATAAATATTTGGAGGCCAGCTTAAACCTGAAAGAAGCCTATCAGCTTGACACACTTGATTCAGAAACAACTTACTACCTGGGGCTTGCCCTGACTACGATGCATGGGAAGATGGAAGGGATTGATTTCCTGAAAAAAACAATTGAGCTTATGACTCCGGTTCCGGATTCTGTGTTCTTAGGATCTCTATATGCATATATAGGCAGAGCATGGACAGATATTAACGAGAGGGAAAAAAGTATATCATATTATGATATTGCCAGTAAGTATGACCCCTCAAGACCGATATATATTTATGAAAAAGCAAAGATGCACGACCAGCTGGGTACAATGCACAATAACAGGGAACAACTCAATACTGCAATCAAAGAGTATGAGAGATTTCTGAAAATACAACTTGCCCTGCTTAATGAAATAATGATAGAGAAGAGGATTGGATGAGGACCAGATAAGCTCACCGGGGATTGACTTTTCAAGAGAAAGAATCAAGAAAATTAAAAATGAATTGTTCTTTTTGGGCAGCGAGGAGAAATAGTGTAACACTTCACAATTTCATCCGTCTTTGATAATAGTAAATAATAAATGTGCCCAACCATGCTTAAATCAGTTATCAAACACAGTCTTCGTTCGTTCAGAAAACAAAAAGGATATTTCATTATTAATGTCCTGGGACTGGCACTGGGACTGGCATGCAGCATGATGATCTCGACCTTTGTAATCCACGAGTTGAGCTATGATAAATTCAATACGAAGAGTGACAGAATTTATAAGTTAATCCTTAATGGTAAAATTGGAGGACAGGAGCTTCTTGTTACTTCAACTGCAGCAGTTATTGCCCCTACCATGAAAAGAGACTTTCCTGAGATTGAAAAGTTTTTAAGGATAAACACTCGCGGAAGGGTAAATCTCAGGATCGAAGATCAAAACTTTGACGGGAATAGAGTGATTGAGGCTGATTCAACATTCTTCCAGGTATTCTCAATCCCTCTGGTGCATGGAAATGCAGACAATATTCTGAATGAACCCCACAGGCTGGTATTATCTGAATCTACTGCAAATGCCTTATTCGGTAATGAAAATCCTATCGACAGGGAAATAATTCTGGGTACTGATCCTGAGCCTTATATTGTTAGCGGAATAATGGAGGATATACCAGAAACCTCTCATTTTGAGGCTGACATTATTACATCTTTTATGACCAACCCAAGGTCAAATGAAGGAGTATGGCTTAATAACAGCTTTGAAACTTACTTACTTCTAAAACCAAATACTGATCCTCTTAAGCTTGAAGAGAAGTTTCCGAAACTTATAACCGATAACGTAGGCCGCGAACTAAAACAGTTTATGGGAGTTACTGTTGAAGAATTTCTCAGTGCAGGGAATAAATACAATTACTTTTTGCAGCCTTTGCTGAAGATCCATCTTGATCCCACAATAGATCAACCTATGAAGCCGGCAACAGATCCAAAATACCTGATTATATTCGGATGTGTAGCTATTCTTATAATTCTGATTGCCTCAATAAATTTCACTAACCTTTCAACAGCTCAGGCATCTAAGAGAACGAAGGAAGTCGGGATGAAGAAAGTATCAGGATCCCAAAAAGGCCCCCTGCTTACACAATTTCTTTCCGAATCAGTTCTATTATCCATGATAGCATTGATAATTGCAGTTGTAATAGTTAAACTCAGCCTTCCTCTTTTCAATAATCTTCTGAATTCAAGTTTTCAATTTAGCCTTTTTGCTAACTGGTATACTATACTCCTGCTTATTCTGGCTGCTTTATTAGTTGGACTGATCGCCGGCAGTTATCCTGCATTTTATTTATCTTCAATTAGCCCGAACGCCATCTTTAAAGGAAGCGGTACGGGCGGCAGATCGGCCAATGGTAAGCTTAGAAGTATACTGGTTATATTCCAGTTTGCAGCTTCAATAATTCTTATTACAGGCACTTCTATAATGTATCGCCAGATCACATTTATGCTTAACAAAGACCTCGGGTACAACAAGGAAAACCTCCTGGTAATAAGCAGTGCGGGAACACTCGATTCAAGGGTTGATGCATTTAAGAACAGTGTTAAGGAAATACCGGGTGTTGTTAATATCGCAGCGGCTACAGCAGTTCCCAACAGGAACAATAACAATAACGGGTACAGGCTGGAAGGTAGACTTGATGAATCCCTCCTGATGTCATCAGCATGGGTCGACTACGATCAAATTGATACTTACCAGATGGAAATGATCACAGGACGCTTCTTTAGTCGTGATTACCCTGGCGATATGGAAGCTTGCATTCTGAATGAGGCAGCAATAAAAGAATATAATATAAGTGATCCTCTCTCAGCCAGGATTGCACGCCCATCTGAAGATGGTAGTTTCCAGTATATTCCGGTTATAGGAGTTGTAAAAAACTTCAACCACGAATCACTACAAAGGAAAATTCAACCTTATATTATGATGTATAGAACTGATGATTTCCAATTTGGGTATCTAACTGTCAGGCTTACAGAAGACTTTGACCAGGAAGCCGTTTCTCAGATCACCGGGGTATGGAAAGAATTTACCGGGATGGATTCAATGCCACATTTTTTTATGGAGGATGACTTTGACAGGATCTATAGAGAGGAAAAGCAAAGTGCCACTCTAACAATAATATTTGCAGTGTTCGCACTGTTTGTTGCATCAATGGGGCTTTTCGGCCTTACATCATTTATGCTTCAGCAGAGAACAAAAGAGATCGGAATAAGAAAAGCAATGGGAGCATCGGTAAGTTCAATATTTAATCTGATAACAAAAGACATATTAATCCTGATAGCTATTTCTGCTTTAATCGGATCTCCCGTTACATATCTTCTCTCCCTAAGATGGCTCGAAGGTTATTATTTTCGGGTTACCCCGGGTATCGCTGAATTCGTATTGGGATTTCTTGTTGCCCTGATTATCGCTCTTGCAACAATTAGTCTCAGGACACTAAATGCTGCAAAAGCCACTCCTGCCGATTCACTGAGGTATCAATAATTAACTTTCTGCCTTTAATAAGACAAGCTTGCAATTATCCATCTTCTGAATCTCAATATAGAATTGCCTGAATTCATCATACATGGATGATGGATACCTGCCCTTATTCATTGTCCGTTTTCTGATATATAAAATCTTATCCTTGTCAATATCAATTGATACCGAATAACTTCCGAATATATTCTCTATTTCTGTCCCGGCAGGAGCCGACTCAATAATATATCCTTCAGGAAGTTCATAACTAATAGAATCGATATCTGTAAATGAGCTTCTATAGACAATATCCGTTCTCCTGTTCCTGTTTCTTTCAGGGATAGATCCTGCCCCGACCCTTGTTAGCAGGTTTAAGGGTATAAACCACCTGTTGCCGGTTGTTGAACCATAGTTCCTGACATCCAGATGCAGGCTCGCATTTATCTCAGGTAAAACATCTGAATCAGGGTCCTGATCCAGTGTAAAGTCGACTATCTTTGCTTTCTCAACAGCAGTGTTATTATACACCCACCTTTCCCTTTCTGTTGCAGATTTTCGCAAGAGAGCTGATACAATATCATATCTTAATCCCCTGTAAGTACTTTCTACTTTAATTGTAGAAGTCTCTTCATCCTTAAAACTTACTTCTGCTCTGTGTACTTTAGTATTCTCCTCCTTCGTGTAAGTTCTCGTTTTTACCAGTCTTCCTCCCTCCGGGGTTACAAGCAGTACATGCCTGTCGTCAGTAAAATTACCTATATAGCCAAAGGGAGAAATTTGCGAAGTACATTCAAGCCATATTGTATCTGTTTCCATAGGAACACAAAGAATTATATGATTTGACTGATTACTGACAAAATCGTTAAGGACTTCCGGGGCGTTGCTACCTGCCCTTACCTTGGTATAAAATGATTCAATGCCTGCTTCCTTCAACAAGGCCATGGTATAATTCGAAAGAGCCTTGCAATCACCATAACCATCTTCATCGACCTGTATGGCAGGAAAGGGCTGCCATCCTCCGATACCTTCCTGGATACTTACATACCTGGTTTTGGATTGCATATATTTATATATTCTTCTTATAATATCTCGCTTATCGCTGCTCTCTGCAACAAGCTCCGCGATATCCGCCTTAGTAGCTTCCGTTATCTCATCCCTTCCCTCAATAAGACTATAGGCCCACATACCCAGGCCATCCCATGTATCCATATTACCACTATATCCATCAATAGAGAAATCAGAAGGTGCAGTATATAAGATCCCTGTACTTTCATGGAGGTAAGGACTGTAGTCTTCACTTTCAACAGCATTAACTCCTTTTACCTCCCAGTAATAATCCTGCTTACCGGATAGCTGGTTTACCTGCGGTTCAATATCTAAGTTAGTGGCTTTATATCTGAACTCATGATCTTCCGGTGCAATAATCCTGAATGAAGATTTTTCAACTGATATATCATAGCCGGGGAGAATTTGCCAGACAGGATATACAAACAATCCTTTATAAGCTTGTTTGTATTCAATAGAGATAGTATAGGGATATGAATTTATTTTCGGGGAGAAAAGTTTTTGCCTGTTTTGCTCATAAATTGAAAAACTCGAGAATGAACAGTAATCATCAATTTCGTTAGCCTTAACCTTCTTTATTACCTCTCCGTCCTTATCGTAAATAAGGATTTTTATATCTGTCAGGGACCTGAATTTGTCGTACCATTCATTAAATTCAGCATATTCATCTGCATTCTCATCAAGGATGGTTACAACATATCTGACTGTCCTGCTCGCTTTACTTACAGATTCAATTTCAAAAATTTCCTCGTAATCGCGCACTACGGCCTCAGCATTATCAAGCAACTCTTCAGGAATTTCGTTCGCCGGGTACATCTTATTTCCGGGAATCCATGAAGACATTAATCCAGATGCAAAAAATATTATTAAAACTATTATTTGCTTCATCATTACCCTTCTTCTTCGACTTTCTTCAGTACTATCATCTCTGAATGTTTCTCCACTATTTTGTTAAAGAACTCCTTTAAGCCCTTATAATCATTATAGAGAAATAATATATCATTTATATGAATCTCGTTTACCAGGCTTATCACTCCTTCATTTTCTTCGATTCTGTAAGAAAATACAAGCCTGTTATTTCCAAAATCAAATTCAGTACTCTCAGGCAATTCATCAACATAGAATCCCTCTGGAACTTTCAGGATTAGTTTAAATACTTCGTGTACGGGAGACCCAAAATCAATAGGGTATTTTCTTTCTTCAATCCTGAAAATATTACTCTTCATCCTATCAAAAAACATCGGGTTGATATAAATAAGATCCCCTGCCCTGTCGCTAATACCTGATATTTTAACTTCATAACTCGCACGGAAAGGTTTATACAAGTCCTCTAGGTTATCAAACCTGTAATCCAGAACCTCCAGTCCTTCATTATTATTCTCGAATGATTCTATATAATCATCTTCGCTTTTTTCATCCTCGATCTCTTCTCTCATATTCGAAGCAGCATAGTCTTTATCTGTTACGACAATAGTCCCTATGAAATCTCCTTCCCGGTCCGTTTCAAGACTCATAACTGTTTCCGAATCCATGCTCTTCGAAGGATTTAAATCCACCCAGTCAGATTTATCATTTTCAACTATCAATCCCTCACCGTTCAGGCACCTTGTTGGTAACATATTAACGGTACAATAAGGATCTGAAGCATCCAGAAGATAGGTAGAGCCCTCATGCTTAACCATGGCAATAACGTAGTTAACCGACGACAGGGATGGGAAGAGCTTATTAATAAATCCATTACTACGTGTACTTAATGCAACCGGGTATGTTTCAAAACCCGCCTTTTTCAGCATTAAAACAAGCATCAGGTTTATATCGCCTATGGTACCTGATTTCTCATTATATGCTGACCTTAAACTGCTTGAATACATAGAATAGAAGCCGTCCCACTTCATGTTATCCTGAATGTATTTGTGTATTGCGACCATCTTCTCAACAGGATCATCGAATGTTGAGTTTATACTTTCAAGAGGCTTATTCAGAAATAAGCCACCATCAAGCTGGTTGCCAAAACGGCTATGTTCTATAAGTCTTAAATTAATCGATTCCCAGGTTTCGGTATAGAGTTTAAGTGACTGACCTGGAAATTCGGTTCTTGCAAGTTCAAACTTAACCTTGGAAATATAATTTTCTTTGGTTGTTAACATTGGTTCTTCAATAAATGGTGGAACATCAAAAGCAACCATCCTGTATTTATTTGTCCTGAACTTTTCTGTTTTAGTATACACTTCAGATTTATTTCCCATTAAACCAATTTCTCCACCATAAGTGATCGTTATTGAACCGGTACCCGATGTTTGTGAGGATATCTGGAGTGGTTCATATCCGGAACCAATTTGTTTATATACAAAATACTCAGGTGCTTCAACATTATATTCACTCCATAGTACAGGGATGGTTTCCTGGAAATACCATGTCGGCAAGCTGGAAATACTATTGGATCTAATTGTGTATTCGAACTCAATTATTGAACCTTCCTTAACATCTGGCAATGTAAATTTTACGGAATTCCAATATTCGTTAATTTCATCCCTGAAAACAGAAGATTTTTTGCTCATCTTACTGCTCACTACCTTCTTGCCTTCAAGATTATATGTCGCTGCCTTAAGTATCCCCACATCTTCCTTTATTCTATTGTGCGAATAGAGTTCAATCATCTGGTCAGCAAAACTATAACCTTCCTTCTTAAAGATTTTAATCCTGGTATGCCTGTTGAATTCTATATTAAATCCATTGTCATTATTATATATAAATCTTACACTGCCAATATCACCAATAACCATGGCCGAAACGGAGGTGTCTTTATCATATGATTGCATTTCAAGATTTAGAGAATCAATCTTTCCATATTTCATTTTAAACTCCTGCCCTTTAATTATCAGGCAACTAGACATAAACATTACTACAATTGCAATGCAATTACGAAAGGTAGAATAATACATAGCTAAACTTTTATTGAGGCTTTTACACCCGGGTTATAATGATTTTCGGTTGATTTTTCTATAAAAGTATCACAGACAGTCGAATATAATAAAATATTCCCATAAATCAAATAACAAGATCCTGTAAGCTTTTATAAACTGAAGCCCCCTGCTCTCCTCCCTCTTCTCTCCACACCTTATCCTGCCCAGCTTTGTCTATCCGGGTTACGATAATTAATTGCTTCAGAGAGGAATCAAAATAAGTTAGAACAATTTTTAGATTCTAAAATTTATTCTATTCTAAGAGCATCTGAGGGATTATAATTAGCTGCCTTAATTGTTCGATAGCTTATTGACAACCATCCTATAATTAAAGTAATCAGGGTTGCAAGAATATAGATAAGCGGACTCACATTCACTTTGCTGGCAAAGCCCTCAAGCCAGTACCTTGAACCAAAATATGCTATAGGATATGCTATTACTGAAGAGATAAGGATAAGATAGACAACTTCCTTTGATAAGAGGCTCAGCACTACCTGTATGGAGGCCCCGTAAGTTTTTCTAATACCAATCTCTTTAGTTCTCTTATAAGTAATAAATGTTACTAGCCCAAGTAGACCCAGACAGGCAAGAATAATAGCCAGGAGAGAGAAAATAATAAAAATCTTCCCTGTTTTCATTTCTGATGTATAGAGAGTATCCCATGAATCTGTGAAAAAATCATATTGAAAGGGTTGCGCAGTAGTATATGTATGCCATATTTCTTCTATTGCATTTATAGTCCCGGGGATATCATTACCTGTCAACCTAACTGTAGCATACTGGTCTCCTCCTCCAAATCCCATAACAGTGAAACATACAGGTGTGATAGTTTTATGCATCGATTCAATATTAAAGTCCTTCATCACTCCAATAATCTTTAACCTGTCGAATGATTGTGGTCCATTGGGCTGAAGGATATATTTCCCTATCGGATCAGTCAATCCCAACGACTTAACTGTTGCTTCATTAATAAGTATTGCTGTAGAGTCAGTGCCATGCTCACTTGAGAAGAATCGACCTTCAACAAGTTGAACTCCCAATGCCTCCGGAAAGTCAAAACTTACGCCTGTCTGATTTATAAGATATGTGTTCTTTTCAGGATCATTGTCTTTTAAGAAGCCATTATTACTAAACTCAGTTCCGGGAACTGACCTTGAAATACCAATCTTTTCAACACCTGGAAGCTTTAATACCTGGTCTCTGAATGATTCAATCTGTCTGAAGAATGCATCCGGCCTACGGATTACAATAAGATTCTCCTTCTCAAAACCCAGATCTTTTTTAGTCATAAAATTCAGCTGGCTATAAACAATTATTGAACCAATAATTATCACTATTGAAACTGTAAACTGGAACACAACCAGTAAGCCTCTTAATCTTTTTGACATTGAACCCGGACTCATAGTACCCTTTAAAACCTCAATTGGATTAAATGATGCCAGCACAAAGGCTGGATAAAAGCCGGCAGATACCCCAACAATAAGTATTAGCGCAATCAAAAAAAGAATCCCTGAAAAGTTATCCAGTATTCCTGATGAAAGATCCTTTCCTATAAGCTGATTAAAAGCTGGTGTAAGCGCAAAAACAAATAATAGTGCCAGTATTGTAGCAAATGTTACGATTAAGAGTGACTCTCCCAGGAACTGGTAAATAAGGCCGGATTTGTTAGCTCCTGCAACCTTCTTAACGCCAACTTCCTTAGCCCTGCCGGCAGATTTAGCTGTCGCAAGATTAATATAATTTATAACAGCAATAATAAGTATTAAGATTGCAATAATTGCAAATATATAAACTGTTGAAATGGACCCCAATGGTTCAGGATTATACTGAGTTGCACCCTTTAGATGTAAATCCTTTAAAGGTTCAAGAACATATGAGAAATCATTCCCTGCATTCCTGAAATCATCGATAGACATACCCAGTATTTCCTGTAACTGCGGTCCAACATACTTGATTACCATATCCTGGAATTTTTCCTGAAGAGCGCCCCGATCTGTTCCATCCTGCACAAGAATATAGGTGAAGAAGTTATGGCTTACCCAATTTCGACTGTTTGCCTGATCAGGATAGGAGCTAAGTGAAGCCAGTATATCAAATTTAATATGAGAATTATCCGGAACATTCTGAATAATACCTGTTACAGTATATAAATTTGTATCAGCTTCAACACTCATCATCTTCCCCATGGGATTCTGATCTCCAAAGTATTTTTCTGCGTATTCTTCAGTCAGAACAATAGATCTGGGGTTTACTAAGGCCGTTTTTGGATTTCCACTTAATAATTTAAAATCAAATACATCAAAGAATGTTGAATCAGCAAAGAGAACTCCATCTTCATTAAACCTGTTCTCTCCGAAACGTATCAACCATGCCCCCATTTCTGTTAATCTGGCAGCCTCTAAAACTTCAGGATAATCATTAAGCATAGCCTGTGCCATAGGAGCTGCAGTAACTGCCTGGTCTATTTCTCCACCAGCCATCTGGCCAACAACTTTTAGCCTGTATATATTTTCATAATTATCATGGAAGCGGTCATAACTGAGTTCATGTTTAACATAAAGTGTAATAAACATAAAACTGGTAATTCCAATAGCAAGACCCCCAATATTTATTAGAATATATCCGCTTTGCTTACTGATATTGCGTAATGCATTAATTAAAAAGTTTTTGAACATCCTGGTGAAATTTATTTCTGGTTAGTTGTATATAAACAAAGACATTATGAAACCCAGAATGATGCTTTTTAATATAATTAAATAGAGATGATGGCTTTATCCTGGGAAAAAGGATGTAGAAATACTTCAATAAATAATGATCAATATATAAAATGAAGCGAGAGAATACCTGCAGCAAAAATCTTCTACCCAGCCCAGCTTTCACGATCGAGGTTACGGTAGTTTATAGCCTCGGAGAGGTGATTGGGCTGGATATTATCCTGGCCATCCAGGTCGGCAATTGTTCGTGAAACTTTCAGAATCCTGTCGTAAGCCCTGGCCGAAAGGCCAAGGATATCGATGGCATTTTTCAATAAGCTTCTGCCATCATTACCTGGTTCGCAGTACTTCTTTATATGCGAAGAATTCATCTGGGCATTACAATATATATTTTTAATACCATCAAATCTACTGGTCTGTATTGCCCTGGCTTTTACTACTCTTTCTCTTACCATAGCTGATTTTTCAGACTCTCCCTCTGCAGACAGGTCGTTAAAAGGAACAGGCACCACCTCTATATGAATGTCAATCCTGTCGAGGAGAGGTCCGGATATCTTATTAAGATATTTCTGTACCATACCGGGAGAACAAACACAATCCTTGTCAGGGTGATTATAATACCCACACGGACAAGGATTCATTGATGCTACCATCATAAAACTGGCCGGGTAATCTACCGACAGGCGTGCCCTGGAAATAGTTATGGTCCTGTCTTCAAGGGGTTGTCTCATTACCTCAAGAACACTTCTTTGAAATTCAGGTAATTCGTCAAGAAAAAGCACTCCGTTGTGAGCAAGAGATATTTCTCCCGGTTGTGGATTTGAACCCCCTCCTACAAGAGCAATAGAGGAAATAGTGTGGTGTGGGGTTCGAAAAGGGCGACAGGTCATAAGCGATCCTTTGCCTTCTATTTTACCCGCAACCGAATGAATCTTTGTTGTCTCAAGTGCCTCCTCAAGGGTTAAGGGAGGCACTATAGTCGGTAAGCGGCGCGCCAGCATTGTCTTGCCAGAACCGGGAGAACCAACCATAATTATATTATGCCCTCCTGCTGCAGCCACCTCAAGAGCTCTTTTTACACTTTCCTGCCCTTTAACCTCCGAAAAGTCGGCATCATATACATTTGCAGTCGACCTGAAAATATCATCTATATCAACTGATACGGGTTCAAATTTCTTCATGCCATTGAAGTGATCAACCACATCTCCCAGGCTTTCCATCCCAAAAACATTAATTCCCTGTACTACTGCTGCTTCAGGTGCATTATCAAGTGGTACTATAATAGCCTTAAAGCCTTCGTCTCTTGCTTTTAAGGCAACAGACAGCACTCCTTTAACCGGCTTAAGACTCCCGTCAAGAGATAACTCCCCCATCATTAAGTAATCATTGAAATCTCTTTTAACAACATTCTCGTTAGCTGCCAGAATAGCAATAGCAAGCGGAAGATCAAATGACGATCCCTCTTTCTTTGTATCTGCCGGTGCCATATTTATCAGAACCTGTTTACCCGGCCATCTAAGATTGATAGATCTGAATGAAGACTCAATTCTCTGCTGACTCTCCTTCACAGCATTATCGGGCAAGCCAACAAGAAAAAATCTTACTCCCGGGGATACGTTTACCTCAATTGTGACAATCGATGCTTCAATACCGGCCACGGTACTGCTAAATGCTTTTACTAACATGACTATATAAGTTGCGCGATTATTATTCCAATAGCAATTTAACCAAATATTGACTTTAAATCAAGTTATGCTAAATTGAATAAGCGATTATGCTACAAAATATAATTACCTGAATAAATAGTTAATAGTTAATTCTTTAACTTAGAGAAGTACTAAAATGGAAAGTATGGATTTTTTGTTTCTTAAACGAGCGACTTTACTGCCTCTATTAATGTCATGTATCACCCTATCAGGACAGGACATAAACAACCCTCCTGATTCACTGAAAAAGGACGCTGTAAATATCTTTATTGATTGTAATCACTGCGACATGAATTTCATCAGGAATGAGATACCCTATGTTAACTATGTCAGAGATGTTAAAGAAGCCGATGTATACATTCTTGAAACCAGTCAATCGACCGGCAGCGGGGGTAACCAGTATACTTTCTACTTTTACGGGCAGGATCAGTACTCTTCGATGGCCGATACTCTCGTATATAACAGCTGGCCCGATAACACCAGTGATATTACAAGGGAAGGCAGGACCCAGATGCTTCGGATGGGATTAATGCGATATGTGGCAAAAACCCCTCTTTACAACCAGGTTCAGATAGACTCAAAAATAAGCGCCAATGAAGAGGAAGTTATAGGTAAATGGAATTACTGGGTATTTGAAATCGACTTCGATCCGAATTTCGAGATAGAAGAATCCAGGAAGGAGATAGTATGGGAAAACTCTTTACTTGCCTCAAGGATAACACCCGAATGGAAAATGGAATTTGAATTCGACCAGGAATTCAGTGAGACGAAGATTATAGACGAGGGAGATACTGAGATATTCTTTAAAAGGTACTGGTCGCAGAACAACCTGATTGTTAAAAGCCTTACTGAACATTGGTCGGCCGGGCTCAGGTTCGACCTAACATCGTCCTCTTACAGGAATATTGAAAAGAGCTTTGACTTTACACCGGCTGTTGAATATAATATTTTCCCATATTCTGAATCAACAAGACGTCAACTACGGGTCCTTTATAGTGCAGGCTATTCATATAACGATTATATAGATACGACAATCTACGGGATGATGAAGGAAAACCTCTGGGAGCAGCAGATTGATATTGCTTTCAGGGTACAACAAAAATGGGGCTCTATAAACCTATCACTCGAAGCATCAAACTATCTCCATGATTTTTCCAAAAACAGGATCGAACTCGATGCTTCTGTCAGGATAAGGTTACTTAAAGGCCTGTCTCTTCAAATAAGAGGTAGTGCCGCAGCCATACATAACCAGATCTACCTGGCAAAAGGAGATCTTTCTGATGCCGACGTACTCCTGGAATTACAGGAAATGCAAACAGAATATAGCTTCGATGGGGGTGTGGGCTTTGTATATACCTTCGGGTCAATCTATAATAATATAGTTAACCCCAGGTTCGGATATTAGATCTGGATTCTCAGAATTTCGTAAATTAGTTAATTGATATTTATTAATAATCCTTTAAAATACTCATATGGATAATAAAATTAACGAGCTCTACAGTGAATACAAGTCCGGGAACTTAAACAGGCGAAGGTTCATAAAAAAACTTTCCCTGTATGTCGGAGGAACTGCAGCGGCGCTTTCTCTTTTGCCACTACTCGAGGGTAACGCAGCATATGGAGCTCCTGCTGCCACTGCTTTGCATACAGAAATGATAAGCTATAAGGGAAAAACAGGAGACGTAAGAGCCTTCCTGGCTATGCCCGAAACAGAATCTAAGCTCCCGGCAGTAATTATTATACATGAGAATAAGGGACTGGTTACTCATATTAAAGATGTAACAAGAAGAATGGCTGCTGAAGGATTTATTGCACTTGCTCCCGATGCTAATTCACCTCTTGGCGGCACTCCTGAAGATGACCCGGATAAGGGAGGGGAAATGATGCGTGAGCTTAAGGCTGAAGATACAGAAAAAGACTTTGTGGCAGCTGTGAAGTACCTTAAGAATCACCCGAAATCAAACGGGAATGTCGGATGTACCGGATTTTGCTGGGGTGGCGCCATGACGAATCAGGTGGCAGTACAATCGCCCGACCTGAAGGCTTCAGTACCCTATTACGGAAGACAACCATCAGAAGAAAAAGTTAAGAATATCAAGGCATCTGTAATGGCGCATTATGCAGGAAACGATGAAAGGATAAATGCCGGTATTGATGACTTTAAAAAAGCTATGACAAAATACGGAATAGAATTCCAGGTATTTATTTATGAAGGGGCCCAGCATGCCTTTAATAACGATACCAATCCTGACAGATATCATCCTCAAGCAGCTAAGCTTGCATGGGAGCGGACAATCGCTTTCTTTAAGGAAGAACTGATATAGAAATCAATCAGGAATATTGAGCCTTGCAACAAGGTCGGCAAATGGTTTGATATAACTGAAAAACCTGAGATATCCCGGGCAGAGGTAATTAATCTTATTTGCCTCTCCGGGAATATTTACTATTCTGTTTTTAGGACATCCTCCGTTGCACATATCCCTAACCTTACACGACTTACATATTTCGGGTAGTGAACTGAGCTTGAAATGACCAAAATTTCTCAGTTGCTCACTGTCGAGCATCTCCGACAATGATTTAGCTTCAATATTACCAAGCAGGTAAGACTGGTTAACATAATGATCACAGCAGTAAACATCACCGTTCTTTTCAATAGCAGGTACACCACCACACTCCTTCCTGAGTATACATAAAGAATGATCCTGGTTAAAAGCCGTTCTCATTGCCTCTTCAATAATCTGAATATCCAGCATGCCAATATCCCTGTTCTTCCATTCTTCAAATACCCCTATAAGAAAATCTCCAAAAACCTCCGGCTTAACCGACCACTCCGTAAGCTCACCACTCTCTTTCTGCTCAACTACCGGAAGAAATGTGATATACCTGGCTCCCCTGTCTCTGAAAAAGTCGTAAACCTCGACGGGGTACAAAGAATTAAAATCATTTAAAGCACACAAAATCTCATAATTAACCCCATATTCCTTCAAAATATCCCATCCATTTATTACTTCTTTAAAAGTATCCGTATGATTAATCTTCTTTCTGTACCTGTTATGAATTTCTTCAGGCCCATCAACACTTAATCCTACTATAAATCCCCTTTCTGCAAAGAACTCTCCCCATTCCATGTTCAGTAAAGTACCGTTTGTTTGTATGCCATTCACCACCTTCCTTCCTTCAATATTATACTTGTCCTGAATCCTCACAATATCTTTGTAAAATTCGAGCCCTGCAAGCATTGGCTCTCCTCCATGCCATGAAAAAAATACGGTATCATCGGTAGTAGCTTGAAAATGCTGCTTAATATATTCATCCCTGAGTTTTGCATCCATTTTCCCTGCTAAGCTTCCTGACTCTGTAAGATTAGCAAGGTAGTAACAGTATGAACACCTGAGATTGCAATTTGCTCCTACAGGTTTTGCAAATATCTGAAAATCACGCGATATACTATCCATCTTCCCGTATTAGATAATTCTTAAAAGCACTGTAATCAGCATTTATTTCGATAAATGATTCCTCCCTTCTACTAATTCCCTCTAAGGATGATGGCATAGGGGGTAGTGCTCCTGAACATTCAAAAACCAGATCAGAAAATTTTGCAGGATGAGCTGTTTCCAGGATCACTACAGGTAAATCAGATAGTGGGATATTATTTGATGAAAAAGCGAGGTATCCACCCCAGGCTACAGCCCCATGAGGCTCCAGCAGGATATTGAATTTTCTATATGTATCGCCGATAATCTCTCTTGTTAAGCTATCCGAAACACTGTAGGAGACCAAATCCTGCCTAATTAATTGCATATCAGGCATCCTGACAAGCTTACCAGCCTCATCCATATAACCTCCGTATAGATCAACCAGTCGGGTTAGATTACTTGGGTGTCCTACATTCATAGCGCTTGACAAGCAATTTCTTGAAGGATCAACTTTTTGATAGCTACCACTCTCAATAAATACAGGGAACTCATCATTCTCGTTTACAGATACAATAAACTTCTCTACCGGCAAACCCATCCGTGCTGCAAGAATACCACCAAGCAGATTTCCAAAATTTCCCGAAGGCACCGAAAACACAACTCTTTCTCCGGATTTTGCCACTCTCGACCAGGCATAAAAATAATAAACAGCCTGTGGAAGTAGTCTCCCGATATTTATTGAATTGGCCGACGAAAGCCTGATATCCTTTAAATCATCATCACAAAAGGCCTTTTTGACAAGTGCCTGGCAATCATCAAACTTACCATCAACAGCCAGAACCCGGATATTTTCGCCCATAGTAGTCATCTGCTTCCGCTGCAATTCAGAAACCTCATCTTTGGGATATAATACGACTACCTTAATCTTCTTCATTCCACGATAGGCGTTTGCAATAGCACTCCCCGTATCGCCCGATGTAGCAGTCAGAATAGTAATTTCTCCTCCTTCTTTTTCAAGCACGTAATTAAATAAACGAGACATAATCCTTGCGGCAAAATCTTTAAATGAGGCTGTGGGACCATGATCAAGCCTCAGGATATGCAATCCCTCACCGGCATTCTCAATCGGTATATCAAAATCATATGCCTCCTTGCAAAAATCAACAAGAAGGTCGTACTCAATTTCGCCTTCCAGGAACTTCCATAATACTGATACAGCAATCTCAGGATAAGTCATATCGCCGAACGAATCCATCTCCGTTTTAGTAAAAGCTGGTATCACCAGGGGTATATACAGGCCCCGGTCCGGAGCCTGACCTGCAAGGAGAGCTTCGGCAAAACTAAGGTGGGGAGCTGATCGATTGCTCGAATAATATAATATTCTGCTCATAGGTCAGGGGTTAACCATTAAACATCTCAAGGTTCTTGCTCAGGATAACGCTTCTGTAATTAGTAAAGCTCCATTTATGATATGAAATAAACCTGTAGCCCCGTTTCTTCTTCCACTCAATATAAGCCACTGCTTCTTCTGCATGATCGCTGGCTATTTCATCCGCTCCCTGTAAGATGGCAAATAGTTCAACCAGGTCTATTAATTTGCTGCCTAGTCCTTTAGATTGATATTCAGGATCTACTGCCAGCTGATTCGATTTCGCCACTCCTGGCCTGTTAAACCATTCGTTCCCCCTGCATTCCCATGGCGGTTTATAACTAATAGTACCAATAATTTTTTTATCCGAAACAGCTACTATTGTATATGAATGCCTGAGCCTTTTTATTGTTTCACCTCTATCCTGTGAAACACCTTTATAATCAAGGCCTTCGTTTTTATATACCGTGTAGGCAGTGTTTATTAATGCTGTCAGATCATCAATAGAATCGTCAGGCCTTAGAAAGCGATATATAATTCCATCGCTCTGGTAAGGAAGAGGCATCTCTTTTCTTAATCTGCTGTCTATAAAAGGTAATCGTTTAAACTTTCTTTTTAAGCTTCTGTTTAAATCCATTTGCCACTATTTATTACAATATTAATTAATTTATCTAATCCTTATTTAATATAAATGATCATATTACATTTACAGGATCAACTAAATAATAGATAATGAAGCTTGCATTATTCTTACTTGCCGGTCGGGGAAGCAGGATAAGGACATATTCGGATGAAATCCCCAAATGCCTTATTAAGATTAAAGGGAGGCCAATATTGCATACCATGCTTGATAAACTTGAGAGCCGGGGAGTTAAGAAAACTATTCTTGTTATCGGGTATCTTGGAAATAAAATTATTGAATCAGTTGGATCGGGATGGGGGGATATGGAGATAGTCTATGTGGAAAATGAAATATGGGAGACAACAAATAATATATACTCTCTTTTCCTCGCAAACGAACTAATAAAAGAAAATTTCTACCTCTTTGAAGGAGATATTATAATTTCAGATAATGCTTTTAATCTGCTTGTTGGTGAACCCAACTTTATGGCAGTAAGTAAATGGGAAAAGCATCTGGATGGCACCATGGTAGATATGGATGATAAGCTGGTAAAAAAGTTTTTCCTGAAAAAAGACCTGGACAAAGCACAGGATATTACCCTACTTTTTAAAACAGTAAATATTTACGGCCTCAGGTTAGACGATTATAAAGCATTAATCCAACCTGAAATGGAGAGAATAATAGGCAGCGGTGAAACAGGTATTTATTATGAAAAAGCCTTTGCCAATCTTGTAAACACGGGCAAAATAAAATTCAGAGCAGTCGATTTCAGTTTACATAAATGGGCTGAGGTTGATAATGAAAACGATCTTGAGTATGCAAGGAAAATCTTTGATTATTAGGTAAGTATCTCTCTTACGCTGCAATCAGAAGTCCTGAAGTCCCATTCTTTTACCGGTGTACGCCAGTCTTTACCATAATGCTCCTCAAGGTATCCTTCACTATCGGATGGAACAGAAAAATTATATCCTGCAAATTTCACCCTGGAGAGCTCATCATAATACCTGTGTGGAACAGCTTTTAATACAGGCGGGGTTATTCCGACTGTCCAATGATATTCATCGCCGATTCTCTTTTTTAAAAAGATATCCAACACAATATCTTTCTTCACCCTTGCAAAGAGATTAATGTGCTTCACCTTAATAATTCTTACATCTCCCTCCTTAAAACATGCCAGATCCCGATTATAATACTTGACCCTTACCAGGTAGCCTCTGATGCGAAGCCTCCATAAGGATTTTAGAAGCTTCTCTTCATGCTTTCGTGTTATTGTAATATCAAGATCATTATCCCAGGGCAATAAGCGATTTTCTCGTACTATTCCAAGTAATGTACCTGCCTCAAGCAAATAAGGAACGCCAGCCCTGTCGAGCGAGCGACAAACTTTCCGAAGCATGCAAACAGCATTCTTCCCCTTCCTTCCTTCAAGTGTTAAATCTCCAGCCATATTGTTTTACCCAGTTCAAATTTATAAAGAAAATAATTTAGTTCTTGCTTTTTGATAAAATTGTAATATATTTGACCTCTTGGTTAAACTATTTAGTTTATCTATATTATTAAACTAAACATTTAAAAATGTCGCATCAGGATAAACTTACAGAAGAAAAGATATTTACTGCAGCTACTGAAGAGTTCGAGGAGAAAGGGATGGAAGGAGCACGAATGCAAGATATTGCAGATCGTGCCGGGATAAATAAAGCATTGCTCCATTATTACTTCAGGACAAAAGACAAATTATTTGCAGCCGTATTTGACAAACTGGCTGAGAAGATGTTCCAAAAATTTGCAGGAGTCTTTGAAAAAGAATTGCCAATAGAAGATAAAATTCAGTATTTCTTTGTTGAGCATATTTCCTTCCTGGAAAAAAACCCCAGGCTTCCTATGTTTATTCTGAGGGAGGTAACACGAAATCCACAGCTTCTTGATAAATTCCTTAGCCGTATAAATATTCCCAACATACAAAAAGGAATGAGTAAAACCCTGGCTGAAAATAATATTCCACAGGAACAGATAGTTCACCTGATGATATCGATAGTATCCCTGAGTGTATTCCCTATTGTTGCAAAACCAATAATAAGCGGAATATTAGACAAACAGGATCTCAACTATAAGGAGTTTATTGAACAACGCAAAGAATACTCCCCCAGGTTTATTATGAGCATTATTAAGAGCATGGGGGAGGATATGAATTCTAATACCGAATAATATGAAAAATCTCAGAATCGTACTGCTTATTATATTTATAATTCCGTCTTCCTTCTTAGAAGCACAAGACGCTGTAACACTTCAGAGTTGCTATGAGAATGCTCTTCTGGTCCACCCCTTTGCCATCGAAAAACAGATGCAACATGAACTATGGCAAATTAAAGATCAGAACATTGCTACATCATGGTATCCCAATATCAATGCTGGAGCGAATATTATATATAATACGAATATAGTCAACCTTTCTGATGCCCTGTCTGAAATTCCTATCCCGGGGATTCCGGACGACATAGGGGGTATGCCACACGACCAGTATAAACTTACACTTGATATCAACCAGGTAATATGGGATGGAGGAGCAATTAAAAACACCCGTAAGCTTGAAGAAGTAAGCTTGCAGCTCAGTGAACAGGAGGTAGAAACTGAACTTTATAAGGTAAGGGAAATGGTAAACGGCACTTTCTTTGGCCTGATTCTGCTAAAACGACAAAAAGAATTACTGGGTAACTACCTCGATCTTTTTGAAAACAAGGTAAGCAGTATAGAATCTGCGATCGAAAATGGCATGATGTTAAACAGCGACAAAAGTTCTGTTGTTGCAGAGCAGATAAGGCTCCGGCAGCAGGTTAAAGAAACTGAAATTAAGATTTCCGCCCTCTGCGAAGTACTCTCTGATCTGACTGGCAAAAATATTGACCCCGACACCGAAATAATTCTGCCTGAATTGTCGGTAACAAAAGATCAGGACCTTAACAGGCCTGAGCTTCAGAGCTTTGATTTTCGTATTCAGCAACTGGAAGCCGGAAAATCGTTAATAAAAAGCAGTCGTATGCCAAAGGCTTTCGGCTTTGCAACCCTTGGCTATGGTTCGCCTCCGGGAAATGATTTTTTTACCGATGAATTTGGAACCTACGCTGTTTTTGGAGCCGGGATAAGCTGGAAAATATTAGACTGGAATAACAGCAAAAGAGACCGGCAGAAAATTGAAATTAATAAAACCCTTTTAAGCAACCGGAAAACAGACCTTGAAGAAAATTTAAACAGAGCCTTACTAAATAAGTACTCTGAGATACAGGCCTACTCCTCAATGCTTGAAACAGACAGAGAACTTATTGATCTGCGTAAATCCATTACTCTTACCGGCGAATCACAGTTTAAAAATGGATCTATAACATCGACTGAGTATCTGAGTATAGTAAACCTGGAAAAAGAAGCAATTCTGTCTCAGAATATACACCAGGTAAATCTTATTAAATCACAGGTTGAATACCTGAATATCTCAGGTAATGAAATCAAGTAATTATTTAAACAATATAAAATGAAAAAGTTAATAGTTCCTTCTATTTTAATAATAATACTGCTAGGCTCCTGTAAAAACCAGACGAGCGAAGCAGATGCCTGGGGTAATTTTGAAGCTACAGAAATACTTATTTCAGCCGAAACTGGTGGTAAGATTCTCTTATTCCCGATTGAAGAAGGTAGAATATTATCAAAGGATGAATTAGTAGCAGTTATCGACACTATATTGTTTTCAATGCAAGTGGATGAACTCGAATCCTCTGAAAAAGCAATAAGATCGAACATAAGTACTATCTCATCACAAAATGAAATCCTCCGACAGCAAATCTCAAATCTTGAAGTAAATATTTCAAGAATTAAAAATATGCTTAATGATAAGGCAGCAACTCAAAAACAATATGACGACCTGCTTGGTCAGAAAGCTGTTTTCGAAAAGCAGATAGAATCTAATAATACCCGCAAGGTGTCTGTTGCCAGCGAGTTAGCTGTATTGGAGGCGAAAAAAGATCAGCTAAGGGAAAGAATCACCAGGTGCACCATTCTTTCACCCTCAGGAGGCACTGTTATCCAGAAATATGCTGAAAAAGGTGAGATTACATCAGCCGGAAAACCACTTGTAAAAATTGCAGATCTGAGTGTAATGAAATTAAAGGTCTATATAAGTGGTGCTCAGCTGGCTGAAGTAAAAACAGGAGATAAATGCCTTGCAAGAATTGATAAAGGCGAATCAGATTATTACGAGTATACCGGCCAGGTAATAAATGTCTCTGATAAAGCAGAGTTTACACCAAAAATTATCCAGACAAAAGAAGAAAGAGTAAGTATGGTCTATGCTGTTACAATTGCTGTTGAAAACGATGGCAGGATAAAAAGCGGTATGCCGGGCGAAGCAATATTTGTGAGTGATGAGTTATGAGTGTTGAATTACAAAATAGAATACTGAATAAGGTCTGATATGATAGAAGCATCAAATATCAGTAAATCATTTAAGGGTACCCTTGCGCTTGATAAACTGAATTTTTCAGTAGAAGACTCAGAGCTATTTGGATTTATCGGGCCTGATGGTGCTGGCAAAACAACCCTCTTCAGAATAATTACAACATTGCTTCTGCCCGATAAAGGCAGAATATCGGTAATGGGACTTGATGTAGATAAAGATTATCGTGAACTGCGAAAACACATAGGATATATGCCGGGTAGATTCAGTCTTTACCAGGACCTTACCGTAGCAGAAAATCTAAAATTCTATGCAACTATTTTCGGCACAACAATAGATAAGAATTATCACCTGATTAAAGACATATACTCTCATATTGAGCCCTTTAAGAACAGGAAAGCAGGAAAGTTGTCGGGGGGGATGAAACAAAAACTAGCCCTGTCGTGCGCCCTGATTCACGCACCCAGGCTGATAGTACTTGACGAGCCAACAACAGGTGTTGATGCAGTATCACGTACTGAATTCTGGGAGATGCTTAAAAAGCTCAAGGATGAAAACATTACTATTGTAGTATCTACACCCTATATGGATGAAGCTGACAGATGCGACAGGGTGGCCTTAATCCAGGAAGGTAAAATACTAAAAACTGATACTCCTGCCAATATCCCGAAGGATTACAGATATGATCTTTTTGCAGTATCAGCAAGCGACAGGTATATGCTTATCCAGGCATTGAAAGCTCATCCCGATATAAATAGCGTAAATGCTTTTGGAGATTCTATCCACATTAATTACTTGAATAATAAACCCGACATGGATCTTAATAAATACCTTGAGAATAAGGGACTGGAAAAAATCAATATAAAAAAAATCGAACCCGGGATTGAGGATGTTTTTCTGAATCTAATGGAAAAAAATGGAACACAACAATAAAGCAATAGAGGTAAAGGGTCTGGTTAAAAAGTTTGGCTCATTTGTAGCTAACGACAATCTGGATTTCGAGGTCGAAAAAGGTGAGATTTTTGGATTCCTGGGAGCTAATGGAGCAGGGAAAACTACTGCGATAAGAATTCTGGTCGGGCTCTCCTCTCCTACTTCGGGGAAAGTAATGGTGGCGGGCTACGATGTGGCCAGAAACCCGGAAAAAGTAAAAAGACATATTGGTTACATGTGTCAGAAGTTTTCTCTATACGAGGACCTTACAGCTGAAGAAAACATCAGGCTTTACGGGGGCATATACGGCCTGTCTAAAAAAGAGATCATCTCTAAAAGTGAAACCCTTTTTGTAAAGCTGGACTTCGAGAAGTACAGAAAAAAGGTAATAGGAGACCTGCCTCTGGGGGTGAGGCAGAAATTAGCATTCTCCGTTGCTGTCTTCCATAATCCTGAGATAGTATTCCTGGATGAACCAACGGGGGGGGTTGATCCAATTACCAGGAGACAATTCTGGGAGATGATATACGAAACCGCATCTGAGGGAATAACCGTATTTGTTACAACCCATTATATGGATGAAGCTGAATATTGTGATAGAATCTCAATTATGGATGAGGGTAAAATAGTCGCAATGGATACGCCCTCAAATCTGAAAACAAAGTACGATACCAAATCTGTTGAGGAGCTATTTGTTAAGATTGCTCGTCCAAAATCCAGTTCAGCATGAAAAGATTCTTAGGATTTGTAAAGAAGGAGTTCCTCCATATATTCAGGGATGTACGCACAATGTTAATCCTCTTTGGTATACCTGCTGCCCAGATAATCATTTTTGGCTATGCCGTAAGAACAGAGATAATGAATGCAGGAATTGCAATCGTTGACCTTGCTGATGATGAAATAACAAATGGGATAATATCAAAACTATCTTCATCCGATTTCTTTGTATTAAAAGAAAAACTGCAATCGGTAGAAAAAATTGATGAAGCTTTCAGAAAGGGAGATATTAAAGAAGTAGTAGTCTTTGGTGAAAACTTCGGCAAAGATATGACCACCCTCGGCAATGCTGACCTCACGATAATTGCTGATGGATCTGAGCCAAACACGGCCAGCATGGTAACAAACTATACCCGGTCGATAATTAATAACTATCTGATTGAGTATAACTCAGGCCAGGTAAATGAAATGATGATTATCGAACCCGAGGTAAAAATGTACTACAACCCAAACCTTCAGAGCCAGTTTATGTTTGTTCCCGGGATAATATCCCTTGTTCTGGTTCTTATATGTGCCCTGATGACATCAGTAACAATAACCAGGGAAAAAGAATTTGGTACAATGGAGGTGCTACTTGTTTCTCCACTAAAACCTATTCATATTATACTCGGTAAGGTAACGCCATATTTTTTTCTGAGTTTTATTGATCTTGGTATAATCTTGCTACTCTCGTGGCTTGTCTTTGGCCTCCCTGTTGTAGGTAGCATTGCACTGCTGCTGTTTGTGACAACAATCTACATACTGCTCTCTCTTACACTTGGTATACTTATATCAATAGGATCCAAAACGATGCAACAGGCCATGTTTATCTCTCTTATTGGATTGATGCTGCCATCGGTGCTGCTTTCAGGCTTTATTTTTCCTATTGAATATATGCCAAAAATATACGACTATGTCACTCTTATTATGCCTCCAAGATGGTTTGTATCTATTATTAAGAGTATTATGGTAAAAGGAACAGGCCTGGCATATATCTGGAAAGAGACTCTTGTCCTGCTGGGGATGTTAGTGCTTCTTATTATTATAAGTGCCAAAAAATTTAAAACAAGACTGACATAATCTCTGCGACATTATGAGAACCATAATATATTTGATAAGAAAAGAGTTCATCCAGATCTTCCGTAATAAATTTATATCGAAGGCTATTTTTGCAATCCCTATTGTACAGATGCTGGTACTTGTTCCTGCTGTTACATTCGAGATAAAAGACATTAAGATGTGCATTATTGACCAGGATATGTCACGGTCATCAAGGGAAATAATTTCTAAGTTACAGGGCTCGGATTTCTTCAAAATTACTCAAACTACTTTCAGCGATAAAGAGGCCGATGCCTATCTTCATGCCAATAAAGGCGAACTGGTTCTTAAAATCCCGAGCGGATTTGAGAATGATATTTATAGCGACAACAAGGCTACTATACTGGTCCTTACTAATGCTATTAATGCTACATCAGCCCAGCTATCATGGGCTTATATAAATGGTGTTATCCGGGATTATAATTCGCAGCTGGTAATGGAATCGATACACAGCAAACCAGTCAGACCTCTTCCAACAATAAATATAAATAATCGATACTGGTATAATTCTACTCTCAACTATAAATACTATATGCTACCCGGAGTACTGGTAATACTTGTGTCGGCCATTGGGCTTCTTCTGGCAGGGCTAAACGTAGTAAAAGAAAAAGAAGTTGGAACCATAGAACAGCTCAATGTAACTCCGATTCGAAGATATCAGTTTATTGTTGCCAAGCTGGTGCCTTTTCTTGTTATTGGAATAATTGATCTTGCTTTTGGATTGTTCCTGGGCCTTTTGTTTTTTAATATTCCATTCGAAGGATCGCTTGTTTTGTTGTTTGGATATGCCACTCTCTATTTAATTGCAATTCTCAGCTTAACTCTCTTATTCTCGGCGATCTCTTCCACGCAACAACAGTTTTTATTCGTTGTTTTCTTTACCATTATGATTTTTATACTTATGAGCGGAATATTCACCCCTGCGGAGAGCATGCCAGCCTGGGCACAAAAGTTTAATACAATTAATCCGACAGCTTATTTTATGAGGGTAATCCGAATGGTAATGCTTAAAGGATCAGGTCTTAAAGATATTATGCCTGATGTGAAGGGGATTATTGCAATAGGTGCAACAACTCTTACCATGGCTATTTTCGCATACCGCAAAACAGCATAAAGAAGGTTGAGATGGTCTCCTGCGGAGCCCAATAGTTGAAACTGCACTGCGTGCAGGTGGTTTATAAAGGTTTCTATATTTCTGCTATCATTTTAAAAGCAGGCTGCTTCTGACAGGCCAGTGATCGGAAATAAAAATGGAATCTTTTTTGATCTTAAGAGTTTCGTGGGTGTAAACGACTGTTCCTTCCTTTACAAAAATATAATCAATTCTGTCAGATCCTTCCTCCTCATCATTAAATCCATTATAGGTATCAACAGGCCCGATTATTTCTCTTTCCAGTATATTAAAGCTATCATTTATAGTATTTGAATCACCAGAAAGTAATTCTTTATAAGCCTCGCTATCAGGTCTCATATTAAAATCACCACAAATAATAAAATTTTTATCACCCGCAATAAGTTCAACCTGTCTTGAAAGAATGCGGGCACTCATTATCCTGGCAGAATCTGACATATGGCTGAAGTGTGTATTAAAAAAATACAATTCGTTAGCCGTAAAATTATCAAATAGTTTAGCCCAGGTAACTACTCTAGGTAAAACAGCCCCCCAGCCTTTACTGCCCGGAATTGAGGGTGTTTCAGATAACCAGAATGTATTATGGTCCATAAGATCAAACCTTTCTTTATTATAGAAAACCGGTGTCATTTCACCAGCTTTCAGTCCGTCGCTTCTGCCTGCCGCAACAGAGCCATAAGCGCCAAGCAGAGAATCGATATATTCATACTGATTCCAGAGGACCTCCTGCAAAGCGAATAATTCAGCTTGCTCATCAATAAGAAAAACGGCAACTATATCCCTGCGTGCCATCCATTCATTGGCTCCATCAGCAGGATTGTCAAAACGAACATTAAGGGATATAACATCCAATCTTGATTTATCCTTACAGGCAGAGAATACCAGCAAGGATATTAAAATGGTAAATCTAAATACTCTCATACTTTATGTTTTGTAGAGCTAAGATACTAATTTCAGACACTTTAATCACTCCAGGCACTCTAGTCACTCTAGGCACTCTAGGCACTTCTTCTTATCTTTAACCCGGCAACCAAAAATTTTCCAAATGAATTCCAAATTCAAAAACAGACTACAGTCAATAATCTTTGAGACAGACTCCAGGAGTGGAAAGCTATTTGACATATTTCTAATAATAGCGATCATCGTAAGTGTCGTAGTAGTTATTCTGGACTCTGTGCCTGAACTTAGCAAAAATAATCACCAGATCTTTGTTATTATTGAATGGGTAATTACATTTATTTTCACCTTAGAATACATCCTCAGGGTAATTATTACAAAGAAACCTATAAAGTATGTCTTCAGTTTCTATGGAATAATAGACCTGCTGGCCACAATACCTTCTTACCTGGGTATTCTTTTTACCGGAGGATCCAGTCTCCTTGTTTTCAGATCACTGAGATTGCTCAGGATATTCAGGGTATTTAAATTATCAAGGTATACTTCGGCCGGGGTTGTCCTGAGAAAATCACTTAATGCCAGTAAGGCCAAAATTGGTGTTTTTCTCACCGCGGTCTTTACAGTTGTTATTATTATCGGTACTATTATGTACCTGGTTGAAGGAGAGGCAAGTGGTTTCACAAGTATTCCCAAGGGGATCTATTGGACAATTGTTACCATAACCACAGTAGGTTACGGTGATATTGCTCCCATCACAGGCTTTGGTCAATTTATTGCAAGCCTTACCATGCTTACCGGCTATGCCATTATTGCTGTTCCTACGGGCATAGTAACCGCTGAAATAAGTCAGCAAAACCGTCTTATGAAAATAAATGCAAAAAATACAAAAACATGCAATGATTGCCTGACCGATGATCACGACGATGAAGCCAGGTATTGCAAGCATTGTGGAGCAGAACTAAAAGATTAATTTGAATTTGATAATCCTTTTGTCTAATGCTATAGCTCTTCACCCCATGCCCTTTGCCCTTTGCCCTTTCTCCGTCCGCCGAAGTTTTTACGAAGGCGGAGCTCTTACCTCTTAGCTCTTTGCCCTTAGCCTGATTTTTTCATATCTTTGAGAAAATCATAAGAAGATGGGTGTACCAGGATTATTTAAGCAATATAAGCCAAAAGGCTTCAACATGATCCCCAGATATTACGATCCCGACAAAGAAAGAAGAGAGGACAGAGTAAAAAGGATCAAGCTGGAGCTGGGAATTAAGGATGACGACCAGGGAGCAGACTATGTTCCAACTATACAGAGAGGCTCTATGTCGAACTACTTCAGACAGAAAACCAGAAAAGTTCAGAAATACACATTGATCAGGACAATCGTAATTATTATGCTTCTCAGTCTTATTGCATATTTTATTATCTACGTCTAACCAGAGTCCCCAATGCCCGATCATATTAAGTTACTACCAGACTCGGTGGCCAACCAGATAGCTGCAGGAGAGGTTATACAGCGACCTGCATCGCTTATCAAGGAACTAATCGAAAATTCTGTCGATGCAGGTGCCAATACCATCAAGATCATTATTAAAGACGCCGGCCGCTCGCTGGTACAGGTAATTGACGATGGAAGCGGAATGTCGGAGACTGACGCCAGGTTATGCTTTGAGCGTCATGCCACCTCCAAAATTAGTTCAGCCGAAGACCTTTTTTCAATTTACACAAAGGGATTCAGGGGTGAAGCACTCGCTTCAATTGCTGCTGTTGCTATGGTTGAAATTAAAACCAGGCTAAGCGATCAGGAACTTGGAACGCTTATTGAAATAAACGGATCGAAAATCGAGAAACAGGAACCTACCAGCTGTCCGGAAGGCACAGGTATTGCAGTAAAAAATCTTTTTTATAATATCCCGGCACGAAGGAAATTCTTAAAATCAGATAATACCGAACTGAGGCACATAATAAATGAATTTGAAAGAATTGCCATCGCCCATCCCGATATAAAGTTTAGCCTTTTCAGTAACGACAAGGAAATATTTAACCTGCATGCTACAAATCTTCGGCAAAGAATAATTTCACTTTTCGGGAAAAGTATAAATAGCTCTCTTATAAATATCGACACCGAAACATCGTTGATAAAACTTAGCGGATTTATTGGAAAGCCCGAATATGCCAGGAAAACCTTTGGCGAGCAATACTTCTTTATCAATCGCAGGTTTATGAGACATCCCTACTTTCATAAAGCAATTATGGAAGCCTACTTTAATATTCTTGCCCCCGAGACTATACCCTCCTATTTTATCTTTATGGAAGCCGATCCCTCTGCTATAGATGTAAATATTCATCCCACAAAGACAGAGATTAAATTTGAAAACGAAAGGATGATATGGCAAATACTTCATGCCTCGGTAAGAGAAGCTATAGGTAAGTTCAATATTTCACCATCTATCGATTTCGGAAATGAAGGTGTGATTGACATACCTGTTGCAGGTAGAGAAAGGCCTTCTGTTCCTGAAATAGAGATTAATCCCGAATTTAATCCCTTCAGCAAGGATGAAACTTATAACAGACCCGGAATCAGTTTCGATGGCACGCGTAAAACCAACCTCGACAACTGGCAAAAACTTTACGACGGATTAGACCAGGGGAAAAGTGAACAGGGCAATAAACCCCTGTTTAAAGAGAGTCCTGAATTAAAGATTTTACAAATTAAAAATAAATACCTCCTCTGTCAGGTTAAATCTGGATTGATGCTTATTGATCAAAAAAGAGCCCATGAACGCATACTTTATGAAAAATATATTAAGTCAATAAACAATAGCTTTCCTCCCTCCCAGAAGACTCTTTTTCCAAAATCTATTGAACTGGATCAGTCTGACATTGCAATTCTTTCTGAGATGGAAGAGGATTTGAAAAACATGGGGTTTGAGACTTCCTACCTGGGAAACAATTCAATATCTATCAATGGCTATCCTGCCGATGCAAAAAATGATGATCCTTCTGAGATGCTTGAGATCCTGATCCAGGAATATAAATCCACCCAGCAGAGTCCCGATCAGGAGCATAAGGAAAGAGTCGCTTCATCTCTGGCACGTGCCACAGCAATACCATACGGGCGTAATTTAAGCACAGAGGAGATGCAGGAGCTATTTGATACTCTTTTTGCCTGCTCAACGCCAAATTATTCCCCTTCAGGCAAGCCTGTTGTAAATATTATTACTCTGGATGAGCTGGATAAACGAATGAGATAGCAAAGGGCTAAGAGGTAAGAGGTAAGAGCGAAGAGGTAAGGGTAAGAGTAAGTATTTTTATACCATTAACCATTTCAACATTTCAACATTTTCTGCCAATATGTCGTTTAGGTATTATATTTGTTTATTTGGAACGACAATTGTTATAAATAATAAAATTATAATTGATAATAGATGATTAATTACGGAAGAGGATTTGGGAGTATTCCCCCGGTCACTAAAAACCTTATCATTATAAATGTCCTGATGCTGGCAGTTTCTTTTACAGCAGGATCATTATTTAATGTAAATTTAAATCATGTACTGGGACTATACTTCCCAAAATCAGAGTATTTCAGACCTTACCAGGTAGTAACTCACATGTTTATGCATGGAGGATTTACACACCTTTTCTTCAATATGTTTGCCCTTTTTATGTTTGGAAGAGTTCTGGAGAATGTCTGGGGGCCGAAACGATTTTTTATTTATTATATGGTAACCGGTCTTGGGGCTGCCTTAATTCATGAAAGTGTCAACGCTGTACAATATTATAATTTAGTCTCACAATTGTCGGACTCTCAGATGAACCTTGTTATGAGTGAAGGACATGATGTGATAATGAGGGGACAAAACTATGTTAACTCAGCTTCAGGTGCTCTGAATGCAGTAATAAATGTTCCAACAGTTGGCGCATCGGGGGCAGTTTTTGGGATACTCCTTGCATTTGGGATGCTCTTCCCGAATACTCAGCTAATGCTTCTCTTCCCTCCAATACCTATAAAGGCAAAATGGATGGTGATGGGCTACGGTGCCCTTGAACTTTACCTGGCTATTACCCAACCCGGTAGCGGAATAGCACATGCTGCGCACCTGGGAGGTATGCTATTCGGATTCATCCTGATCAAGTATTGGAGAAAAACAACCAATACACTATACTGAAAATGCAACTATTAAAGGATATTAAAACCCAATTTAAGACTGGCAGCAGTCTCATGAAGTTGATTTACATCAATGCCGGGGTATTCCTGTTTGTCAAGATCATTCAAATATTCGCATTCCTGTTCCAGACACCGGAAATTTCTGAAACAGTAATAAGTTACCTGGCGGCACCAGCATCAATAGAACAACTGATAAGAAAACCCTGGACGGTTTTGAGCTATATGTTCCTTCATGAAGGATTCTTTCATCTCCTGTTCAACATGCTATGGCTTTACTGGTTTGCCAGAATATTTGACCAGTATTTCGATCAACGCAAGCTGGTTTCATTATATATAATGGGAGGACTGGCAGGAGCATTTCTTTACATCCTATCGTACAACCTCTTCCCGGCATTCTCAGATGATATTAATATCTCTATTGCGCTTGGGGCATCTGCATCTGTTATGGCAATTGTAATAGCCACTGCCACCTATGTTCCAAATTATAATATTAACTTATTCCTTCTTGGACAGGTAAAACTAAAATATATGGCCATTGGGATATTGCTTCTTACCTCTGTTATTGATTTTTCTGTAAACACAGGCGGTAAAATTGCTCATCTCGGAGGAGCCTCCCTTGGATATTTTTATGCCCTCAGACTGAAACAGGGATCTGACCCTGGCTTATGGATAAGCAGGATGATAGTAACTATATCCGGTTGGTTCAAACCAAGGAAGAACATGAAGGTAACTCATAAAAGGAACCTGAACGATTTTGAGTACAACAAGGCCAGGGCTAGTCACCAGGAACAAATCAACAAGATTCTCGAAAAGATATCCAAAGGAGGCTACGAAAGTCTGACCAGCGAAGAGAAGACTTTACTGTTTAAGGAGAGTCAGAAGAAATAATTATTAATAAATAATTAACCATACAGTATTATTTTTAATTATTCGAGTTATTTTTGAAGCATAAACAGGGCCAATTGCGAAAACTAATTAAAAAAATATTTATCTGGGCTAATATTGTTGTTGCAATATCCCTGCTCATATCCTACCTCGCGGTAATAATTAACCCCGACAAATTATTATTTCCTGCCTTCTTCGGGCTTGCCTATCCTTATCTTCTTGTTGTTAACCTGTTCTTTATAATAGGATGGGGAGTTAAATTAAGAAAGGAAGTCCTGATATCAGGCATTGTTATCCTTCTTGGGCTTACTCATATGAACAATTATATGCAGTTTGGCAAGAAAAAGAAAGGAGATTTTGATTTTTCAGTTACAAGCTATAATGTCAAGGTTTTTAACAGGTGGAAAGGGGAAAATAAATCAGAAGTACAGATAATTGCCCTGCTGGAGCAGGATCTTCCTGATATAATATGCTTCCAGGAATTTTATCCGACATACGGAGTGAGAAACGTAGAATTTACATTTGTTGATGCTCTCGATCCTGATTACCATTTTCATATGAAACTACTCGATGATTCCGGTAAAAAATCAGCAGGCTTACTTACTATTTCAAAGTATCCCATTATTGCAGAAGGAAATGTTGCCCACCCTGAGTCTTACTGTTTCAGTATATATTCTGATATTCTGATTGGGACAGACACTGTAAGGATATATAATAACCACCTGCAATCTTTCAGGCTCAAGGAAATGGAGAATTCACTGCTTGAGGAGATGGCAGAGGTTAAAGAATCAGAAAGAGTAAAAGAAATCAGGAAACTTGCGGGTTCTCTGAAAAGGGGATTTACCAGAAGAGCTATTCAGTCAAATACTTTGAAAGAGCATATTAATAGTTCCCCATACCCGGTTATTGTATGCGGAGACTTTAACGATACGCCTGTTTCTTACTCGTACAGAAAAATACGCAAAGGACTTGAAGATGCTTTTGTGGATTCAGGAACAGGAGCTGGTTTTACATATAAGGATAAATATCCCTCGAACAGGATCGATTATATTCTTTATGACTCTAAATTTAACTGCGAAGGTTTCGAAGTGGTGAGGGTTGACTATTCCGATCACTATCCAGTAGCAGGATTTTTCTCTTTTAAAGATTAAAAAGGAGATTACTAAGGTCAACATTCCCTCCTGTTAGTATTACGCCTGCTTTTTATTTCACAAATATATCAGGGTTTTCCCATATAGCTGCCAGAGCTACCACAAAAGTGCGCTGGCTGCGGATGCCACGTACAGATCGGACGGATGGACCAGCAGCGTTGTGCCTGCCGTCCATGCCTGCCGGTATGACATCCATCACCATCGCTTCGGCCATGACACTGAACGGCCGTGGCGCGGTAATTGCGTCAAAATCAAGGCGCAGGAAATGATCGCCGGCAGCATCGGTCACACCGCTGAATGTTTCGTATATGGTCTCATCGCCAAACGAAGGACCACCAAAAAACTCTTCTTCAATGCCATAACCATAATCAAACACCACCAGGGTGTCCAGGTGCCAAAAGTAAAGCCAGACCAGTTAGGCGGTGAGTAGCTGCTGGGGGACGAGGGTAACGTTCCAGGTTACTTCGGCATTGGGTAACGGGCCACCGGCAAAGTAGTTGGCCGATGTGGCCACGACAGCATAATCGCTGACGAAGTAGGGGCCAGTCGTTTCGTTGCGGGCCGTCACTTCAAATTCGGGACGACGGAATTCCTGAGTTGGAAATTGTGGTAATGCTCCCGGTTATCAAAGCTGCCACCTGAGGCGGAAAGCATGAGGTTGGCATAGCCTAGATTGGCGTTTTCGGGCAGGGTGAAGGTCATATCGAAGCCGCCGAGGGCGTTGAGTTGGGCTTGCCCGGTGGCCAGTTCATTACCTTGGGGGCCGATGACGGTGTAGTTGACGGCCGTGCCTGCTCCCGTAAACAAGCCAACATCCCCATTTTGCTTACCCCCCACCTGCCGAATCCATCCCTTGACGTGGACATCCTCGCCGGGGCGGTACATCTGGCGGTCATCAAAAACGTACCAGCGTAGTTCATCGCGGGGCGGATTGGGCTGCCAAGCATAATCGTCCCAGTAGTAAGGACTGTTGGGCAGCATGGCCACATCTTCCCCTTGCTGGGCTACCAAATAAGCCGCACCGCCAGCGGGTAAATTGAGTTGAGTCGTACCATCGCTGCCGGTGGTAACTTGGCCGCCGTCTGGTTCCAGGCGCACGGTTGCGCCAGACAAAGGCGCGCCATCCTGCAACGCATTAGCCCAAACGATCATCTGGCTGTGATCAACGAAGGCGTCGAGGCCGATTTGGGTGACTTGCACCCAGGCTTGCACCGGTTGCCGGTCATAGCGGTCACCGGACAGCAAGGATGATGGCGGCTCAACGATGACGATCAAGTGACCAAACTCTCCATCGAGGGCTTGGCTAAGGTCAACGGCCGTTTCCGTCAACACATCCTCTTGCGCATCCACCGAAATCGTTTCATCCAACACCTTTTGGCCGGGCGGTGGCGGTGGCTGCTCCTGCCACTGGTTTTCGAGATAGTCACGGTAAGCCCGCCAATCGGACGGCTCTACTTTATATGCCTGGACATTCAATCGGTCATAGTTAATCGAGTAAACCGTGAAAACCGGCTTCGCCGCCGATGGGTCCAGGGTGATGAACGGTTGGTCGGGACCAGACAAAAATTCCGGCGCGGAACCAACCTTGAAAGTCAATAATTCATCCTGCTCCAACGTTTGGCCAAACACATCCTGAATATCGCCGCTGACACGCACCCGGTAGGTGGTACGCCCCTGAGTCAATCCTTGAATCTGGATACTGCTGCCGAAAATATTGACACTGGCCCCGGCCAAATCAGGGTTGATTTGCAGCATCGATTCTTCGTACACTTCTGTGTCGATGGGGTTGTTGAATTGAATGGAAAATGGTGTGAGGGGGGGACATTCCCCATCGTACCAACCGCATTGATGGTCGATGATCCGCAGCGGCGGGTAGGTTTGGAAATTGAACGATTGGGCCTGTTCGGTGAGGCGTGGTCCTTCAGCGGAAGGGGTTCCCGGCCCGATGGTGATGTTAATGTTGGCATCGGTGGGCAATGATTGCGGCGCGCGGAAGGCCAGCCAGCGTCCCTCGCGTCCGTTTTCCACCAAGCGGCTCACCGTTTCATCGGCCTCAATTTCGGCTTCGGTCGCCATTTGAACAGTAACAGATTTATTATCGGCCGTTACCTGAATGGTGTTCAGGACAGCTTGTGGATCAATTAACTGGTCAAAGGCGATGAAAAAGAGTGGCTCCAGCGGCTGCGGACCACCTGATGGGTAGTAGTTTTCCATCTGCACCGGCGGCGTGCTGAATGTCCACGTGACAGTTTCCGCCAGTGTCCCCCCTGTCGCCGACTCCGTTCCCGCCGGGATTTCGACAGTATATTCAGTAGCCATCGGTAAGCGATCAACGGCCGTTGAATCATATTCAAAGCTCAGGGTCTTGGTGCCCAGCCACTGCCAGGTACCGGGCAGTTCCGGCGTGATTTTGACGGGTACGTCGGCAGCAGTTAAGGCTTCAACTGTCGTCAGCGGCACCATTGGCTGGTTGAAGGTGACGTTAAGGAAGGGTGCTAAGGGAATGTCGCCTTCCGGGGTGTAGCGCAGTACCTCCAGCGGTCCGCTGGGCACTGCTTCGGGGGCAATTTCTGGCGCGGGCGGCGGGAATGGCTCATCTACGGTCGCACCAGGGCGCGGCGGCGGAATAAGTTCATCGGGCAGGCGGAAATCTTGTTGGTCGCCTGTTTCGGCTTCCAATTCGGGCAACCGAAGCAGGATTTGCTGGATTTGCTCAGCGGTTAATGGGTCGCCAGTGACGACAGGGAGGCGGGGAATGGTTCCCGGTTCTTCCTGTCCCTGGCTGAGGCGGAAGGTGAGTTGGGCACGGCCGTTGCCTCCATCACCACCTCCACTGACAAAAGCTGTTTCTGTCACAACCGTTCCCTGTCCGGGATCAGTAATGACTACCGGAATCTCGGTCATTGCATCGGGTCGGCTTAATTTGTATCGGATAATTGCCTGGTTGATGCCAACGCCCAAACCAGCCGTCACGATAACGCCCAACAGCGCCAAGAGCCAGGTACGCGGTCTGGTGAGGTATTGCTGCCATTTCGATTTCATCTTCAAACCCCTTTACTTTGATTTTCATGGTTTACCGATGGTTATGCCAACCATTCCTTTAATAGACGGTAAAGAGATGCAGTTGGTTCCCATCAAATCAAATTATAAGGCATTTGGGGCAGTTTGGGATCGGAGAGTAAAGAGAAAGAGGGGGTGGTGATCAAAAAAGACCCGCATTACTGCGAGTCTTTTTGTTTCATTTAAGCGATTTCTCGTTAGAGAAATCAGCATCAGATGAATATTTTAGATTTTACGTACGTCGGCTGCGGCTGGCCCTTTTTGGCCTTGCTCGATTGAAAATTCAACACGATCGCCTTCGGCCAATGTGCGGAAACCTTCGGCAACAATAGCTGAATGATGGACGAAAACGTCATCTCCACCTTCTTGCTCCAAAAATCCAAATCCTTTTTGATCACTAAACCATTTTACGGTTCCAGTTTTACGGTCACTCATCGTTGTACACTCCTTGTTTTTGGTACATGAAATATTATGGTTCGCGATTTCAATGCGTATGGTTCTTTACAAGAAAGACAACAAAAAACGTTGTCCGGATTTTTCTGTCCAGACAACGTCTTAACATACTTTAAATCAGAACTTACAACATCTTGAATCTTGATCCAAAGTAGACTATACAGGAAATCTAACTTTCTGTCAACTCCAGGAAAAAATTTGCTCAGATTTCCTTCATAACCTGGAAATATCATTCTCGCTTTCTCTCACACCAGCCCCGCATATCTCACCCGAACAATTTTTCGTCCTGCCCTGATGCATTGGTCGGGTCATCAAGCAGCAATAAGGATAACAGCCACCAGCGCAGCAGCTACCCCTGCGCCCTGCCGCCGCGTGAGGCGTTCGTCGAGGATGAACCGCGCCAGCAAAACTGTCGTTGCCGGGTAAAGCGAACTGAGAATCGTAGCAACGTCCAGCCGTCCCAGGCTGGTGGCCAGGGCAAAAAAAGCATTGCCGCTGGTATCAAAAACACCGGCCAGCGCAATCCAAACCAATTGGATTCCGGCAGGACGTCCCCCGCTGGCGCGACAGGAGTACGAGGACGGTCATCATAAGAATGGAAGCAGCCCGCGCCCCCACCAGCGGCCACAAAATGGCATTATCGCTGACCTGGTCGATAAAAATGAAGAACAGGCCGAAACCCAACCCGGCTACGGTCGGCAGACGTAAATCCGACCAGCGCAAACCGGCCGGGCCATCGCCGTTATCGCTGGAGATTAGCCAGACAGCGAACATGGCGACGATAAATCCCGCCAGTTGATGGAGTTTCGGCAGTCCTTCCAGGAATAAGCCAAACAAAACGGGGACGATAGCGGTGATCACGGCCGTTAACGGAGCCACCACCCCCATCCGCCCCTGCGCCAGACCGGTGTACAAGGCCAGCACCCCAATCGCGCCGGAAATGCCGCCCAATGCGCCAATGAACAAATCACGCAGCGCCGGCAGCGGTTCGCCAAACAGGAGGATGAGGAGCAGCAGCCCGGCAATACCCACGATGTGCGACAACAGGACAACAAGGTAGACGTGGCTGCGCTTGGTGGCCACGCCACCGCTAAAATCGCCTGCTCCCCAACTGGCGGCGGCGGCTAATCCATAAAATACGGCCGTTAACTCAGTACCCACCATTACACCCCAACCGTTTGTTCAATCACATTGACGGCATAAGCCAGTCCATCTTCATTGCGGATTTTAGCACCTAGGACGACGGCCTTTTGTTTGATTTTTTTCGTCGGTTATGGCTTGTTGGATGGCGTTGGCAAGCTTGACGGCCGTTAACTTATGGCGAGGAATTGGTTTTGGCCCTACGCCCAAGGTTTGGATTCGCTGTCCCCAATACGGCTGGTCTACCATATGGGGAATGACCAGATTGGGTATACTGGCTCTTAGTCCGGCTGCCGTTGTACCGGCACCGCCATGATGAACGACAGCCGCCATACGTGGGAAAAGCCAGCCATGCGGCGCATCAGTCAGGTTTAGAATCTCTGGTGGTAAATCGATTTGACCCATTTCCGCCCAGCCAGAAAGCAAAATGGCCCGCTGACCACTTTGGCGGACAGCTTCAACAATCAGCCGGGTCGTGCTTGCCGGATCGCTGTTGGTCATGCTGCCAAAGCCAATGTAAACCGGCGGCGGCCCGGACGCCAGAAAATTGACCAGTTTGGCCGATGGCTGCCAAGCCAAATCGTCATCCAAAAACCAGTACCCAGTGATATGGAAATTGGCCGGCCAATCGCTCGGAAAGGGCATAACGTGGCGGCTAACGGCGTGCAGAACGGTCATCTGCCGTCGGGCGGCAATATTTTCCTGGTTTGTCTGGGGTGACAAGCCAATTTTACGGCGAAATTGATTGACGTGTTGGCCATACAACTGCCAGGGAAACGGCTCAATCAATAGTTTACAAAACCATTCATTGATGCGGCTGATGTGGTTGGGGAAGGGGACGTTGGGCATGGAACGGCCGTCTCGTGTAGCAATCAACGTTGGCTGGAGCGGCATACTAAAATGCGGGATTTGCAACTTCTGAGCAAAGGTCACGGCAAAGGCATCAGAGGTAAAACTGCTGATGATGGCATCTGAGCCTTGACAAGCTTCCCACGCTTCCTTGATCAACTGCCCGCCAAATTTATCCAGAAGCTTCTTCATCACACGCATCTGCACCATCAGGTTATGGCCGCGTTCAACCCATTCCTGTCCCCCTTCGCTTTCCATCACTTCCTGAACGTTGACCTGTGCCGGTGCGGCTTCCAAGCCATGCCCTTCAATCCAGGTACGAAAATTGGGGCTGGCTAGCAGACGCACCTGATACCCGACGGTTTGCAGCGCTTTGCCCAAGGCAATGGCCGGCTGGACGTCGCCGCGTGTGCCGCTGGCGATGATAGTGATTTGGGTCATGAATTTATACAATGGGCGGGCAAGCTGGCCGCGCTCCCATTACTGTGATTCGGCCTCGACCCAATGGCGCAGCAGGCCGCGATAATGAGCGATGTACTGGTCATGTTCATGGGGCGGGAAAAGTAGTCTGCACCGTTTGCGTCAGGATGTGGTCAAACTCTTCGCTTTGAGCCAACCGCCACATCACTTCATCCAGATGTGGCAAGACGGTCGCCCGGAACTCGTTAAATTCATCAGTTTGGAAATGGGCGTCGGCCAATTTTTCATATTCGGCCAGCTTTTCATTGTAACTGCGGTCGGAGTCAGCAATTTCAAAGTACGGGTTGATGTCCATTGTGATGTGCATTGGACGCCGGGCGATGGTGCAGAACAAGCTCCAGGCCAGCAGCGACTTAATGGCCCAGGGGAAGTAATAGTGCAGGCTGGTGATGGCGATGTCGGGGCAGGCATTGGCAAAATCAATCGGCCACAAGATATCGTCTTTGAGGATGGCTTCGCAGGAGTTGAAGTCCCAGCGGAAGAAAGCGTTGATGACTTTGGTGATGATGCGGGCTTCCCGCCCTTTCTCCGCGTTTAAGAAATCATGGCGGATTTGATAACGGCCGTGCTGTGGCTGATCCGGGTCGTATGAGAGGCTAATCACCTGGGGGCCAATGGCCAAAGAACGCACAAATACGTCAAAATTATCCAGGCCGGCCTGCAAATGCATCAACATTTGCCCCGATTCATCGTACGCTTTGGTTAGTTCAGCCTCGTTGCGCACGCCGCTGACACCGCGCCAGCCGCCGCCGTCAAATGGTTTCATAAACAGCGGATAGCCTATGTGGTTGGCAATTTCAGACAGATTGAACATGTCATGGTATTTGGCGGATGTACGCTGATACTTTTCCGTATCCGGCCCCACTTTGGGCGGAATGAGCCAGGTGTCGGGAATGTTTAACCCCAAACGCTGCATGGCGCAGTAAGCCGAATGTTTTTCCATACTCTGAAACGTGAATGGGTTGTTGAGCATGTAGACATCGTTGATCAACGCCGCCTTTTTTAGCCATTCACGCGGCAAATAATGCCAGTAGGCTAGCCGGTCAATGACCAGGTTATAGCTGGTGGGCGAATTCAATTGGAATGGATGGATACGAATGCGCTCCACGTCAATTTGAAACGTTTCATCGCGATAGGTCAGGTTTGGCCCCAACCAGCGCGCCAGCGCTTCAAACGCCGACGGCCAATCCTCTTCATCACTCAAAAGCAAGCCGATTTTTCGCTGTATCATCTCTTCCTCCATATAATAAGTGGGAGCGCGAACGTCTCGTTCGCAGCAGGCAGGATGCCTGCGCTCCAATGTCAAAACGTTTTGCCAAAATGGTGGGCGATTTGCTGCCGCCACCAAAACCAGTGATGTTCTACATCGTGGCCCCAGATGTCGCGCTCGTGGCTGATACCTTTTTCGGTCAGCAAGTCGGCCAGGCAGTGGGTCTCGCGCAGGCATTTATCTTCCCAGGCGCCCTGGCCGCAAACCAGGGCAATATGTGTATGACGGCGCACATGTTCCAGATCGCCGCCATGCAAATTGTGGACGTAGGCCAGCGGATTGTTGAAGTAAACTTCTTGTGAATCGCTGTGACCGCAAATAGCTTCGATATCGTAACGGCCGCTCATGCACATAGCATAGTGAAACAGGTGGGGAAATTTAAGGGCGAAGTTAGCGGCATGGTATGCGCCTAGGCTGGCCCCGGTCAGGGCAATGCGGATGTTCTCGTCGTGGCAGTCAACGCGAATGGCCGGAACCAAGTCTTTGACGATGAAATCCTGGTAGGCGTTGTGGCGCACAGCCCGCCAGTGGGGATCGATGCCTTGATTGAGCCAGGATTCGTGATCCAGGCTTTCGGGACAGTAGATTTTGATATTGCCGGACTCGATGAGAGGGGCAACGGCCGTTATCATCCCATTATCCTCAAAATCAAAAAACTGACCGCCGCCGGAGGGGAAAGCAATCACCGGCGCGCCAAAATGACCGAAGGCCAGTAACTGCACCTGGCGGCCAACGGCAGGACTATAAATCGTTTCAAAACGTCTTTGCATGGGTTGCCTTCGGGAAGGCCTCCCGGAGGTTTGGAGGTCTCCGCGTTATCGCGGTGGGAACAGAAATTGAAAAATCAGATGCAGCCGGGCGGCCCAGGCCGATTCTTTGTGAACTGCGCCTTTGGCCAAATAGTAGTGGAAATCCGGCCCTTCGACATAGCCGTTTTGCAGCAAGGCGGCACGAGCAGCGATGGTTTCATAACGGCCGTCATCACCGCGGCCAGGCGCATCGCGTGTGCCACTGTCCAGCCACAAGCGCACATCGCGCGGTTGTCCGGTACGCAACCGTTCAACCGGTTCCATTTTGCCCTGCCCGTTGGCGGTTGTCCAGAAAGCCGGGGAAACTAGAGCGTGATGGCGGGCAAATTCGGGGAACTGCCAGGCAATGTAGGTAGAAAACAAGCCGCCCATCGAAGAACCACAGGTCGCTGTGTTTTCCCGCCCCGGTAACACGCGGTAATGCTGCCGGATATAAGGGGCCACATCGTCCCGGTAATAGCGGAATGTGCGGTCGGCACGGCCGTTGATGCCTTTGCGCTTATCTTTGGTTTCCTTCCCTTTTTTGGGATGGAAAGTCGTGTAAGGTGGCAGATATTCGGCCGTCCGCTGGGCGCCGCCATGCCCAACGCCCACGATGAGGCATGGTTCCATCAAGCCCTGGGCAATGAGACGGTCGGCGGTTTCATCGGCACGCCAGGTGCCGACGTAGCTGTCGGCGGCGTAAGCCTCAAAGCAATTTTGGCCGTCGTGCATGTAAAGGACGGGGTAATGGCGGCGGGGATTGTCGTTGTAACCGGGGGGTAGGTAGATGTATAACGGCCGTTCCGGCAGCAATCCTTGAAATTGTTCTATTTTGATGACGTGTAATGATGATTGTTTTTTCATAGTCGGTAAGCGGCTCACATTCTATCAAACTATTTGATGCAGGCGAGAAACGGCCGTTTTTGTTTTATAATCAGGTCATGACCCCATCAAAACGATTAGCCCCACTGGACGCCCTGCGCGGCCTCATCATCATCTTGATGGCGCTGGATCATGCCAACAGCTTCATCGCCCATGGTAAGCTGGAACCGGAATTGTGGGCTGATTTATTCCCCAACTACGCCGGTCAACCACCATTAACTTTCCTCACCCGATTGGTGACACATCTGGCTGCCCCCGGCTTCTTCTTTCTAATGGGAACAGGGATGGTCCTGCTGGCCATATCGCGCCGCAAACAGGGCTGGAGTGAGGGGCGGATTGCCCGTCATTTGCTCCAGCGCGGCGGCCTATTGATTTTGCTGCAATTTTTGCTGGAGAATCCAGCCTGGACATGGGGCGGCGTTATCGTGGACACCACTTACTTTGGCGTTTTATACGCATTGGGTGGGGCGATGATGCTCGGTACACTGTTTTTGCGTCTGCCGCAGCGCTGGCTGATTGGCTTGAGCGCGGCGCTCATCATCGCCACACAGATGCTGCTGCCGGAGACACGCGTTGGGTTTGTGGCCTATCCACTGCTGTGGCGCTTGTGGCTACTGCCCGGTTTTACGGGCGATATTCTGGTCTTGTATTCGCTAATGCCCTGGCTGGGGGTGATGGGATTGGGGATGGGCTACGGCCGTTACCTTTGTGAAGGCAGAGGGCAGAAGGCGGAAGGCAGAATGGATGCCTACCGGCTGGCCCTTGTATCGGGCATTGGCGGTTTGGTTCTCTTCGTCTGTTTGCGCTGGCTGGGCGGGTTCGGCAATATTCGCCCGCCGACCGGTGATGGCTGGGTCGCCTTCTTCAATCTGGTCAAATATCCGCCCAGCCTGACCTTTTTGCTGCTGACGTTGGGAATAAATTGGGTTTTACTGGCGTTGTTGGCCCGGCTGCCGGAGGATTGGTTACGGCCGTTCACGCTTTACGGCCGTGTTCCCCTTTTCTTTTATCTGACTCATCTTTACCTATACGGGCTGATGGGAAAGTTTGTGCAAACCGACATTCCCGGCATGTTTCCATACTGGCTGTTGGGACTGCTGATTTTGGGGCCGTTGTGTTGGGGATATGGGCGGTTTAAGAACTGCCGTTCACCTGAATCTATTTTGGCGATTTTTTTAGGGTTGCGGCCGGATAACAGGTAGGATGTAAGAAGGCTGATTGTGAGCCAAAAACGGCCGTTTCTTGACCCATTGAACGGCAAAAAACAGGCCCCAATAAGGCTCTGGTTTGGGCGGTTTGACCGTGCCCAAATCCTCCGCAATTAACCGGAACTGCTCCAGTGCCGCTTCCAACTCTTCCACAATTTCCACGGCAATGATGTCCGGGTCGGGCAGATTGTCGGTGTCTTCCAGCGACTCATCGCGCAGCCAGAAGATGTCCAGATTGGCTTTGTCGCGGGCCAAAATGTCGTCGATGGTGTAGGCACGCCAGCGTCCCTCTGGCGTTTCCTCGCTCCCGTTGCCGCTCATGCCGGTTGGCCGGGTTAAAGTTGGCCACAAATTCATCCAGGTCGGCGCGGGAGAGCGGATTTTGCTTGAGGGTGTGGTGGATATTCGTGCGATAGTCGTAGAACCAGATTTTCTCCGTCCAGGCCCGTTCCCGACCTGGCTTGCGGTCGAAGAACAGCACATTGGCTTTGACGCCTTGGGCGTAGAAGATGCCGGTGAGCGGGCGCAGGATGGTATGTAGGTCGCTTTCTTGCAGCAGTTTACGCCGCACTGTTTCCCCCGCGCCCCCTTCAAAGAGGACATTATCGGGCACAACTACCGCCGCTTTACCGTGCTGTTTGATCAATTTGTGGACATGCTGTACAAAATTACAGTGACCGCAAAACCAACATACAGCTAACTCGATTCATCCCAAAGACGTTCTGTTTCCGCCAGGAAATCCTCTGGATTATCACGAAACCGTTGCATATTGCGTAAATGGTCACGAAGAGCCTCTAGTTTAGCTCTCTCATTAACAAAATCCTGATGATCAACCGCCTGGAACCATTTCAGCAATTCTTCCGGGTCATCCTGTTCATCATCGAAGGTAAGATAGGGTCCATAGCGCATAAGATAATCCTTTAGGCTACGGCGGCCTGTAATCCGCCGATACTGTTCTTTGACATCACCAATATCTGCTTCCAAATCATTGTTGGTGCGGGGCAAGGCTGAGATTTCATACGTCCAGAATAATCCAGGTGCCCAATGACGCGATCTTGATGCGCGACCCCGACGCCGCCGAGGCCGCGCTGCGGGCCCATCTCGACGATGCCTGGCAACAGGTGCGCGCCAGTTTTCCCGAATTGTGACCGGCCCCTACCGCCGCGCAATCGGCGCCTGCGGCCGCGCTAGCCCTTTGCGGGAGCGGCTGCTTTGATGGTCTGGCGTTCTCCGAATGGGCAGAGGGTGTCTATCGGATCCGCCCGGCGCCGAATGGCGTGCCGAAACCCCTCGAAACTGAAACGGTTCGGTCGCGGCGACACGGGCAAATATGGCGCGCAAACGCGCCCGCACAGCCCCCGGCAAGACCGGGAGACATGGGAGGTATCATGAAAAACGTAGGCGTTATCGGCCTTGGCGATATGGGCTCGGGCATTGCCGCGAACCTGATCAAGGCGGGCTTTGCCACCACCGGGCTGGATCTGAGCGACGCGCGGATGCGCGCCTTTGCCGAAATGGGCGGGCACGCCGGCGGCGCACCGCCGATGTTGGCGCGACGCGCGGATGCGGTCTTCGTCATGGTCATGAACGGCGATCAGGCCAAGGCGGTGATCCATGGCACCGACGGGCTGCTGGCAACGATGAAACCGGGCGGCGCCGTGATCCTGTCGGCCACGATCAAACCCCGCGAGGCGCGCGAGATCGGTGCCGCGATGGAAGGCTCGGGCGTCCATCTGATCGACACGCCGGTGTCGGGCGGGTTTCCCGGTGCGCAGGGCGGCACGCTGACCATGATGGCCGCCGCCCCGGACGCGGTGCTGGACGAGTTCGCACCGGTGATGGAGGCGGTCTCGGCCAATATCCACCGCGTCGGCACGGCACCGGGGGAGGGGCAGACCGTCAAGGCCTGCCTGCAATCCCTGATCGGCGCGCAGTTTTCGGCCACGTTCGAGGCTGCGGCCTTGGCGGCAAAAGCGGGGGTGCCGGGGCAGGTGATCCTCGACGTGTTCTCGACCTCCTCGGCGGGCTGCGGGATCGTCAACAACGCGCTGCAAAAGATCATCGACCGGCAATTCGAGGGCACCGGCAGCCATATCAACACGATGCACAAGGATCTCACCATCTCCATGGGGCTGGGCGAGGATCTGGGCGTGCCCCTGCACACCGCCGCCGCCGCAATGCAGATTTTCCATGCCGGCCGGACGAAATACCCGAACGGCGACAACTGGGTCTGTACCCGCGTGATCGAGGAAATCGTCGGCGCCGAACTGCACCGGGACGGCGCGAAATGAAGCTGGGCGTCATCTGCGACGGCATCAGCCGCGATCTGGCACATGCCGTGGATGTGATGGACGAATTCGGCCTGACCTATGCCGAACTGCAATTCGTCGGCGACACGGAGGTGGGCGATCACAGGCCGACCGAGATCCGCGAGATCGACGCGCTGCTGCGCGACCGGGGCAAGCCGGTCTCCTGCCTCAGCCGCCATGTCTTTGCCGGGCTGACCACGGCCAACACACCCGGCGACGCGGCCCACACCGCTCATATGGACGCGCTCAAGCGGGTGATCGACATGGCGCATGTCGTGGGATCGCCGCTGGTGCGGATCATGACCAACAAGAAGGAGCAGATCCTCTGGGGCCATAACGGCGCCGAAAAATGGAACGTGGCACATGGGGCCTGGGACAAGACCCTGCCGCTGATCGCGCCGGCGGTCGATCTGGCCCGCGCCGAGGGTGTGACGCTGGTGGTCGAGACCGGCAACGGCACGATGGTCAATTCCAACTATACCGCGCGCCGGCTGATCGACGATCTGGACGCGCGCGACGCGCTCAAGGTTCTGTGGGATCCGGCCAACAATTGCTGGTGCCACGAGCGGGCCTTTCCGGATGGCTATGACGAGGTGCGTAGCGGCTATCTGGGCCATGTCCATATCAAGGACGTGCAGGTCGACACGCCGCGCGCCACGCTGACGGTAAAGCGCATGGGCGACGGACAACTGGCCGACCAGTTCGCGCCCATCGCAGCGGCGCTGCGCGCGGATGGGTATGGCGGGGTGATCAGCTTCGAAACCGTCTACCATTCCGGGAATGGCGATTTCGAGGCCGGGTTTCGCGCCTGCATCGCCCGGTTTCTGGCCGCGTTCGGCGCGCCCGCCGGATGAGCCCACCTCCCGGATCGCCGTGTTCGGCGCGGGGCTGGTCGGGCGGCGGCATGTCGATCTGGCTCGGCGGCTGGCCGATCTGGCGGCCATCGCCGATCCGTCGCCCGCGGCACGGGACCTCGCCACGCGCCTGGGCGTACCATGGTTCGCCGCACCGCGCGACTGTCTGGACGCGGTGGCGCTGGACGGGGTGGTGATCGCCACGCCAAACCAGATGCACGCACAACACATGCAGGACTGCGTCGATCACGGCCTGCCGATGCTGGTCGAAAAGCCCGTCACCGACCGAGCCGCAACGGCCTGGCCGGTGCTGGAGGCGGCCCGGGCGCGCGGCGTGCCGGTGCTGGTCGGCCATCATCGCCGGCACAATCCGATCATCGCCGCTGCGGCCCGGGCCATCGCCAGCGGGGTTTTGGGCGAGATCGTCACGGTTTCGGGGCAGTTCTGGCTCTACAAACCGGAGGATTACTTTGACGCTGGCTGGCGACGGCAGGAGGGCGCCGGGCCGGTCTATATCAACCTGATCCACGACATCGACCTGCTGCGCCATCTGGTCGGAGAGATCCGGGCGGTGCAGGCGGTCACCTCGCACAAGGCGCGCGGCCTCAAAGTCGAGGACAGCGCCGCGATCATCCTTGAATTCACCGGCGGCGCCCTGGGCAGCTTTTCGGTCAGCGACAGTGTGGTCGCGCCCTGGAGCTGGGAGTTTTCCGCCGCCGAAAACCCCGCCTACCCGCATGTGCCGGGCCATTGCTACCAGATCGGCGGCACGCAGGGGGCGCTGTCGCTGCCTGACCTGACCTTGTGGCGGCACCCCGGCAAACGCGGCTGGTGGGAGCCGATTGCCCCCGAACGGCTGCACCACGCACCGGGCGACGCGCTGGAATTGCAGTTCCGGCATTTTCTGGATGTGGTGGCGGGCCGAACGGCCCCCATCGTATCCGGCACGGACGCCGCGCGCAGCCTGGAGACCATCGAGGCGATCAAACGCGCCGCCGCAACGAGCGCGCGGGTCTTGCTGGGCGGGCCCTGACGCAGCTGTCCGGGGCGCGGATCAAAAAAAAAAAAAAAAAAAAAAAAAAAAAAAAAAAAAAAAAAAAAAAAAAAAAAAAAAAAAAAAAAAAAAAAAAAAAAAAAAAAAAAAAAAAAAAAAAAAAAAAAAAAAAAAAAAAAAAAAAAAAAAAAAAAAGGGGCCTTGCGGTCAACAAGCAACCCGGAAAGCCTTGCCCGATCCGCATCAGAGCGCCTATTCTGGTCCCTGCACGGAAGACGCGTTCTGGGGGGGAACACGAGATGTCCAACACCGATGATTTCAGCGAAAGCGAATGGTCAGAACTGATGCAGGGCCCGATGGTCGTTGGTTTTGCGATCACCGCAGCCGATCCAAGTGGCCTTGTCGGCATGTTTCAGGAAAGCGCGGCCCTGGCCCGCACGATGGCCGGGGCGAAGTCCGCCGCCGCCGAGGGATCGCTGATCGCGCGGATCGCAGAGGCCTATGGAAGCTCTTTTTTTTTTTTTTTTTTTTTTTTTTTTTTTTTTTTTTTTTTTTTTTTTTTTTTTTTTTTTTTTTTTTTTTTTTTTTTTTTTTTTTTTTTTTTTTTTTTTTTTTTTTTTTTTTTTTTTTTTTTTTTTTTTTTTTTTTTTTTTTTTTTAAAAAAAAAAAAAAAAAAAAAAAAAAAAAAAAAAAAAAAAAAAAAAAAAAAAAAAAAAAAAAAAAAAAAAAAAAAAAAAAAAAAAAAAAAAAAAAAAAAAAAAAAAAAAAAAAAAAAAAAAAAAAAAAAAAAAAAAAAAAAAAAAAAAAAAAAAAAAAAAAAAAAAAAAAAAAAAAAAAAAAAAAAAAAAAAAAAAAAAAAAAAAAAAAAAAAAAAAAAAAAAAAAAAAAAAAAAAAAATTTTTTTTTTTTTTTTTTTCGCGAAGGACGCAAGGCGGCCAGCAGCGGCATCCGCGGCCTGTCCAAGGGGAAAAACCCGCCGAGGCCCCGACGCGGATCGCCAATCGGCGGGGGCTATGCGGAACTGGGCGACATCGGGACGGGTGCAGCGCAGCTCGGTGGCGGGCGGTTTCTATTGGGTTGACGGGGTGGGCCACGCCCTGGCCGAGATCGACGCGGCGCTTGGTGGGCCATCGGCCTGAGGCAGCGCGGATGCGGTTTCTGCTGGGGCTCTGGCTGACACAGGCGATCACTGCGGTGCTGGTGGTGCTGGCGCTGCGACATGGCGGCGACCTCGTCGGGATGGTCCCCTATGCGGTGGCCGGGGCGGGCGTCGGGGCCAGGGTGGCCTATGGATTTGCCCTGCTGGCCGAGCGCGAACGCCGCATCGCCGAACATGACCTCGAACGCAAACACGCCAAGGACCGGCAGGATATCAGGCTTGCCGCAGAACGCCTGCGCAGCAGGACGGCGGAACGTCTGAGCGCGGCAGAGGTCAGGATCCGCGATGCCCGGACAGGACGGCTCAAGGCCGGGGCAATCGCGGGCGGTGCTGCCGGGATCGGGGTGACACTGCTCCTGACCCAGTTCATCGCGCTCGGCATGGCCATGGTCGCGTTCGGCATCGGTGCAGCGGGCGGCTACGGTCTGCGGGGCTGGCAGGTCCGTCGAAATTTGCCATCGGCCCCTGCCCCGAGCCCCGTGCAAGAGGACAAGCCAGCGGGCCGGTTGTCCGCCGTGCGGGGGCTGATCACGCAGCGCAAGACGGGGTCCCCCCCTAGACGCCGGATCTTGTGAGCGGCACCTGACAGCCCGGCCAGGCCGTATCGGCCTGCCCGGGCTGTTTTTCCGGACCCTCAGAGCGTGCGTTCGACCATCATCTTCTTGATCTCCGCGATGGCCTTGGCCGGGTTCAGACCCTTGGGACAGGTCTTGGCGCAGTTCATGATCGTGTGGCAGCGATAGAGCTTGAAGGGATCTTCCAGATCGTCCAGCCGCTCGCCGGTGGCCTCGTCGCGGCTGTCGATGATCCAGCGATAGGCATGCAGAAGTGCCGCCGGTCCGAGATAGCGATCCCCGTTCCACCAGTAGGACGGGCAGGACGTCGAGCAGGACGCGCACATCACGCATTCGTAGAGCCCGTCGAGCTTCTTGCGGTCGTCGACCGACTGCTTCCATTCCTTGGCCGGGCGGTTGGTCTTGGTCTCCAGCCACGGCATGATGCTGGCGTGCTGGGCATAGAAATGCGTCAGATCCGGGATCAGATCCTTGACCACCGGCATGTGCGGCAGCGGATAGATCTTCACGTCGCCCTTGATCTCCTCCATTCCATAAAGGCAGGCCAGCGTGTTGATCCCGTCGATATTCATCGCGCAGGAGCCACAGATGCCTTCGCGGCAGGACCGGCGGAAGGTCAGGGTCGGATCGATCTCGTTCTTGATCTTGATCAGCGCGTCCAGAACCATCGGCCCGCAGGCATCCATGTCGACGAAATAGGTGTCGACACGGGGGTTCTTTCCGTCATCGGGGTTCCAGCGATAGATCTGGAACTTGCGGACATTGGTGGCCCCTTCGGGTTTGGGCCACGTCTTGCCGGTGCTGATCGTGGAGTTCTTGGGAAGCGTGAATTGAACCATGTCTTGACTCCTATTTGGGCAAGGCCGGAAGGCCGAAAGAACTGAAGCAATCGACCGTTTCGGGTCGGGCCGCGATGGCGGCGGCAAGCTCGGACGGGGTGTCATTGCCGCCCGCGACAAAGCCGTCCGATACCGCGTCCATCTGCGAAAGCTCGGTCTGGGTTGCGTTCTGGGTGATGCAATTGGCGTGGTCGCTCGTGATCTCGACCCCGGGATAGGCATTGCGAAGCGCGGGGGACACGGCATCGGCCGGGGTGCCCATGACCTCGGCGGCGCGGTCGATCTTGCGGGTCATTTCAACCAGCGTATCGTCTGCGGCCAGCGCGGTGCCAAGGCACAGGGCGGCGTCGCCACCGGCCAGCGCAGCGGTGCGGCGTGCGGACATCAGAATGTGAAGGCGGGACGAGCCGGGACAGGTCATTGGGCCTTCTCCTTTGCGGCATCCGCTGCGCTTGCGCCAAACAGCCCGAAGCCCGTCATCAGGCGGCGCTTGATCACCGCACGCGCGTTTTCGCGGCGCTTGATGGGCACCGATTTACGGATGATATTAGCGTTGCGCGGCACCTTGAGAGTCTCGACAACCTCGGCGGGCAGGTCGAAATGCGTCATGACCGAGCGCCCGGGCGCAGTGCCGATCCGATCGTCGGCCACATCCACGAAGCTGACCGGAACCGAGAGCGCGGCGGAAATCACGCGCCGCCCGGTCTCCCAGTCAAGCCCTTGGGGGAGCGTTCTTGCATAGGCCGGGAACTTCCTGTGTTCGCCGTGATGGACCACGTCATGCTTGTAGGTGCTCAATATCCATTCGTCATGGTCGCGGGTCTGGAAGCGGAAAGCGATGTCCATGTCGGAAAACGCATCCTGCAGGATCGGCAGCACGATGGCGGCTACGTCGAAGATCGTCCGCCCATCAGGCAGCGCGGTCCGGAACCCGATCAGGTTTTCATCGGTGATGAAGACCGGTCCCGGCGGCATGGCCTCCACCTTTTCTGCCAGGCGTTTGGCGACGTCGGGCAGCACGGCAACGCGGCTCCAATCATCATTAAAGGTGATCGCGTGCAGTTCGTCGCGCCAACTCTCGGTCAGCCCGTCGCGGGCATGGAAGCGAAAATAGGGCGCTAATGTCTCTGCGTTCTCGCGCAGCAGCTTGTGCATCGTCGAGGTCGCGCATTTGCGAAAGCCCGGCGAGAACAGAACCTTGCGGCGCGCATCCGGCGCTTGCGATATGGTCTCGGCGGCGCTCATGAGGTCGGTTCCGGGGTCCCTTTTGCGTTGGTCATGCCAGTCTCGGGAGGTTCTTGGCCGCGAAACAGGCCTGTGTTTCGGGGCGCTGCGCGATGACGATCGCCTGGGCCTGGCGCGAACGGGTCGAGGACGACCCGGCCCGGCCCGCCAGCAACACGATCTCGGTGTCACTGGCGTTTTCCCGAACACAGGTCGCGGCCTCGTCGGCCTGCCCGTAATTGGGAAAACGGGTGGTGATCGCGGTCGAGATGAACTGCTCCACCGTCACGTTGTCCTCGGCTGTCGGCGCGGGATCGAACCGTTCCGTACAGCCCACAACTCAAAAGCGCGGCGGTCAGGAGCAGCGCACCCCTCATCAGTAGACGCGGGCCTTGGGGGCGATCCGGGCCAGATCGATGCCACCCTCGTTATGGCCCATGAGCGGGTTCAGGTGCACCGGACGGTAATCCAGTGTTACCTGACCGTTCACATAGGCCAGCGTGTGCTTGCGCCAGGTCTCGTCGTCGCGGTTCGGGTAATCCTCCTGGGCATGGGCGCCGCGGCTTTCCTTGCGGGCTTCGGCCCCGGCGATGGTCGCCAGGGCATTGGGCATCAGGTTCGTCAGCTCCAGCGTTTCCATCAGGTCGCTGTTCCAGACCAGCGACCGGTCGGTCACGCCGACATCGTCGAACAGGGCATAGACCTTTTCGACCCGCGCGCAGCCCGATTTCAGGCTGTCCGAGGACCGGAACACGGCCGCGTCTTCCTGCATCGCGCGTTGCAGCGACAGGCGCAGGCTGGCGGTCGAGGTCGCCCCCTTGGCGTGGCGCAGCCCGTCGAAACGGTCGAGCGCCTTTTCCACGGAGGCAACATTGACCCGGGGGTTCGCCTCGTTGGGATCGACGACCTCGCCGGCCTTGATCGCTGCGGCCCGGCCGAACACGACCAGGTCGATCAGCGAATTGGAACCCAGCCGGTTGGCGCCATGCACCGAGGCACAGCCAGCCTCGCCCACGGCCATCAGGCCCGGCGCGATCGCGTCGGGATTGTCGGCGGTGGGGTTCAGCACCTCGCCCCAGTAATTCGTGGGGATGCCGCCCATGTTGTAGTGCACCGTCGGCAGAACCGGGATCGGCTCCTTGGTGACATCGACCCCGGCAAAGACCCGCGCGCTTTCCGAGATGCCCGGCAGGCGTTCGGCCAGCGTTGCAGGCGGCAGGTGGTTGAGATGCAGATGGATGTGATCGCCGTCCTTGCCGACGCCGCGGCCCTCGCGGATTTCCATCGTCATGCAGCGGCTGACCACGTCGCGGCTGGCCAGATCCTTGTAGGTCGGCGCGTAGCGTTCCATGAACCGCTCGCCCTCGGAATTGGTCAGGTATCCGCCCTCGCCGCGCGCGCCCTCGGTGATCAGGCAGCCGGCGCCATAGATGCCGGTGGGGTGGAACTGCACGAACTCCATGTCCTGCAGCGGCAGGCCCTGGCGCGCGACCATGCCGCCGCCATCGCCGGTGCAGGTATGCGCGGAGGTGGCGCTGAAATAGGCCCGGCCATAGCCGCCCGTGGCCAGAACGGTCATCTTGGCGTTGAACAGATGCAACGAGCCGTCATCGAGCTTCCATGCCAGCACGCCCTGGCAGGAGCCGTCCTCGGACATGATCAGGTCGATGGCGAAATACTCGATGTAGAACTCGGCGTTGTTCTTGAGCGACTGACCATAGAGCGTGTGCAGGATCGCGTGGCCGGTCCGGTCGGCAGCGGCACAGGTGCGCTGCACCGGCGGACCTTCGCCATATTCTGTGGTGTGCCCGCCAAAGGGACGCTGGTAGATCTTGCCCTCTTCGGTGCGCGAGAACGGCACGCCGTAATGTTCCAGCTCATAGACCGCCTTGGGCGCTTCGCGGGCGAGGTATTCCATCGCGTCGACATCGCCGAGCCAGTCCGAGCCCTTGACGGTGTCATACATGTGCCACTGCCAGCTGTCCGGACCCATGTTGCCGAGGGATGCGGCGATGCCGCCCTGGGCGGCCACGGTGTGCGAGCGGGTCGGGAAAACCTTGGTCACGCAGGCGGTGCGCAGACCCTGTTCGGCCATGCCCAGCGTGGCGCGCAGACCCGCGCCGCCGGCACCGACAACCACCACGTCATACTCGTGCGTTTCGTATTCGTAAGCTGCCATTGTCAGTTGCTCCGGAAATTCACAGGGCGAGTTTTACGAGCGCGAAGAGGCCCACGGCAATCGCCCCGTAGCTGAGACAGGTCATCGCGATGATCAGCGCCTCACGGGCATAGCCATGGACGTAATCCTCGATCAGGACCCGCACGCCGTTCTTGAAATGCAGGAAGGTGACGATCAGCGTCAGCCCCGCGACGATGGGAGGTGAAGGGCCGCGCAAAGGCCGTCGTGACCTCTTCATAGGAGGCCCCCAGCAGCGGGCCGAAGGTGAACACGAACAGCGGGATCAGGACCAGCAGCGCATAGCTGCTGACGGTCATCGCCCAGAAATGTTCGGTCCCGGATTTTGCGGCGCCGAGGCCGGTGACGCGTTTGCGATCTGTCAGATAGGCCATGGGGTCCTCCCTCAGACGGCGATGATGGTGATGAGCGTCAGCACGAAGGAGCCACCGATGACCACATAGGCCATGGATTCCGCATCCTTGAGATCAAAGCCGCGCCCGGTGTCCCAGATCAGGTGCCGGACCCCGGCGAGCGTGTGGTACCACAGCGCCCAGACCGACAGCAGCATGACCACATCGCCCAGGAAGGATGTGATCACGCCATCGGCAAAGGCAAAGTATTCCGGGCCGGACGCCGCAGCCAGAAGCCACCACACCACCAGCAGCGCCCCGAACAACAGCGCGTTGCCCGTGATCCTGGTAAAGATCGAAGTGATCGAGGTGATCTGCGGACGGTAAATCTGCAGATGCGGGGAAAGGGGCCGGTTGCCCCGGTTCACGTCAGCCATGGATCGCCCTCTGAGGTTATCAAATTATCTCGTCAGGCAACGTCTTAACATCGTTCGGGCCGGAGTCAGCGCGACAACCCCGGCGACAGGCGCGGTCAATTGGCGCAATCTGGAACTCTGCTGTTCGTTGTGATCACAGGGCAAATCATCGTGATCACAAAACTTCCATCCTCGATGGTCTTCGGCTACGGCTGCCACAGCGCCGCGCGCTGCCAGGGACCGGGCACGCCCAGCGTCCCGCGCCGGGCGGGCACCCCTGCCGCGCCGAGGGCGCGGCTTTGCCAGGCCCCGTCCCAGCTGTCCGGCAGCGGATAGGGCGGCAGGTTAGTGTCTTCGCGTCGAAATCCGAACCGGGCGTAGTAGCCCGGATCCCCAAGCACGAGGACGTGGGCAAGACCCATGCTGGTCAGGTGATCGAAGCCGGACCGCACGATCTGCTGCCCGATCCCCTGACGCTGCTGGACAGGTGAAACCGCCAGCGGTGCCAGCAGGGCCACGGGCATGCCCGCGACGGAACAACGGGAGAAATGAACATGGGCGATCACACGGGTGTCTGGGTCGGTGGCGACAAGCCCGACCAGAGTGGACGGATCGCCGGTCAGCTCCTCGACCAATGCAATCAGATCCTCATCCGGGAACGCCGCGCGGTACGGGGCGCGCAGCGCGGCAAGGTCATCGGCTGTCGCTTCGCGAAGGTGTGGCGCACCGGTCATCGGCTCAGTCACCGGAGAAGCCCGGAGGCCCTCACACCGGCATCAGAGCCCAGTAATCGAGGTCCAGCAGCACCTCGGGCAGGTATTTGCCGTCGTCGCCTTTCAGCGCAAAGGGTTCGGCCTCGGAGGTCACCGCAACCAGCCGCAGCCGGATAGCGCCGACGCCGGGGGCCGGGGTCTCGGCCTTGTCGAGCACTTCGGACCAGGCCTTGACCGTCAGCCCGGAAAACGCCGGGTTGGCATGCGCCCCGGCATTCAGCCCGACGATCATCTGCGCATTGGCCAGACCGTTGAAGCTGAGCGTCCGGGCGAGGCTGATGATATGGCCGCCATAGATCAGCCGCTGGCCATCGGGGCGGAAGGTGGCGTCGAAATGGACCTTGGCCGTGTTCTGCCAGAGCCGAGTGGCCATCATGTGTTCGGCCTCTTCCAGCGTGACCCCGTCGACATGGTCGATGGTCTCGCCAACCGCATAATCGCCCCAGCGATGCGGCTCGCCGGCCAGCGCGAAATCATAGCCGGTGAAATCGAGCCCCTCGGGGATCGCCAGCGTCGCGGGGTCCACGACCGGGGCCAGTTCCGGGATCACCGTCTCGGGCGCAGGCGCGTCGAGATCGTTTTTCCGCACCATGACCCAGCGGACATAGTCCATTACTGCGTCGTCGTTCTGGTTCAGCCCGGTGGAGCGGACATAGACGACGCCGGTCTTGCCATTGGAGTTCTGCTTGAGCCCGATCACCTCGGAGCGCGACCGCAGCGTGTCGCCAGGATAGACCGGCTTGAGGAAGCGCCCCTCTGCATAGCCCAGATTGGCCACCGCATTCAGCGAGATGTCGGGAACGGTCTTGCCGAAAACGATATGAAACGCCGCCAGATCGTCGAGCGGGCTGGCCGGCAGACCGCTGGCCCGCGCGAATTCGTCCGAGGAATAGAGCGCGTGGCGCGCCGGATAGAGCGCGTGATAGAGTGCGCGCTCACCGCCCGACACCGTGCGCGGCACGGCGTGGTCGATCACCTGCCCGATCTGGTAATCCTCGAAAAACCGGCCGGAATTGGTCTTGGCCATGGCGATATCCTTTACTGACGTCACTGATCACTCAACTTCATGTCGGCCGAATAGCAGCCGGCAACATGTTTGGTCACCGCCTGCCCGCAACGCATGACGCCGCGGGCAGTGTCGAAGGCATAGATCGGATCGCCATGCAGCTTCCAGCCAGCCTCCAGCGCGGCAGACACCTTGTGGCAGAAAGCTGAGGTGTCGTCCTCGCTCAGGAAACGATAGAGCACGGCCATGGTTAGCCGAAGGGCCAGACGCCGAGCCAGTTATGCACCAGCCCGATGACCACATAGATCCCGAGCGCCGCCGCCGCATAGAGCGCTTCGGCTTTGGCACCTTTGGCATCCGGGCGGGTCCAGGTCGGTTCGGACTTGTTGATCAGGATCACCGACCCCACGGCCCAGCCCAGCAGCCCGCCAAAGAGCAGGATCGACGCCAGATCGCCGTTGACCAACAGATGCCCAACCGCCCAGGCCTTGACGCCGGTCAGCTGCGTGTGGCGCACCTTGGTCGCGATGAACACGCCCGCACGCCCGGCAAAGAAGAAATAGACCGCGACGAGCATCAGCAGGTTGTTCAGATGCGTCAGGAACGAGGGCGGATACCAGATCGACACAAAGGGTGCCCATTTGTATCCGATCACCATCAGCACGATGGAGACAACGAGGGCTGCTGCGACAATCCCCTTGCCCTTGTCGCCCATTGCGGCGCGCTTTTCCGGCTGAAGCCGTTTGAAGAAATGTGCATAGGCCCAGAGCGCGAGCCCGGCGATCAGCAGCAACCAGCCCATCACGCGGCCTCGGCGTTGAGTGCGGCGATGGCCTCGGCCTTGGCGAGGGTCGCCTCGGCAGTCTCGATATGCAGGTTCTCGACGATCTTGCCATCGACCACAGCGACGCCCTGCCCGGCTGCGGTTGCGGCGGTGAACGCCGCGATCTGGCGGCGCGCCAGTTCGATATCGGCCTCGGAGGGCGCGAAGACCTCATTGGCAACCGCGACCTGCGCCGGATGGATCAGTGTCTTGCCGTCAAATCCCATGTCGTGCCCCTGGCTGCATTCGGCCCGCAGGCCTTCCTCGTCCTTGAACGCGTTGTAGACCCCGTCCACGGCAGCGATTCCCGCCGCGCGTGCCGCCAGCAGACAGAGCTGCAACGAGGTCAGTAACGGTTCGCGATCTGCCCGAAATTTGCACATAAGCTCCTTTGCGAGGTCATTCGTGCCGAGGACAAAACCACCCATCCGAGGTGCACGCGCGATTTCGGCAGCGTTCAGGATGCCTTGCGCGGTCTCCATCATCGCCCAGATTCTGGTGTTCTGGCAACCGGGACGCCCATCGAGCATCTCGGCCACGGCGGCGACATCCTCGCCGCTGTTGACCTTGGGCAGCAGGATTGCCTGCGGCCCGATCGCGGCGATCGCGTCGAAATCCGGTGCGCCCCATTCGGTGTCGAAACCGTTGATCCGCACCATCTGAAAACGATTGCCATAGCCGCCGGCGGCCAGTGTTTGCGCCAACAGGCTGCGGGCATTGGCTTTTTCATCCGGCGCCACGGCGTCTACGAGATCGAAGATGATCGCGTCCACGGCGAGGGTCTTTGCCTTTTCCATGGCGCGGTCCTTGGAGCCCGGAATATAAAGTACCGATCGATAGGGTCGTGCGCGGTCGTCCATGATTCTGTGCCTCGATGCTGCAGTTGCATTACGTGGCCTTATGGCCTCATCGAAGGGCAAGCGTCCAGATGCCGCATCGTCAGACCGCGGAACCGCGGGGAACAATTTCGTCACAGGGCCGGCCTTGTCGTGCGGCGGATTAACCATCTGTTCGCGCATCACCGGCAGGCTTTGAAGATCGTCGGGCATCGGGAGGTCCGCTGTGGCTGGCCGCCACGGATAAGCGGAAAGTTTGGTCCGACACCGCTGTACCAAGGGGCAAAGGCCCCTTGCCGCCAGAGCGCGCAAAGCGACCTGGGTGAGCCCGGCAGGGACCCGCGCCTTCAGGAAAGGTAGGACCATGATACATCCCGTTACCCCCCATTGCCCTCACGCTCGTCCTCGGACTGTCCGTTGCCCTGCCGGGCGCCGGCCATGCCGAGACACCTGCGAACTGCGCCGAACGTGACCAGGTGATCGAAAAACTGCAGGACAGCTACGGCGAAACCCGGCAGAGCATCGGGCTTGGCGCCAACAATTCGCTGGTCGAGGTTTTCGCCAGCGACGAGACCGGCACCTGGACGATCACCGTCACCATGCCGAGCGGACAGACCTGCCTGGTCGCCAGCGGCCAGGCCTACGAGACGCTCGACGAAAAACGCGCGCGCGGCGAAGACGTCTGACCGCCGCAGCGGGCGGCGCACGGGGTTTCCGCGCGCGGCCGCTCAGGTCCGAGCGTCGATCACGAGCTTGACGCCGGCAACGGCCAGAAGCACGTAGGTGACGCCGAAAAACAGCGCCTCGGGCACCGCCCGGTGTGCCTTCAGCCCGACCCAGGCGCCCAGCAGCGCGAAGGGGATCAGGGCCGCCGACCATCCCAGCAGGCTGGCATCGAACATGCCGAGGGCAGTATAGCCGCCCAGCTTGGCGATGTTGACCAGCCAGAACACCAGCACGGTGGTGGCCTGAAACTCTGTCTTGGTCATCTCGCGGTGCAGCAGATAGGCCAAGACGGGCGGGCCGCCGGCATGGGAGACGAAGCTGGTGAAACCGGCAATCGCCCCGGCCATCAGCCCCAGCCAGCGCGGCGCCTGCCAGTCCGATCCGGTCAGAACCCCCAGAGGCCGCGCGATCTGGAAGCCCAGAAAACCAAGCGCGATGCCCCCGATCAACAGCCGGATGAGGTCCGGATCGCTGGCCCGGTAAGACCAGCGCCGCAATCACAACGCCCGGCAACGCGCCGATGCAGAGCAAAACGGCCGCTTCAGGCTGCCAACGCCGCCAATAGGGTCGCAGACTGGCCAGATCGATCGCCATGAGAACCGGCAGCAGGACCGCAAGCGCCACCGACGGGGGCACGAAAACCGCCAGGAGCGGGGTCGCCAGAAAGGACGCACCCGAACCGAACCCGGCCTTTGACACACCGGCGAGAAACACACCGATGACGGCGATGGTGAAGGCCGCGGGATCCCAGATCATCGCCGCGCCCCGCGCCGAAAGAAATCAGCTGCCGCGCTGGAGAATCGCCCGCCGCTGTTGATTGTATTCGCTTTCGCTGATCGCGCCCGAGGCGAAGGCCGCCTGCAACTGGGTCAGTTCCTCGCCGACCGTTGTGTTGTAGACGGTCGTGCTGGTCGTCTGGTTGTTGCGTTGCTTGCGGCCGCAGCCGGTCACGACCATTGCGGTCACGGCCAGCAGGGCAATGAGCAGTACGGGTCTTGGCATTTGTCTCTCCGTTCACCTCGTTGGCGGCGCTTTGCTTCCGTTTGCCGCGCTGCCCCTGCCTTGCACGATAGTATTAATCGCTCTACCCCAACCGCAACAAAAGCCAAGGACCGGAGTGAAAAACCATGGCAAGACCAAAAATTGCGCTGATTGGTGCGGGACAGATCGGGGGAACACTGGCTCATCTGGCCGCGATGAAGGAACTCGGGGATGTCATCATCTTCGATATCGCCGAAGGTTTGCCCCAGGGCAAGGCGCTCGACATCGCCGAGTCCGGCCCGTCCGAAGGCTTTGACGCCGCGATGAGCGGCACCAAGGACTACGCCGATATCGCCGGCGCGGATGTCTGCATCGTCACCGCCGGTGTGCCCCGCAAGCCCGGCATGAGCCGCGATGACCTGCTGGGCATCAACCTCAAGGTGATGAAATCCGTGGGCGAAGGCATCCGCGACAATTGTCCCGACGCCTTCGTGATCTGCATCACCAACCCGCTGGATGCGATGGTCTGGGCGCTGCAGAAGTTCTCCGGCCTGCCCCACGCCAAGGTCTGCGGCATGGCCGGCGTGCTCGACAGCGCGCGGTTCCGCCATTTCCTCGCCGAGGAATTCGACGTCTCGATGAAGGACGTGACCGCCTTCGTGCTGGGCGGCCATGGCGACACGATGGTGCCGTCGGTGCGCTATTCGACGGTCGCCGGCATCCCGCTGCCCGACCTGGTCTCCATGGGCTGGACCACGCAGGACCAGCTCGACGCGATCGTGCAGCGCACGCGCGACGGCGGCGCCGAGATCGTCGGCCTGCTCAAGACCGGCTCGGCCTTCTACGCCCCGGCCGCCAGCGCCATCGAGATGGCCGAAGCCTATCTCAAGGACCAGAAGCGCGTGCTGCCCTGCGCCGCCTATTGCGATGGCGAATTCGGCCTGAACGGCATGTATGTCGGCGTGCCCACGATCATCGGCGCCGGTGGCGTCGAGAAGGTCATCGACATCAAGCTGACCAAGGACGAACAGGAAATGTTCGACAACTCGATCGAGGCCGTGAAGGGCCTTGTCGAGGCCTGCAAGGGCATCGACACCTCGCTGGCCTGATCGGCCGACAGCCATGGCGCGCCGGCGCGCCGCAATGGGGGTTTGCCGGAAGGGCCAGGGCATTGCCCTGGCCCGTTTGCTTTTCCGCGCGTGATGTTTCGGAAATCCGCAGCAAAACCCAGATGATGCTGGCGAACCGGGGCCCGTCATCCCGGCTATGCGATCAGGCAAACCGAGGGATTTGCTTTTGTGATCACAGTTTTTTACTGCGTGATCACAAACGTCAGTTAATTGCCGCAGATACCGTTAATGCGACTTTTTGGCGTTTCTGCCCTCCCCGGAATGATGTTAGACCGGAGGCGACAACGCAGCAGACGAGGGGACAGTTTTCATGAACATTCATGAATACCAGGCGAAGGCGCTGCTTCGCCAATACGGCGCACCGGTCAGCGATGGCCGCGTGGTCCTCCGAGCCGAAGAGGCCAAGACCGCGGCAGGCGAAATGGATGGTCCGCTCTGGGTCGTCAAGGCGCAGATCCACGCCGGCGGCCGCGGCAAGGGCCACTTCAAGGAGGCCGAGGCCGGCGAAAAGGGCGGCGTGCGCCTTGCCAAGTCGGTCGAGGAGGCCGCCGAGGAAGCCAAGAAGATGCTCGGCCGCACGCTGGTCACGCACCAGACCGGCCCGGCCGGCAAGCAGGTCAACCGGATCTATATCGAAGACGGCTCCGGCATCGAGCGCGAGCTCTACCTCGCCCTTCTGGTCGACCGCCAGACCAGCCGGATCAGCTTTCGTCTGCTCGACCGAGGGCGGCATGGACATCGAGGAGGTCGCCGCCTCGACACCCGAGAAAATCCTGAGCTTCTCCGTCGATCCGGCCACCGGCTACCAGGGCTTCCACGGCCGCCGCGTCGCGTTTGCGCTGGGTCTGGAGGGCCAGCAGGTCAAACAGTGCGTGAAGCTGATGGGCCTGCTCTACAAGGCCTTCACCGAAAAGGACATGGAGATGCTGGAGATCAACCCGCTGATCGTGACCGACGCCGGTGATCTGAAGGTGCTCGACGCCAAGGTCAGCTTTCGACGGCAACGCGATCTACCGCCACCCCGACATCGCCGAGCTGCGCGACGAGACCGAGGAAGACCCCAAGGAACTCGAAGCCTCCAAGTACGACCTCAACTACATCGCGCTCGACGGCGAGATCGGCTGCATGGTCAACGGCGCGGGCCTCGCCATGGCGACGATGGACATCATCAAGCTCTACGGCGCGGAGCCGGCCAACTTCCTCGACGTGGGCGGCGGCGCCACCAAGGAGAAGGTCACCGAGGCGTTCAAGATCATCACCTCGGACCCGCAGGTGAAGGGCATCCTCGTCAACATCTTCGGCGGCATCATGCGCTGCGACATCATCGCCGAGGGCGTGGTCGCCGCGGTCAAGGAGGTCGGCCTGCAGGTTCCGCTGGTGGTGCGCCTCGAGGGCACCAATGTCGAGAAGGGCAAGGAGATCATCTCCGGCTCCGGCCTGGCCGTGATCGCCGCCGACAACCTCAAGGACGGTGCCGAGAAGATCGTGAAAGCGGTGAAGGGCTGAGCGATGCGCGGTGCGCATCCAACTTGGTGCAGCCTCTCGGGGATGCCCAACCGGCGAGCGCAATGACGCTCGAGGAGGCCGCTCCACCGATCTGCGCTTGCGGTCTCGCCGGCATCGCGCTGGCCGGAGTGGCAGCGCGCGCCGATTCGCGCGGCGGGGTTCGCCGAGCAGGTGGCGCGCTGCACGCGACACCAAGATCTTCAGCCCCCCCGGACGACCGTGCGGGTTGAACGCTATGGCGAGATGCCACGCTCGGGCTCGCACCGGCCGATCGGGCGCACCGGCTCAGGCGTGGTCGACAGGTCGCGCCGCATGCGAGACCCTTGACTGAAGTCATCGCAGCGCCGAGGCCCTGTCGAGCTCCGACGCGGAGGCACGCTCTGCGCGGCAAGACGTATCACCCGCAAATCCGCGCATCTGATCGGGGACCGGGCGAAGCCGCGCAAGGCTGCATCCGACAATGGCACCAGCGTCGTCCGAAGGGCTGAAAACCAAGGAACCATCATGGCCGTTCTCGTCGACGAAAACACCAAGGTCATCTGCCAGGGCTTCACCGGCTCGCAGGGCACCTTCCACTCCGAACAGGCGATCGCCTATGGCACCAAGATGGTCGGCGGCGTCACGCCGGGCAAGGGGGGCAGCACCCACCTGGACCTGCCGGTCTTCAACTCGGTGCATGAGGCGCGCGCCACGACCGGCGCCAATGCATCGGTGATCTACGTGCCGCCGCCCTTCGCGGCGGACTCGATCCTCGAGGCGATCGACGCCGAGATGGAGCTGATCGTCTGCATCACCGAGGGCATCCCGGTGCTCGACATGATGAAGGTCAAGCGCGCGCTCGAGGGACTCGAAGTCGATCCTGATCGGCCCGAACTGCCCCGGCGTCATCACGCCCGACGCCTGCAAGATCGGCATCATGCCCGGCCATATCCACAAGCGCGGCTCGGTCGGCGTGGTGTCGCGCTCGGGCACGCTGACCTACGAGGCGGTGAAGCAGACCTCCGACGTGGGCCTCGGCCAGTCGACCTGCGTCGGCATCGGCGGCGACCCGATCAAGGGCACCGAGCATATCGACGTGCTGGAATGGTTCCTGGCCGATGACGAGACCCACCTCGATCATCATGATCGGCGAAATCGGCGGCTCCGCCGAAGAAGAAGCCGCGCAGTTCCTCGCCGACGAGAAGAAGAAGGGCCGCTGGAAGCCGACCGCGGGCTTCATCGCCGGACGCACCGCGCCTCCGGGCCGCCGCATGGGCCATGCGGGCGCCATCGTCGCCGGTGGCAAGGGCGGCGCCGAGGACAAGATCGAGGCGATGAAATCCGCCGGGATCGTCGTGGCCGACAGCCCCGCCACGCTGGGCGAGGCGGTGCTGAAGGCCATCGAGTAACGGTACGTGGCGTGACACGTAGCGGGCGGGCGATTTCCGCAACGCGGACCGGCAATGGGACCAAAAGCGACATGGCACTCGTCTCGCCCCGAGCACGGGGTTTATCTACCTGTAGTGCGTGAAGACGGGCGGTACGACCTGATGGATTACGCGCTTTGCAGATCCGCCGCCTGCCACCACCGTGACCAATGCAGCCGACGAGGTCGTCGCCAACGGCTGCGCGCCGTCGTGTCGAGACTGTGACCGCTGCTTCTGTTCTGGCGCGCGGCGGCGACAAGAGCAGGACAGCGGCCGTCGCCCAGACGTCCTGCTGCCCGCGATTGCCGCGCTGCTCGGTCTGTTCGGCCTTCGGTCGCGGTCTGGTCGCGCTATCTAGGTCTGTCCTCTCGAGAACACCGGTGCCGCTCCCGAGCGGCTCACGAGGCGGTGTCGCGGTACTGTTCATGGCCAGCAAACCGGGATGCTGGGGCTGGCCGCACTGGTGATCGGTCTGACGGCATCTACGCAAGATCATTGCCTTCTGGTGCGCGAGAGGCGCTCGGGGATCCTCGCGCCAAGCCAAGCAAGGCCATCGACTCGGCGACCATGAGACACCGCGCCGGACTGCTGCAAGCCGGACGAGGCGGTCACCGCCGCCGAATGCCGACACGGACGAACAAGACCGAGATGGGTTTCGACGCGGCCACCGCACCAGCTCTGCACGAGTTCGTGACGCTGCGGGGTACGCGCGACGCGACCGGAATAGTGGTGGCTCTATTTTGCCTGCTGGAAGACCGCCGGCTCGAGCGTGCTGGACGGGGTGATCTTCGGCTTTGCCGTCGAGGACGAGATCGGCAAGCACCCGTTCTGAGGCTGGACGTCCTTCGTCCGGTTCTTTCCGCGCTGGCAGCGGGTTGCGCGGCGGATGCAGGACACCGGCCGCAAGGCGCTGGTTCGCGCGCTGCCGCAGATACGGCTCCTGGCCGGGTTTGCGACATTCCTCGTCGCGACGACGGCATCTTCGGACTCGCGATGGGGCAGGCCGTCGATCGCGCCCTGCGACATCGACGGCCAATGCCGTGTGACCGGATCGTCGCCGTACTCCCTTTGATCCTGTTCTATGCCGCGATCGCTCGCCGCCGCGCTGGTCAAGCGTGCACGGTGGCCGTCCCGACGCGAGCCGAAAAGACCAACGACGACGGCCCATGTTGTCGATCGACACAGGACGCGCCGGCCGTCCAGCCCCGCATCGGCCCATGAGAGAGACCCATGACCGAACAGTCCCCCAACGACCAGTTCAGAGCGAGCTCCTTCATGCAGGGCCACAACGCGGCCTATCTTGAACAGCTCTATGCCCAATATGCGAAAGACCCGCAGGCGGTGGATGCCGCCTGGGCGGCGTTTTTCGAGGAACTGGGGGATGCGGGCGGCGACGTGACCGCCGAGGCGGCGGGGCCGTCCTGGGCGCGCACCGACTGGCCGCCGACGCCGGGCGGCGATCTCGTCAATGCGCTCGACGGCCAGTGGCCGGAAGACGAGCCCAAGCCCGAGAAGGTGGCCGACAAGATCAAGGCAAAGGCCGCCGAAAAAGGTGTTCAGGTCAGCGGCGATCAGATCAAGCGCGCCGTGCTCGACAGTATCCGCGCGCTGATGATCATCCGCGCCTACCGGATCCGGGGCCACCTGGCCGCCGATCTCGACCCGCTGGGGATGCGCGAAGAAACCGCGCATCCCGAGCTCGACCCGGCCAACTACGGCTTCACCGAAGCCGACATGGACCGGCCGATCTTCCTCGACAAGGTGCTCGGGCTCGAAATGGCCTCGATGCGCCAGATCCTCGACATCGTGAAGCGGACCTATTGCGGCACCTTCGCGCTGCAATACATGCATATCTCCGATCCCGAACAGGCCGGCTGGCTCAAGGAGCGGATCGAGGGCTACGGCAAGGAGATCGCCTTCACCCGCGAGGGGCGCCGGGCGATCCTCAACAAGCTGGTCGAGGCGGAAGGCTTCGAGAAGTTCTGCCATGTGAAGTTCATGGGCACCAAGCGGTTCGGCCTCGACGGCGCCGAGGCGCTGATCCCGGCGATGGAGCAGATCATCAAGCGCGGCGGCAATCTCGGGATGAAGGAGATCGTCATCGGCATGCCGCACCGGGGCCGCCTGTCGGTGCTCGCCAACGTGATGTCGAAGCCCTACCGCGCGATCCTCAACGAGTTCCAGGGCGGCAGCTTCAAGCCCGAGGATGTCGACGGGTCGGGCGACGTGAAATACCACCTCGGCGCCTCGTCGGACCGCGAGTTCGACGGCAACAAGGTGCACCTGTCGCTGACGGCGAACCCCTCGCACCTCGAGGCGGTCAACCCGGTGGTGCTGGGCAAGGTGCGCGCCAAGCAGGCGCAGCTGAACGACACCGAGCGCACCCAGGTGCTGCCGATCCTGCTGCACGGCGATGCGGCCTTTGCGGGGCAGGGCGTGGTGGCCGAGGGCTTCGGCCTCTCGGGCCTTCGCGGCCACCGCACCGGCGGCACGATCCATATCGTCGTGAACAACCAGATCGGGTTCACCACGGCGCCGCATTTCTCGCGCTCGTCGCCCTATCCGACCGACATCGCGCTGATGGTGGAAGCGCCGATCTTCCACGTCAACGGCGACGACCCGGAGGCGGTGGTGCATGCCGCCAAGGTGGCGACCGAGTTCCGCCAGAAGTTCCACAAGGACGTGGTCATCGACATCTTCTGCTACCGGCGGTTCGGGCACAACGAGGGCGACGAGCCCATGTTCACCAACCCGCTGATGTACAAGAACATCAAGACCCACAAGACCACGCTGCAGCTCTATACCGAGCGGCTGGTCAAGGACGGGCTGATCCCCGAGGGCGAGATCGAGGACATGAAGACCGCCTTCCAGGCGACCCTCAACGAGGAATTCGAGGCCTCGAAGGAGTACAAGCCGAACAAGGCCGACTGGCTCGACGGCCGCTGGTCGCACCTCAACCGCCAGGGCGAGGAATACCAGCGCGGTCAGACCGCGATCTCGACCGAGACCTTCACCGAGATCGGGCGCGCGCTGACCCGGGCGCCCGAGGGCTTTGCGACCTGCACAAGACCGTCGGGCGGATGCTCGAGGCCAAGAAGGGCATGTTCGAGAGCGGCGCGGGCTTCGACTGGGCGACGGCCGAGGCGCTGGCCTTCGGGTCGTTGCAGCTCGAAGGCTACCCGGTGCGGCTGTCCGGCCAGGACAGCACGCGCGGCACCTTCTCGCACCGCCATTCCGGCCTTCATCAACCAGGAGACGGAAGAGCGCTACTACCCGCTCAACAACATCCGCGAGGGCCAGGCGCGCTACGAGGTCATCGACTCGATGCTGTCGGAATACGCGGTGCTCGGGTTCGAGTACGGCTATTCGCTGGCCGAGCCCAATGCGCTGACGATCTGGGAGGCGCAGTTCGGCGATTTCGCCAACGGCGCGCAGATCATGTTCGACCAGTTCATCTCGTCGGGCGAGTCGAAGTGGCTGCGGATGTCGGGCCTCACCGTGCTGCTGCCGCACGGGTTCGAGGGCCAGGGGCCGGAACACAGCTCCGCCCGGCTCGAGCGCTTCCTGCAGATGTGCGGCGGCGACAACTGGATCGTGGCCAACTGCACGACGCCGGCCAACTACTTCCACATCCTGCGCCGGCAGCTGCACCGCTCGTTCCGCAAGCCGCTGATCCTGATGACGCCGAAATCGCTCCTGCGTCACAAGCTGGCGGTGTCGAAGACGGAGGATTTCGTCGAGGGCTCGTCCTTCCACCGGGTGCTCTGGGACGATGCGGATGAGAACCACCGCACCGGCAAGTCCGAGACCAAGCTGGTGGCGGACGACAAGATCAAGCGGGTGGTGATGTGCTCGGGCAAGGTCTACTACGACCTGCTCGAAGCGCGCGACGCGCGCGGGATCGACGATGTCTACATCCTGCGGGTCGAGCAATTCTACCCGTTCCCGGCGCTGAGCCTGGTGCGCGAGCTCGAACGCTTCCCGGGCGCCGACGTGGTCTGGTGCCAGGAAGAGCCCAAGAACCAGGGGGGCTGGACCTTCATCGAGCCCAACATCGAATGGGTGCTGGGCCGGATCCGCGAGACCGGCGCCCGGCCGCGCTACGCCGGCCGCCCGGCCTCCGCCTCTCCCGCAACCGGCCTCATGAGCCAGCACAAAGCACAACAGGAAGCGCTGATCGACGATGCGCTGACGATCAAAGGAAATTGACCCCATGAGCATTGAAGTTCGAGTGCCCACGCTGGGCGAAAGCGTGACCGAAGCAACCGTGGCGACCTGGTTCAAGGCGCCCGGCGACAGGGTCGAAGCCGACGAGATGCTCTGCGAGCTGGAGACCGACAAGGTGACGGTGGAAGTGCCCTCGCCGGCGGCCGGCACGCTGGGCGAGATCATCGCGCCGGAAGGCGAGACCGTGGGCGTCGATGCGCTGCTGGCGACGCTCACCGAAGGCGGGCGCGGGGCGGCGCCGCCGCCGCGGCGACCGGCGACGGCCAAAGCCCCCGCCGGCCGCCGGCCGCCGCTGCCCCGCGCCCGCCGGTGGCGGCAGCGGTCGACGTGATGGTGCCGGCGCTGGGCGAGAGCGTGACCGAGGCGACGGTCTCGACCTGGTTCAAGAAGCCGGGCGACGCGGTCGAGGCCGACGAGATGCTGTGCGAGCTGGAGACCGACAAGGTGAGCGTGGAAGTGCCCGCGCCGATGGCGGGCGTGCTTGCGGAGGTGTTGGCTGGCGAGGGCGCGACGGTCGAGGCGGGCGGCAAGCTCGCGGTGATGACCGGCAGTGCCGGTGGAGCGGTGAAGGCCGGACAGGCGGCGCAGCCGCCGCCGCCCGCGCCGCCCGCCGCAGGCGCAAAGGACATCGAAAACGCGCCGTCGGCGAAGAAGGCGATGGCAGAGGCCGGTCTCACTTCGGCCCAGGTGCAAGGCACCGGCCGCGACGGGCGGATCATGAAGGACGATGTAGCGAAAGCCGCGGCTGCGGCCGCCTCCGCAGCGAAGCCGCCGCCGTCGGCGCCGCCGCCGCGCCCTCGGGCGCCGAGCCCGGCCGAGGATGCCGCGCGCGAGGAGCGGGTCAAGATGACCCGCCTGCGCCAGACCATCGCCCGCCGCCTGAAGGACGCGCAGAACACCGCCGCGATCCTGACCACCTACAACGAGGTGGACATGTCGGCGGTGATGGCGCTGCGCAACGAGTACAAGGCCGAGTTCGAGAAGAAGCACGGCGTGCGCCTCGGCTTCATGTCGTTCTTCACCAAGGCCTGTGTGCATGCGCTCAAGGAGGTGCCGGAGGTCAACGCCGAGATCGACGGCAACGAGATCGTCTACAAGAACTTCGTCCACATGGGCGTGGCCGCGGGCACGCCGCAGGGCCTGGTCGTGCCGGTGATCCGCGACGCGGATTCGATGAGCTTCGCCGGGATCGAAAAGGCGATCGCCGAGATGGGCCGCAAAGCCCGCGACGGCAAGCTGTCGATGGCCGAGATGCAGGGCGGCACCTTCACCATCTCCAACGGCGGCGTCTACGGCTCGCTGATGTCCTCGCCGATCCTGAACCCGCCGCAGTCGGGCATCCTGGGCATGCACAAGATCCAGGACCGCCCGGTGGTGGTGAACGGCGAGATCGTGATCCGCCCGATGATGTACCTGGCGCTCAGCTACGACCACCGGATCGTCGACGGCAAGGGGGCCGTGACCTTCCTCGTGCGCGTCAAGGAAGCGCTGGAAGATCCGCAGCGTCTGCTGATGGATCTGTGATCCATGGCGAACGGAAGGCCCGGAGACAACGAGATCACCGACATCCTGGTGCGTGACCGCCAGGTGTTCGGCGGTGGCGTCGACCAGGAGGTGGTCGCGTTGGTCCGGGATTTTCCGCGCGTGCGACCGGAGCTCACAGCCTTCGTCGCGAGCGAGGCTTTCCAGGCCACGGCCGGGAAAGCCCGGGCGCGGCGCCAGGCTATGCGCGAGAAGATCGCAGACATCCGCGCGCGCGAGACCGGGCAGACGGAAAAACGCGAGGCTTTCAAGAAGCTCCGTCGCCCCTTCCCGATCTGGCTCATCACCGTCTTGCTGGCCTATTCGATCTTCGGCACGGTCTTGAGCCTGACCGCCCCGGAGAAGACTTACGACCCGGGGGTGACGTTCCTCGGGATCCTGGCCTCCGGCGTATCGGCCTGGTTGATCGTGGAGATGTGGCGGGACGGGCCGCGGCAGGTGGCGCTGGGCTGGGCGCTGGTCGGGGTGACGGCGTTGATCTATGCCAACGCGGTTGTCCTGTTCGAGCCAGTGGTTGGCAGCGAGGTCACACCCCGGGCGCAATACGTCACCGTGGGGGTGTTCGGGCTCTTCATGGTCGGGTTGCACATGTTGATCCCGTGGTACCTGGCGCGGCGAAAAAACACGCAAGGAACGATGTCATGAAACCCACTTGAAACACTTTCCGGCTTGATGCCGAGCCGCAAGGCGAAGCTCAAGATCTGGGCGATCCGGTCGGTGATCGTGATCGTCGCCGCCTACATCTTCGTGGCTGTCGGCGTGGGGGCGTGGTTCATCTGGGCCGCCTGGGCCTATGTGGCGGCGACCCTGGTGCTCGCTTTCGTCCTGACCCGTCCGCAGAGCGGCGGTGCGGCGGGCGACGGGCGGCGGGTCGGACTGAGCCGGGACCGGGCGTGGCCTATCTCGACCCCAAGGTCGCTGAGCTGCCCAGGCTGTGGCAAGACCGGTGAGGTCGTGTTCGTGGTCGGGATCGGCCCGCACACCAAGCCCGGACAGGGGCCGTCTTACGTGACCCTGAAAAAACCGGGGCCGTGGCTGGTCGAAGAGATAACGGCGCGCCCGTTCTTTGCGGGGCGCCTCACCTGTCCCGACTGCGGGGCGGAGGTTCTGAACCGGTCCGAGCACCGGCAAACGTGATGAGATGTGCGCATCGTGCGCAAGGCGTGCACATGCCGTGCACAGGATATTCGGCCAAAGGAGGATCCAATGGCACAGGAAAAATACGACGTGATCGTGATCGGTGGCGGCCCCGGCGGCTATGTGGCGGCGATCCGCTGCGCCCAGCTCGGGCTCAAGACGGCCTGCGTCGAGGGGCGCGAGACGCTGGGCGGCACCTGCCTCAACGTCGGCTGCATCCCGTCGAAGGCGCTGCTGCACGCCTCGCACCAGCTGCATGAGGCGGAGCACAACTTCGCCGCCATGGGCCTCAAGGGCAAGGCGCCGAGCGTCGACTGGAAACAGATGCTCGCCTACAAGGACGACGTGATCGGCCAGAACACCAAGGGCATCGAGTTCCTGTTCAAGAAGAACAAGATCGACTGGATCAAGGGCTGGGCCAGTGTGCCTGCCGTGGGCGAAGTGAAGGTCGGCACCGACTATTTTTACACCAAGAATATCGTGATCGCGTCGGGCTCGGAGCCGTCGTCCATTCCCGGTGTCGAGATCGACGAAAAGGTCGTGGTCAGCTCGACCGGGGCGCTGTCGCTTGCGAAGGTGCCGCGCTCGATGGTGGTGATCGGGGCCGGGGTGATCGGGCTCGAGATGGGCTCGGTCTACGCCCGGCTCGGCACCAAGGTGACGGTGGTGGAGTTCCTCGACCACATCACGCCCGGGATGGACGCCGAGGTGCAGAAGGGGCTGCAGCGGATCCTGAAGAAACAGGGGCTCGCGTTCGTCATGGGCGCGGCGGTGCAATCGGTCGACGCCAAGAAGACCAAGGCGACGGTGCATTACAAGCTGCGCAAGGACGAGAGCGAAGCCAGTCTCGACGCCGACGTGGTGCTGGTGGCGACGGGGCGCAAGCCCTTCACCGAGGGGCTGGGGCTCGACGGGCTCGGGCTCGAGATGACCAAGCGCGGCCAGGTGGCGTCGAAGAACGGTCAGACCAGCGTGCCGGGGATCTGGGCGATCGGCGACGTGACCGAAGGCCCGATGCTCGCCCACAAGGCCGAGGACGAGGGCATGATGGTGGCCGAGAAGATCGCCGGCCAGGCGGGGCATGTGAACTACGACGTGATCCCGGGCGTGATCTACACCACGCCGGAGGTCGCCAGCGTGGGCAAGACGGAAGAGGAGCTGAAGGAGGCGGGCAAGGCCTACAAGGTCGGCAAGTTCAGCTTCATGGGCAACGGCCGGGCCAAGGCGGTGTTCCAGGGCGAGGGCTTCGTGAAGATCCTCGCCGACAAGGGATCAGCGTGCTATGGGCACGCGGCAGGGCGCGGGCTGGCCAGTTCGGGCTCCAGCAGCGCGCGGATGGCGCCCAGTTCCTCGATCCGGTCGTTCGACAGCTCGGGCGTCGAAATGCGCCCCGAGGCCGAGAGGGTCAGCGCCCCTTCGGCCACCAGGCGGCGCACGGCCTCGCGCGCGGGGGTCATAGATACCGCGAATTGTTAGGCCAGCCCGCGCAGGGTCAGGGACTGTCCCGGCGGCATTTCGCCGTGCATGATCGGGCGCGCAAGGTCCGATAGACCCGGTCATGGGCACGGGGTCGCCGGGGCCGGTCTGGGGCGGGTCGCGCGCATGGCCCAGCAGTGATCTCAATGCCCGTGCAGAAGCGCATATCGGTGAACCGATACCGGTGCAAGCTGGCCCTGCAGTCTCGAGCCGGTGCCGCGCATCGAAATGGGCCGGGCAGATCCGCGCCACGATCGCCCAGAACGCGGGCGAATGGTTCATCTGCGCGCAGATGCGCGACTCATGCGCGGCGACGTAATCCAGCACCTCCGCGGAGGCCATGATCAGCCGCCAGAAGAACATCAGCCGACCGTCGCTGGTGCACGATCCCCAGCGCGACCGCGTGTCGCGCAGGGATCCGCGTTGCCCGGCGTCCCGATCCGGTGCGCCAAAGCCGACTCGCCCGGGCAGCCTGCGCTGGGCGCGCGCTTGAGGACCGCCTGCGCCGCCGCCTTCAGGACCGCCGCGCCCTGCGGGCACCAGCAATCACACGCCCGCCAGCCCGCAGGGCGCGGATCCGGTCAGGACGCGTCAAGCGCCTCTCAGGGGCACTCGGTGCCGGGACGCACATCGACCATGCCCGCCTGCCCGGCCAGTGCCTTGCGCAACCAGTCCGATGCTCGCGACAGAAAGGCCATCGCGCTGCGCCGAGTGTTGCCCGCATGGGCACGGTCAGCGTCACCCGACCATCGAGCCAGGACACCCGAGCGATAGCCGGCGCGTATCGCCGCGCACGTCGGCAATCGCCGGGCTGCCAACGCCGGGGAACACGGCGGGATCGTTTGTCATGTCGCCCTCCTGTCGCATCGCTCGTGACGACCGCTGCGGCCACGCAAGCACCACGAGAAAAGGGCTTTGACAACCCGTTCTGCTTATGGCACCGCCCGCCGATCAGCACGACAGAGCACGAGGACATCCGCATGGCCAAAGAAGAATGGGGTGTAAAGCGTCTGTGCCCGACCACCGGCAAGCGTTTTTACGACCTGAACCGGGACCTGATCATCAGCCCCTACACGGGCGAGGTCGTCGAGATGGAAACCCCCAACAGCAAATCGTCCGGTCCGCAACCGAGGCCGCAGCCAAGAAGGTCGCGGCCAAGACCGTTGACGTCGTTGGACGATGATGACGATGTCGTCGTGGATGATGAGGTCGATCTGCTCGAAGACGGACGATGTTGATCTGTCTCGCACGACGAGTCTGGACGATGACGACGACGACGATGACGACACCGGTTCGCGCTTGACGACCTGAAGGATGTGGTGCCGCAACGACTACGACGTGACCTGACGCCGGCACCGGAGCCGGCGCTTCCCGGGAAGTGCGCGGCGCGAAAGATTTTTCCCTTGCACTCGCCAGCGCGGCAATCCCTAAACCGCAGGCTCAGCGGATGCGGGTACCTGACTTGGATGGGGCCATAGCTCAGTTGGGAGAGCGCTTGCATGGCATGCAAGAGGTCGGCGGTTCGATCCGTCTGGCTCCACCATCCCGCACTTTAGGGGATTGAAAATCCGCTAACACCTTGAAAGGAAAGGGTGATTTCAGCGGTTCGATAACCCTCATTTCGGCTATATCTCAAGGGCTCCGCGAAGGCCAGTTTGAGCACCGTTCGCTTGAGGGCGAAACTGCCATTTGTTGGTATATATTCCAAGGGTTTGCAAGGAACGCCAGGGCCGGTTCGATAAATTCGCTCAGGCGTCCCTTGTGGCGGCACCGATTTGCTCTGCCTGTTCGCGCAATTGATCTTCTGGCGCTCCAGCTCATCGATCCGCCTCTCATAAGCTCCGATCCGGACAGGGCTGGACGCATCCATGATCCGCTCCACCAGCAGGCATCGATCTGCTTGCTCGTCTCCGCGAGCTGCGTCTCAATCGTGGTGCGCGCGGCGATGCGCCTCGTCCGGCGCATTCCCAGATGTCGGTGAAGATGGCCTTGGCGAGCTTGTAGAGCTGCTTGGCGGGTTGCAGGCCGCGCAGAAGCGCTTCTGCGCCTTCCTCGATATCGGCACGCCTGATTGACTTGCGCTTGGAGGCGCAGCCCTTCGTGTCGCAAAGATAGTAAGGGTAGAGTTGCTTGCGCCCCTTCGACCAGCAGGAGGTCATAGGCTCGCTCGCAACCATCGCAGAGCACGAAGCCGCGCAGCGGGAAGTCTTCGTTGATGTCCTTTGCGCGCTGGCGCATTCGCCTTTTCAAGCGCGCCTGAATACGCTCGTGGATGGCGAAGGTGATCAGGGGCTCGTGATGCCCTTTGCGAAGCGATACGCCCCAGTTGGGGGCCTCCATACAGCCCGGCATAGGTCGGGCGCTCGAGAATTTCTCTGACCTTGGTGATGCGAACATTTCACCGTTCGCGCGCTCTTCGGGAAGTCGGGCTTGGATTCAAAGAACCGCAAGACTTCGCTTTGCGAGCCAAAGCGTCCGAGGCTAGCCTTCGAGGGCCTCTGCGATGATCGAGGCCACGGGCTCGTCGCGCACCAGCAGCTTGCCGTGCACGCGATCACGCTCGTAGCGGTAGCCGACCGGCGCGTTAAAGACGTAATAGCCCTTTCTCGACGCGCGCTGTCATCTTCTGGATCACCTGGCGGCGGTTTTGTTCACGCTCCAGCTGGCCTTGCGCGGCAAAGATCACGGTTTCGACGAATACGCCCTCGGGCGAATCCTCGAACTTGAAATTAGGGCATTCGACCCGCGCCCCGCGCTGCGCGAACTCGCGGCGCAGCTTGATATGGAATTCCGTGTGGCGGGCAAAGCGCTTGAGATCATCGAAGATGACAACGTAAGGCTTGCCCTTCTGGGCATCCAGATAGGCCAGCATCGCACGCATACCGGGCCGCTTCATGAAGTCAACGCCGCCCGGTGACATCGTCAGGGAACACCATCTCGACATCATAGCCGTGCTGCTCGGCGTACTGGCGGCAGCGGTGCTCCTGGCTCAAGGCCGTGACCTTGCGTCTTCTGCTTCTTGTCCGGAGTGTGACGCGGCAGTAGATCAGGCGCTGACGCCCGCCTCAATGTGCCTTGCTACATCTTCATGACTCCTTCCTTGTCTAGCGGCTCTAGGCCGCGCACAGGTTGAACTTGTGTCAGGGTGACCGCCTGCGAGCTATTTCATATCCGCGGCGCGCGGCGGCAGGAGTCATCCTCGCATTCTTCAAAGTTGTCCACAGGCTTGGCCAGTCATATCCAGCCCGAAGCCCATGTCGGAAGACTTGCCCGATATGCAGGAGCGCCAGAACAATCTGCTCCTTTTGCTCATCGCTATAATCTGCACCATCGATCATTTCCTTGTAGCGCTCGATGTCGAACCGGCAATCGAGGCCAGGTCCATCTGCTTCGAGGGCAAATCCCAAAGCGCTGGCAGCCCCCCGCGCATCATCAAACCGTTCTTACTCATCAACACCTGGCCCATCTGCGTGGACCCACGCTTTGGGGCGCAAGCGCGCCGGTTAAACCGTGCCCTTGGTTTTCAATATCGTTAGCCTTGAGTTTCGATGCTTGCCCGGCGCTTCATACGGCTCAAGGCAGGAGTATACTGGTTCTCCTTCATCCGGTCTTAAGTTTAGCATAATCTATGCGCCCCTGCGCAATTTTTGGCGCTGGCGGGCTTGCTTGCAGTTCCTCCCTTCGTCTGGGCATGGCGCTTTCAGCGCATCATCTTGTTTCGATGATAAGAAGCTGGCGACGATGGTTCTTTGCTTTTGACAATCGGCGGGGTATTGCTGGCAGTCGAACCTGAAACCTGCCCGAAACATCCCTGAAACCCGCCCTCACATCATTTCATGGTCTGGGAGGTGGTACGCCTCTCCATGGCTGGCGACATACCAGAGGGGCCGTACGCCTTTCAGGTTCACGTAGCGGTTCGCAGATCCGCTCCTTGAGCCCTTTGAACCAAGAGGCCTTGCCTTGAGATTGGCCATAAACCGCGCGCTCCGGCGGCGGCGTTCTTCGGTTGGGCCGTAGAGTGAAGCGCTGTTGCCCATATATAGGCAGCGCGGTTGACGAAGCTGAACGATGTCAGAGGCGCAAGCGAACGGCGCGAGAAATACATGGCAAGCGTCATGTGATCATTGTCCAGAAAATCCTGGACCCTACTGCGAAGGGGCATTCAGCGCAGAGGTCACGGTCGCGCAAGCCACCATAACCCTTGTCGCCGGGGCATTCCCACAGGCAGCGCTTGAGCGTCTGGGTGCGCCGCCCGCCGGTTTCAAAGCAGTCGGTGAGCAATTCCCGGTAGAAGCTGAAGAGTTCGAAGTCATCAATCAGCCGGTAGGTGATGCGCCGGTACAGGTTCTTGACCGTGGCTGGCGAGAGCTTGAGGCCCCCGGCCGCCTCTTCCGTCTTCTCTCCTGTAAAGTAGCCCGGGCACAAGCGCCCGGAAGGCTGCCCGGTAGCTTCGAGCCAATGCAGTAGCGGTTCTTCACCGCACAAAACGGCAAAGAAAAGTGCTGCATAAACGTTTGAAAGACCAGTGTTTCTTCACTCAGCTAGCCCCGTTTCCCTAACCCAATCGGAAAATTTCCAGAAGCATCCCACATCCATCCCAGCACGGGCAAGCGCCCCCGCCGGAAGAAAGAGGACGTGGCTGTAGGACGATGACGAAAGCAAGCCCCACGGAAGCAACCCCAAGGACATCATAGACACAAGAGAAAGCTCACGCATGTTCGACACCGCTTATACAAAGGACGACAAGATCACTGTTCTGGCCGATCACCACATCGCCAACCGCCGCCTCTACCGTGAACGCATCTGGTTCGCCCGCGCCATGCACGAGGAAATCGGCTTCCTACGCCGCCTGGCGGCGGGTTCTGGTCGAGATCGAGGACCTGGACGGTCGGCTGTACTTCCCCGATCAGCGCCCATTCCGTCACGACGAAATCTTCGAGATGTTCCCCGATGTCGGCAACCGCTGGATGGGGCTCTTCCTGGAGACCGCGCCCTGCGGCACCGCGCCCAGGCGCTACGCCAGCCCGATCACTTACAACCGCGTGCGCCTGATCGAGCTGTATTGCCGCCTTCCATGGAGCGTCCGAAGGCATCACCGCCTCCAACTCCCGATCCCGAGTGAACGAAAAGCCCCGAAGCGCCGCCGCGCTTCGGGGCTTTTTTGGTTTCCTTGCAACTTTCCAAATGGAAAGCTCGCTCGCCATCATCACCGTCACAACATCCACCGCAGCATTGCCCAGAGGCCATAGAGCATGGGCAGGCCAAAGGAAGGGCAGCGACCAGCCGAGCCACACCGGCAGGGCGAACACGGCCATCCAGATCAACCCCCGCGCCAGCAACTCTGGCGCGGCAGGGCCATAAGCGACGTTGCGCTGAGGGTTATGATCGCCGCGCGCCAGCGCGTCCGAGATGTCCGGCAAATCGACCTTGCGCAGGTTCGAGACCTGCCTCACCTGCCAGAGCTTCACGGCGCTCCAGAGCGCAGAGACCAGCAGCGGGATAGGCCCGACCAGTCCAATCCCTTGCGCAAAATACGGATGGAAGAGCGGCAGGTTAATGGTTCCACGTAGCAGGATGGCGAGCGCGGCGGCGCCGAAGACGATGTTGGCCGCGCTGAGGATGAAGAATTTTCCCATGGCCTCACCCCACACTCAGATAGTCGCCAAGCAACGCGCCGAGCGCGAGGCCAGGGGCGATGAAGTCCACCGCGCGGTTGATCGGCTGGCCTGCGCGGCTTGGGTGGATGTCATAGAGCGGCTTGCCGCGCCTATCCCGGAAGCGCTTTTCAAGGAAATAGACGGGGCGGTAGCCAATGACGGGCCGCGCAGCCGCCAGAGCGATGACCTGCACGGACGGGTGCAGGCTCATAAGCTCATCCGGTGTAATCAGGCGGCGCGGCATCGATGAGTCCGAGCTTGATCGGAAGGCCGGATCGCCCAACAGCCGCCCGCGCTCCATCGCGCTATCGAGGCTGAGTTGCCCAGGCTTGTCTGCCCGCAAAGCGCCGAGAGAGAATCCGCCGTGGAAACGGTCATTCGTGCCGAAGCACTGGATCAGCGCGCTATTGGCGAGGAAGCTCTCCCAGCGGGTTTTGTAAAGCTCTTTCAATTGCGTGAAGTCCTGCACCACACATGACGAACTGCATACCGAGAGCCCGCCATGAGGCCGACCGCTTTGCTCGATAATCGCCATGCGCTCCAGCGTGGCCATTTCTTCCAGCAGGAACATCACCGGAACTTGGGACGGCTTCTGCGGCAGGGTAGTGATCGGTCGCAATGCAGCGCGCCGATCAGCACGCGCAGGAAGCGCTCGCGCCGTGCCTGATCCTTCGCGCGGGCAGAACGATGTAGATGGCTTGTGTTTTCGCCGATGCTTCTTGGATCTAAAGTCAATGGACCTTCCGAGGTACTCCGCGATCTCGCGCGCTTCCAGGAAGTGCGTGTTGCGGTGCGCGGTCGAAATCACGCCGGAAAGCTCGCGCTCTTCCTTGTTGTCGATCCGCCCGCCAGCGGCCTTCACCAGATCTAAAGGGCGAGGCCAGGCATCTGATCGATTTCAGGCTGCGGAATCTCGTCGCGGCCCTCGTTTCAGGGGGGCCCGACTGGACGGCCTTGAGGCTGGCCGTGCCCATGCTCGGCTGCATGAAGCAGCGAACCGGCGACCTGTTGGCCAGCTTCGCCTCGACCAGTGCGAGTCGCGTAAGCTGCCATCCGGGATGACGATGCCGTCCAGCCGCCAGCATCGCATCATCGAAGGCATCATCGCCGAAGGGCTGGAGATGGGGGCGCACGGGTTGACACGCATGACCGGGTAGGGCTTCCAAGCTTGCTCGAACACCACGTCAAAGGGGTCGATCATGACGAGCTGCTGGCCGAGGATGTCGCGGGCGATATCTGGCCGTGATCAGGGCAAGCTCGCCGTCCTTGATGTCGAGGACAACGGTACTTTCCGGGGTGCTCAAGCAGACCGGGGGATCGCGCCCCGAGACACCTTTGCCGCCGCGCGTTGGCGCGACGATCAACTCATGCCGGTCCCCGCCATAGGTGACGGGAACCGCGCCTTTGTCTCCCATCACTCGCAGGCAAGTACCCCAGCGTGTGACGACCGAAGGAGCCATAGCCCTGAGCAGTGAGAGCGGCGGGGTCCGCCCATCTCGCAGAGCCATGGCTGTCCGGATCAAAGCCCAGAGCCGTCGCTGCGCTTGCTCCTTGATATCGCG